>NZ_JATAAG010000037.1:0-506 GCF_030341915.1 Pseudomonas sp. BCRC 81390 | reverse complement strand
TCGTTGTCGTCTTTGCCTTCCAGCGCCATACGAGCCGAACCGATGATGATCGGGGTGTCGTCGCCTGGGAAGTCGTAGGTGGACAGCAGGTCGCGAACTTCCATCTCGACCAGTTCCAGCAGCTCAGCGTCGTCTACCAGGTCAGCCTTGTTCAGGAAGACCACGATGTACGGAACGCCTACCTGACGGGACAGCAGGATGTGCTCACGGGTTTGTGGCATCGGACCATCGGCGGCCGAGCAAACCAGGATCGCGCCGTCCATCTGGGCAGCACCGGTGATCATGTTCTTCACGTAGTCAGCGTGACCTGGGCAGTCAACGTGAGCGTAGTGACGAATGTTCGAGTTGTACTCGACGTGAGCGGTGTTGATGGTGATACCGCGCGCTTTTTCTTCCGGAGCCGAGTCGATCTTGTCGAACTCAACGACTGCCGAACCGAATACTTCGGAGCAGACGCGAGTCAGAGCTGCGGTCAGAGTGGTCTTACCGTGGTCAACGTGGCCGAT
>NZ_JATAAG010000036.1:0-1277 GCF_030341915.1 Pseudomonas sp. BCRC 81390 | reverse complement strand
TGTAGATACTCTGTTCGCGGTCAAGCTTTTCTGAGGTGCTCAGCGCTGAAAAGCTTGGCCGTTTCAAATGGCTTATCCCCATGCATGCATGCCCAGATGCCAGTCAGGTATTTGCGCATGACAGCAGCGATAGCCTGCATTTTCTTCTTGCCCCTTCTGATCAGCGACTCGTAAAAGGCCTTTGCATAAGGGTCGTAGCGCACTGCGGTCAATGCAGGCATGTACATGGCTGCCCTTAGGTAGGCATTCCCACTTTTGCCAAGCCGACCGGGTTTATCAATGCTCGTGCCCGATTGTGTCTGTCGAACATCGAGACCAGCATGGCGAGCTACCTGAGAGGACTTGAGCGTTTCAGGCAGCGTGGTCAGCTCAGCCAAGGCAGCCAGTGCCGAGACTTCTCCGATCCCCGGGCCTGCGAGAAGTTGCTCGTATTGTCGAGTAAGTCTCGGACACTGGGCGATTAACTCGCGTCCTGCTTTACGAATACGCTCAATGCGGTTGTCCAGTGAGGCAACCGCTTCTTCTTGATCTTCGATCAGCATTGACGGGGTCGTAGTGGTCGCCTGCAATGCGTGCAGCTCATTCTTCGCTCGGGTACGGTGCCCTACCAAACGATTGATGTGCCGGCCAAGGGCCCTGAGTTCAAGCTGTACAGGGCTTGGAGGCGTCCACAAACGCGGAGTCATACGCTCCCCATACTCGGACAGCAACTGGGCATCTATTGCGTCTGTCTTGCTGTTCACCAGCATCAACTTGGCAAAATTATGGAAGCTTTTGGGGTTGATCACTGAAACAGGTAGGTCGGCAGCGTGTAGCTCAATGGCCAAGTCCAGGTAATAGATCCCGGTAGCCTCCATCACGATTGCCTTGGGCTTGAGGGCCTGCAGTTTTTTCACTGCAGCCTTACGACCAGCGGCGGTCTGAGCGATATCCCATTGTCCAGCAGGTTGACCATCTTTACGCACCCCTGCGATCGAAGTGCGTGAACCGATATCCAGGCCGACACAGACACTCATATTCCCACCCTCAAGCGAATTAGGTGACAATGGCCTCCGGTTCCCCGACCTCGAACTTCATGCCGCTACAACCTTGTAATGCGAAGTCCGACTTGTCGGCTTCTCGATACTCTTCGTAGTGGGCAATGAGGCGGGGGGCCTCTCTACATACAAGGTCAGGGCGAGCCCGCCTTCAGGAGCGGTCGGCCTCCCCGGAAGTGCTTCTTCAGCCGAACGAGCATAACCTCTCTCGCCAGGCCAGACACAACATACAAGGAGCGG
>NZ_JATAAG010000035.1:0-229 GCF_030341915.1 Pseudomonas sp. BCRC 81390 | reverse complement strand
AAGCGCCTTGGTATTCTCTACCTAACCACCTGTGTCGGTTTGGGGTACGGTTCCCAGTTATCTGAAGCTTAGGAGCTTTTCTTGGAAGCATGGTATCAACCACTTCGTCGCCTAGAGGCAACTCGTCATCAGCTCTCGGCCTTGAAATCCCGGATTTGCCTAAGATTTCAGCCTACCACCTTAAACCTGGACAACCAACGCCAGGCTGGCCTAACCTTCTCCGTCCCTC
>NZ_JATAAG010000034.1:282617-283029 GCF_030341915.1 Pseudomonas sp. BCRC 81390 | reverse complement strand
GAAGAACTGGCAGGCAATGATCGACCAGGTCGGCAAGCTGTATGCACGGCACTACGCCGCGCGCGCGTTCCAGCAGATCGGTTATTTCGACTATGACGCGGCAGACCCTGTTTCTGTCGAATATTTCATTCAGATGATGGCGGCCTGCCTGGCCGGTGGCCCTACTGAAGCCCTGCCCGAACAAGGCCAGCCGCTCGGGATGACCCAGCATGTCTGGCAGCAACTGGTGGAAGATGATCAGAGTCTGCTGTACCAGGCGCTGCTGGCCAAGCACCCGGGGCTGATGCAGCACGTGGTCGCTGCGCTGTCCGGGGACGACTTCGGCAAGGTGTACGACATCATCAAAAGCATCGCCGGGACTGATGACGGCCAGCTGTTGATGATCAAGCCGATCCAGGATGCCGTCGGCCAG
>NZ_JATAAG010000034.1:36669-282330 GCF_030341915.1 Pseudomonas sp. BCRC 81390 | reverse complement strand
GAGCCTGCTCGACGAGGCCGTGCAGGCCCGCACCGAGGCGTTCTTGCAGCGGATCGACCAGCAGTTTCGCGATCCCCTGGGGCGCAAGGTGCGGGCCATGGTGCTGAGCGGGGCGATCAATATCGCCACACCGGGCAATCGCAACCAGATGATCGAGGTAGTGCTGTGGACGTTCGAAAACGCCGAGCGCTTGCAGGCGCGGCTGGTACAGCTGCGGGAGGGAGCAGCCGGTGGTGTCGGGGCGCTGGTACGGAATATCGCGATAGGTGCGGGTACGCTGCGTACACAGGTCACGGATGGCTTGAAGATCAGTTCACTGGCCGCGCAAAGCGTGGCCAGCGACGCCATGCGCAGCCTGCGCGATGCCGCCGCCAGTGGCGGCAGCGCCGGCCTGCTGTTTGCCCTGGGCAGCCTGTGGTTTCATCAGGACAGCCTGGGCAGGAACTATCGGGCGTTGCAGGAAACGCATCAGCACAACCCGGAAGCGCTGGCGGCGATCTGGTCTTCGTCGCTTGGGTTGTTAGGTAGCAGTGTAGAAGCGGCTGGGGGTGTTGTTGCCGTGGTACGCCCGAAGATACCGTGGCCCGGGACGGTAACCACCATTTCACTGGGGACTGGTATTGCAAGATTTGGTTCCGGCATTGCGGCGCTTGCTGGCGTCATGGACGGAGCTCATTACACATACGCAAGCGCCAGATCCGAGCGGATAGGAGATACCCCCGCGGCTCAACTCTACCGGTTCGCAAGTGCCACCTCATACGGGGCTGCAGCCTTTGGAGTCTCGGCCGCTTTTGGCTACGGTGCGTTACTTGGCCCAATAGGCATAAGCATTATGTTAGGTGTTGCTGCCTATTTGCTTGCAACTGCAGCCAAGCGCAGAGAGTCTTCAGCATTAGAACTTTGGGCCAGAAATTGCAGGTGGGGACTGCCTCGATCATTTCGACAGTGGAAGGCCGACACTGATATGGACACTGCTATTGGCGCCCTTAACGCTGCAATCCTCGGCCTGGAAGCGGAGGTCTCGATTCAAATACAGTTCAACCTTAGTCACACTATTCACCGAGACGCTGAAACAACAGTATCCATCAGTGACGGTAACGCGGTGCCGGCCAGTTTCAGACTGAATTATTTTATCCGCATCCCTGATTTCAACCAACGCCTTTCACATTATCAATGGCGTCTGCGCCTGCACCGCGGAGGCAGACACGCTGAAATAGTTGAATTATCAGCTGACAGCTCGTCTCCTATGAAACTGAATGCAAAAAATGAAGAGCCTATAGACCTTTTCTCAAGCATGTCCGATATGCAACCCCTGATAAAGCTGGACGAAAGGACGGGAGGTGTCAGCATCCAGGGATCGCTGCCACTCTCCGACCATCACACCATCCAAGCCTTTGAGTTAGATCTTAGTTACTGGCCCGACCGCCATGACCCGACGATCTACGCTCAAGTGAGCGTGAAGGAAAGTGACATTCGTGCCAGCAAGGATGATATACAATGAGTGGGCCAGCACTCGTCCCCCCCTGTCCTGGTTGGAAAGAAGACCTGCCAGGGCCTTGCGACTCAACACTTTTACAGCCCAACCTGGGAAACCAGACGCCAAACCACCAAGATGACATCTATCTCGAAATACCTCGCTCAGCAATGGCATACCGTGGTGTAGTTTCGGCACTGACGCTTCTTTATCTTATCTGGGCCTTGAGCGATCTCCCTTGGATGATCAACCATACGGACCTAACAGATCTTGAGAGTGTCCTCCTGCTAGGGTTCATGTATGCATTGTATTCATGGAGCAGCATTATCCTGTTCCGTGCTGATCTTGCCCCACCCAGAGATCTACCCATCCGTTTCAACCGGGCGCGCCATAAAATCTACGCCTACAATTTCAAACATCAATGGTGGAACCCATTCGACAAAGGCAAAGTCGTTCCAGTCAGTTACGAGTGGTCGCAAGTGCGCGCCGAGCGATGGTCCCGGACCAGTCCATTAAAATGGGGGGTAACACTTTCCATCGTCGTGCCCGGCACAAACAATGTGATCGACCGTTTCCCTCTGGTGACGATGGGCGCCGACCAGTACGCCTGGGCCTATATCTGCACCTACATGCAACAAGGCCCTTCAGCCCTGCCGCCCCCCGGCGAACACAAGGACCACAATGATCTGCTGTGGTATGAAATCGCATTACGCCTGGCCCCCAAGGTGAACTGGCCAGCCGACATGGACCTGGAATCGCGAACCGCGCCCTGAGCTGGCATGGGGCTCGATCGCTCAATCCTCCGCCGGCACTTCCACCACCTTCCAGCTGTCATCCGGGTCGAAGCGCTTCATCTGCCTGGCCAGGTGGTCACCGTTCGGCCCGAGGTCTTTCTCGAACACCTCGCCGTCATGGCTGATCATGAAGCTCATCACCCCGCTGTCGTCGTACTTCGCCGGCCAGGCGACCATGGCAAAACCGCGGCTCATGTGCTTGCCGATCAGGTAGCTGTAGGCGCCACCGGGGGCGGACGGGCCCTGGCCGTCGAGGATGCGGAAGTGGTAGCCATACCAGGCATCGCCGACCACGTCCTGGCCAAACAGCGGGCCCAGCGGGCTGACTTGCCCGTCACCGTCATCATCCCAGTACAGCCCGTCATGCTTGCCGGGCTCGCTGAAAATCTTCTGCGCATACTCCAGGGCGCCGTCACCGTTATGGTCCTGGGTGGCATAGTCCATCTGCGCGTCGTGGTAGGCCAGTAGCGACTGCATGGCCCCCAGTTCGTTGCGGCCAATGCGCCGCGCGCGGATTTCGGCGCTGCCGGCCTTGAGGTCGAAGCGCCAGCCCTGGCTGCCTTGCGTCAGCGGGATCGGCAGGGTCCAGTGCGCGCTGCCCACCGCGAGGACGGCCTTGCCATCCTCCGTCCTGTCGATGCTGTGCTGCGCGCGATACTGCTCCAGGAAGGTGTCCACGTCACTGCGTTGCACACCACCGCGCGGTATGTAGATACGCCAGTCATCGCCCAGCAGCTGGGCCAGGCGGGCTTCATCGGGTTTCGCTTCGCCCAGCGCCGCAACGAAGGCGTCCACGGCCTTTTCCGGTGTCGGGAAGGCTTCCTGCGCCGCAACCAGGGTTGACCAGATCATGCCGACCGCGATTACCAGTGCCGCTATCGGTTGACGGTTCATCGACGGCCTCCTCCCCCGCGACGTACAGGCGCACTGGGCCGGGAGATCGTGTGCCCGGTGGCACGCGAGGCGCCCGGCCGCTGGGCGAGCGACTGGCTGGTGCGACCACGGCTGGCCTGCAGATTGGTGCGCGTCGGCGCACGCACGCCATCAAAGGCATTGTTGCGGGCCCGACCGGCGCTGCTGCCAGGCCGGTTCTGCGCTACCTGTCGCGCCTGGCCTTCACCCTGCCTGCGGTTCACCTGGTTGTTCTGCTGGCGGGCCTGGGTGCTGCGGGTTTCCTGACGACGCTCGGCTGCCCAGGTGTCGTTCCTAGGTTGCATGCGGTTGCCAGGCGTATTGCCTGCTTGCGCCTCGCGCATCTGCTGGCGGGCCTGGCGGTTGCTGGTGGCCGGCCGTTCGATGCCGGCCCGGTCCATGGAGGCGCGCGCTTGGTCGCGGGCCCGGGCGCGCTGTGCATCGTCGCCACGGAAGGCGGTACGCTGGCTGGCACCGTCGAGCTGGCGACCATACTGCTGGCGACTGCGGGCGTCGCGGTAAGGCACGCCGTCGCGGTTGGCGGCGTTGTGCTGCCATTTGTTCTGGTTGTTGCTGATGCGGTTGTTGGCATTGATGTTGTTGTAGCGGTTGACGTCGATGTCGATGTCATTGTTGCCCCAGTCGCAGTCGCCCCACAGCGAGGCGACGATCGCCACGCCGGTACCGAAGGCCAGGCCGGCAACCAGCGCGGAACCGGGGTAGTACATCGGCGGTGGCGGATAATACGGCGGTGGCGAGGCCGGGTAGGCCCAGGTGCCGTAGGTGGTGGTCGGGTTGTAGCTGGGCACGTACACCACTTGCGGGTCGGCCGGTTCGATGATGATGGTGGTGGGCGGACTGCTGGCCGCGACCACCTGGGTGCTGCTGGAGGCCGGCGCCGGTGCCGCCTGGACGGTCACATTCTGGTACTGGTTGCTCTGCAGGTTGCCAGCGGCCTGGGCCTGGTGACGCAAGCGCTGCACGCCGCCCATGACATCGTCGGGCTGGGCGAGGAAGGCGTCGCCCAGGCGCTGCACCCAGACCGGGTCCTGGCCCAGCGTGGCCAGCACCTGGGGAAAGGCGACCAAGGCCTGTACGCTCGGGTCCCAAGGCTGGTTCGCCACTTTTCTGACCGCATCGTCACCTGAAGCCTTGGGGTTGGCCTTGGACCAGCTCACCGCTTCGCTGACCTGCCCCGGGTAGGTGGCTGCCATCAGGACCTGGGCCAGCAAGGCATCCGGGTACAAGGCGACAGGCGCGAGCATCTGGTCCAGTTGCTCCTGGGTGAACACCGGGTCCTTGGCCGCGGCCGTGTCGGACTGGGGTGCCGGGTCGGGGGCGGGTACGTCTTCCGCCAGCACCAGGCCGGGCATGGCGCTCAGATACAGGACCGCCGACAAGACCGCAGACAATGGCATGCGCATCGCTTCTCCCCATCAGGTCAGACCGCGTGGCTTAAGGGTAGCAATGACACTGCCTTTAGCCACCTGATGGAGCGCAAACTTTTTGCACTCTAAGGGTGAGGACGGTTGCTGCTTTTGAATCTATCCAACGGCCTGGTTGCCAACTGTAATTGTCCTGTACCGGCCCTTCGCTGCGCACCAGCTTCATGCAAGGCGTGTTCGCGTAGCGCCCTGCCTGCTGAAGAGCGGGTACAGCCATGACGCATAACGTTCAGACAGGAGCCGCCCCGATGAACACGCCCCGCCTCATCGCCGTCATCACGCTGGCCGCGTTATGTTCCTCGGTCTGGGCGGCTACCGACCGTGCCGAGCGGCGCCGCGAGGCCCGCGACGTGCGCCAGGAAACCCGTCAGGACGCACGCCAGACCAAACAGGACTGCCGTTACGCCGACCAGCAAAGCAACGCTGGATGCCGCCAGGACAAACGCCATACCAAGCAACAAGGCCGCGAACGCGCCCGGGACATCAAGTACTGATTAACCGCCCAAGGCAATGATGGCCAGGATCAATGACGCCCCGACAGCCGCCAGGACGACCCCGGTCAACTGGGTCCGACCACCGGAGTAGCGAGCCAGCAGCCAGCCCGCCAGGTACAGCATGGCCAGGGCCACCAGGTGCGATACGCGGATGGCCGTGGCGGTGGTGTCGATCAGCAGGAACGGTATCACCACCGGGAATGTTGCCAGCACCACCAGCAGGAACGTGGCCAGGGCAGCCTTGAAGTCATCCACGCCCAGGCGTGCCGGTATGGGGCGGGCGGCATCCCGCAGCATGCGTTCGCGCAACACTTCCAGGCCGTCCTCATCCAGCGCCAGGCTGATGCGCGCCGGCAACGCGGCAGCAATCAGCCTGCGCCCCTGGCTGCCCTCGTCGGCCTGCATGCGGGCCAGCAGCGTACGGCTGCGGGTGCGCTCGGTCCAGGTGCGCAGCAGGTAGATGACCGCATCGGCCAGGCCCCAGGCCAGGTTGCAGCCGAACGCGGCAATCAGCATCAGCCGGGCATCTTCGCGCCCCGCCGTGGCGACGCTCAGCGAGCCGATGAAGGTCATGGCCATCAACAGCCCGAAGATCACTTCGGTAATCCGGTCGATCGGCTCCAGCACACCCCATTTGCGCGCTTGCTCGTCTTGGCCCATCACGCCCTCCCGGTTCCGCTGGAACCATCGATAGTCACTATCGAGAACGGCAATTTCTGTCCAGTGGCCTGGCCGAATACCCTGGCTCCATCGACCTGACCTTCACCCCACCGGTTCCTGGAGCTACCCGATGAACACCCTGGCCCGCCTGCTTTGCGCCACCCTTGCCGTTGTTGCCATTGCCCTTGCCAGCGGCTGTGCCAGCCACCCGGAACTGCGCCCATACAGCGCGGAGGAAACCCGTCAGTTGCAACTCGAAGCGCTGCAACGTCGCGGCCTGTCGCTGGACGACTACGAGCAGCAACGGCGGGCCATCCAGCGTGCCGACAACCTGCCGGTGGTTACCGAAGCCAGCGACACTGGGCGTTCGAACCAAGGCTGAAATGGCCAGCAATACGAGGCAGCTTGAACCAGTATAGGTATCAGCAGCTATCGCGACAGCACGCCCCGGCTCCAGGCCGCAGGCCGTTTCTTTCAGCGCCGTGGTACCAGCGCCAGGGCGATCCCGCCAAGCACCACGACACTGGCCGTCAGCAAGCGCAACGACAGCGGTTCACCGACCAGCACAACCCCACCGAGCGCCGCGATCACCGGCACGCTCAGTTGCAGGGTCGCCGCCTGCTGCGCACTGACCTGCCTGACCACGCCGTACCACACGGCATAACCGGCCCCGGAAGCCAGCACGCCAGAGCCCAGGGCATACATCAAGCCTACCGCCGTCAGGTGGACATCAGTGCCGAGCAGCAGCATCGGCGCCAGTAATACCAGGCACGGCAGGCTTCGGGCGAAATTACCCGCCGTGTCGGCCAGCGGCCTCGGCGAGCCCTTGCCCAGCAGCGAGTAAATACCCCAGGCGACACCCGACAGGGCCATCAACAAGGCACTGGCGAGGGGCGGCGCCGAGGCCCCGGGCAACAGCAGCAGCAACAGCCCGGCAAAAGCGACGAGCATGCCCGAGAGCATACGCGCAGTGATGTGCTCGCCCTGGTACCAGGCAAACCCGAACATGGTGATCTGCACCGCGCCGAACAGCAGCAAGGCCCCTGCCCCGGCGCCCAGCTGCAGGTAGGCTGCGGAAAACAGGAACGCGTACAGGAACAGTGCCAGCCCACCCCGCCAGCTACCACCGATGGCCAGTGCCGGTCTGCGCAGGCGGATCAGCAACAGCAGAAACGCAGCGCCACTGGCCAGGCGTAACACGGTGAACGAAACCGGGTCGACGGCCCCATCCTTCAGCGCCAGCCGGCAGAACACCGAGTTGGCGGCGAAGGCCACCAGGCTGAAGAGCGCGGCCCACAGCCAGGGTCGGGCCTTGCGGCGGTCAAGCGTGGTGGTGCCGGTGCTCATGGTGTGGTCACCTCTGAAAGCGCTGTTGTTGTCATGGTGCGAGGCTGCCAGGCCCGGCACCGGTATACAACAACGCGCGTCCCTGGCGCTACAGCGCGGCCACCGCATCGATCTCCACCAGCATGCCGTCCAACGCCAGCCGAGGTACCGGTATCAGCGTGCAGGTCGGTTTCATGTGCCCGCCCCAAGCCCTGTCGGCCTCGGCTACCCACTCCCGCAGGCGCGTTTCGCTGTGTGCGACGATCAGCAGGGTCAGCTTGCACACCTGAGCCAGGCCGGCCCCCTTCGAGGCCAGGGCCAGTTCCAGGTTGGCCAGTGCCTGCCGCGCCTGTTCGGCGAACAAGGGTGACAGCCGTCCCTCGCGGTCCTCCCCGCCTTGGCCGGCGATGAACAGCAGGCGGCTGCCCGCCCGCACCTCGGCAACATGCGAGTAGGCATTGCCACTGGGGTCGTACAAAGCTTCGGGGTTGCTCAGCTGGAATGCGCTTGAACGGGTCACGGTAAGCCCTCGATTAAGGAAAGAGCTGCGCAGTATCGGACCTCAAGTCAGCTTCAGGTCAAGCGGCCCCGCGTAGGACGTTTCACACAGAGCGCGCGTCTCGATGAACCACGCGTCTGTTTGCACAATGGCGAGCAGTCGCTAGATTGCAGATCCCGGCACGGAGGCCTGCATGCAACAAGGACATATCCATGACCAGACACAACTTTCAACTTGCCTACACCATCAAGCCGCATCACCCCGACGACGAGGCTGATGCTGCCACGGCCCGCCAGCACCTGCGCGCAAACCTTGGCTGGGACACCGTGGAGCACATCGAAACAACCCTGCTCGGCGTGGTTCACCTCTACCACAGCACCACCAGCGATCGTCTGGACGAAGCCGAGCGGCAGATTCGTGAGCGTATCCGCGAGGAACTCAAGCGCCTTCGGCTGCTGTCACGTGTGAAATTCTACGGCAGCCTGATGGTCGATGGCCTTGGCTCAGCCATCCGCTTGAGCATCGTGCCCTGACCACAGGGCAGGGCAACCAGGCGCCCCCGCGCCTGGTTGCCGCCCAGGGTCATTTCTCCTCCAGCACCGCCCTGCCCTTCACCGCCCGCGGCCCGCGCCAGGCCCAGAACAGCAGGCCGGGGAATGGCGCGTAGACCACGAACACTACCCACAGCATCTTGCGCTCGGCGCGCCGGTCACTGCCGATGATGTGCCAGATGGCCCAGATTTCCAGCACGATCACCAACATGGCGACGATGAACCAGATCGTTCCGATTTCCATGAGCATCCTCCCAATGGCATGTACTGCTTTGGGTTTCGGCGGACGCCAAGGGTTCAGATTGATTTGCCTGTGCTTGCCTGCCAGCAGGCCGCCCCAGACAGGTTTCAGTGCCGTGGTGCGGTCTCCAGCGCCGCCTTCAACGCCGCTGCATCGGCAAACGCCTGCTGGCTCACCAGCCTGCCCTGTTCCAGTTGCAGCCACTGCACCTGGCCATCCTGCCCGGGATAGCGGCTGGCTACCCGCCCATCACGGTCGAGCAGCACCCGGTAGTGGTAGTCACGCATGGCAGGGATGGCGAACAGCTTGCTGATCAGCGCCGGCATGCGCTGGATGTCGGCGACGAATGCCGCATCGCGCGCTTCCAGGTAACCCGTGGGCAGGTCGGCCAACGCCGCCTTGACCAGCTTGGCACCGTCCATGTCGCGGGCTACCAGCAGGATATGCGTGCCGGCATCAAGGCTGTAGGCCTGGTCGTACTGGTCGAGCAACGTCCACGGCGCGAGCTTTTCGCCAGGCTGCAGGGCATTGGCCAGCAGTGGCACCAGGCAGAGCAACAGGGCAGCGGCGTATTTCATCAAGGGCATCCTCAGTAGCGGGAACATCAGCATAACGATAACCGGCCAGGCCAGACAGCTTGCCTGAACACGACCTCGAACATGCCAGCACCACCTGCAAGATTGTCTTTCCCGCGGCCACCCGCCACACTCTCCAGGCCAGCCCGGTAGCGGAGTCCAGAGTGCCCACGCCACGCCAGTTCAGCAAGAAGACCAGTACCAGCAACATGCTGCGTCTGAAGTCCACCAGCGCCAATGCCCAGGCCCCCTATCGGGTCGATTTCGTGTTGCTCGAACACTTTTCCATGGCCAGCTTCACCGTGGCCATGGACGTGCTGGTCACGGCCAACCTGCTGCGCGCCGACAGCTTCCGCTTCACCCCGCTGTCGCTGGATGGCGACCGTGTGCTCAGCGACCTGGGGCTGGAGCTGGTGGCCACCGAGGTGTCCGCCGAGGCGCTGAAAGAACTGGACCTGCTGGTCATCTGCGGCGGCTTGCGCACCCCGCTGAAGTACCCGGAACTTGACCGCCTGCTGGGCGACTGCGCCAGCCACGGCATGGCCCTGGGTGGCCTGTGGAATGGTGCCTGGTTCCTTGGCCGCGCCGGGGTGCTGGACGACTACGGCTGCAGCATCCACCCCGAGCAGCGCGCCAGCCTGAGTGAACGCAGCCCGCAAACGCGCATCACCCCGGCCAGCTTCACCCTCGATCGCGACCGCCTCAGCGCCGCCAGCCCCAATGGCGCCATGGAGCTGATGCTGGGCCTGGTGCGCCGGCTGTATGGCGACGGCCTGGCCGAGGGCGTCGAAGAGATCCTGTCGTTCTCCGGCGCCCGCTACCGCCAGGTTGGCCCGGGGGCGAAAAAATCCATGAGCCTGCACCTGCGCACCATCGTCGAGCTGATGGAGAACAACCTCGAGGAAACCCTCAGCCTCGACCAGCTGGCTGCCTACAGCGGGCGCTCGCGGCGGCAGATCGACCGCCTGTTCCAGGCCCAGCTGGGCACCTCGCCGCGGCGGTACTATATGGAGTTGCGCATCACCAAGAGCCGCCGACTGCTGCAGTACTCCGACCTGTCGGTGATGGAGGTGGCAGTGGCCTGCGGTTTCGTCTCGGTGTCGCACTTCAGCAAATGCTATGCGGCGTACTTCGGCTACCCGCCGTCGCGTGAGCAGCGGCTGGGCGAATGACGGGCCGCCCAAGCCACGCGAAAATGCCGCTCAGGCGCGGATATAGCGCAGTACGGCATCACAGATCATGGCTTTGTGGCGCTGCTTGACCTCGTCAGCGGAAAGGTCGACCTGGAAGATCTCGCCAAAGGTATGGCGGTTCGACACCCGGTAGAAGCAGAACGAACTCATCAGCATGTGCAGGTCGATGACCTCGATGCCGGCGCGGAACACCCCCTCCTCGACGCCACGGCGCAGGGTATTGCCCAGCGCCTCGAGCACCAGGCTGCTCATTTCGCGGATTGCCGGCGACTGCTTCACGTACTCGCCATAGTGAATGTTCTCGGTACAGATGATCCGCACGAAGTCGACGTTGCGGTCGTGGTGGTCGAAGGTGAATTCCACCAGCCGGCGGATCGCCTGCTCGGCCGGCAGCGACTCCAGGTCCAGGCTCTGCTCGGTCTTGCGGATATCCCCGTACAACTTGACCAGGCACTCGCAGTACAGCTGCTCCTTGCTGCCGAAGTAGTAGTAGATCATGCGCTTGGAGGTGGCGGTGCGCTCGGCGATGGCATCAACACGGGCGCCGGCCAGCCCTTGCTGGACGAACTCGTGGATGGCGGCCTGAAGGATGTCTTCACGCGTTTTCTCGGGGTTGTTCTTGCGCGTCTTGCGCGCCCCTTCGATTTCAGGCTGGCCGAGGCTGACTACGGAATCACTCATACCCACTCACAGGCTGTTTATTGGATTGCCCGGATTATCCGTGAGCGGGGCCATGCAGGGAAGCGCGCCGTGGCTACGGCGGCCAGCCGCTGTCCAGACAATTGCCGCGCCGGGCATTCCTCACATAAAACAAAATGATATGTAAATGACTAAACATTCTAACGAAATGGAATATAAAAATTGAAAGCCTAACGCCAGCTCCTTAGTCTGGGCGCACCGTTTCCCTACCGACTCAAGGAGCAATGCCCATGCCCGCCCGTGCTTTTTCCCCCCTGCGCCGCCTGCTGCTCGGCGGTCTGCTGGCCAGTGTCGCCAGCGCCCTGCTGCCTTGGTCGCAAGCCCTGGCGGATGACACCAGGACCCTGCGCATCGGCTACCAGAAGTTCAACAGTATCAACATCCTCAAGGGCAGCGGTGCTCTGGAGAAGGCCCTGGCCCCCCAAGGTGTGACCGTCAGCTGGCATGAATTCGCCGCCGGCCCGCAGTTGCTCGAAGCCCTGAGCACCGGTGCCATCGACCTCGGCCACGCTGCCGATGCACCTTCGGTGTTCGCCCAGGCCGCAGGCAAGCCGGTGGTGTACCTGGCTGCCGAGCAACCCTACCCGCGTGGCATCGGCCTGGTAGTGCGCGAGCAGGACCAGCTGGCCAGCGTCGCCGACCTCAAAGGCAAGCGCGTTGCCACGGGCCGCGGCTGGAATGCCCAGTATCTGCTGGCCGTTGCCCTGGAGCAGGCTGGCCTCAGCTACCGTGACATCACCCCGGCCTACGTCAACAACGCCGCCGATGCCGTGGCCGCCCTGCAATCAGGCAGCGTCCAGGCCGTGACCTTGTGGGACCCGTTCCTGGCTGCAGCCGAAAGCCAGCCCGGCCTGAAGAACCTGCGCGACGGTAGCGGCCTGTCGAACAACCGCACCTTCTACCTGTCTACCGCCAGCTTCGCCGATCAGCACCGCGACCTGCTGAAAACCTTCTTTGCCGAACTGGGCAAGGTCAGCCAGTGGGCGAACGCCAAGCCTGCCGAAGTCGCCGCGCTGCTATCGCCGCAACTGGGGATCAACGCCAACGTCCTGCAAGTGGCCAGTGAGCGGCGCAACTATAACGCCGTGGCGATCACTCCGCAGATTGTGGCCGAGCAGCAGAAGCTGGCCGATACCTTCCAGGGCCTGGGCCTGATTCCGCACAAGCTGCAGGTCGCCGACGCGGTCTACCCGGCTTCCGTGTTGCCTTGAACGGAGCCCACAGCATGCCCCGCCCGATCCGCTTCAATGCCTTCAGCATGAACGCCGCCAGCCACCAGTCGCCCGGCCTGTGGCGCCACCCACGTAATACCAGTGTGAACTTCAACCGCCTGGATTACTGGACCGACCTGGCTCGCCTGCTCGAACGCGGCCTGTTCGACGCCCTGTTCATCGCCGATGTGCTGGGCATCTATGACGTCTACCAGGGCGGCCCCGAGGCTGCCCTGCGCGGTGGCGTGCAGGTGCCGGTCAACGACCCCCTGCTGCTGGTCCCGGCCATGGCCGGGGTTACCGAACACCTGGGCTTTGGCGTCACCTTCTCGCTCACCTACGAACACCCCTATCCGTTCGCCCGGCGCATGTCCACGCTCGACCACTTGAGCAACGGCCGGGTCGGCTGGAACATCGTCACCGGCTACCTCGACAGCGCCGCAAGGAACCTGGGCCTGGCGCAGCAGCTGGGCCACGACCAGCGCTACGACCTGGCCGAGGAATACCTGCAGGTGTTGTACAAGCTGTGGGAAAAAAGCTGGGACGAAGACGCGGTGCTGCTGGAGCGTGACAGCGGGCGGTACATCGAGCCATC
Source organism: Pseudomonas sp. BCRC 81390 (assembly GCF_030341915.1). Classification (NCBI taxonomy): domain Bacteria; kingdom Pseudomonadati; phylum Pseudomonadota; class Gammaproteobacteria; order Pseudomonadales; family Pseudomonadaceae; genus Pseudomonas; species Pseudomonas sp. BCRC 81390. Next base: position 269,661 of record NZ_JATAAG010000034.1, on the reverse strand, counting down.
CCGGGTGCACCCTATCAAGCATGCAGGCGAGCATTTCCAGGTGCCCGGCATGCACCTGTGCCAGCCGTCACCCCAGCGTACGCCGGTGCTGTTCCAGGCCGGCGCTTCGCCGCGCGGCCAGCAGTTCGCGGCGCGCCACGCCGAATGCGTGTTCATCAGCGGGCCGACGCCCACGGTGCTGCGCCGCTACGCCAACGGCATTCGCCAGGCCAGCGAGGCCGCCGGGCGTGGCCATGACGCCGTGCTGATCTACGCCCAAGCCCTGCTGATTGTCGCCCCCACCCGGGAACAAGCCGAAGCACGCTTCGCCGAGTACCGCCGTTATGTGGACCTGGACGCCGCCCTGGCACTGCTGTCGGGCTGGACCGGCATCGACTTTGCCGGCCTCGATCCCGATGCGCCGATCGAATATGTCGAGAACGATGCCGGCCGTGCAGCCCTGGCCGCCTTCACCGCGGCCGACCCGAACCGCCGCTGGAGCGTGCGCGAGGCCGCCGAGTTTGTCGGCCTGGGTGGCCGTGGCCCGGTGCTGGTCGGCGCGGCCGGCGAAGTCGCCGACCAGCTGGAAAGCTGGCTGGAGGAGACCGGCATCGATGGTTTCAACCTGACCTACGCCGTACAACCGGACGACCTCGCCGAGGTGGTCGAGCTGCTGGTACCCGAGCTGCAACGGCGTGGCCGCTACCCGCTGAGCTATGCCGAAGGCAGCTTGCGGCACAAGCTGTTCGGCCAGGGTGACCGTTTGCCGGAAGCGCACGCTGGCCGCCAGGTCAGCATTTAGCTGGCAAATACCGGGTATTCCAACATTTAATTTGTGGATGGCACGCACTCGCCCCTATGCTGTCGCCACATCCCCTGCGCCGCGCCGGCCGGTGCGGTTCACGGCATGGGGAGAGAACAACAAGTCGAGATCGTCCATGTCGAATCATTCCTACTTCGCCCCCCACGGTGGGCACCCGGCTCAGACCGAGCTGCTGACTGACCGTGCCATGTTCACCGAAGCCTATGCCGTCATTCCCAAGGGCGTGATGCGTGACATCGTCACCAGCCACCTGCCGTTCTGGGACAAGATGCGCATGTGGGTCATCGCCCGCCCGCTGACCGGTTTTGCCGAGACCTTCTCGCAGTACATCGTCGAAGTCGCCCCGGAAGGCGGCAGCGAGCGCCCTGAGCTGGACCCGAACGCCGAAGCCGTGGTGTTCATCGTCGAAGGCGAACTGGACATCACCGTCGAAGGCAAGCACCACACCCTGGTTCCGGGCGGCTATGCCTTCCTGGCCCCGGGCGCCGAGTGGAGCCTGCGCAACAACAGCAAGGCCAACGTCACCTTCCACTGGCTGCGCAAGCATTACCAGAAGGTCGAGGGCCTGGACGTTCCAGAATCCTTCGTCACCCACCGTGACAACGCCACCATCATCGAAATGCCGGGCACCGAAGGCCGCTGGGTCACCACCCGCTTCGTCGACATGGCTGACATGCGCCATGACATGCACGTGAACATCGTCACCTTCCAGCCGGGCGGTGTGATTCCGTTTGCCGAAACCCACGTGATGGAGCACGGCCTGTACGTGCTCGAAGGCAAGGCGGTATACCGCCTGAACCAGGACTGGGTCGAAGTGGAAGCTGGCGACTTCATGTGGCTGCGCGCCTTCTGCCCGCAAGCCTGCTATGCCGGCGGCCCAGGCAAGTTCAGCTACCTGTTGTACAAGGACGTGAACCGCCACGTGCACCTGACGCTGAACCCCAAGCGCTAAGCCCAGGCTGCCCCCGCAAGCCCGCCAATCTGGCGGGCTTTCTGTTTGCCGCGCATACTGAAACTTCCATCCCCGCGCGGTGCCCGCCATGAACCGCTGCCTGCTGCTCGCCGCCCTGCTGCTCTGTCCCCCCGCCCTGGCCGCCGATGACTGGGACCTGGCCTACGACCGCGAAGGCATTCGCGTGTACCTGAGTGGCGTTGCCGATTCGCCGTACCAGCAATTCCGTGGTGTCAGTACCATGCAAGCCAGCCTGCGCACGCTCACCGACCTGCAGGAGAACCTGCGGATCGCCTGCAAATGGCTGTATGCCTGCGCCCAGATGCGCCTGCTGGAAGTGAACGGTGCCGATACCTGGGTGTACCTGACCACCGACCTGCCATGGCCGACAATGCCGCGCGACATCGTGCTGAAGGTGACCACCGAGCAGCTTGACGACGGTACCTTGGTGCGGCACCTCAGCGCCGAGCCGGGCCGTTTGCCCGAAGAGCCCGGGCTGATCCGCGTGCAGCACTTGTCGGGCGAGTGGATCATGAAGCCGCTGGGCAAGCGCAAGACCGAGGTGATCTACCAGTTGCAAGCCGACCCGGCAGGGGATGTGCCGGGTTGGCTGGCTAATCGGTTCGTGGTGGATGCGCCGGTGGTAACCCTCAGAACCCTGAGGGCCGTGGCCGAGCGTCAGCCATGAGGCCCACTTCGCGGTAGTCAAGCGCCCCGGCAAATGCTTGCCGGAGAGCCGCCCGCCAGAAAGCCCGGGCTTCAGTCAAACTCGAAGGACGGGTTGCAATGACCGGCTTCAGTCGGGTAGTTGCCGTCAGGGCAGGGTGTGCTTGGCACGCCAATGCTGCGGATGGTCCGGCGCCGGGCTTCAGGCTGCTCGGTAGACGCTGCAGTTGTTTCGCTGACAGCAGTATCCGCATCTTCAGGCTCGTTGCCATGGGCTACCTGAACCAGGCCTGCGGCGGCCAGCAAGGTTATGAATGCAATCTTTTTCATAGGGTCTCCGGAATGAGATCAACGGGGGGTTGCGGAGCAGATCCTATGTTCCGCCCAGTCTGGATGGCTTTAGCCAGATTCCCCCGCGAATCATCAGAAACCCGCACCTGCCTTGTGAGAACGATCGAGGCAGCAGTCATAGTCCCAAGGCAATCGCCGCGTCACCGAACCCCGCTACCGCAGTTGCAGTGCTCAGATGCCGCCACCTGCCAACAATTGCGTCATCACTTCGGCCAGGGCCTTGACCATGACATCCGCGGTCGGCCGGTGGACGATGACGATTTCGTAGCTGTCGACCTCCGGCAGCCCCTGGCCTGCCCCCAGCACCCTGTGCTCGCCGGTCGCCACCCGCGGTGGCAGCAGGCTGATGCCCATGCCGTCGGCCACCGCAGCCTGGATGCCACTGAGGCTCGAGCTGGTGAAGCTGATCCGCCAGCGGCGGCCGATGCCCTCGATGGCGTTGATCATATCGTCGCGGTACAGGCCCCGTGGCGGGAAGGTCACCAGCGGGATCGGGTCCAGCTCGAAGGCCGGCGTGCGCGCGCTGTCGATCCATTGCAGGCGCTCCGGCCAGCAAGCCACGCCCTCGCGGGCGTTGCGCCGCTGCTTGAGCAGCACCAGGTCGAGTTCACCGTTGTCGTAGGCCTGGCTGAGGTCGCGGCACAGGCCGCTGGTCACTTCCAGCTTTACCTGCGGGTTGCGCCTGCTGAATGCCGACAGCGCATTGGTGGTGCGCCCGCCGACGAAGTCCTCGGGCACCCCCAGGCGTACGGTCACCCCGACCATCGCCCCGGCCAGGGCTTCGAGCATCTGGTCGTTCAGGGCCAGCATGTGCCGGGCATAGCCGAGCAAGGTCTGCCCGGCGTCGGTCGGCAATACATCCCGATTGCCCCGCACCAGCAGGCGATGGCCAACCATGTCCTCGAGGCGCCGCACTTTCTGGCTGATGGTCGATTGGGTCGAGTGCAGGCGGGCCGCAGCCGTGGTGAAACTGCCACAATCGGCCACCACCACGATTGCACGCAGCAGGTCGAGGTCGAACAGCGCCCTATTCGATTTCACGCCAGTAGACATCCTGGTATTCAACTTTTGAATGGCAAGGCTGTTTTCTATCACGCCCCTCCCTGCACCGCAACGCGCACCACTAGTCGCCCAGTGCTACGCCTTCGCGCCGGGGGTCGGCACCGCCCGACCAGCCATCGCCGCTGCGCTGGATGATCTGCATGCCACTGGTCATGGTCATGGGCGTTACCACATGCCCCCAGGCTGCCAGCTGGCGGATCAGCGCCGGGCTGGCCAACCCCGACTCCACTTCGGTGTCGGCATTGCGGCTGCCGAAGTTGGGCAGGCCGGCGGCCTGCTGCGGGTCAAGCTGCCAGTCCAGCAGGCCGATCAGCGCCTTGTTGACGTAACCGATGATCTGCGAGCCACCGGGCGAGCCCAGGCTGGCCACCAGTTCGCCGGAGGCTTGCGCGAACACCAGGGTCGGTGCCATGGACGACAGCGGCCGCTTGCCCGGCTGCACCCGGTTGGCCACGGGCTTGCCCTGTTCCTGCGGGATGAACGAGAAGTCGGTCAGGTGGTTGTTGAGCAGGAAGCCCTTGACCATCAGGTGCGCACCGAACGCTGCTTCCACCGAAGTGGTCATGGCCAGGGCCTGGCCGTGGTCATCGACCGCGCTGAGGTGCGAGGTGGAAACCCGCAGTGGCGAGCGGTCGGGGGCCAAAGCCAGGTCGGCCCCCTGCGGCTGCCCGGGGCGCGCGTGCTGCATGCTGTAGTCGCCGATCTGCCCGGCGCGGGCGGCCAGGTAGGCGGGGTCGATCAAGGCCTTGACCGGAACAGCCACATAATCGCTGTCGGCCAGGTACTGGGCGCGGTCGGCATACGCCAGGCGCTCGGCTTCGGCAACCAGGTGCACGGCCAGCGGTGGGGCTTCGAGTCCGGCAACCGATGCAGCGGGTAGCGGCGGCATGGCGGCAAGGTCGCGTGCCGGTGCAGCCTGCTGCAGCGCTTCGAGAATGCCCAGGGTCTGCAGCACCGCCACCCCGCCCGACGAAGGCGGCGGCATGCCGCAGACGCGCCACGCCTTGTAGGGGCCGCATACCGGCTCGCGCTCCTTGGCCTGGTACTGCTGCAAGTCCTGCAGCGTCAGGTAACCGGCGTTGGCATGGCTGCGCACCTTGGCCACGATGGCTTCGGCGATTGCGCCGGTGTAGAACGCCTCGGCGCCATGCGCGGCAATCTGCTCGAAGGTTTGCGCCAGCTCGGGGTTGCGCAAGGTCACGCCGACCGCCAGCGGTTTGCCGTGCGCATCCAGGAAGTAGCGGGCCATGGCCGGGGAACGGGCAATGAACGGGTCGCCCGCAAGCAGGGCGTGAAGGCGTTCGGACACCGGGAAACCGTTGCGCGCCAAGGAGATCGCCGGGGTAAACAGCTCGCTCCATGGCAGCTTGCCGTGTTGTGCATGGGCCAGTTGCAACGCCCGCAAGACCCCGGGCACCCCTACCGAACGCCCGCCGATCTGCGCCGCCCTGAACGGCATGGGTAAGCCGTCGGCTTGCAGGAACAATTTTTCCGACACCGCCGCCGGGGCTGCCTCACGGCCATCGTAGGCCTGCACACGCTGGCCGTCCCAGTACAGGATGAACGCCCCGCCACCAATACCACTGGATTGTGGCTCGACCAGGGTCAGTACCATCTGCATGGCGATGGCCGCGTCGATGGCGCTGCCACCGGCACGCAGCATCGCCCGCCCCGCCTCGCTGGCCAGCGGGTTGGCGGCAGCGACCATGTGCCGGCTGGCGTGCACCGGCTGCAAGCCAGAGCGATAGCCGGAGGCCGCTTCCGGTGGTGCGGGCAGCACCGCGTCGGCACCTGCCCAACCACTGGCGGCCAGCAGGCACAGGGTGCCCGTCAGGTGGGTGAAGAATGTCATCGTTTGCTTCCTGCCATCAGCTGTTCAGCACGGCACTGTCGGTCATACGCCAACTTCACGGCAAGCCCTGGCGGCTTTTCGGCATGCATCCAGGCATGCACGGGCTTCAGGCCACCTCCTCGAACGGCAGGCCCACATAGTTTTCGGCAATGTTCACCAACCCCGCTGGCGAAGTCAGGAAGTACTCACGGTCGGCCTCCTGCATCTTCTGGTCCCAGGCGTCCTTGTGGCTGCCGAAATCATGCAGCAGCTGGGTCATGAACCAGCTGAAGCGTTCGCCCTTCCACACCCGACGCAAGGCCAGCGGCGAATATTGCTGCAGCAGCTCGATGCGCCCTTCGCGGTACACCTTGAGCAGGATGCGGTATAGATAGTTGACGTCCGAGGCCGCCAGGTTCAGGCCCTTGGCCCCGGTGGGCGGGACAATGTGCGCGGCGTCGCCGACCAGGAACAGATGACCGTACTGCATTGGCTCGACCACCAGGCTGCGCAGCGGCGCAATGCTCTTCTCCAGGGCCGGGCCAGTCACCAGGCGCGCCGCGACGTCTTCGGGCAGGCGTGACTTGAGCTCATTCCAGAAGCGTTCATCGGGCCACGCTTCCAGCTGATCTTCCAGCGGGACTTGCAGGTAGTAGCGGCTGCGTGTGAGCGAGCGCTGGCTGCACAGCACGAAGCCGCGTGGATGGTGCGCGTAGATCAGCTCGTGATTGACCGGCGGGGTATCGGCCAGCAGGCCCAGCCAGCCAAACGGGTAGACCCGCTCGTACTGCTTGAGTACACCGTCGGGGATGCTCTGCCGCGAGACACCGTGGAAGCCGTCACAACCGGCAATGTAGTCGCAGTCCACGCGGTGGACCTGGCCGTCCTTCTCGTACGTCAGGTAGGGCCGCTCGCCCCTGAGTTCGTGCGGCTGGACATTGCTCGCCGAGTAGATGGTCGGCGCTCCACTGGCTTGACGCGCCTGCATCAGGTCACGTGTCACTTCGGTCTGGCCGTACACCATCACCGTCTTGCCGCCGGTCAGGGCCTTGAGGTCCAGGCGCTGGCGACGCCCGCCGACCAGCAGCTCGACCCCTTCATGAACCAGCCCTTCGCGGTCCATGCGCGCAGCCACGCCGGCTTCGCGCAGCAGGTCGACGGTACCTTGTTCCAGCACCCCGGCGCGGATCCGACCCAGTACATATTCCGGGGTCTGGCGTTCGACGATCAGCGTCTCGATACCGGCATTGTGCAGCAGCTGGCCCAGCAGCAGGCCAGACGGGCCTGCACCAATAATTGCAACCTGAGTGTTCATTGTTGTTGTCTCTGTGCGGACGACACCGGCCCCGGACTGGCAGTGAGGCGGCATCTGCTGTTAGGGTTTGCCTTTGCATTTTTACTGGCAAAAACCGCTGTAAAGCTGTGCTATTCCATGCATAACCTGCACTTTTACAAAAATCGTTCGATTAACGGACAGGCACTCCCGCATGAAATCTCCCCTCTCAAGCGTCCCGGTGTTCACGCTGTATGGCGGAAACCAGGCCTGGCCCGGCAACGACCTGCTGCACTGCGAACCGATTGAGGCGCGTAGCCGCCTGCACCACTGGGAAATCAAGCCACACCAGCATGCCGAACTGTTCCAGCTGCTGTACGTGCAGCGCGGCCGGGCCGACGTAGAGATCGAGGGGTTACGCAGCACCATCGGCGAAGCGGCGATCCAGGTGGTGCCGCCGCTGACCGTGCACGGCTTTCGCTTCAGTGCCGATATCCAGGGGCATGTACTGACTTTCGGTACGGCGCTGGTAGCGAACCTGGAGCAGCGCCTGGGCGCGCCACTGGCGGTACTGGCAAAAGCGGCGTGCTACCCGTTGGGCCAGGACCGTGGGCGCTTGCGCAGCCTGATCGACACCCTGCAGCAGGAGTACCAGGGCAACGCCCCGGCACGGGCAGCACTGCTCGAGGCCTTGGTGACGGCGCTGATGGTATGGATCAGCCGCCGCCAGCAGTCAGGGCAGGCACCACGCAACCGCGATGAGCGTGACCGCCACTTGCTGGGGCAATATCTGCGCTTGGTCGAGGCGCATTATCGCGAGCACCTGTCGGTGGAGGAATTTGCCGCGCGGCTGAATATCCCGAGCCTGCAGCTGAACCAGCTGTGCCGTGCGCTGAGTGGGCAAACTGCGTTGCAGGTGGTGCACCGGCGGTTGCTGCTGGAGGCGCGGCGCAATCTGGTCTACACGCGGATGAGTATCGGCCAGTTGTCGGATAGCCTGGGGTTCACCGACCCGACGTACTTTGCCCGCTGGTTCAAGCGCTTGAGCGGGCAGACCCCCAATGGCTATCGGCGGGCGGCACAGCCAGACTGAGGCAGGCGCGCACCGACGACGCATCTGCGCCCCTGCTTGACGTAAACGTCAACCTGACGTCAGGATAGCCGCATACACCACGCCGAGCCCCAGCATGAGCACCCAGACCTACAGCATCTCCGACCTGTCCCGTGAGCTGGACATCACCACCCGCGCCATCCGCTTCTATGAAGAGCAGGGCCTGCTGAGCCCGGAACGCCGCGGCCTGGAACGGATCTATTCGGCCCGCGACAAGGTCAGCCTGAAACTCATCCTGCGCGGCAAGCGCATCGGCTTTTCCCTGGCCGAATGCCGCGAGCTGATCGAGCTGTACGACCCGTCCAGCGGCAATCTCAAGCAGCTCAACAGCATGCTGGCGAAAATCGCCGAGCGCCGTGCCCAGCTGGAACAGCAGATGCTCGACATCCACCAGATGCAACTGGAACTGGATACCGCCCAGGAGCGCTGCGAACAGGCCCTGGCCGCCACCCTGAACAACAAAGACAACCGCTGAACGCCACAGGAAACCCGCCATGCCCTTGCCCAAACACGTCCGCCTGGTCGAAGTCGGCCCCCGCGACGGCCTGCAGAACGAAGCCCAGCCCATCAGCGTCGCCGACAAGGTACGCCTGGTGGATGACCTTACCGAGGCGGGGCTGGCCTATATCGAAGTGGGCAGTTTCGTCTCGCCCAAGTGGGTGCCGCAGATGGCGGGCTCCGCCGAGGTGTTCGCCGGCATCCAGCAGCGCCCGGGGGTCACCTATGCCGCGCTGGCGCCGAACCTGCGCGGTTTCGAAGACGCCGTGGCCGCAGGGGTGAAGGAGGTCGCGGTATTCGCGGCTGCCTCCGAAGCGTTTTCACAACGCAACATCAACTGCTCGATCAGCGACAGCCTCAAGCGCTTCGAGCCAATCATGGAAGCGGCCCGTAACCACGGCGTGCGCGTGCGTGGCTACGTGTCGTGCGTGCTCGGCTGCCCCTATGAAGGCAAGGTCAGCGCCGAACAGGTCGCCCCGGTGGCGCGCGCCCTGCACGACATGGGCTGTTACGAGGTTTCCCTGGGCGACACCATCGGTACCGGTACGGCCGGTGATACCCGGCGCCTGTTCGAGGTGGTCTCGGCACAGGTACCACGCGAGCAACTGGCCGGGCACTTCCACGATACCTATGGCCAGGCCCTGGCCAACGTGTATGCCAGCCTGCTCGAAGGCATCCGTGTTTTCGACAGCTCGGTAGCCGGGCTGGGCGGCTGTCCGTACGCCAAGGGGGCGACTGGCAATATCGCCAGTGAGGATGTGGTGTACCTGATGCAGGGGCTGGGTATCGAAACCGGCATCGACCTGGACCGGCTGATTGCCGCCGGCCAGCGCATCAGCGGCGTGCTGGGCCGCGACAATGGGTCGCGGGTGGCACGGGCGCGCAGCGCGCACTAGGTCATACGGGTGTCACAGAGTTGTGGGTGAGTGTTACCGCCGCCACGTTTTGCAGCGAAAAATCGGGTAACAGGGAAACAAATCAGCAGATTTTCAGGCCTGGCGATTTTCACAGAAATCGCTAACTTGTTGATTTGAAAAGCTTTTTAAAAGTTGGCACGCACCCTGCTATATCTTTCGTACAAAAACAAAAAGAATGTGACACCCAATAAAAACAACAGGTAACGGCTCTGACATAACAAGAACAACACGGCAGAGACGCAGCAAGCAGATTTTTTTGGAGTCGACACGCTTTTCAGGGGTACGCCCCGCGGTCTGGCACAGAACAATAAAACTACCTCCAGGTAGCGGCAGCCAGGTTCGGATCAGCCATGATGAAAGCGGGTCAGCGCTCAAAAAAATACGTTTGCTCTTGACCCCGCATGGGGGTCGCCCGCAACACCCGGACAGGCTGACAAAAACAACAACAGGCCGGTCCCAATAATAAAAAAGAGCAGGCAACAACGCTTTGAGGGGAGCTTCGGCTCCCCTCAGTGCTTCCTGCCTTCCTCCTCTTCCTGCTTGTTCTCGTCCTGCCCTTCCAGTTTTTCCACCAGCAACGGCATCGTACCCAGCACCAGCAGGGCCAGCACCGTGCTGATCACCGCCGTGGCCTCGCGGCCCATGCCGGCGGCCGTGCCGATGGCGGCAGTCATCCACAACCCGGCTGCTGTCGTCAGGCCTTTGACATGGCTGGGGTCCTGGCCGTTACCTTTCAGGATGGTGCCCGCGCCGAGAAAGCCGATGCCGGCGACGATCCCCTGGATCACCCGGCTCAGGGCATCTTCCTCGGCACCGGCCATGCTCGGTGCCAGCACGAACAGCGCGGCCCCCAGCGACACCAGCATATGCGTGCGCACGCCCGCCGACTTGCCCTTGTGTTCGCGCTCGAAGCCGAGCACGGCACCGAGCAAGGCGGCCATCAGCAGGCGCACGAGGATCTGGGTGACCTCGCGGGTATCGGTGATATCGGCGAATTCGGCCTGGATTGCTTGCCAGATGAGGTCCATTGCGCTCGTTCCCATGCCTGCCATCTGCAAAGGTTGACCGCCATACCCAGCGCAAAGTGCCGCTGAACCGGCCAATGCAGCAACCCACTCGATTCCGTGGTCCACCCTGTAACCGCCGCCGGAGGATCACCCCATGCCCGTTGAAATCGACCCAACCACCCGCCGCTGCACCCTCGTTGGCGATGACCTGCGCATCGAAGGCGATGGCCCGGCCATCGAGATCATCACCGATGAACAGTTGCGCATGTCGGTGGCCTTGCTTGCCGGCCAGCGCGTGCCGATCACCGAAGCCGAGGCCGATGCGCTGACCGTAGCGGGTGCGGTAGATAGCCGCAGGCATCTGAAAGCCAGCGCGCCTGGCTCGGTAATCTAGGGCCTGGCGGGGCGAGCCGGGCAATCTGATACGGTTTTTATCGGGAAACCTGAGCCTGTGCTGATAACAGGCCCAGGGCCATAGTGTGCGTGCCTGATCGAGGCCTGATGAGCACCGAGCCATGACCGATAGAATCCTTCTCACAGAGATCGCCGCCGCCCCGGCCAGCCCCCGGCCACGACGCAACGACAGCGGCATTCACACGCGCAGCTTCAGCGGGTTGTACCGCAACCTGCGCATCGGCTTCGCCGGCGCCTTGTTCGTGCTGTTCTTCGGCACCGCCTGGCTGGACTGGGAGGGTCGCCAGGCCGTGCTCTGGGACCTTGCTGACAGTAAGTTCCATATCTTTGCCGCCACCTTCTGGCCGCAGGACTTCATCCTGCTATCGGCCCTGCTGATCATCTGCGCGTTCGGCCTGTTCGCCATCACCGTGTTTGCCGGCCGTGTATGGTGCGGCTATAGCTGCCCCCAAAGCACCTGGACCTGGCTGTTCATGTGGTGCGAAAAGGTCACCGAGGGCGACCGCAACCAGCGCATCAGGCTGGCCGCCGCCCCCTGGAGCCTGAACAAACTGGGCCGCCGCGTGTTGAAGCACAGCCTGTGGTTGGCCATCGGCCTGCTCACCGGCCTGACCTTCGTCGGCTATTTCACGCCGATTCGCCCATTGGCCGCAGAGCTGTTCGGCTTGCAACTGGGGGGTGTGGCGCTGTTCTGGGTACTGTTCTTCACCGCCGCCACCTACATCAACGCCGGCCTGCTGCGCGAAGCAGTGTGTCTGCACATGTGCCCCTACGCGCGCTTCCAGAGCGTGATGTTCGACAAGGACACCCTGGCAGTCGCCTATGACCCGCGTCGTGGCGAAGCCCGTGGTCCGCGCAAGAAAGGCAGCGACGCCCGCGCCCAGGGCCTGGGGGACTGCATCGATTGCACTTTGTGCGTTCAGGTATGCCCCACCGGCATCGACATCCGTGACGGTCTGCAGATGGCCTGCATCGGTTGCGCGGCCTGCATCGACGCCTGTGACGAGGTCATGGACAAGATGGGTTACGCCCGTGGCCTGATCGGCTACAAGTCCGAACACAGCCTGCAAGGCGGCAGCACCCATTGGTGGCGCCCGCGCCTGCTGGGTTACGCCGCCGCGTTGGTGGTGATGCTCGCAGCGCTGGTGCTGGCCGTGCAATTGCGCCCGATGGTATCGCTGGACGTGATCAAGGACCGCGGCCTGTTCCGCGAAAATGCCCAAGGCCAGATCGAGAACATCTACCTGCTCAAAGTCATCAACAAGACCGAGCGTGCCCGGCACTATCAGGTGCGCCTGCTGGACGCCGACGGCTTCAGCTTGCAGGGCAAGACTGCCTTCACTGTCGCGGCCGGCGACATGAGCGAGGTGCCGGTGTCGGTAGCGCTTCTGGCCGAGCGCCCGGCCAGCAGCTCGCAGACCCTGAGCTTCGAAATCAGCGACCACGACGACCCCGGCATCCGCAGCGTGGCCCACAGCCGCTTCGTCGCGCCACTGAACCGTTGATCCCTTACACTGACCCCACCTTGCCTGCCAGGCTTCGACAGAAGGCCAGAATGAAACGCTACGAACGCTTTGCCGACGACATTGCCGAACTGATCCGCTCCGGGGTGCTGGGCCCGGGCGAGCGTGTGCCCTCGGTGCGCTATGCCAGCCAGACCCACGGGGTCAGCCCGTCCACCGTGTTCCAGGCCTATTACCTGCTGGAACGGCGCGGCCTGATTCGCGCGCGGCCGCGTTCGGGTTACTTCGTCAATGCCTACGCCCCGCGCCAGTTCAGCGAGCCGCAGGCCTTGCAGCCGGTCAGCGAGTCCACCGCTGTCGACGTCAGCGCGTTGGTGTTCTCGATCCTCGACTCGATCAAGGACCCGAACACCGTGCCGTTCGGTTCGGCCTTCCCCAGCCCCGAGCTGTTCCCGCTGCAACGCCTGTCGCGTTCGCTGGCCAGCGCCAGCCGCAGCATGGACCCGCGCATGGTGGTCACCGACCTGTCGCCAGGCAACCCGCAGCTGCGCCGGCAGATTGCCTTGCGCTACATGGTCGGCGGGCTGATGTTGCCGATGGAGGAACTGCTGATCACCAACGGCGCGCTGGAAGCATTGAACCTGTGCCTGCAGGCGGTTACCCAGCCCGGCGACCTGGTGGCGATTGAGGCGCCGGCTTTCTACGCCTGCCTGCAGGTGCTGGAGCGGCTCAAGCTCAAGGCGGTGGAAATCCCCGTGCATCCGCGCGAAGGCATGGACCTGGACGTACTGGCGCAGACCCTGGAAAAACATCCGGTCAAAGCCGTGTGGTGCATGACCAATTTCCAGAACCCGGTGGGCGCCAGCATGCCGGAAGCGAAAAAGCAGGCACTGGTAGCGCTGCTGGCCCGGCATCAGGTGCCGTTGATCGAAGACGACGTGTATGCCGAGCTGTACTACGCCCAGCAAGCGCCCAGACCGGCCAAGGCCTTCGACAGCGAGGGCCTGGTGATGCACTGTGGTTCGTTCGCCAAGAGCCTCGCGCCCGGCTACCGTATCGGCTGGGTGGCGGCCGGGCGTTTTGCGCAAAAGATCGAGCGCCTGAAACTGATGACTTCGCTGTGTGCTTCGATGCCGGCCCAGGCCGCCATCGCCGACTACCTGCAGCACGGCGGCTACGACCGCCACCTGCGCAAGCTGCGCTACGCCCTGGAAGGCCAGCAGGCCAACATGCTGGCGGCCATTGCCCGCCACTTTCCGGCACAGACACGGGTCAGCCAACCGTCCGGCGGCTACTTCCTGTGGCTGGAACTGCCCGAGCAGATGGATGCCCTGAAGCTGTTCCACATGGCCCTGGCCCAGGGCATCAGCATCGCCCCCGGGCCGATCTTCTCGCCTACCCGGCGCTTCGGCAACTGCATCCGCCTGAACTACGGCAGCCCCTGGCATGAAGATGCCGAACGGGCCATGGAGACGCTGGGACGGATTATCCGCTCGTTCTGATGGCTGATGGCCCAGTGGGCGGCTATAGTTGGCCGATCCGTTCACCGGGGCTTCGCCATGCAACCAGACACGTTCCCGTCACTGGCTCAGTTGCAGGCGCGTGTCGCCGAACTGGAGGCACGCCTGGCCGAGGGCGACGACACTGCACAGGCCAACAACCGGTTGCTGGGCGAATTGCTCGATAACAGCCGGGCCAACGTGTTCGCCGCCGACCGCAAGTTGCGCCTGGTGGCGATCAACCGGACAGCCCGGGAAACCTTCGAACGTTATCGTGGTTTCGTGCCGCAAATCGGCGATTACGTGCCGCAGTTCCTGGTCGACCAGCCCGATCTCATGGACCGCCTGGCACCGGTGTGGCCCCGCGTGCTGGCCGGCGAAGCCTTCATCGATACCATCACGCTCGGGACAGCCGACGCGCCACGGCATTACGAAATCCGCTACCACCCGTGGCGCGACGCCCTGCAACAGATCCAGGGCGGTTACATGTTCGCCTTCGACATCACCGAGCGCGTGGTCGAGCAGGAGCGCCTGCGCCAGACCGAGGATGCCCTCCGCCAGGCGCAGAAGATGGAAGCCGTGGGCCAGTTGACCGGGGGCATTGCCCACGACTTCAACAACCTGTTGGGTAGCCTGCTGGGCTCACTGGAACTCGCCAGGCAACGCCTCGGCCAGCAACGTCTCGCCGATGCCACCCGCCTGCTCGAACTCAGCCACGACAATGCCTCGCGCGCCGCAGCCCTGGTGCAGCACCTGCTGGCTTTTTCGCGCCGGCAAGCCCTGCTTCCGCAAGCGCTCGATGTGCATGCACTGGTCGCCGACATGCACGACCTGGTCCGCAGCGCGACCGGCCCGCACATCGACTTCCAGGACCACACGCTGGCCGCGCAATGGCCGATCCATGTCGACCCGCAACAGCTGGAAAACGTATTGCTCAACCTGTGCATCAATGCCCGCGATGCCATGCCGAGCGGCGGCACCCTGCGTATCGCCAGTGCAAATACCGATCTCACGGCGGCCGAGGCCAGGCGCCTGGACCTGCCGCCGGGCCGCTATCTGCACATTCGCGTCGAGGACTCCGGCATGGGCATGTCCGACGCCGTGCTGCAGCGTGCCCTCGAACCTTTCTTCACCACCAAACCACTGGGCCAGGGCACCGGCCTGGGGCTGGCGATGGCTTATGGCTTCGCCCGCCAGTCCGCCGGGCAGTTGCTGATCGATAGCGTTGCCGGGGAAGGTACCTGCGTACACCTGTATTTTCCCCAGGGTCGACACACGGACAGCGGCGCCAACTTTGCAGCTGTCGCCACCCATGCACAGCCCGAGAGCCCGCAGGCGCGTCGGATCATGCTGGTGGAGGACCAACCGGCGCTGCGCCTGGTGCTCGTCGAAGTGCTGACGGAACTGGGCCATGAAGTGCGGGCTCTGGAGGATGGTCGCCAGGCCCTTGAGGCAATGCGCCAAAGCCCGCCACCAGACCTGCTGGTCGCGGACATCGGCCTGCCCGAGGGAACCGATGGTTACCAGCTTGCCGCGGTGTACCAGGAGCTGGTGAAAGACGCCCCGGTATTGCTGATTACCGGTTACGACATTGCCGGCACGCTACCCATGGCGCGGCTCGGCGGGCGCATCGAACTGCTGGCCAAGCCATTCACCCTGCAGTCCCTTGGCGAACGCATCAACCGCCTGCTAGAGGTTGACCCGCAGCCACGCTGAGCGGCTATTCGTGTGCCGGTGAACGCGCTAAAGTCTGGGCGGTACCTTTTGTCGGATGTCGGCATGCCTCAACGTGAACTGCTCAACCTGCGCCAACAAGTCGAAGACCTGCAACGGCACAATGCGCTGCTGGAAGCACGCCTTTCCAGCCTTCAGGACCACGGCCAGGACTTCTACCGTTCGCTGTTCGCCACCATGGACGAAGGTTTCTGCATCATCGAATTCTTCGACGGCCCGCACGGCCCCCTCAGTGACTATGTGCACGTGCTGGCCAATGCCGCCTACGCCAAGCATGCCGGCATTGCCGATGTGGTGGGGCAGAAGCTGCGCGAAATGGTGCCCGACGAGGCGGATGATTGGGTGGCACGCTATGGCGCTGTGCTACGCACGGGCGAACCGCTGCATTTCGAGCAGGAACTGGTGGCCACCGGGCGCGTGTTATCCATTACCACGTTCCGCGTAGAACCTGCCGAGAAGCGCCAGGTGGCCGTGCTGTTCAAGGACGTGACCGAACGGCGACGGGCAGAACAGGCCTTGCAGCGCCTGAACCAGGAGCTCGAGCAACGGGTCAGCACCGCACTGGCAGAGCGCAGGCTGTTTGCCGAGTTGGTCGATCACAGCATGGTCAACGTGCACGTGATCGGCAAGGACATGCGCTGGCTGGCTGTAAACCGGCAGGCCAGGCACGACTTTCGGCTTCTGTACGGGCAAACACCGCAAGTCGGCGATTACATGCCCGGGCTGATCAACCACGATTACACCGGGCAGACGCCGATCCTGCCATTGTGGCAACGCGCGCTGGCGGGCGAGCAGTTCATCGCGACAGGCGCCTTTGGCCAAGCGCCCGGGCAACGCCACTATGAGCTGCGCTTCAACGCCCTGCGTGACCATGAAGGCGAAATCCAGGGCGCTTATCTGTTCGCCTATGACATCAGTCAGCGGGTGCAGGAGCAGGAACGTCTGGCCAAGGCCGAAGAGGCCTTGCGCCAGGCACAGAAAATGGAAGCAGTAGGCCAGCTCAGCGGCGGCATCGCCCACGACTTCAACAACCTGCTGGGCGGCATCCTGGCTGCCCAGGACCTGATGCGCCAGCACTTGCAACAGTCGCGCTTCGATAGCCTGGAAGGGTTGCTGGACCTGTCCAGCGGCTCGGCGCAGCGGGCTTCTTCGCTGGTGCACCGGCTGCTGGCGTTTTCCCGCCAGCAGACCCTGCAACCTTGTGCCACGCAGGTCGCCACGCTGGTGGCAGGCATGGAAGAGCTGCTGTGCCGCACCATCGGCCCGTCCATCAACCTGACCAGCCGCTTTCCCTGCCAGCTGTGGCCAACGTTCATCGACCCGCCGCAACTGGAAAGCGCCCTGCTCAACATCTGCATCAATGCCCGCGACGCCATGCCTGACGGTGGCGCGATCGACATCCACGGTGACAACCTGGTGCTGGACGACGAGCAGGCCCGCGCAGTGGAGCTGCCAGCCGGTGAATACGTGCGGCTGAGCATTGTCGACAACGGCAACGGCATGGCGCCTGAGGTAGCCGAGCGCGCAGTGGACCCGTTCTTTACCACCAAGCCCATGGGCCAAGGCACTGGCCTGGGCTTGTCGATGACCTACGGTTTCGTGCGGCAATCCGGCGGTCAGCTACGGCTATCGTCGACGCTTGGCGAAGGTACTCGCATCGAGCTGCTGCTACCGCGCCACCACGAGCAACCTGAGGCGCCGGCCGCCGTGCCAAAGCGCACGCTGCCAGAGCAACGCAGCACGAACGCGCAGCGTATCCTGCTGATCGAAGACCAGCTCGCCTTGCGCCTGGTGGTCTGCGAAGTGCTGGAGGAACTGGGTTATCGGGTCGATGCATTCGACAACGGCCCGGCCGCCCTCGCCTACCTGCAGGACGGCGAGCGGCCAGACCTGCTGCTCAGCGACATCGGCCTGCCGGGTGGCCTGAATGGCCGCCAGGTGGCGGAACGGTGCCGCGAGCGTTACCCCGAGCTCAAGGTGCTGTTCATCACCGGCTACGACGAAAGCGCAGCGCTCACCGACGGCCAGTTGTTGCACGGCACGCTGGTACTGACCAAGCCGTTCGAGCTGCAGGTGCTGGCCGAACGGGTACGCACGCTACTGGATAGCTGAGCGGCGGGCTCAGCGCCCACCACCCAGGTCGACGAAGCTGCCGGTGGAATACGAAGCCTTGTCTGAAAGCAGCCAGAGAATGGCCTCGGCGACTTCCTCGGGGCGCCCGCCACGGCCCATGGGCAAGCCGGGTTCAAGTTTGCTGACACGGTCGGGGTCGCCGGAAAGCGCGTGGAAGCCGGTATGGATATAGCCCGGGCGAACGCCGTTGACCCGCACGCCCTCGCCTGCGACTTCCTTGGCCAGGCCAATGGTGAAGGTGTCGAGTGCGCCTTTGGAGGCGGCGTAGTCCACGTATTCGTTGGGCGAGCCCAGGCGTGCGGCCACTGACGACACGTTGACGATGGCCCCGCCCTGCCCGCCGTGTCGACGCGCCATGCGCAGCAAGGCGTGCTTGGCACAGAGCATGGGGCCGACGACGTTGGTTTTCATGACCTTGAGCAGGCGAAATTCGGACATGTCCTCGAACCGGCTCTGCTGGCCAATGGTGCCGGCGTTGTTGACCAGCGCGGTGACCGGGCCAAGTTCCTGATCGACGCGCAGGAACAGCTGGATGACTTCATCTTCGACGCTGGCGTCGGCACGCACGGCAATGGCCTCGGCACCCAGGGCACGAACCTGATGGAGGACATTCTCCGCGGCCTGGTCGTCGGCGTGGTAATTGATGCAGATGCGGTAGCCCTGGCGGGCGGCCAGCAGCGCTGTGGCGGCGCCGATGCCACGGCTGGCACCGGTGATGACGATGACGTTCTCCATGGATTTGCCGAAGGTTGCAAAAGGGAGGTCCGACAATAGGGGAAAAGACACGATGTGGGAACAGCAAGGGGGGGATGGTGCTCGATATCCGCACCGCCCAACGTCACAAGCCAAGCCCCCTCGCCCGTCAATGCCCCGCCGACGCCGGCCCCGCCTTGGCGGTAAAGGGCGGCTTGGCAAACCACACCAGCAGGATCAACCCGGCAAACACCCAGGTCATCAGGGTGAAGTAGTCCACCGTCGACATCATGTAGGCCTGGCCGTTGAGCATCTGCTCCAGCTGGGCATAGCTTTGCGGGCTGGCCCCGCCGAGCTGCTCCAGGGTATGCCGTGTCGCCGGGTCGAACTGGCTGATATGTTCGCTCAGGTAGGCATGGTGCTGGTCCGCCCGGCGAATCCAGATCCAGGTCGTCAACGACGCCGCAAAACTCCCACCCAGGGTCCGCAGGAAGGTCGCCAGCCCGGAGCCATCGGCAATCTGGTGCGGCGGCAGGTCGGACAGCAGGATGCTCAAGGTCGGCATGAAGAACAGTGCCACGCCGATACCCATGAACAGCTGCACCAGGGCCACGTGCTGGAAGTCCACCTCGCTGGTGAACCCGGCGCGCATGTAGCAGCTGGTACCGATCGCCAGAAATGCCAGCCCCGCCAGCACGCGCAGGTCGAAACGGTGCGCATACTTGCCCACGAACGGCGACATGATCACCGGCAACAGGCCGATCGGCGCCACCGCCAGGCCGGCCCAGGTGGCGGTGTAGCCCATCTGCGTCTGCAACCACTGCGGCAGGATCAGGTTTATGCCGAAGAACCCCGCATAGCCGCCGACCAGCACCAGGGTACCGACCCGGAAGTTGCGGTGCACGAACAGGCGCAGGTTCACCACCGGGTGGCGGTCGGTCAGCTCCCAGATCACGAACACCGCCAGGAACACCAGCGAAATCAGGCTGCCGGTGACGATGAACGACGATTCGAACCAGTCCAGGTCGTTGCCTTTGTCGAGTACGACCTGCAAGGCACCGACGCCAATGATCAGCGTCAGCAGGCCGATGTAGTCCATCGGCTGGCGGCTGGTGACCACCGGCCGACTGCGCATCTGCTGGCGCACCACGGCGGCGGCGAACAGGCCGATGGGCACGTTGATGAAGAAGATCCACGGCCAGCTGTAGCTGTCAGTGATCCAGCCGCCGAGGATCGGCCCGGCAATCGGCGCCACCACCGTTACCATCGCCAGCAACGCCAGGGCCATCCCGCGCTTGGCCGGCGGATACACCGCAATCAGCAACGTCTGGGTCATCGGGTACAACGGCCCGGCCACCACGCCCTGCAACACGCGAAAACCGACCAGTTCCGGCATCGACTGGGCAATCCCGCAGAGGAACGACGCCAGCACGAACAGCAGCGTGGCCCAGATGAACAGCTTCACCTCGCCAAACCGTCGGCTCAGCCAGCCGGTGAGTGGCAAGGCGATGGCGTTGCTCACCGCGAACGAGGTGATGACCCAGGTACCCTGCTCGTAGCTCACCCCGAGGTTGCCGGAAATGGTCGGCAAGGCGACGTTGGCAATGGTGGTGTCGAGCACCTGCATGAACGTCGCCAGCGACAGGCCGATGGTGGTCAGCAGCAGGCTCGGCGGGGTGAACTGGGCCGCGGTGGTATTGCTCATCGCTGCGCCGTCTTGCCGTTGGCGCTGTTTTCGTGGATCAGCCGGGCGATCAGGTTGTCGGCTTCGACCAACTGGCGATCATAAATCTGCGTGGTATAGCTGGCCTGCTGCGGTGGCTGCTGGGCCAGTGCCGGGCCGCTCTGGTCATGCAGGTCGACCTCGACCACGGTGGACAGGCCGATACGCAGCGGGTGCTCCTTGAGCTGGTCGGGGCTGAGGTGAATGCGTACCGGCACGCGCTGGACGATCTTGATCCAGTTACCAGTGGCATTCTGCGCGGGCAACAGGGCGAAGGCACTGCCGGTGCCGGCGCCGAGGCTGTCGACCGTGCCGCTGTACTTGACCTCGCTGCCGTACAGGTCGGCGCTGATCTGCACCGGCTGGCCGATGCGCATGTCGCGCAGCTGGGTTTCCTTGAAGTTGGCATCGATCCACACCTGGTCCAGTGGAATCACCGCCATGGTCGCGGTGCCAGGCTGCAGGCGCTGGCCCAGCTGCACGGTACGCTTGGCGACGTAGCCGGTCACCGGCGCGACCAGGGTGGTACGGGCGTGGTCGAGGTAAGCCTGGCGCAGGTCGGCGGCAGCCGCCATCACCTCGGGGTGCGAGGACACCACGGTGTCGTCGACCAGCGCACTGCTGGTACTGAGTTGCTGACGCGCGCTGTTGACCGCGGCCTGGGCCACGCTCAGGTCATCGCGGGCATGGGACAGCTCTTCAGCGGCAATCGCCCCGCTGTCGGCCAGCACCTTGCGCCGGTTGAAGTCCTGCTGGGCCTTGCGCAATTCGGCCTGGCGGGTTTCCAGCTGGGCCTTGAGCGAGTCGACGTTGCTGTACAGCCCGCGTACCTGGCGCACACTGCGCGCCAGCCTGGCTTCGGCGGACTGCAAGGCCACTTCGCTGTCGGCCGGGTCGAATTGCAGCAGCACCTGGCCAGCATGCACCAGGTCGCCGTCATCGGCGCCGATGCTGGTGACCGTACCGCTGACCAGCGGCGTGATTTCCACCACGTTGCCGTTGACATAGGCATCGTCGGTGCTTTCGTGCCAACGCCCGACCAGGCTGTACCAGGCCCAGGCGCCTGCGGCGGCCAGGATCACCAGCAACAACAGGCCAAGCAGCCAGGCCTTGCGCTTGCGCGAGGGCTCGGGCGGTGCGGAGGTAGACGGGGTGTCTGCGGAAGTGGCCATGACAGTACCTTGGAAAATGCGTGACAGGGTTCAGCGATCGCCGAAGCGGCGGATCGTCAACGGGTCGCCGGCAGCAAGCAGTACCTTGGCCAGCAGGCCCTCCAGGGCCTTGAGTTCTTCGGCGTCCAGTGCGCCGCACAATTCGTTCATGGCGGCGGCGCCGATTTCCGGCAGCCGGTCGGCCAGGCGCTGGCCGTCGGCGGTCAATGCCAGGCGCACCTGGCGACGGTCGTCGGCGCAGCGGTTGCGCACGATCAGTTCCTTCTGCTCGAGGCGGTCGAGCATGCGCGTCATCGAGCCGCTGTCCAGGCCCAGGTAGCGGCACAGTTCGGCCGGGGTATCCACCTGGTACTGGGTGACGATGATCAGCACCTTGAACTGCGCGGCGGTGACGCCCTCTGATTCGAGGTGCCAGTCGAGGATGCGGTCCTTGAGGATCGCCGCGCGGCCAAGCAGCATGCCGATGGCGCAGGTCTGGAAGTTGTCTGGGGTGAAATGGGCCATCAGCGACTGCTCGGGTAAGTGTGTAAAAATATTACTGCTTAGGCAGTGAATGTCAAAGCTTTGATTAGGTTGCTATGTAAAAATTTAACATTTGGCTCTTCCGCGCGATCCCTGTGGCAGCGGGCACGCGCGCCCACAGGGGTTCGTTACGCTGTTATCGTCGAGCTTGCAGACCCAACGCCTCGACCGCCCCGCAGGCAATGGCCATGCCCACCAGTTCTGCCAGGCTGCCGGCGTGCAACCGCTTCATCACCCGCCCCCGGTAAAGATCAACGGTTTTCACGCTGATGCCCAACTGCTCGGCAATCTCACGGTTGCTCAAGCCCTGCGCCAACGGTACGAACACGTCGCGCTCGCGTGGCGTCAGGGCATCGATACGCGCCTGCACCTGAGCCAGCGCCTGATCGTCCTGGCGCGCCCGCCCGGCGTGTTCCAGCGCAGCCTGCACGCTGTCGAGCAGCAACTGATCGTTGTACGGTTTTTCGATGAAATCGCAGGCACCGCTCTTGAACGCCCGCACCACGATCGGCACATCGGCATGGCCACTGACGAAAATCACTGGCAGCGCCAGGCCGCGTTCACGCATCGCCTGCTGCACCGCCAACCCGCCCAGCCCCGGCATGCGCACATCCAACAGCACACAGGCAGGCCCATCATCAACGCAGGCGTCAAGAAACGCCTGCCCGCTGGCGAACGGCAGGGCCTGCAAACCTACCGACTGCAGCAGCCACACGGTCGAATCCCGCATGCCCTGGTCGTCATCGACCACATACACTTTCGCTTGCACTGCGTTTCCCCTTATCCCCTGCTGACCGCCAGACGGCAGCACAGCACCAGACCACCCTTGTCACCGGGCCGCGCCCACAGGCTGCCGCCAAAGCCTTCGATCAGGCTGCGGCTCATGCTCAACCCCAGGCCCAGGCCATCGGCCTTGCTGGTGGTGAAAGGCGTGAAGATTTCGTCCAGCTGCCCGGGGGCTACGCCTGGCCCCTGGTCGGCCACTTCCACCAGCACGCCGTCACCATCGCGCGCGGCGCTCAGCAGGATACGCGACGGCCGCTCGCCGTGCTGCTCGCGGTTGGCCTCGATGGCATTGCGCAGCAGGTTGAGCAGCACTTGCTCCAGCAATACCCGGTCGGCGTACACCGAGGGCAGCTGCCCGCTCATGCGCAGTTCGACCAGCACCTGGTCGCGCGCGGCTTCCCAGGCACACAGGCGCATGGCTTCACCGGCCACCTTGGCTACGTCCAGCGCCTGCAGGCGGCGCGGCCCCTTGCGCAGGAAAGCACGCAGGCGGCGGATCACTTCGGCGGCATGGGTGGCCTGCTCGCTGATGCGCTGCAGGCCCTGCCCGACCCGCTCGCGCGCCTGCGGGTCGTGCGCCACGCCCCGCAGGTAGCGCTGGCTGGCATTGGCATAGTTGACCACGGCGGCCAATGGCTGGTTGATCTCGTGGGCGATACCTGAAGCCAGCTCGCCCAGGGTGGCCAAGCGGGCACTGTGCGCCAGGCCCTCCTGGGCCTCGATACGCAAGGTGATGTCGCGGGACACGCTGACCACCTCCACCACCGCGCCGGTGTAGGTTTCGCGGATCGCCCGGCTGGCAATTTCGAACCAGCGGTAGCCGCCTGCGGCCTGGCGCACCCGGCAGGTCATGGTGTGGTAACCGTCCTGGTCCAGGGCCGCCGCGGCCTGACGCAGCACCTGGCGACGTTCGCGCGGGTGCAGCAGGCTGTACACGGCCATGCCGCGCAATTGCTCGGGCCACAGGCCGAGCAGGCGGAATGCCGCCGGCGAGGCATCGAGAAAACGGCCATCAGGACTGTGCCGGGAGATCAGGTCGGTGGTGTTCTCGATGATCAGCCGGTACAGGCGCCGGGCGCGGCTGGCTTCGCGCGCACCGTGGCGCTCGTCGCTGGCATCGCGGCAACGCGCCAGCACGTGCTGGCCCTGATCGTCGGGAATGAAGTGCCACAACACGATGCGCTCGCCGATCTGCACCTCGACGTCGGCAATTGCCCGGCGTTGGCGCAGGCAGGCGCGCACCAGGGCGGCACAGTTGGCCGGCAGCCAGCTGGCCAGTGCGGGACCTTCATCGAGCCACGCCTGCATCGCCGGGTTTAGCGCCAGCGGCCTGGCATCAGCGGCCAGCATCAGGCTGGGCTGGGGGTCCTTGGCGAGCAAGGGGTAGGCAGTCTTGTCCAAAGTGAACGGCTCGTTGTTATAGTAGTTTTACTATATTGCTATAGTCGATATTCCTAATACCATAGCGACTCGCGTAAAAATCCGCCAAGGGTAGCGGCTCAACATCCGCCACCCTGCACCCTGAACAGAGCTAACAATCAGCCACCGGGGGTCCAGCGCACTGGCTGCGCCTGCCTCCCTTACAGGACTACTGCATGTCGATCTATGCCCAGGGCCTGATGCCCGCAGCCGTCAACCATGTCGCCCTCACCCCGTTGAGTTTCATCGAGCGCACCGCTGCCGTTTACGGCAACTACCCCGCAGTGATACACGGAGCCATCCGCCGCAACTGGCAGGAAACCTACCAGCGCTGCCGACGCCTGGCCAGCGCCCTGGTGGGCCGGGGTATCGGCCGGGGCGATACCGTGGCAGTGATGTTGCCGAACATTCCGGCCATGCTCGAGGCCCACTTTGGCGTGCCCATGACCGGCGCCGTGCTCAACACCCTGAACGTGCGCCTGGACGCCGAGGCCATCGCCTTCATGCTGCAACATGGCGAGGCCAAGGTGCTGATTACCGACCGCGAGTTCCACACGGTCATCGAGGCTGCCCTGGCCCTGCTCGAACACCCGCCCCTCGTGGTGGATGTGGATGACCCGGAGTTCGGCGAAGGCCGTGCGCTCAGCGAGCTGGACTACGAGGCCTTCCTCGCCGAAGGCGACCCGGAATTTGCCTGGGAATGGCCGGACGACGAGTGGCAGGCGATCTCGCTCAACTACACCTCCGGCACCACCGGCAACCCCAAGGGCGTGGTCTACCACCACCGCGGCGCCTACCTGAATGCCCTGGGCAACCAGATGACCTGGGCCATGGGCCATCGCCCGGTGTACCTGTGGACCCTGCCGATGTTCCACTGCAACGGCTGGTGCTACCCGTGGACCATCACCGCGCTGGCTGGCACCCACGTGTTCCTGCGCCGGGTCGACCCGCAGAAGATCCTCACCCTGATCCGCGAAAACCGGGTCAGCCACCTGTGCGGCGCGCCGATCGTGCTCAACGCCCTGGTCAACATGCCCGAGGCGGCCAAGGCGGCCATCGAGCACCCGGTACAGGCCATGGTCGCCGGCGCCGCGCCTCCCGCCAAGGTGATCGGCGCCGTGGAGGAAATGGGCATACAGGTGACCCACACCTACGGCCTGACCGAAGTCTATGGCCCGGTGACCGTGTGCGCCTGGCATGACGAATGGGACCAACTTGCGCTGGAAGACCGCGCGCGGATCAAGTCACGCCAGGGCGTGCGTTACCCGACCCTTGATGGCTTGATGGTCGCCGACCCGCAGACCCTTGAGCCGGTACCGCGCGACGGCAATACCCTGGGCGAGATCTTCATGCGCGGCAACACCGTGATGAAGGGCTACCTGAAAAACCCCGAAGCGACCGCGCAAGCCTTCCGTGGCGGCTGGTTCCACACCGGCGACCTGGCCGTGTGGCATGCCGACGGCTATGTCGAGATCAAGGACCGGCTCAAGGACATCATCATCTCCGGCGGCGAGAACATTTCCACCATCGAGGTCGAGGATGCCCTGTACAAGCACCCCGCCGTGCTGGAAGCCGCGGTAGTGGCTCGCCCGGACGAAAAATGGGGCGAAACCCCGTGCGCCTTCGTCGCCCTCAAGCCGGGCCGCGAAGACACCCGCGAAGCCGACATCACCGGCTGGTGCCGCGAGCACCTGGCCGGGTTCAAGGTACCGAAGACCGTGGTGTTCGGCGAACTGCCGAAAACCTCCACCGGCAAGATCCAGAAATACGTGCTGCGCGACCGGGCCAAGGCCCTCTGAAACCCTGGCGGCCTGTTCGCGGCTTTACCCGCGAACAGGCCAGCCCTGATTGCCCAACCTTTCGAGAGTCCCGCGATGACTACCTATACCGCCCCCCTGCGCGACATGCGCTTCGTCCTGCATGATGTGTTCAACGCCCCTGCCCTGTGGGCGCGCCTGCCTGCCCTGGGCGAGCGCATCGACGCTGAAACCGCCGATGCCATCCTCGAGGAAGCGGCCAAGGTCACCGGCCAGCTGATCGCCCCGCTCAGCCGCAACGGTGACGAGCAAGGCGTGCGCTTCGAGGCCGGCACCGTCACTACCCCCGACGGCTTCCGTGAGGCTTGGCACACCTACCGCGAAGGCGGCTGGGTCGGCCTGGGTGGCAACCCTGAGCATGGCGGCATGGGCATGCCGAAAATGCTCGGCGTGCTGTTCGAGGAAATGCTCTATGCCGCCGATTGCAGCTTCAGCCTGTATTCGGCGTTGAGTGCCGGCAGCTGCCTGGCGATCGATGCCCACGCCAGCGAAGCGCTGAAGGCCACCTACCTGCCGCCCCTGTACGCCGGGCGCTGGGCCGGCACCATGTGCCTCACCGAGCCCCATGCCGGCACCGACCTGGGGCTGATCCGCAGCCGCGCCGAACCCCAGGCCGACGGCAGCTATCGCATCAGCGGCAGCAAGATCTTCATCACCGGCGGCGAGCAGGACCTGACCGAGAACATCATCCACCTGGTGCTGGCCAAGCTGCCCGATGCACCAGCCGGTGCCAAGGGTATTTCGCTGTTCCTGGTGCCCAAGTACCTGGTCGAGGCCGATGGCAGCCTGGGCAGACGCAACCCCGCCCATTGCGGCTCGGTCGAACACAAGATGGGCATCAAGGCCTCGGCCACCTGCGTGATGAACTTCGACGGCGCGGTCGGCTACCTGGTGGGTGAGCCGAACAAGGGCCTGGCCGCGATGTTCACCATGATGAACTACGAACGCCTGTCCATCGGCCTGCAGGGTATCGGCTGTGCCGAAGCGTCCTACCAAAGCGCCGCCCGCTATGCCAATGAGCGCCTGCAAAGCCGCGCCGCCAATGGCCCGCAGGCCAAGGACAAGGTGGCTGACCCGATCATCCAGCACGGTGACGTGCGGCGCATGCTGCTGACCATGCGCACCCTCACCGAAGGTGGCCGGGCTTTCGCCGCCTACGTTGGCCAACAGCTGGACCTGGCTCGCTACGCCGACGACGCCGGCGAACGCGAGCACGCCCAACGCCTGGTGGCGCTGCTGACACCGGTGGCCAAGGCGTTCTTCACCGACAACGGCCTGGAAAGCTGTGTGCTTGGCCAGCAGGTGTATGGCGGCCATGGCTACATCCGTGAATGGGGCCAGGAACAGCGCGTGCGCGACGTGCGCATCGCCCAGATCTATGAAGGTACCAACGGCATTCAGGCCCTTGACCTGCTCGGGCGCAAGGTGCTGGCCGACGGCGGTCAGGCACTGGCCAGCTTTGCTGCCGAGGTACGCGCCTTCAGCCTCGACGCGCCGCTGTACCGTGAAGCCCTGCAAGCGAGCCTGGCACGGCTGGAGGCGACCAGTGCCTGGCTGCGCTCGCGGGCCAGCGAGGAGCCCAACCTGGTCAGTGCCGTGGCGGTGGAATACCTGCAACTGTTCGGGCTGACCGCGTATGCCTACATGTGGGCGCGAATGGCTGCGGTGGCGTTGGCCAAGCGTGACGAGGATGGCGCATTCCATGAGGCCAAGCTGGCGTGCGCGCAGTTCTACTTCCAGCGGGTGCTACCGCGTGGCCTGGGCCTGGAGGCGAGTATTCGCGCAGGCAGCGCCAGCCTTTATGGGCTGACCGCCGAACAATTCTGATCGCCCGGCCCGGCGGGACTGCAAGGGTACCCCCCCCCCCCGCGGTTCTGCCGCGAAGGGTTCTCAAACGCTGGAAATCCATTGCCAATCCGATGAAAAACCGGCACAACTGGGAGTCACTCGCTATTGCCTCGGTTCTCGGCAGCCCTGCGCCAAGGGTAGAATGCGCAAAACCCGGAGCCGCAATGAACCACGACCGCCACCCCCCCAGCCCAGACGATGCCATTACTGACGCCGCCGCGCACTGGTGCATGCGCCTGCACGCCGAGGATTGCACGGTGGCCGAGCGTGAGGCGTTCAACCGCTGGCTGTCGGCCAACCCGCAGCATGCCGAGGAATACCAGGCAATGCTGGAGATCTGGCAAACCGCCGACCTGCTGCCACGCAACGCCACCGTCATCGACTTCAACCCGCCCGTTCAGCGGCAGGCACGCCCGCGCCGCTGGCGGCCCCTGGCGTCTGCTGCCGCCATCGCCCTGGCGGTGCTGCCGCTGGCTGGCTGGCTGGGCTGGGAACAAGGCTGGCTGCCCAACCACTACCAGCACTTCGCAGTCGGCGAGCGCATGCAGACCGTGGAACTGAGCGATGGCAGCACGGTGCAACTCAACCTCAATACCGAACTCACCTTCCTCAACTACAAGGACCAGCGCCAGGTCACGCTCAAGCGTGGCGAGGCGTTTTTCAAGGTACGCCACGACAGCAGCCACCCGTTTATCGTGCATGCCGGTCGTGGCCAGACCCGTGTCACCGGCACCCAGTTCAACGTATGGAAGTACCAGGACCAGGTCAAGGTCACGCTGGTGGAAGGTTCGGTACTGGTGTCCAGCGACGGCAACGACGGAGGCTACCGCCTCGGCCCGGGGATGCAGGCCAGCTATCGCCTGGGCGATTTCGAACCGCAACTGCAACAGAGCGGCGATTACGCCAACAGCCTGGCCTGGCGTGAGGGCAAACTGGTGCTCGAAAACCTGAGCCTGGCCCAGGCGCTGCCAATGATCAACCGTTACCTCGATACACCGCTGCTGCTGGCCGATGCCAGCACCGGGCGCATTCGCATCAGCGGTATCTACAACACCCGCGAGGTGGGGCGCCTGGTCAACAACCTGCCCAAGGTGCTGCCGGTCTACCTGACCCGCAGCAAGGATGGCAGCACCGTGCTCAACCGCATCTCGCCGCCACCCGACAAGGGCTGACGCCCACCCTGCCCTACAGCGTCATCGCCGCCAGCCAGCCGAACGCCAGCAGCGGCAGGTTATAGTGGATGAAGGTGGGTACCACGGTGTCCCAGATGTGGTGGTGCTGGCCGTCCACGTTCAGCCCCGAGGTCGGACCAAGGGTCGAATCCGAGGCCGGCGAACCCGCGTCGCCCAGTGCGCCTGCAGTGCCCACGATGCACACCGTGGCCAGCGGGTCGAAGCCCAGTTGCACGCACAACGGCACGAAGATCGCTGCCAGGATCGGTACGGTGGAGAAGGACGAGCCGATACCCATGGTCACCAGCAATCCCACCAACAGCATCAGCAAGGCACCGATACCCTTGCTGTGGTTGATCCACTGCGCCGAGGTTTCCACCAGGCTTTTCACCTCGCCGGTGGCTTTCATCACATCGGCGAAGCCCGAGGCGGCGATCATGATGAAACCGATCATGGCCATCATCTTCATGCCCTCGGTGAACAGGTCGTCGGTGTCTTTCCAGCGCACGATGCCCGACAGCGAGAAGATCAGGAAGCCGACCATGGCACCGATGATCATCGAGTCCAGCCACAACTGGACGATGAACGCTGCGGCAATGGCCAGCCCGGCCACCAGCAGGGTCAGCGGGTTGTACTGCACGCTCACCTGTTCTACCTGCTCGATGCGCGCCAGGTCGTAGTCACGCTTCTTGCGGTAGCTGACAAATACCGCCAGCAACAGGCCGGCGAGCATGCCGGCGGCTGGAATGGCCATCGCGTGGGTGACATTGACGCCGTTCACATCGACGCCCGCGCGGGCGACGTTGGCCAGCAGGATTTCGTTGAGGAAGATGTTGCCAAAGCCCACCGGCAGGAACATGTATGGGGTAATCAGGCCGAAGGTGATGACGCAGGCGATCAGCCGGCGGTCGATGCGCAGGCGGGTCAGCACATAGAGCAGCGGCGGCACCAGCAACGGGATGAAGGCGATGTGGATGGGCAGGATGTTCTGCGACGACACCGCCACTGCCAGCATCAGGCCGACCAGCAACCATTTGACCTTGCCGCCATTGGCATGACCCTGCCGCTCGATCATGCCCAGGGCGCGGTCGGCCAGGGCGTGGGCCAGGCCGGACTTGGCGATGGCCACGGCAAAAGCGCCCAGCAGCGCATAGGACAGGGCCACCGTGGCGCCGCCGCCCAGGCCACCATTGAAGGCCTTCAGCGTCCCCTCGATACCCAGACCGCCCACCAGGCCACCGGCCAAGGCGCCAATGATCAGGGCGATGACCACGTGCACGCGCGACAGGCTGAGTATCAGCATGATGCCGACCGCGGCGATCACTGCATTCATGGTTGGTTTACCTCATTGCGACAGAAAAAAAGCGCGAACTCTGAAGCAGTGGGCGACAGAAGTCAAAAGCGCCATGTTGCGGCAGATTGCCAATGCCTGGCGCAGCCCCAACAGGTCTGAAGGTTAAATTGAACGTCTGAATAAAGAAAAAACCGCGCCGGCCGACACAATCGTCAGCCACACTCCTATTACAAGGGACCCATCCCATGCCTTTGCGACAACTTTCCATCCAGTGGAAAATTACCCTGCTCGCCGGTCTCTGCCTGGCCGGCATCGTCACCCTGCTCGTCGGCCTGTCGCTATACCGCATGGAGCACAGCTCGGACCTGGTCAAGGCCAGCAGCATGCAGATGCTGACCGAGTCGGCGCAGTCGCGCATCGAGTCGCAGGGCGAAGTGCAGGCACTGAACATCCGCCGCCAGTTCATGGACGCCTACCAGTACGGCGCCGGCTTCGCCCGCCAGGTGCTGTTCCTGCGTGAACAGGCTGAAAAGCGCTTTCTCGATGCCTTCGACCTGCGTGAGGACATGACCCGCCAGGTACGTGCCGCCTTGCAGGCCAACCCGGACCTGCTCGGCCTGTCGCTGGTATTCGAACCCAACGCGCTGGACAACAAGGACAGCCTGTTCGCCGGCAAGGCGGAACTGGGTAGCAACGCCACCGGGCGTTTCGCCCTGTACTGGTCGCAGCCGCGGGTCGGCCAGCTGACGTCCATGGCCCTGCCCGAAACCGACATGGCCAACACCGAGATCGGCCCCAGCGGTCAGCCGGCCAACACCTGGTGGGTCTGCCCGCGTACGTCCGGCAAGGTCTGTGTGGTGGAACCTTACTTCTATGACATCGATGGCCAGCAGGTACTGATGACCAGCATCGTCTTCCCGCTGCGGGTAGACGGCAAGGTGATCGCCACCCTGTCCGTGGACATCAACCTCAACAGCCTCCAGGCCCTGAGCCAGGAGGCCAGCCGCAGCCTGTACGAAGGCCGGACAACGGTCGGCATCCTCAGCCCGGTCGGCCTGCTGGCCGGCTACAGCGCCGACGCCAGCAAGCTGGCCCAGCGCTTCGACCAGGTCGATACGGCCAAGGGCGCCCAACTGGTGCGCACGCTGGCCGATGGCAAGTTGACCACCCTGCACGACCAGCAGCGCCTTAAAGTGCTGGCAGCGTTCCGCCCGATCCCGGATGCCCAGCCATGGGGCGTGTTGCTGGACGTGCCGGAAGATGCCCTGACCGGGCCGGCCGAGGCGCTGAAGCAGGAACTGGACGCGCTGAACACCAGCGGCACCCTGCTGGAGCTGGGCCTGGGCCTGGCCGCGGCAGTTGCCGGCCTGCTGATGGTGTGGCTGATGGCTCGCGGCGTGACCCGGCCGATCCTTGGCGTGGCCGCCATGCTCAAGGACATCGCCAGCGGCGAAGGCGACCTGACCCGCCGCCTGACCTACCAGAAACGTGACGAACTGGGTGAATTGGCTGGCTGGTTCAACCGCTTCCTCGACAAGCTGCAGCCGACCATTGCCGAGGTCAAGCGCTCGGTACAGGCCGCTCGTGGCACCGCCGACCAGTCCTCGGCGATTGCCACGCAGACCAGCGCTGGCATGGAGCAGCAGTACCGCCAGGTCGACCAGGTAGCCACCGCCTCGCACGAGATGAGCGCCACCGCCCAGGATGTCGCCCGCAGCGCCGCGCAGGCCGCCCAGGCCGCACGCGACGCTGACCAGGCGACCCGCGAAGGCCTGACGGTGATCGAACGGACGACGAGCAGCATCGATGCGCTGGCTGCCAACATGAGCGAAGCCATGGCCGAAGTCGAAGGCCTGGCGCAGAACAGCGAGAAGATCGGTTCAGTGTTGGAGGTGATCCGCTCGATCGCCGAACAGACCAACCTGCTGGCGCTCAACGCCGCCATCGAGGCGGCCCGCGCCGGTGAGGCCGGCCGTGGTTTTGCCGTGGTCGCCGACGAAGTGCGCAACCTGGCCCAGCGTACCCAGGAGTCGGTGGAAGAAACCCGCCAGGTGATCGAGGCGCTGCAGAACGGTACCCGTGAAGTGGTCGGGGCGATGGACAACAGCCACCGCCAGGCCCAGGGTGGTGTCGAGCAGGTTGGCCAGGCGGTCACCGCGCTGCAACGCATCGGCCAAGCGGTGACGGTGATTACCGACATGAACCTGCAGATCGCCTCGGCCGCCGAGGAACAGAGCGCCGTGGCCGAAGAAATCAACAGCAACGTGGCGACCATCCGCGACGTCACCGAATCGCTGTCGGGGCAGGCCAACGAATCGGCGCGGGTCAGCCAGTCGCTGAACAGCCTGGCCAACCAGCAGCAGGCGCTGATGGATCAGTTCCGCGTATGACCGCGAGCGGGGCCGGCGCCCGCCGGCCCCGCAATCTCGTCGTTGCCGGGGCACCCGCGCGGGTCGTCTACACTTGCCGCACCACTCAACGGCAACCGACGAGGGCCTGGATGAAGAAGATCCCAACACTGTTGGCCGGCCTGCTGCTCAGCATAGGCTTGGCCAGTACCGACAGTGCCGCCTCGGCTGAACGCAGCGAGCCCATCCACTTTGGCGCCATAGGCTGGGAAAGCGGCGCCCTGACCACCGAAATCCTGCGGCTGATCGTGGAGCGTGGCTATGGCTACCCCACCGACACCCTGCCCGGCAGCACGGTCAGCATGGAGGTGGCGCTGGCCCGCAACGACCTGCAGGTGATCGCCGAGGAATGGGCCGGGCGCAGCCCCGCGTGGGTCAAGGCCGAGCAGGCCGGCCAGGTGTATGCCCTGGGGGATACGGTGAAAAACGCCGAAGAAGGCTGGTGGGTGCCGGCCTATGTGGTCGAAGGCGACGCGTCACGTAACCTGAAGCCCATGGCACCCGACCTGCGCAGCGTCGACGACCTCAAGCGCTACCCACAGGTTTTCCGCGACCCGGAATCACCGGGCAAAGGGCGCTTTCTGAACAGCCCCAGCGGCTGGACGTCGGAAACCGTCAACAGCCAGAAACTCAAGGCCTATGGCCTGGACACGCTGTACAGCAACTTCCGTACGGGCTCGGGAGCGGCGATGGATGCCGAGATCGGCTCGGCTATCCGCCGCGGCCAAGCCGTGCTGTTCTATTACTGGAACCCAACCCCATTGATGGGCCGCTACAAGCTCATACGCCTGGAAGAACCGCCGTTCGACGCCCAGGCCTGGGCCACCCTCACCGATCCCGGCAACCCCAACCCGAAAGGCAGCCGCTCGCTGCCGGCGAAATTGTCGATCGGGGTGTCCAAGGCGTTTCATGAACACTACCCGGACCTGGTGAGCGTGTTCGAGCGAGTGGACTTGCCGATCGATCGGCTGAACAAGGCCCTGGCCGAAATGAGCGAAAAGCGCACCCCACCCCGTGATGCCGCCCTCACCTTCCTGCGCGATAACCGCGAGGTGTGGAAACCCTGGCTGCCGGCAGACGTCGCCGCCAAAGTCGAAGGCAGCCTGTAGGCAGCCGCCTGGGTGCAGGCTTGCTGGCAACCGGAGCGGGCCTGACAATGCAGCACTGACTGTTCAGCCCGGACCCACCTGCATGTCCCTCAAAGCCCTGCGCACCTTCGTGACCATCGCCCGCCACGGCACTTTCGCCCGTGCCGCCGACCTGCTCAGCCTCACGCCCTCGGCGGTGAGCCTGCACATCAAGACCCTCGAAGACGAATTGCACGTGACACTGTTCGACCGCAGCCGCAGGCAGGTGGCGCTGACTGAGGCCGGCCAGTTGGCGGTAGCCCGCGCCGAGTCGATCCTGGCTGCCTATGACGAACTGGCCGATACCCTGGCCAGCGGCCCGAGCCTGCGCGGCCGCCTGCGCCTGGGGGCGATCCATACGGTGCTGGCGCGGCGTTTGCCCAAGGCGCTGGTGTGGCTGAAGGCGCACCACCCGCAGCTGCACATCAGCGTGGCATCCGGCATGTCGGCTGAACTGGCGCGGCGCGTGGAAGATGGTGAGCTTGATGCAGCGATCACCACCGAGCCGGTCAGCCCCTACCCGCAGAGCCTGGACTATACGCCGTTGTTCGAGGACCGCTTCTGGGCCATCGCCAGCGCCGAGCTGGCCGGGCACAGTGTGGCGCAGTTGCTGGCCAGCCAGCCCTTCCTGCGCTTCGACAAGCGTGCCTGGGCCGGCCGACAGATCGAGCAGGAACTACGCCGCCAGCACCTGCAGGTAAGTGAACAGATGGAACTGGATAGCCAGGAAGCCCTGGCGCGCATGGCGGTGATGGGCCTGGGTGTGGCGATCGTGCCCATGGCCGACGAAGACCTTGCCCGCCTGCCTGCGGCTACCTGCCTGCCGTTTGGCGAACCGCAGCTGACCCGGCAGGTGGTCCTGCTGGAGCACCAGAAAAGCCAACGGCGGCATTTGAGTGCAGTAGTGAAGACCGCGCTGGAAGCTTGAGGTTACGGTTGGCGCTATGGAAGGGGGCATTGTGTCGCGAAAGACCCGCAAGACTGTGTGGCGGCGCTTCGCCCCGCCTTTCACGGCGCAAGGCCGCTCCTACACGCCGGTGACTGGCCAACCATGCATTTTTGCTCAACGGTCAATGAAGAAAACAACGTTTTTATAAATCAAACAGCCTCCGTAGGCTTTGCCCTGTACCCGTCCACGGAACGCTGACCATGCTCCACTTGCTGCTGACCACCCTGCTACCGATCATCCTGCTGATTGCCCTGGGCACTTTCCTGCGGCGGCGTGGCATTCTCGCAGAAAGCTTCTGGCCTGGCGCCGAGCGCCTGAGCTACTACGTGTTGTTGCCGTCGCTGTTTCTGCACGGCCTGGCCAGCGCCAACCTCGATGGCGTACCGGTGCTGGGCATGGTCGGCGTGCTGATGCTTTCGACCTTGGCCGGGGCAGTACTGCTGGTGCTGTACCAGGGCGCAATGAACCACGATGGCGCCGACTTCACTTCAGTGTTCCAAGGCGGTATCCGCTTCAACAACTACATTGGGGCTACCCTGGCAGCGGGCCTCTACGGCAGCGCCGGCATTGCCCTGGCCGCGGTGGCCAACGCCGCCATCGTCCCCCTGGTCAACCTGCTTTGCGTGCTGGTGTTCGCCCGCTTCAGTGCCCGCCATGGCTCACCTGCCACGGTACTGCGGGCGATATTCGCCAACCCCTTGATCGTCGGTTGCGCTGGCGGCTTGCTGCTGCGCGCCAGCGGGCTGGGCTTGCCAGCGGGTATCGAGCCCACCGTCAGGGCCCTGGGCCAGGCTGCCCTGCCACTGGGCTTGCTGTGCGTCGGCGCCGCGCTTGGCGGTGCCAGCCTTGGCCAGCAGCTGCACCCGTTGCTGGCCGCGTCGGCGTGCAAATTCTTGATCATGCCACTGACTACCTGGGGCTTGTGCCGCTTGCTGGGCCTGGGTGGCCAGGCGGCGGTGGTGGCGGTGCTGTTCCAGGCACTGCCCACGGCTTCCTCTTCCTATGTGATGGCCCGGCAAATGGGCGGCAACGCACCATTGATGGCTGCCATCATCGCGCTTCAGACCGTGGCTGCCGCTGCAACGTTGCCCTTGGTATTGATGCTTGCGCTTGACTAGACTGTGAACCACCTCACGGTTCGGAGCCCGCTCATGCGCCTGTTCTGGATACTGATCGGCCTGGCCCTGCTCGCAGGCCCAGTGGATGCGGCCGACCCCGCCAAGGCCGCGATCGCCGAAGACAAGGCCGCGCGGCTCGAAGACAAAGTGGTGAACGACGCGCCACCGCCAAAGAAGACAGAAACCCTAACCCCGGCGGAAGCGCAGGCCGTTGACCCAGCGGGCCAGGCAGCGCTGGATGACAGCATCACGTGCCTGGCCCGGACCGTTTACTGGGAGGCCAAGGGCGCCGACGCAGAAGACATGGCAGCCGTGGCCAGCGTGGTACTCAATCGGCTGGGTAGCGAGGGCTTCCCGGACACCATCTGCGGCGTGGTCAAGCAAGGCGTCGAGAGCAAGGCCTGCCAGTTCTCCTGGTGGTGCGACGGGCGTCCCGACCAAGTCGAGGAGCCGCAGCGCTATGGCGTCGCCAAGGAGATCGCGCGCAAGGCGCTCAACCAGCAACTGAAAGACACCACCGGTGGCGCGCTGTACTTTCATGATCGCAACGTGCACCCGGACTGGGCCAAGGCCTATCGCAGGACGGCCCAGACCCGGCATTTTCTCTTCTACAAGCCAAACCAGGCGCTGGCGCGCTGAACCCCGCCCAGGCCAGCCATGGCAATGAGGCGCCAGATCGCACTTTTTCCGCGCTGGCCGGTCTACCCCCTCTTTTGCTGCCAGCAACGATTGCCGGCGTTTTCATTGCTTTGCACGATCCCGGGCCAAAAGCCCCGGGCTTGTGTAGGATGAGCAGCGCAAACCACGACGCTGCCAGTCATAGGGAGATCCACATGCGCGTCCTGTCATCCGTTGCCGCCTTGTCGCTGGCCCTGGTCGTCTCGACCGGGGCATTGGCTGCCACCGGCGAAGAGGCGCAACTGATCGATTCGATCAATACCTACCGCAGCAAGGCCCAGCCCTGTGGTGGTGAAGCGTCGCTGGAGCTGCCGCCGCTCAACAGCGATACCCGCCTGGCGTTGTCGCCAGAAGGTACCCGCGACTTGCAGCAGGCCATGACCCGCGCCGCCTATCCCATGGTCAACGTACAAGCCATCAGCCTGTCGGGGCCGCGCGATGCGCGCGCCGCCATGCACGCCATCGAGGAGAGCTTCTGCCAGGTGGTGCTCGACCCGCAGTTTGTCGATATCGGCGTCAGCCAGGAAGGCCGCGAATGGCGTATCGTGCTGGCGCGGCCGCTGCTCAGCGGCCGCCTGGGCGACTGGCAGGCCGAAGGGCAGAAAGTGCTGCAGGAAATCAACGCCGCGCGCAAGGTACCGCGCCAGTGCGGTGGCCAGCCGTTTGCCGCCGCCCCCGCGCTGAGCTGGAGCGGGGTATTGGCCGGTGTCGCCGCCAACCACACCCGGGCCATGGCCAACCAGAATTTCTTCGACCACATCGACAAGGATGGCCGTACCCCCGGTGACCGGGCCGAACTGGCCGGCTACCTGTACCGGCAGATTGGCGAGAACATCGCCGCCGGGCGTGATACCGCACACAAGGTGGTCGATGGCTGGCTGGACAGCCCGGGGCATTGCGCCACGCTGATGAACCCGGAGTTCCGCGAACTGGGGGCTGCCTATGCGGTGGACCCGAAAAGCGATGCGGGCATCTACTGGACGGGGGTGTTCGGGGCTCCGCAATGAGCCAGGCGCAGATAGCCTGGTTTCAGCCGTTCGGCATGACGGGCTTTTGGCTCACATCGTTGTGTTCCTCCATGGCCGCGAATACCGGCAGGGCCAGTGCCATTCTCCGCGTCGCCTGCATCGCGGATAAATCCAATTGGCGCTATCCCTGTAGCGGCTTCAGCCGCGTTCACCGGCAAGGCCGGTGCCATACAACGCGCCGTCTGCTTCGCGGGCACGCCCGCTGCCACTGGGGTGCGTGAAATCAGCGCGGGTCACTAGCTGCACGCAATGCAAGGGCGCTACAACCGAACCGCCGGCGTACGCACTTGCCCAGGTAACTGGCGTCGCCCAGGCCCACTTCGTCGGCAATCTGCGCCAGGCTATGGCTGGAATTGAGCAAGCGCCAGCGCGCCTGCTGCAAGCGGATTTCCAGCCACCAGGCCTTGGCGCTCATGCCATGGCTGGCATGGAACTGCCGGTCCAGCTGGCGGCGGCTGATGCCCAACTCCGCTGCCAGGCGCTCCACCGTCCACGGCGTACCCAAGTGGTGACGCATCAGCGCTTGGGCCCGCTGCACCTGCCGCCCCGGCCCGGGCCCCAGCTCCAGCGAGCGCAAGGCATGGCGGCTGTCACGCGGGTCATCCACCAGCATGTCGGCCAGGCCCTTGAGCGCCCGGGTGCGCCCACAGGCGCCGGACAACAGCGCGACGGCCAGGTCGATGGCAGCGGTACCACCCGCGCAGGTGATGCGGCTGCCGTCAATGCAATACAGCTGCTCAGGCAGCACCTGCAACTGCGGAAAGGCTGCACGAAACTCGGCTTCATGGCGCCAGTGCACGACCACCTTGTGCCCCTCCAGCAAGCCGCATGCAGCCAGCAGGAAGGCGCCATTGTCCACCCCCACCAACTTGACACCGGCTTTGCCCGCTTGCCTGAGCAGCGCCTTGTAGCAAGGCGCCAGTGCGGCAGTGGCCATGGCGTTGCGCCCACCGAATACCACCAGGTAATCGAAGCTGGCCAGGTCAAGTTGGCTGACCAGGGCCTCGACCTGCACCACCGCACCACTGCTCGAGCGTACCGGGTCAGGGCTGAGCCCTGCCACGGTCCAGCTGCAAT
This sequence comes from Pseudomonas sp. BCRC 81390, assembly GCF_030341915.1. Classification (NCBI taxonomy): domain Bacteria; kingdom Pseudomonadati; phylum Pseudomonadota; class Gammaproteobacteria; order Pseudomonadales; family Pseudomonadaceae; genus Pseudomonas; species Pseudomonas sp. BCRC 81390. The sequence goes on along the minus strand of NZ_JATAAG010000034.1, from coordinate 231,117 downwards.
AACGCTGCTGGCTGTAATCCTCGTCATCGGCGCTGAAGCGCAACTTGTCGAGAAAGGCGCCGAACGGCAGCAAGGCGAAATCCGGTAACGGCAAGATCAGTAGGCGGATGTCGGGTGGCATGGCATAGCGTCCAGAAACGACCATGAAATGTCCAGATCATACCCTGCCGGGACGTGGTCCAGACCATAGACTGGACCCTTCTTCTCAATGAGGCTCATCCCGCCATGGCACTCGACACCTGGCTGATCTACCTGCTGGCCAGCATCGGCCTGTCGCTCACCCCAGGCCCCAACAGCCTGCTGGCCCTGAGCCACGGCGCCTTGTACGGCGCCCGGCGGACATTGTTCACCATCATCGGCGGGGTGTTCGGCTTCAGCGCCCTGATCGCCTTGGCCATGTTCGGCCTCAGCGCGTTGCTGCAGGCCTCGGCCTCGGTACTGAACGTGCTCAAGTGGGTCGGGGGAGCCTACCTGATCTGGCTGGGAATCCAGCTGTGGCGCAGCCCGGGCCTGCACCTTGAGTCGACCGGGCAAAGCGCCCGGCTGGGCAATGCCAGTCTGTTCCGCCAGGGCCTGCTGTCGGCCATGGCCAACCCCAAGGTGCTGTTGTTCTATGGTGCGTTCCTGCCGCAATTCATCGACCCGCAGCGTGGGCTGTTCTCGCAGTTCGTGGTCATGGCGGCGACCTTTGCCAGTGTCGAATTTCTGGTCGAATACCTGTTGGCCCGCCTGGCGTTTCGCATCCGCCCCTGGCTGGCCAAGGGCGGCAAAGGCTTCAATCGCTGCTGTGGCAGCCTGTTCGCCCTGATCGGCGTGGCGCTGCCGCTTGGGCGATGAGCCAGGCAGCTTGTGCAGCAGCGCGCGTCGCCCTTCAGTTGCGACGGGCCTTGGCTAGGAAGATGACCAAGGCTACACCCGGCAACCCTGCCCCCACCCACGCCACGCCCTGCCAGCCGAACTGGCTGAACACTGCGCTGGCGACCGCCGAGCCCAGCGCCCCGCCGAGGAAGATGCTGGTCATGTACACCGCGTTGAGCCGCCCGCGGCTCGCCGGGTCCAGCGCGTACACCTCGCGCTGGCCGATCACCATGTTCATCTGTACGGCGAAATCCAGCAGCACCCCGGTCACGCCCAGACCAATCACGCTGTAGCCCGGCGCTGTCAGCCCCAGTAGCAGGGCCGCCGGGGCCAGCAGCAGCGCCAGCAGCGAGCCAGCCCGGGCATGCCCGGCATCGGCGAGGCGACCGGCCAGGGGGGCGGCAACGGCACCCACCGCGCCCACCAGGGCGAATATCGCGATCTGGCTCTGTGACAAGCCATGCTCACCGGCCAAGGCCATTGGCACCGCGGTCCAGTACAGGCTGAACGCTGCGAACATCAACGCCTGGTACAGCGAGCGCTGGCGCAGCAAGGGGTAGCGGCGCAGCAGCGTCAGCAGCGACAGCATCAAGCCGGCGTAGCTGGCCTTGTGCTCGGGGCGACGCTGCGGCAAGGTCAGCGCCAGCAACAGGATGATCGCCAGCATGACCCCGGCGGCACCGACGAACACCGCGCGCCAGCCAAAGTGGTCGGCCACCACGCTCGACAGCGGCCGCGCCAGCAGGATGCCCAGCAACAGGCCGCCCATGATGTTGCCGACCACGCGTCCACGCTGCTGCTCCGGCGCCAGGTGCGCCGCCAGCGGAATGAGCATCTGCACCGCTACCGAACTGAAACCGATCAGCAGCGCATAGCCGAGGAACAGCTGGCCCTGGCCACTGCGGCTGGTACCCGCCAGCAGCAGGCTGACCCCGGCTAGCACCGCCGTGGCCACCATCAGCCGGCGGTTTTCCAGCAGGTCAGCCAGCGGCACCAGCAACAACAGGCCCAAGGCGTAGCCTAGCTGGGTGAGCGAGACGATCAGGCTGGCATGTTCGGTGGACAGCCCAAGGTCCGGGGCGATCAACCCGACGATGGGCTGGGCATAGTAGATGTTGGCGACAATTGCGCCGCAGCAGAACGCCAGCAGTGCGACCAGGGCCCGGCTCAGGCCGGTGGCTGCCGGCTGGGCGGCGGCAAGAGAGGGGTTCATGCGAGGTTCCTCGGCAACGGATGGAATATGCCAGCCACCTTACCCAGCGACGCTGACGCCGGGAATCCGGTGCTGGCGCAACGCGCTTTTGCGCGCTGCGCAACGCTAGCCACGCGGTGTCAGCAAGCCTTCGCAAAAGTGCATGAACGCATTCACCCGCCGGGAGCCGCGGTGGTTGGGCAGGTACAGGGCATTGATACTGCTGTTGGCCGCCCCGGGGCTGGCTAGCCAGTCAGCGAACACCCGCTGCAGGCGCCCCGCGGCAACATCCTCGTGCACCAGCCAATCGGCCAGCAGCGCAATGCCGCTGCCGGCCAACGCGGTTTCGCGCAACAGGTCGGCATTGGCACTGCGCAACGGCCCGCTCACATCCAGCTCCAGGCTCTCCTGCGCCCGGGCCAGACGCCAGGGGCGGCCTTTCTGCCCGTAGCGAAAGCGCAGGCAGGCGTGCTCGAGCAACTGCCGTGGATGCTCCAGTGCATCACGCCCGGCCAGGTAAGCCGGGCTGGCCACCAGCCACCGCTCGAAGCGCCCCAACTGGCGACACACCAGCTCGTCATTGGGTGAAGGGTCACCCAGGCGGATCGACAGGTCGTAGCGGCCATCGAGCAAGTCATCCAGGCGGTCGCTGAGGTCGATGTCCAGTTCCAATGCCGGGTGCTGCGCCAGGAACGCCCCGAGGTGCGGGGCGATGACCCGCCTGCCGAATTCCACCGGCAAGCACAGGCGCAGCACGCCGCCAGGTTCCTCGCCTCGGTCGGCGACGCTGGCATCGGCCTCTTCCAGCGCTTCGAAAATACCCCGGGTGCGCTCGTAATAGCGTGCGCCGGCCTCGGTCAGGCTGACCTGGCGCGTCGAGCGGTTGAGCAAGGTGGCGCCCAACGCGGTTTCCAGGGCATCGACCAGGCGCGTCACCGACGAGGTCGCCACCCCAAGCCTGCGCGCGGCAGCCGAAAAGCCCTGGGCATCGACGGTGGCCACGAACATTTTCATCGCCAGGAGTTTGTCCATTTGCTGCCCGTCTTCCAAATCTCGGAAAGTTCTTACAAACGACCGGGCGGGTCAAGAAGCGCGGCGCCTGGAAATCGCGTCCATAGTGGAAGCAGTCCCCTTCGAGCGAGACACTCCATGACTTTGCACAACCTCTTGACCGACCTGCCCCCTTGCGCCGCCACCAGCGCTGAACGTGTCGATGAACTGCTCAGCCGCCCGGGCGTACGCGTGGAACGTATCGTCTCCACTGGCCAGGCCAGCCCGCCCGGGTTCTGGTACGACCAGGGCGAAGGCGAATGGGTGGTCCTGCTCAGCGGTGCCGCGGGCCTGCGCTTCGAGCATGAACAGTACACCCGCCTGCTGGCAGCGGGCGATTGCCTGGACATCCCGCCGCATTACCGCCATCGCGTGGAATGGACTGCCCCCGGCACAGCGACGATCTGGCTTGTGGTGTTCTACCGCAATGGCAGTCCGTGGCCGGCGTAACCAGGCAACATCCGCAGCTGGGCCATATGAACAGCTTCTTCTCGTCATTTTCGCCAGCTGATCCATACTTTTAGTGGCATTCGGGCCAGTTCAACCCTGCGACAATCAGTCCTACAAAATTATGTACCAACTTGTTAATTAGCAAGCTAAGCGTTTAAACTGCGCGTATTCCACCTGCTGAGATCCCTGGCATGAAAGCAATACCGCGCGCTTCCGGCGCTACACACATCATCCTGGTCGGCCTGGGCGTGATCATCGCCCTGCTTGGCCTCCTCCTGGCGGCGGGCGGCGTCAAGCTGGCCGGCCTGGGCGGTTCCTGGTACTTCCTGATCGGCGGCTTGGCCATGGCCATCGCCGGTGTTCTCATCGCACGTCGCAAGCCGGCTGGCGCCTGGCTGTACGCGGCGTTCCTGCTGGGTACCGCGATCTGGGCACTGGTCGACGTTGGCCTGGTGTTCTGGCCGCTGTTCTCGCGCCTGTTCATGTTCGGCGCCATCGGCCTGGTGGTGGCGCTGGCCTACCCGCTGCTGGCGCGTGCCGGCGGCGCCAGCAGCGGCCGTGGTGCCTATGGCGTGGCCGCGGTCATGGCCGTGGCGCTGGTCGTCGCCGTCGGCAACATGTTCGTTGCCCACCCCACTGTCGCTCCTGCGGGCAAAGGCCCGGGCATGACCCCGGTCGAAGCCGGCAAGCAGCAGAAGGACTGGGCGCACTACGGCAACACCGAAGGCGGCAGCCGCTTCGCCGCGCTGGACCAGATCAATCGCGACAACGTCAGCAAGCTCCAGGTGGCCTGGACCTACCATACCGGTGACGTGGCCATCAGCGACGGCAACGGTGCGGAGGTCCAGCTGACGCCGCTGCAGGTGGGCAACAAGGTGTTCATCTGCACTCCGCACAACAACCTGATCGCGCTTGACGCCGACTCCGGCAAGGAACTGTGGAAGAACACGATCAACGCCCAGTCCAAGGTGTGGCAGCGCTGCCGTGGCATGGCCTATTTCGACGCCAGCGCGCCAATCGCCCAGCCAACCCAGCCGAACAGCACGCCGGTCACCGTCGGTAGCGTGCCGGCCGGTGCCAACTGCCAGCGTCGCCTGCTGACCAACACCATCGATGGCCGCCTGATCGCCGTCGACGCCGACACCGGCGAGTTCTGCCAGGGCTTCGGCAACAACGGCCAGGTCAACCTGATGGTCGGCCTGGGCAATGTACCGGACTCCTACTACCAGCTGTCCTCCGCACCGCTGATGGCCGGTACCACCGTGGTAGTCGGTGGCCGGGTCGCCGACAACGTGCAGACCGACATGCCTGGCGGCGTGATCCGTGGGTTCGACGTGTTCACCGGTGAAATGCGCTGGGCCTTCGACCCGGGCAACCCGCAAGAGCGCCAGGCGCCACAGGGCGACAAGACCTACGTGCGCAGCACCCCGAACAGCTGGGCACCGATGTCCTACGACCCGGCGATGAACACCGTCTTCCTGCCGATGGGCTCGTCGTCCACCGATATCTACGGCGTCGAACGCACCCGGCTGGACCACACCTACGGCGCTTCGGTGCTGGCCCTGGACGCCACCACCGGCAACCAGAAGTGGGTGTTCCAGACCGTGCACAACGACCTGTGGGACTTCGACCTGCCGATGCAACCGAGCCTGATCGACTTCACCAGGGACGACGGCCAGTCGGTACCGGCGGTGGTGATCGGGACCAAGGCCGGGCAGATCTACGTGCTCGACCGCGCCACCGGCAAGCCGCTGACCCAGGTCGACGAAGTACCGGTCAAGCCCGGCAACATTCCCAACGAACCCTATTCCCCGACCCAGCCGAAGTCGGTGGGCATGCCGCAGATCGGCGCGCAGACCCTGACCGAATCGGACATGTGGGGCGCTACCCCGTATGACCAGCTGCTGTGCCGTATCGACTTCAAGAAGATGCGCTATGACGGCCTGTACACCGCACCGGGCACCGACCTGGCGCTGAGCTTCCCGGGCTCGCTGGGCGGCATGAACTGGGGCAGCATTTCCACCGACCCGGTGCATGGTTTCATCTTCGTCAACGACATGCGCCTGGGCCTGTGGATCCAGATGATTCCGTCACAGAACAAGGGCGGTGCGGCCTCCGGCGGCGAGGCCCTGAACACCGGCATGGGCGCCGTACCGCTCAAGGGCACCCCGTATGCGGTGAACAAGAACCGCTTCCTCTCGGTAGCCGGTATTCCGTGCCAGGCGCCACCATTCGGCACCCTGACCGCCATCGACATGAAAACCCGCCAGGTGGCCTGGCAGGTGCCGGTCGGTACCGTCGAAGACACCGGCCCGCTCGGCATCCGCATGCACCTGCCGATCAAGATCGGCCTGCCAACCCTCGGCGGCACTCTGTCGACCCAAGGTGGCCTGGTGTTCATCGCCGGCACCCAGGACTTCTACCTGCGTGCCTATGACAGCAGCAACGGCAACGAGATCTGGAAGGCCCGCCTGCCCGTGGGCAGCCAGGGCGGCCCGATGACCTATGTCTCGCCGAAAACCGGCAAGCAATACGTGGTGGTCACTGCTGGCGGCGCGCGCCAGTCGACTGACCGTGGCGACTACGTAATGGCTTACGCGCTGCCGTAACACCGCGTCGCCTGCTTCGCGGGCACGCCCGCTCCCACAGGGCCACCACTGGCCTTCGTGGGACGCGGGCTTGCTTGCGCATTCCCCCGCAACACACACCGAGATTCAGCAATGCCCCGCGTACCCCGCATCACCCCCACCCTGCTGCTGGCCCTGGCCAGCACCACCGCCCTGGCCGACGCCGACCTGACTACCCGCAGCACGCTTACCGGCGACTGGGGCGGCCTGCGCAAGCAGCTGGAAGCAGATGGCGTCAAGTTCACAGGCGACTACAGTGGCGAAACCGCCTACAACGCCCATGGCGGCCTGCACCGCTCGGCACGCTATTCGCAAAACCTGAAACTGGGCGTGCAGTTCGACCTGTCGAAGCTGTATGGCCTGGACAACGGCGGGAAAGTCCAGCTGACCGTCAACGACCGCCGCGGCAACAGCGCCTCGGAAGACCTGGTGGGCAACCGCCTGCCGATCCAGGAAAACTACGGTGGCCTCTATACCCGGCTGACCGAACTGAGTTACGAGCGCACCCTGTTCACCCCGGCGCTGAACGTCAAGCTCGGCTACATGGCCATGGGCAACGACCTCGGTGGCCTGGACAGCGGCATCCTGTGCAACTTCATGAATGCCGGTTTCTGCGGCCACCCGCTGAACATGTCCGGCGGCAGTGGCTGGACCAACTACCCCAATGCGCACTTGGGCGTACGGGTGAAATACGACCTGTCACCAGCCTGGCAACTGCGCGTGGCAGCCTTCAATGTCGACCCCGAGAGCAACGGCAACGCCAGCCGGGCCTGGCACCTGGGGCCCAAGCACACCACCGGCACCGTGGTACCGGTCGAGCTGGTATACAGGCTGCAGGATGAGCTGCCGGGCGAGTACAAGCTGGGCTACTACTACGACAGCTCCGATGTGCAGCGCATCGGCAGCGATGAACAGGTGTCGGGCCGTGGCGGCCACTACCTGCTGGTCGACCAGGCGCTGTGGAATGACCAACGCTCGCCGGGCCGCAGCCTGCATGCCTTCGGCCAGTACTCGGCATCGAGCAAGGCCGCCTCGCCGTTCACCCGCTGGTATGGCGCCGGCGTGGTGCTGTACCAGCCGTTCGAGGGGCGCCCGAAGGATACCGTGGCGCTGGGTTATGGCCGCGCCGTGCCCAACCCGCGTAGCCGCGACGTACTAGAGGATGCCGCCTACAACGCCGGCCAGCCGTTCCCCGATATCGACAGCGCCGAGCAACTGATCGAGCTGAGCTATGGCTACCAGGCCACGCCGTGGCTGAACCTGCGCCCGGACCTGCAGTACATCATCGAACCAGGGGCATTTTCCGGGAAATCCATCGACAACGCATTGGTGCTTGGCCTGCAGGTCAAGGCAACCTTCTGAATACCGGGGCCGCGCTGCGGCCCATTCGCGGGTAAACCCGCTCCCACAGGTACTGCACAGGCCTTGAGACTGACGAGCTCCTGTGGGAGCGGGTTTATCCGCGAAGAGGCCAGCGCAATCAATCCTGCCTGAGGTAATCCACCAGCCTCAGCAACATGGCATCACAGCCCTGCAACTGTTCGACACTGACAAACTCGTCCGGCTTATGCCCCTGCTCCATGCTCCCGGGGCCGCACACCACGGTGGGAATGCCCGCCTGGTCGAATAACCCGCCTTCGGTGCCAAACGCCACCGTAGCGAACGTCTCCGAGCCGCTCAGCAACGCCACCAACTGCGCCGCCTCACTGTCCGCCGGGGTCGCCAGCCCCGGATAGGCACTCAACGGTTGCAGGCGTATGGCGCTGGCCGCGTCGACCTTGCGCATGCGTGGTAGCAGCTCGGCCTCGGCATAAGTCTGCAACTGGTCGGCCACTGCCTGCGCGGCAAAGCCTGGCAATGCGCGTACTTCGAAATCGAACTCGCACTCTGCCGGCACGATGTTCAGCGCGCTGCCACCCTTGATCACACCAGTCTGCACCGTGGAGAACGGTGGATCGAAGCGCGCGTCGTGATGTTCCGGCAAGGCCAGGGCCTCACCGATATCCCCGAGCTTGCCGATCAGCTTCGCCGCAAATTCGATGGCATTCACCCCGTACGGCGCATAGGCCGAATGACAAGCCGCACCTTGCACTTGGCAGCGCATCGCCAGCTTGCCCTTGTGCCCGAGTACCGGCTTGAGTTCGGTGGGTTCGCCAATCAGGCACAGCCGAGGCTTGTGCGGGCGCTGCTCAAGGGCGGCCAGCATCGAGCGCACGCCCAGGCAGCCGACTTCCTCGTCATAGGAAAACGCCAGGTGCACCGGCAGGCGCAGCGGCTGCGCAACCAACGCAGGCACAGCCGCCAGGACCGAGGCAATGAAGCCCTTCATGTCGGCGGTGCCGCGGCCATACAGGCGGCCATCGCGCTCGCTCAGGGCAAACGGTTCGACGCTCCAGGCCTGGCCGTCGACCGGCACCACATCGGTATGCCCGGACAGCACTATGCCGCCAACGTCCCTGGGCCCGATGGTGGCGAACAGGTTGGCCTTGGTGCCCTCCGGGTTATGGAACAGCTCGCTTTCCACGCCCAGCCCGGCCAGGTAATCGCGGATGAAACCGATCAGCGCCAGGTTGGAATCGCGGCTGACCGTGGCAAAGCCGATCAAGCGGGCCAGCAGCGCGCGGCTGGCACCTTCACTCATCGCCAGGTACCCCGTAGCTTGGCGCCACAGTCGGGTTCAGGGCGCGGGTGACATAGTCCTGCATCTGCGGCCGGTACGCCTGCCACAGGCCCTCGAGCACGCCGATCGGGTCGGCGTCGGCCCAGTCCACCCGCAGGTCCACCAGCGGCCAGGTCAGTTCGCCGGCAATCTTCAACGCCGCCGAATGCACCGGCCCGGCCTCGCCACCAGCGGCCATCGCCGCCTGCATGGCCGCCAGCAAGCGATCGGCCAGGTGCCCCGCAGCCTGTTCGAAAGCCTGCACCATCGCCTCGATCACCTGGGGCGAGGCCAGCAGGTTGCCGGCTGCCGCGCATTGCTCACCGGCCACGGCATGGTGCGTGCCCAGGGCCTCCTTGCCGGTGAACAGCGCGACCTGGCCATGGCTGTCGATCACCGTGACCTGGCGGTACTCGCTCCAGCCATTGGCGCTCAGCACCCGGTCCAGCGCTGCGGCGGGCGGCAACTGCTGCTGTTCCAGGACATCGAGAATCTGCGGCCCCAAGGCCGGCAAGGTGATGTTCTGCGTGGCCACCGCCCCGACGCCGGCCCGCACCCACGGGCAGCGGGCGCCTACCGCAATGCTCGACGAGCTGATGGCGATACCGACCTGCCCGGTTTCCTGACAGCGGCCAATGATGGAAAAAGTCATGTGATGGTTCCTGTTGTCCTGTGCGATACAGGCATTCTGGGTGGAACCTTCCGGCAGGCGAAACCACCTTTTTCCGAGGGCTTGCAGAGGAAAAAACTAAGGCCAGGACAAGCCGTTCGGAATCATCGCAAATGCTGCTGTAGCCAGCCCAGCAGGCCACTGGGCCCAAGGCCTTAGCCGTTTTATCGGCAAGCCCAAGCTAAATACTATTTTCGCCGTTTCCACGGCATCCCTAGTCTGGCCCCAGGTAACGGCGGTCCTCCAAACCGACCTGACAAAAACCGCCTGAACAAGGGCTCGGACATGACACTGAACAATCTCGAAATCGACACCCTCGTGGTCGGCGCCGGCCAGGCCGGCGTGGCCATGAGCGAACACCTGAGCAAGCTTGGCGTGCCACACCTGGTGCTGGAGCGCAAGCGTATCGCCGAGGCCTGGCGCAGCGGCCGCTGGGACTCGCTGGTGGCCAACGGCCCGGCCTGGCACGACCGCTTCCCGGGGCTGGAATTCGACCTCGACGCCGATGCCTTCGCCGGTAAAGACCAGGTAGCCGACTACTTCGAGCAATACGTACGCAAGTACAACCTGCCAGTACGCACCGGTATCGAAGTGAAGAAGGTCGTGCGCAACAGCGACCGCCCCGGCTTCACCATCGAAACCAATGAAGGCGTTATCCGCGCCAACCGTGTCGTCGCGGCCACCGGCCCGTTCCAGAAACCGGTGATTCCGGCCATTGCGCCGCAAGACAGCAACCTGCACCAGATCCACTCGGCGGCCTATTACAACCCCGAACAACTGCCTGCAGGGGCTGTGCTGGTCGTGGGCGCCGGCTCCTCGGGTGTACAGATCGCCGAGGAACTGATGCGTGCCGGGCGCCAGGTATACCTGTCGGTCGGTGCCCACGACCGCCCGCCACGCGCCTACCGCAACCGTGACTTCTGCTGGTGGCTGGGGGTGCTGGGTGAGTGGGATGCGGAAGTCGCCAAGCCCGGCCGCGAGCACGTGACCATTGCCGTCAGCGGTGCCCGTGGCGGCCACACCGTGGACTTCCGCGCCCTCGCCCACCAGGGCATGACCCTGGTCGGCCTGACCCAGTCGTTCGAAAACGGAGTGGCACGCTTCCAGGACAACCTGGTCGAGAACATCAACCGTGGCGACGAAAACTACCTGGCCCTGCTGGACGCCGCCGATGCCTACATCCAGCGCAACGGCCTTGACCTGCCGGAAGAGCCCGAAGCCCGTGAACGCCTGGCCGACCCGGAATGCATGCGCAACCCGCTGCTGCAACTGGACCTGGCCGAGGCCGGTGTCACCAGCATCATCTGGGCCACCGGCTACAGCGTGGATTTCAGCTGGCTGCAGGTCGACACCTTCGACGCCAATGGCAAGCCCCAGCACCAACGCGGCGTGGCCCGCGAGCCGGGCATCTACTTCCTTGGCCTGCCGTGGCTGTCGCGGCGTGGCTCATCGTTCATCTGGGGCGTGTGGCACGACGCCAAGCACGTCGCCGGCCACATCGCCACGCAACGCACCTACAGCGCCTACCGCGACCGCCAGCAACGCGCCGCGGATGCGCAGCAACCAACCCGGATCAGCAACGTCAGCACCCTCGGAGCCCACTGATGCCTACCCATACTCGCATCCGCATGTTCAACACCAAGGCCACCTACCCCAACCAGACCCTGGACAACGACTTGTGCCAGGCAGTACGTGCCGGTAATACCATCTATGTGCGCGGCCAGGTCGGCACCGACTTCGAAGGCAACCTGGTGGGCCTGGGCGACCCGCGGGCGCAGGCCGAGCAGGCGATGAAAAACGTCAAGCAACTGCTTGAAGAGGCCGGCTCGGACCTGTCGCACATCGTCAAGACCACCACCTACATCACCGACCCGCGCTTCCGCGAGCCGGTGTACAAGGAAGTGGGTAAATGGCTGAAGGGAGTGTTCCCGATTTCCACCGGGCTGGTGGTCGCCGGGTTGGCCCAGGCCGAGTGGCTGATGGAGATCGACGTGATCGCCGTGGTGCCTGACCAGGGCTAGCGGGATAAGCCTAGCGGGTTTGCCCTGATACCTGACAGTGCTCTTGGGGGCTGCTTGATCTGACAGGTATCATGGCAAACAGGTCGACCTACTGACCTGCTAGAAACCCACTGTCGCTGACAGCAAGTAGGTACGCGGCGTAGAAAGCGTCAACCCCGGTTCGCTGTCATCCGAGGCCCCGGCCGAACTCCAGTAGCGGTCGTCCAGCACGTTCTCGACACTGGCACGCAAGGTAAACTGTGTGGCATCCACCTTGAAGGCATAACGCGCGCCCAGGTCATAACGCTCCCAACCGTCGATCTGCTTGCTGTTGTTCTGGTCCAGGTACTGCGAGCTCGAATGGATGCCTCGCACCGTCAGGGTCAGGCCGTTCACCCCAGGCACGTCCCATTCGGCGCCAAGGTTGACGTTGTACTCAGGCGTGGCCGGCGCGCGGTTGCCATCGTACACGCCACCGATGGTGTCGGTCAGCTCGCTGTCGATGTACATCACCCCGCCCAGCATTCGCACCCCTTGCACGGGCTCGCCGAACATGCTCAGTTCGATACCGCGGTTGTCGCGCTTGCCATTGGGGCCGAACACCCGCGACATGGGGTTGGTTTCGTAGGCGGGCTGGCGGATGCGGAAGGCACTGGCAGTAAAGGCAACCTGACCCAGGTCGTACTTTGCCCCCACCTCGACCTGGCGGCTGGTGAACGGCGGGAAGATCTGGTCTTCGTTGACCGATGTCGATGGTGCGATCTTGCCCTGGCTCAGGCCCTCCATGTAGTTGGCATACAACGACAGCTGCTCGGTAACCTTGAGCAGCACACCGCCCGAAGGCGACAGCTTCTCTTCATCGTAGGCGGTATCGCCCTTGACACCGTCGCTCCAGTCATCCACCTGCACCCGCTGCCAGCGCGCGCCCAGGGTCAGCAGCAGGCGGTCGTCGAAGAAGCCGAGGGTGTCGGCCAGGGCCACGCCGGAAAAACGGTTTTCCGTGTACACCTCGGGGTCGATGCGGGTTGGCGTGGCCGGTGTCGGCGTGGCTACCGGGTGATAGAGGTTGCTGGGCGCCGAGGCATAACGGGCGCCGCCGTTGGTGAAGTCCATGTAGAAGTAGGTGGCGGCCAGGTTCAGCTCGTGGCTGACCGGCCCGGTATGGAACCAGTTGCGCACACCGGCCATGGCGGTACGCACGGTTTCATCCCGGGTAAAGTCGCGCGGCTGCACGGTGAAGTCGCCGGCATCGTTGCTGATGGACACGTTGTGGCGCAGGAAGTCATGGTTGCTCTTGCGCGCACCGACCGCGCCATAGGCCAGCAGCGACTCGCTGATATCGTACTCGGCATGCAGCGCGCCGAAGGTGTCATTGGTGCGCGCCTTGCTCCAGGTCTGGGCGTAGTTGTGGCGCACATCGTTGGCATTCGGCACCTTGGCATTGGCGCCGATCAGCACCCGCTCCTGCGGTGCATCGGTGTCACGCTCGGTATGGCCCAGGTCTGCCGAAAGCTGCAGGCGCTCGTCACGAAAGTCCAGGCCCAATACCGCCATTTCGCGCGCGACACGCTGGTGCTCCCATTCGGTGTCGCCCGCCTGTTTCACGCCATTGAAGCGCACGCCGAACTGCTGGCCTTGGCCAAAGCGCCGGCCAACGTCCACTGCACCGCCTGCCTGGCCTGCCGAAGCATAGCTGCCGGTAAACTCGGTGAGCGGCTGGTCACCGGCCCGCTTGGGCTGCACATTGATGCCGCCGCCGACACTGCCTCGCGGCGAAATGCCATTGATCAGCTGGCTGGGGCCTTTCAGGATGTCTACCCGGTCGGCCATTTCCATGTCGATGGAGTAGGTCGGCAGGATACCGTACAGTCCGTTGTAGGCCACATCACTGTTGAACAGGCTGAAACCGCGAATGGTGAACTGCTCGAAGCGCCCACCCGCCGGGTTGGTGGCGCGCACCGATGGGTCGCTGGCGATCAGCTCGCCCAACGTCCGCGCCTGCTGATTCTTCACCAGTTCGCTGGTGTAGCTGCTGATGCTGAACGGGGTTTCCATGAAGTCGCGCGTACCAAGCAGGCCCTGTGAACCCTGACGGGCTACCTGGCCACCGGCATAAGGTTGCGTTTCGCTGCCTGCGGCCATGCCGCCGACGATGCTGGTCGGGGCGATTTCCAGGGCATCGCCCGCCCCGGGGGCCGGCATCAATGTGAAAGCGCCCTGGCCCACCGGCAGCAACTGCAGGCCGCTGCCGCGCAGCAGCTGAGTGAAGCCTTCGTCAACACTGTAGCTGCCGGACAGGCCATTGCTCTGCCGGCCGTTTACCAGCGTCGGGTCCAGCGACAGGCTGACCCCGGCCTGGTCGGCAAACCGGGTAAGTGCCGCACCCAGGCTTGCGGCCGGCACCTGATAGCTGCGCCGGGCGGGTTCATCGGCCCAGGCCGGTGCACACAACAACAGGCTCATGGCGAACAGCGGATGTGCCGCACGCGCCAGTGGGCGCAGGCGGCAGGACATGACAACAGGCATTGAACAAAGCTCCCCTTTATTTGCTCCTACCGGTAATGACCGGCGAGCAGAAAAAAGGGGACAGCCTCATGCGCGGTTTTCTCGCGCGGTCAGGCTTACCCAGTAACGCGTGCGCGTGTGCACCTGCAAAGGCAGGCTGCCGGCGAGCAAGGCCAGCACCCGGTCGGTGTCGTCGAGGCGGAACGTACCGGTCACCCGCAGGGCCTCCAGTTCAGGCGCCCAACGCAGCACGCCGGGGCGGTACCTGCGCAACTCGTGCAGCAATTCGCCCAAGGGGCGATCTTCCAGGCGCAGCACACCTTCGCGCCAGCCCAGCAGCCAAGCGTCCAGGCCGGTGACTGGGCCAACGCCCGTCGCTTGCAGGCTGGCCTGCTGCCCAGCCTGCAGCAGCAGTGCCGGGCCTTGCTGCGGCAGCAGGTTGGCCGTGCCCTTGAGCACCGTTACCCGGCAAGCCTGATCGACAAGGCGCAGGCACACCTCACCGGCATCCAGCGCGACCTGGCCATAGGGCACCTGCAACGTCAGGCCCAGGGGGCCGGGCAACCTGACTGCCACTTCGCCGCGCAGTAATGTCAGGCGACGGCCACCCACGTCGATATCCGCCGCACTGTCGGTGTTCAACTGCAACAATGTGCCATCGCTCAGCAGCATCCGCCGACGCTCACCGACTGCGGTGTGCATGTCGGCGGTCCAGGCTTCCAGCGGCAGTTCGCGGCTTGCCAGCCAGGCCGCCGGCAACAATGCCGCCACGCCCAGGGCCTGCTTGAGCAATGCCCGGCGACCAGCATCCGGGCGGTCCAGGGTGGCCATGGCCACTGCGCCGGGTAGCGCGGAAAAGCGCTGGCGCAACAGCATTGCCTTTTGCCAGGCGTGTTCGTGCAAGGTGTTGCTGGTACGCCATTGTTCCAGACGGCGCAGGTCGTCCTCGCTGGCACCGCCAGAATCCACCAGTGCCAGCCAGTGCGCGGCTGCCCGCAGTGCCTCGCGGGTTTCGGGAGAATGGGTGGTCACTACAGTTCTGCCAACAGGCAATGCTCGTAGGCCTGCGCCATGTAGCGTTTGACCGAGCGCTCGCAAACGCCCAGGCGCTTGCCGATATCGGCATAGCCCAGGCCCTCCAGTTGGCTCCAGAGAAAGGCCTTGCGTACCGGCGCCTTGAGGCCGTCTAGCAACGCGTCGAGCGCTTGCAGGGTTTCCAGCAGCAGCCAGCGCTGCTCTGGCGAGGGCACATGCTGCTCGGGCAACTGCGCCAGTGCATCGAGGTAGGCTTGTTCCAGGCGGCGCCGTTGGTGGAAGTTGCTCAGCAGGCGCTTGCACACGGTCAGCAGGTAAGCGCGCGGTTCGCGAATGTCTGCCAGCGGCTGCGCGCTGGCCAGGATACGCAGGAAGGTATCCTGACTAAGGTCGGCGGCATCCCAGGCATTGCCCATGCGCACCCGCAACCAGGTTTCCAGCCAGCCGCGATGGGCCCGGTACAGGTCTGGCAGGCTATGCTCCGGTGGCGGCGCGGCGTCGATCATGGGGTAGGCCCTGCGGTGGCGTAAATAAGATTAATTCTAATTTACAGCCTGCCGCAGAACCAAGCAGTTTGTTACCTGTCAGGCAATTGCCGCATCCACCAGCACCTGCGCTTCCTGCACCAGGCGCTGCAGGTGTGCCTCGTCGATGAAGCTTTCGGCGTAGATCTTGTAGATGTCCTCGGTGCCCGACGGCCGGGCGGCGAACCAGCCATTGGCGGTCATCACCTTCAGCCCGCCGATCGCCTGGCCATTGCCTGGCGCGTGGCTGAGGATCTGCACGATCGGCTCACCGGCCAGTTCGGTCGATTTCACCTGCTCCGGCGCCAGCTTGCTCAGCAGCGCCTTCTGTCGGGCATCGGCCTTGGCTTCGACGCGCGTGGCGAATGGCTTGCCCAGCGCCGCGGT
The DNA here is from genome assembly GCF_030341915.1 of Pseudomonas sp. BCRC 81390. Classification (NCBI taxonomy): domain Bacteria; kingdom Pseudomonadati; phylum Pseudomonadota; class Gammaproteobacteria; order Pseudomonadales; family Pseudomonadaceae; genus Pseudomonas; species Pseudomonas sp. BCRC 81390. Next base: position 215,160 of record NZ_JATAAG010000034.1, on the reverse strand, counting down.
GAGGTCGGCGTAGGCCTGGCTCGGGTTGCGCCCGGTGCGGGCAGTCATCTCGGCAGCCAGCAAGGCCGGGATCAGGCCGTCCTTGTCAGTGGCCCAGACCGAACCATCGCGGCGCAGGAACGAGGCCCCTGCACTCTCCTCGCCACCAAAGCCGAGCGAACCGTCGAACAGGCCTTGGGCAAAGAACTTGAAGCCCACCGGCACTTCGTACAGCTCACGGCCCAGGCGTCGGGTAACCCGGTCGATCAGGCCACTGGACACCACCGTCTTGCCCACTGCTGCATCACTGCGCCATTGCGGACGGTGGCGGTACAGGTAATCGATGGCCACGGCCAGGTAGTTGTTCGGCTGCAGCAGGCCATCCGGGGTAACGATGCCGTGGCGGTCATGGTCGGGGTCGCAGGCGAATGCCACGTCGAAGCGCTCACGCAGGCCAATCAGGCCTTGCATGGCGTACGGCGAGGACGGGTCCATGCGGATCTGGCCGTCCCAGTCGACGCTCATGAAGCGGAAGGTCGGGTCGACCTCGGTATTCACCACTTCCAGGTCCAGTTGGTAGCGCTCGGCAATCGCCGACCAGTAACGAACCCCGGCCCCGCCCAGCGGGTCGACGCCCAGGCGCAACCTGGCGCCACGGATGACGTCAAAGTCGATGACATTTTCCAGGTCGGCCACATAGCTGCTGACGTAGTCGTGACGCTGGGTGGTAGCGGCCTGCAGCGCCTGGGCATGCGCCATGCGCTTGACCCCCGCCAGGTCCGCCGCCAGCAGTTCGTTGGCCTTGGCCTCGATCCACTTGGTCACGTCGCTGTCGGCCGGGCCACCATTGGGTGGGTTGTACTTGAAGCCACCGCTTTGCGGCGGGTTGTGCGACGGGGTGATGACGATGCCATCGGCCAGACCCTGCACGCGGCCACGGTTATGGCAAAGGATGGCGTGGGACACGGCCGGGGTAGGCGTGTATTCATCGTCCTTGGACAGCATCACCTGCACGCCGTTGGCCGCCAGCACTTCCAGGGCGCTGGCGGTGGCCGGTGCCGACAGGGCGTGGGTGTCGGCGCCGATGAACAGCGGACCATCGATCCCCTTCTCTTCGCGGTACAGGCAGATGGCCTGGGTGATGGCCAGGACGTGGTATTCGTTGAAGCTCAACTCAAGTGAAGTGCCCCGGTGCCCCGAGGTGCCGAAGGCCACCCGCTGGGCCGCCACGGACGCATCGGGGCGGCCGGTGTAGTAGGCGGTGAGCAGTCGTGGAATATCGACCAGCACGCTGGTCGGAGCCGGCTTGCCTGCCAAAGGACTGAGCGTCATGCAAAAACCTCGAGTTCAACGGATGTTGGGGATGTTGGGATTGGAGCGTGCAGTGTACTGAGAGTTGCAATGCCGTGCGATGGGCGACATCAAAGAAACATCAGGCCATGCGGCCCGGGCCCCATGACCGTCTAGAGTAGTAGCCACACCCTTAGCCAGAGAGGCCACATGGTTTTCCACCGCCTGACCCACACCCATCCGCGCCTGACTGCCGCTACCTTGGTCGGCCTGCTCGGCGCATGGCTGATTCCTGCAGACGACACCGTTCAGCACATCCTCGCCGGGTGGAACCTGGGTGTCTGGCTGTACCTGCTGCTGGTGTTCTACCTGACCTGGACCGCCACCCCGGCGAAAGTACACAAGGTCGCCCGCGTCGAAGACGAGAACGCCGGCCTGGTGCTGCTGACCGTGTGCATCGCCGCCATTGCCAGCCTCGCCGCCGTCACCCTGCAACTGGTCTCCAGCCGCGGCCTGCAAGGCACAGCGTTGGCCCTGCACTACCTCTACACAGGCCTGACCGTGGCCGGTTCCTGGCTGTTGATCGGCTGCATTTTCAGCCTGCATTACGCGCGGCTGTTCTACACCGCGCAAAACCATGAACCCGCGCTGCGTTTCGCCGACGGCGAACGCCACCCGGATTATTGGGATTTCCACTACTTCTCGTTCACCATCAGCATGGCGGTGCAAACCTCGGATATCGGCGTCGCCGGGCGCAGCCTGCGCAAGGTCGTGCTGGCGCACTCCCTGGTGGGGTTCGTCTTCAATACCGCGATTCTCGGGTTCACCATCAACATCGCGGCAGGGTTGCTGGGCTAACCGCACCGTTCGTCCGAAAAAAAGCTGTCAGCGATCATCGATACAACGGCAGGCGACACCAAGCCAACTGCCGCTATCCTGCCGGGAAAACGTTTGCCTGAGCGGTACGCGCAGGCCGACGCCGAGCCCAGAGATGTGACCGCCATCATGCATTAGTACTTTTGTCGCATTCACCAGCGAGAATCACCCGTGACAGGTGCTATGGTTACCTTCCCGACGGCCACAGCATGATGGCCACCCGCTCACCACGTCCAGGCAAGGACAAGGAGGCAGGCATGAACAAGATGACGTTCCCCAACGCCTGCCAGGTGATGCGCTGGCATTTCCACCCGCTGGGCTTCGAAGCCAGCATGGATGCGCCGCGCAGCATGGTTGCGCGGCTGTTCGACCGCGCCACCGGCGAGACCCTGCTGGCCATTGCCGGCATCCCCTGCGCGGCGATCATGGCTGCCGCGGACGTGGAACGCATCATCGAAGCCGTCGAAGCGGAAATGGATGCCTTCATTCCTGCCATCCCCCTGCGTGATGCGGTCTAACCCACTGCCGCATTGTCCTGACGCATGGCCTGCAACTTGCCCATGAACTGTTCAGCCGGCACTGGTTGACCCAGCAGGTAGCCCTGCAGCGAATCACAACCCAGGCGGGTCAGGAAGGCCTGCTGCTTGTCGGTTTCTACCCCTTCGGCAACGATACGCAGGCCCAGCGCCTGGCCCAGCGCCACGATCGCCGAAACGATGGCCGCATCATCGCTGTCCTGCTCCAGGTCGCGCACGAAACCGCGGTCGATCTTCAGCTCGTTGGCCGGCAGGCGTTTGAGATACATCAGGCTGGAATAGCCGGTACCAAAGTCGTCGATGGACAGATCCACACCCATGTCGGACAGGCGTTGCAGCACTGTCAGGCTGGCATCGGCGTCGTGCATGGCGGTGGTTTCGGTGATTTCCAGGGTCAGGCAATTGGCTGGCAGGCCGCTCTGCTGCAACGCCCGGGCAACGCTTTCGACCAGCCCTGCATGGCAGAACTGGATAGCCGACAGGTTCACAGCCATTCGCCAGTCCTGGTAGCCCTGATCCAGCCATTGGCGCATCTGTCGGCAGGCCTCGATCAACACCCATTCACCGATGGGGATGATCAGGCCGGTCTTTTCCGCCAGGCCAATGAAGCGATCAGGCAGCAGCAGGCCCTGCTGCGGATGCTCCCAGCGCAGCAAGGCCTCGGCACCGATCGGCTGGCACGCCTGGGCGTCGAACTTGGGCTGATAATGCAGGCGGAACTGGCGCTGCTCCAGCGCCTGGCGCAGGTCCTGCACAAGTTGCAGTTGCTGGCGGGCATTGCTGTTCATCGACACGTCGAAGAAGCTGTAGCCGTTCTTGCCAGCGCTTTTGACGTGGTACATGGCGGCGTCGGCGTTACGCAGCAGCTCGTGCTGGTCCTGGCCATTGCCCGGGTACAGGACGATACCCAGGCTCGCCGACAGTTGCAGGTCATGCTCGGCCACGCGGAACGGCCGTGATACCAGGTTGACCTGCTTCACCGCCACGTCCACGGCATCGTTCGGCTCCTGCAACTCCACCAGCAGCACGAATTCGTCGCCGCCGATGCGCGCCAGCGTATCCTGGCTGTGCAGGTGACCGCGCAGGCGGGCCGCCACGGCCTTGAGCAGCAGGTCGCCGACGTGGTGGCCGAAGGCATCATTGACCGGTTTGAAGCCATCCAGGTCGATGAACATCAGGGCAAAGCAGCCGCCCTGCTCCGCCACCTTGGCGATCGCTTGCTCGATACGGTCGGCCAGCAGAGTGCGGTTGGGCAGGTCGGTGAGGGTGTCGTGCAGCGCCAGCTGGGTGAGTTCCTGGTTGGCCAGGGTCAGCGACCGCGCCAGTTCGGCAGTGCGCGCCTCCAGCCGGGCATCCAACACCGAGGTGAGCAGGGCCACGGCCAGCACCGCCAGGGTGGTGATCAACACCAGGTAGACCAGACCATCGCCCTGCAAGCCTCCGGCCGCCAGCGCGCCGCAGAAGCTGCCCTCGGGAAAATTCGCCGCAGCCATGCCGGTGTAGTGCATGCCGACGATGGCAAACCCCATCACCACCGCCGCCAGGCCGCGGATCTGCCGCACGTAGGGGGTGTGCGTGCGCAGGCGGAAGGCAATCCACAAGGCCGCCGCCGAGGCGCCCACGGCAATCAGCAACGAGGCGCCGAACAGTGTCGGGTCGTAGTCGATGCCTGGCAGCATGCGTAGCGCCGCCATGCCGGTGTAGTGCATGCAGGCGATGCCGGCGCCCATGATCAGCGCGCCAAACACCAGCTGCAGCCACGGCAGGCTCGGCTGGCTGACCAGCCACAAGGCAAACCCTGAGGAAAGTACCGCGATCAGCAGCGAAAAGGCGGTCAGGCCCAGGTCGTAGCCCAGGTCGATGGGCAGGCTGAAGGCGAGCATGCCGATGAAGTGCATCGACCATACACCGATACCCATGGCCAGTGCGCCCCCCCCCATCCACAATAACGCAGCGCGGCCCTTTGCCGTAGCGATGCGGCCGGTCAGGTCAAGCGCGGTATAGGACGCCAGGATCGCCACGCACAGCGAAATCAACACCAGCGAAGAGGAGTAGCTACCGGTCAGCATTGGAAGTTCCTGGGGCGGGCCCAGGCCCGAAAAAGCTGACGATTGTACTCAAGCTTAGGCGAAACGCACGGGGTTTTTGTGCCTTGCAGTAGCCAGGCAGGTCAGTCCCGCCCGGCGAATGCCTGCCCGGCGTCCCAGCCCCCGCCCAGCGCGGCAATCAGCTGCACGCTGGCGACCAGGCGCCCTTGCAGCAGGTTCAACACACTGCGCTCGTTGCTCAGCGCGGTGGTCTGCACATTGACCACATCGAGGTAGCCGATCAGCCCCGCGCGGTACTGGTTTTCGGTCAGGCGCAGCGACTCGCGCGCAGCATCCAGCGCTTCCTGGCGCACCACTGCCTCATCGCCATACACCTTCAACTGCACCAGCAGGTTCTCCACTTCCTTGAAGCCATCGAGCACGGTCTGGCGGTACTGCGCCACCGTCTGGTCATACACCGCCACGGTGCGGTCCACTTCGGCGCTGCGCTTGCCGGCGTCGAACAGGGTCAGCGCCAGCTGCGGGCCCACCGACCAGTAGCGGTTGGGCAGTTCGATCCAGTTGTTGAAACTGCTGCTGGAATAGCCGCCACTCATGCTCAGGCTGAGATCCGGGAAATACGCCGCCCGTGCCACGCCGATGTTGGCGTTGGCAGCCATCACATTGCGTTCGGCGGCGGCGATGTCCGGGCGCCGTTCGAGCAACTGCGAAGGCAGCGACACCGGTATCTGTGGCAGCGCCGGTATGCGCTTGCTGTCGGCCAGGGCGAACTCGGCCGGCGTCTTGCCCAGCAACACGGCAATGGCGTTCTCGAATTGCGCACGCTGCCAGGCCAGGTCGATCAGGTCGGCCTGGGTGGTTTTCAGCTGGGTACGCGCCTGGGCCACCGCATCCGGGCCGGCGACACCTGCGCGGTACTGGTTCTGGGTCATCTGCAGCGAGCGCTCATAGGCGGCCACGGTCGCTTCCAGCAGGCGCTTCTGCTCGTCGATCACCCGCAACTGCAGGTAGTTCTGCACCAGTTCCGACTGCTGGCTGAGGCGGATCGAGGCCAGGTCGGCCAGGCTGGCTTCGGCACTGGCCTGGTTGGCATCGAGGGTTTCGCGCAGCTTGCCCCACAGGTCGACTTCCCAGCTGACGCCGAGCTGGGCGTTATAGGTGTTGCGAATGCCGCTGCTGTTGTTGGACAGGCTCGAGCTGGAGCTGCCGGTGCCTTGGGCCGAGCGGTTCTTGCCGACACTCAGGTCGAGGCTGGGGAACAGCGCTGCGCGGCTGCTGCGCACCAGTGCCTGGGCCTGGCGATACTGGGCTTCGGATTGCGCCACGGTCTGGTTGCTGCGGTTCAGTTCCTCGACCAGCGCATTGAGCCCGGCATCGTCGTAGATTTCCCACCAGGCCCCGCGGGCAATGGCATCGGACGGCGTGGCCTGGGTCCAGCCAGCGGCGTGCTTGAACTGCGCCGTGCCGCTCGTCTCAGGGCGATGATAGTCCGGGCTCAGCGTGCAGGCACTGAGCAAGGCCACGCACAACCCGGCACCGAGCAGGCGTGAACCACGCGCACGGGCCAGCACCTGCAGGGTTCGGTGAAGCGGGGTCTGGGCAAAATTCATAGCGGGGTATCCAGGGCGGCGTCGGTGCGCACACCGCGCCAACGGTTGAAACGGTGGCGCAGGCGGTCCAGGTACAGGTACACCACCGGCGTCGTATAAAGGGTGAGGACTTGGCTGAACACCAGCCCGCCGATGATGGTCAGGCCCAGCGGCTGGCGCATTTCCGCACCCTCGGCGCGGCTCAGCAGCAGCGGCAAGGCGCCGAGGATGGCCGCCAGGGTGGTCATCAGGATCGGCCGCAGGCGCAGCAGGCAGGCGCGGCGGATCGACTCCTCCGGAGACAGGCCCTGGTGACGTTCCAGTTGCAGGGCCAGGTCGATCATCAGGATGGCGTTTTTCTTCACCACGCCGATCAGCAGGAACAACCCCAGCAGCGAGATCAGGCTGAATTCGCCGCCAGTGAGGTACAACGCCAGCAAGGCGCCGACGCCGGCCGAGGGCAACGTGGACAGAATGGTCAACGGGTGGATGTAGCTTTCATAGAGGATGCCCAGTACCAGGTACACCAGCACCAGCGCGCCCAGGATCATCAGCGGCTGGCCTTGCTGGGTCTTGGCAAAGGCGTCGGCATTACCGCCGAGCCTGGCAATCACTTCCTCCGGCAGGCCCAGCTTGGCCACCGCGCGCTCCAGCGCCGCCATGGCCTGGTCGGGGCTGTAGCCTTCGGCGATGTCGAAGGCGATGCTTTCGGCCGCGAATTGCCCTTCATGGCTGACCCGGTCGTTGGCCAGGCTGTTCTGGTAATGGGCGATGGTCGACAGCGGCACGCGGGCACCATCAGCGGTGATTACCTGCACCTGTTCCAGCGTGCTTGGGTCCCAGGCGTATTTCGGGTTGATCTCCAGCACCACCTGGTACTGGTTGAGGCTGTCGTAGATGGTGGAGATCTGCCGTTGGCTGTAGGCGTTGTTCAGCACCGTGGTGACCATGTCCATGTCGATCCCCAGGCGCTTGGCCTGGTCGCGGTCGACCACCAGGGTCACCTGCTGGGTCCCGGCGCCGTCACGGGCGTCGATGGCAGTCAGCTGCGGCAGCTGTCGCAGGGCAGCGACCACTTTCGGGAACCACTCGCGCAACGCCGCCAGGTCACCACTCTGCAGGGTGTACAGGTACTGCGACGAGGTCTGGTCACGGCCGCCGCCGCCCAGTTGCAGGTCCTGGTCGGCCATCAGGAACAGACGCCCGCCTGGCACCTTGGGCATCTCTTTGCGCAGGCGTTCGATCACCTTCTGCGCATCGAGCTTGCGCTCGTGGATCGGTTTCAGGCGCACCAGCACGAAGGCGTTGTTCGTGCCGCTGTTGCCGCCGATGAATCCGGCAACGCTCTGCACCGCCGGGTCGGCCAACAGGGCGCGGCGGTAGGTTTCCATCTTCGGTTGCATCACGCTGAACGACAAACCGTCGTCGCCACGGATGAAGCCCATCAGCTGGCCGGTATCCTGCTGCGGCATCAGTGTCTTCGGGACCACCACGTACAGGGCAATGTTGATGCCGATGGTCGCCAGCAGGCTGACCAGGGTCAGGCGCTTGTGCCGCAAGGCCCAGCCCAGACTGCGGTCATAGGCATCGACCATGTTCTGGTGGAGCTTGTCGCTCCAGCGCTGCAGGCGGGTCTGCTCGGCCCGGTGCGGTTTCAGCCAGCGGGCGCACAGCATCGGCGTGAGGGTCAGCGAAACCACCAGCGACACGATGATCGCCGCCGCCAGGGTGACCGAGAACTCCTGGAACAGGTTGCGCACGATGCCGCCCATGAACAGGATGGACACGAACACCGCCACCAGCGACACGTTCATCGACAGCAAGGTGAAGCCCACTTCCCTGGCACCGAGATAGGCCGCCTTCAGTGGCGGCTGGCCATCCTCGATATGCCGGGAAATGTTTTCCAGCACCACGATGGCATCATCCACCACCAGGCCGGTAGCCAGGATCAGCGCCATCAGCGACAGGTTGTTGAGCGAGAAGCCACACAGGTACATGACCGCGAAGGTGCCCACCAGCGACACCGGCACTGCCAGGCTGGGGATCAGCGAGGCGCGCAGGCTACCGAGGAACAGGTAGACCACCAGGATCACCAGCACCACCGCGATCAGCAGGGTGTGCTCGGCCTCCTTCAGGGTGGCCTTGATCACCGGCGAGCGGTCCATGGCCACGTTCAGTTGCACGCTGGCCGGCAACAACGACTGCAAGGCCGGCAGTTGCGCCTTGATCTGGTCCACCGTCTCGATGATGTTGGCGCCGCTCTGGCGGTTGACCACCAGCAGGACGGCACTCTGGTCATTGAAGAAACCGCTGTTGTAGCGGTTCTCGACACCATCGGTAATGGTCGCCACGTCGGACAGGCGCAGGATGGTACCGTTCTGCTGGCGGATCACCACCGGCTCGTAGTCACTGGCGCTTTCCAGCTGGTCGTTGGCCCGCACCTGCCAGTTACGCCCGGCATCCTCGACAAAGCCCATGGGCCGGCGCTGGTTGGCATTGGCCACCGCCGTGCGCACCTCGTCCAGCGACAGGCCATACTGGTTGAGCAATTGCGGCTCGACGGCGATACGCACCGCCGGCAGCGAGCTGCCGCCGATCTGCACCTCCCCTACCCCCGGCACCTGGGCCAGGCTTTGTGCCAGGATGGTGTCGGCCAGGTCATACAGCTGGCCTTTCTGCAGCACCTCGGAAGTCAGCGACAGCACCATGATCGGCGCCTGGGAGGGGTTGACCTTCTTGTAGGTGGGCATGCTGCGCATGCCGCTGGGCAACAGGTTGCGGGTAGCGTTGATCGCGGCCTGCACCTCGCGCGCCGCCCCGTCGATGTCACGGCCGATCTCGAAGCCGATGATCACCCGGGTGGAGCCCTGGTTGGAGCTGCTGGTCAAGGTGGTCACGCCAGCGATGCTGCCCAGCTTGCGTTCCAGCGGCGTGGCCACGGTGGAGGCCATCACCTCGGGGCTGGCGCCGGGCAGGTTGGCCGTCACCACGATCACCGGAAAGTCCATCTGCGGCAGCGGTGCCACCGGCAGCAGGCCGAAGCTGACCCCACCCAGAAGCATGATCGCCAGGCTCAGCAGCATGGTCGCCACCGGGCGACGGATGAACGGGCCGGACAGGTTCATGCCTCGGCCTGCCTGGTGTCAGTGGCCGGGCGCCAGCGCCGGGCCAGGCGGTCAAAGTACAGGTAGATTACCGGCGTGGTGAACAGCGTCAGCACCTGACTGACCAGCAACCCGCCGACCATCACCAGGCCCAGCGGCTGGCGCAGCTCGGCGCCAGAACCGGTAGCGAGCATCAGCGGCACGGCGCCGAACAGCGCAGCCAGGGTGGTCATCAGGATCGGCCGGAAGCGCAGCAGTGCCGCCTGGTAGATGGCATCGCGCGGGCTCATGCCCTGGTGGCGCTCGGCCTCGAGGGCAAAGTCGATCATCATGATCGCGTTTTTCTTGACGATACCGATCAGCAGGATGATGCCGATGATGGCGATCATGCCCAGGTCATTGCCGCTGATGAGCAAGGCCAGCAAGGCCCCAACCGCTGCCGAAGGCAGGGTGGACAGGATGGTCACCGGGTGGATGTAGCTTTCGTACAGCACGCCGAGCACGATGTACATGGTCACCACCGCCGCCAGGATCAGCAGCAAGGTGCTCGACAGCGACGCCTGGAACGCCTCGGCGGCGCCCTGGAAACGGGTCTGCACGCCCAGCGGCATGCCGATGTCCTGTTGCACCTGCTCGATCACCTGCACCGCCTTGCCCAGCGATGCGCCGTGGGCCAGGTTGAACGACAGGGTCACCGCCGGGAACTGGCCGATGTGGGAAATCGCCAGCTGCGCCTGGCGCTGCTCGATGCGCGCCAGGGCCGACAGCCGCACCTGGCCGCCATCGCTGGCCTTGACATGGACCGACTCCAGCGCCTGCGGGCCAATGACCGCCGCGTCTTTCGACTGCAGCACCACGCGGTACTGGCTGGCCTGGGTGTAGATGGTGGAGATCTGCCGTTGGCCGAACGCGTCGTACAGGGCGTTGGTGATCTGCGACACGCTGATGCCCAGTCGGCTGGCCATGTCGCGGTCAATCACCAGGTACACCTGCAGGCCCTTGTCCTGCAGGTCGCTGGCCACATCGGCCAGCTCCGGGCGCTGCTGCAGCGCCTGCACCAGCTTGCCGCTCCACTGCGCCAGCAGGTCGGCATCCGGCGAGGACAGGCTGAACTGGTACTGGGTGCGGCTGACCCGGTCTTCGATGCTCAGGTCCTGCACCGGCTGCATGAACAGGCGGATGCCCACCAGGCGGTCGAGTTGCGGCTGCAGGCGGCTGATCACTTCGCTGGCGCTGACATCACGTTCGCCATGTGGCTTGAGGTTGATCAGCAGGCGGCCGCTGTTGAGCGTGGCGTTGTCGCCATCGACGCCGATGTAGGACGACAGGCTCTGCACCGCCGGATCCTGCAGGATCACCTTGCTCAGCGCCTGCTGGCGCTCGCTCATGGCGGCAAACGAGGTGGCTTGCGGCGCTTCGGAAATGCCCTGGATCACCCCGGTGTCCTGCACCGGGAAGAAGCCCTTGGGCACCACCAAGTACAGGAACACGGTGAGCGCCAGGCTGGCCACGGCCACCAGCAAGGTCAACGGCTGGTGCCTGAGTACCCATTGCAAGGCATTGCCGTAGTGCCTGATCAACCAGTCGATCCAGGCGCCACTGGCGCGGTAGAAACGGCCCTGCGCTTCAGGCGCGGGCTCACGCTTGAGCAGGCGCGCGCACATCATCGGCGTGAGGGTCAGCGATACCACCAGGGAAATCAGGATGGCCACTGCCAGGGTGATGGCGAACTCACGGAACAGGCGGCCGACCACATCGGCCATGAACAGCAGCGGAATCAGTACCGCAATCAGCGAGAAGGTCAGCGAAACCAGGGTGAAGCCGATCTGCCGCGCGCCCTTGAGCGCCGCCTGCAGGGGCGTCTCGCCCTCCTCGATGTGCCGGGAGATGTTCTCCAGCATGACGATAGCATCGTCGACCACGAAGCCGGTGGCGATGGTCAGGGCCATCAGCGTCAGGTTGTTGACCGAGAAACCGGCCAGGTACATGACGCCGAAGGTGCCGATCAGCGACAACGGTACGGCAATCGACGGAATGATGGTGGCACTGAAGCGGCGCAGGAAGACGAAGGTGACCATCACCACCAGGGCGATGGCGATCAGCAGTTCGTGCTGCACGTCCTTGACCGCGGCACGAATGGTCTGGGTGCGGTCGGTCAGCACCGAGACATCGAGGCCGGCCGGCAGGTTGTCGGTAATCGACGGCAACAGGTCCTTGATGCGATCGACCACCTCGATGACGTTGGCGCCCGGTTGGCGCTGGATGTTCAGCAGCACCGCATGGTTGTCGTTGGCCCAGGCGGCCAGGCGCTCGTTTTCCGCGCCATCGACGATTTCGGCGACGTCCTTCAGGCGCAGCGGTGCCCCGTTGTTGTAGGCCAGGATCAGGTTGGCGTATTCCTCGGGAGAGCGCAGCTGGTCGTTGGCGTCGAGCATCGAGACGCGGGTCGGCCCGTCGAAGTTGCCCTTGGGCTGGTTGACGTTGGAGGCGCCGATCAGGGTGCGCACGTCCTCCAGGTTCAGGCCGTTGGCGGCCAGCGCCTCGACGTTGACCTTGATCCGCACTGCCTGGCGCTGGCCGCCGGCGATGCTGACCATGCCCACGCCACTGATTTGCGCGAGCTTCTGCGCCACACGGGTGTCGACCAGGTCGTTGAGCTTGGGCAGCGGCATGGTCTTGCTGGATATGGCCAGGGTCAGCACCGGGGTGTCGGCCGGGTTGACCTTGTTGTACACCGGCGGCGCCGGCAGGTCGCTGGGCAACAGGTTGCTGGCGGCATTGATCGCGGCCTGCACCTGCTGCTCGGCAACGTCCATGTTCATGTCGAGGTTGAAGCGCAGGGTCAGCACCGAGGCGCCACCGGAGCTGGTCGAAGCCATCTGCTCCAGGCCCGGCATCTGCCCGAACTGGCGCTCCAGGGGTGCGGTAACAGCGCTGGTCATCACCTGCGGGCTGGCGCCGGGATACAGGGTCATGACCCGGATGGTCGGGTAATCGACCTGCGGCAAGGCGGAAACCGGCAGCAGCTTGTAGGCGATCAGGCCGGCCAGGACGATAGCCAGCATGCTCAGCGTGGTGGCGACCGGCCGCAGGATGAACAGGCGGGAGAGGTTCATGCGCCCGCCTTGCCTGCTGCCTTGCCGGCCTGTGCTTCACCAGCCTGCGCCGAACCCTTGGCCTCCTGCCCCTGCAGGTGCTGGCCGGGCGTGGTCGGCACTTGCGAGCTGTCTTCGACCACTTCCACCTTGGTGCCCTCGCGCAGGCGGTCGGTGCCTTCCAGCACCAGGCGCTCGCCGGCCTTGAGGCCGTCGAGAATGACGCTGTGCTCGCCGTCGCTGGCGCCCACCTTGAGCTTGCGCACGTTCACCGTGTTCTGCTCGTTGACCACGTAGGCGAAGGTGCCATCGTTGCCGAACTGGATCGCCGCTGCCGGGGCCATGGTCACCTGCCTGAGGGTGTCGGCGAGCAGGCGCACGTTGACGAACTGGTTGGGGAACAGGGCGAGGTCCTTGTTCTCGAAGCGGCCCTTGAACTTGAGGGTACCGGTGGTGGTGTCGATCTGGTTGTCGATGCTGCCGAGCACGCCGGTGGACTGCAGTTTGCTGTCGCTGCGGTCCCAGGCCTCGACCGGCAGGCTGGCGCCGCTGCGGTAGCGCTCCAGCACCGTGCTCAGCTCGGTTTCCGGCAGGGTGAAGGCGACGCTGATCGGTTCGGTCTGGGTAATTACCACCAGCGCGGTGGTGTCGTTGGCCGCGACCAGGTTGCCCAGGTCGAGCTGGCGCAAGCCCACACGGCCGTTGATCGGCGCACGGATCTGGGTGAATTCGAGGTTCAGCCGGGCGTCGTTGACCTGCGCCTGGTTGGTCTTGACCAGCCCATGGAATTGCGCCACCTGCGCCTCGGCGGTGTCGAGGGTTTGCTTGGCGATGCTGTCCTCGGCGTACAGGCCTTTGTAACGGGCCAGGTCGACCTGGGCGTTTTTCAGCTGGGCCTGGTTCTGCGCCAGGGTGCCTTCGGCCTCTTGCAGGGCGATGCGATAAGGGCGCGGGTCGATCTCGGCGAGCAGGTCGCCGGCCTTGACCTGCTGGCCCTCCTTGAAGTGGATCTTCACCAGCTCGCCAGCCACGCGGCTGCGCACGTTTACAGTGTTGGTCGCAGTGACCGTACCCAGGGCCTTGTAATACAGCGGGAAGTCACCCACCCGTACCGGCTCGACGCGCACCGGTACCGGGTCGCTGGAGCCGCCGAAGCCCGGGCGGCCACCCATCATGCCCATGCCTGCGCCCTTGCCCGCGCGCCCGCCACTGCTTTCCTTGTGCGCAGGCGTCGCGGCAGGCCACAGCCACCAAGCCAGTGCAGCCACCAGCAGGAGGATCAGCAGGCCGACGAGCCAGCGACGGGGGGAACGGGAATTGGGCGCTTGCATGGGTTGAACGAGCCTTGTTCGGAATGACGACTTGGGGAGGATGAAACGATAAGCACTGGCATCGCTTTAGCAAAGGCCCTTTACCAGAGGTTTACCTTTGCCTGACGTTACCAAAACCCTGAACTTTAAATGAAAACGGCCCGGAACGCGTTCCGGGCCGTTTACAGGGTGTTGCTTGGAGCGGTGGCGGGCTGAAAGGTTTCGGTTGCCTGCACCGGTCTCTTCGCGGGTAAACCCGCTCCCACAGGTGCAGTGCAGTACCTGTAGGAGCAGCCTTGTGCTGCGAAGGGGCCGGCACGGCAAAGAGACTCTGTGGCAGTAATGGCCACTTCGCATCACAAGGCTGCTCACACAGGTACCGCGCAGTCCCGAAGCATTGCGCAGTACCTGTGGGAGCGGGTTTACCCGCGAAGCGGCCGGTACAGGACTCAGCCGACCTACCCCACAACCTTACTTCAGTACAGCCAGCGCCGCATCGTAGTTCGGCTCGTCAGCGATTTCGCCAACCAGCTCGCTGTGCAACACCTTGTCGTTCTCGTCCAGCACCACTACCGCGCGGGCAGCCAGGCCGGCCAGCGGGCCGTCGGCGATGGCGACGCCGTAGTTCTCGAGGAACTCGCGGCCACGCAGGGTCGACAGGTTCTTCACGTTGTCCAGGCCCTCGGCACCGCAGAAGCGTGCCTGGGCGAATGGCAGGTCGGCGGAAATGCACAGCACCACGGTGTTATCCAGTTTGTTGGCCTGGGCGTTGAACTTGCGCACGGAAGTGGCGCAGGTCGGGGTGTCGACGCTAGGGAAAATGTTCAGCACCTTGCGCTTGCCGGCGTAGTCCTGCAGCGACTTGTCGGCCAGGCCTTCACCGACCAGGGAGAAAGCCGGAGCCTGGGCGCCAGCCTGTGGCAGGTTGCCGTTGACCTGGACCGGGTTGCCTTTGAGAGTCACTTGAGCCATGACGAATTCCTTATGCGGGGGTTTGAAAAGGACACTGAGTTAAGCATGAAGGCGATCGAGTGCCTATGGGGCAGGTGAAATTGTTCTATTGCCAGACAAATCTTGGGGACAAAAAAATGCCCGGGTAGCGACAAGCGACCCGGGCATGCTTCAGCGCAGGGTGGGCATCAGCCGATCAGGCTGTACACCACCGAGCTCAGCGCAACCAGGCCGATCACCACGACGAACAGGTTGGACGCCGCACCGCTGTACTTGCGCATCGACGGTACCCGGCGGATGGCGTACATCGGCATCAGGAACAGCAGCACTGCGAGGATTGGCCCGCCCAGCGACTCGATCATGCCGAGGATGCTCGGGTTGAGGGTGGCAACGATCCAGCACACCACCAGCATCAGCGCAGCAACCATGCGGTCCAGGGCCTTGGCACCGGGGCGCGCACCGGTCTTGGCGATGATGCCCTTGAGGCCTTCGCTGGCGCCGATGTAATGGCCGAGGAACGACTTGGCGATGGCCACGAAGGCGATCAGCGGCGCGGCAAAGGCAATGGTCGGGTTGCTGAAGTGGTTGGCCAGGTACGACAGGATCGACAGGTTCTGGGCCTTGGCTTCGGCAAGCTGGGCACTGCTCAGGGTGAGCACGCAGCTGAACACGAAGAACAGCACCATCAGCACCATCAGCAGATGAGCACGACGCAGGATCTGGCCGCTGCGTTCATCGGCGTGCGCGCCGTAGCGGCGCTTCTGGTCCACGGCAAAGGCCGAAATGATCGGCGAGTGGTTGAAGGAGAACACCATCACCGGGATCGCCAGCCACAGGGTATGCAGGAACGCCGACGCCTGCGGCACCTGATGGGCGCTGTCGAGGATGCCGCCGGTCCAGTGCGGGACCAGGTACAGGCCCAGCAGCGCCAGGGCGACGATGAACGGGTAGACCAGCAGGCTCATGACCTTGACGGTGGCCTGCTCGCCGCAGCGCACGATGGCCAGCAGGCCGAGGATCAGCACGAACGACAGGATGGCCCGCGGCGGCGGCTCGATGTGCAGCTGGTGCTCGAGGAAGCTGGACACGGTGTTGGTCAGCGCCACGCTGTAGATCAGCAGGATCGGGAAGATCGCGAAGAAGTACAGCACGGTGATCGCAGCGCCGGCGGAAGCACCGAAATGCTCCTTCACCACCTCGGTGATGTCGCCGTCATCGCGCCCCGAGAGGACGAAGCGGGTCAGCCCGCGATGGGCAAAATAGGTCATCGGGAAGGCCAGCGCAGCCAGGATCAGCAGCGGCCAGAAGCCGCCGAGGCCCGCGTTGATCGGCAGGAACAGGGTTCCGGCGCCGATGGCTGTGCCAAACAGGCCCAGCATCCAGGTGGTGTCGTGACGCGACCAGCTGCCGAGGGTGGCGGGGGTCGATTCTGCAAAGCGTTGTTCAACGCTTGGGGCCTGCTCATTCATTCCGGGTGAAGCTCCACTCGCAAGACTGCAACAGGCTGAGAATGGCGAAATAGACGTTCCGCCCAACTCAACCGGGAAAGAGGGGCGCGATTGTGCACGGAAAGGTTGCACTTGCGAAGCCCTATCCGAGGGACGGTTGCACTTGTCTTTACAAGCGGGTTGTGCCTGCAGGCTGAAGCAAAGGTGAAGGAGCGTCCTGTGGGAGCGGCCGTGCGTCGCGGAAGGGGCGCGCAGCGCCCCCACGAATGCAGCTTCGCCGTCAAATAAGGCTCAGAACGGGCACACCGTGGCGGGATGACCTGCCAAGACCCGAGGACTCAACGCAGATGCAGAGTTCCGCGTGATCAATGTGGGAGCGGGTTTACCCGCGAAGCAGGCGACGCGGTGGATGGCACAGGCTTCGCCCGTGTTCGCGGGGCAAGCCCGCTCCCACAGGCATAACGCCAGCTTTGGACATTTGAGCAAGACAGTGCTCCCACAAGGGCCAGCTCCACAGGAGGGGCCGCTCAGGCCCCTGCCGGTCTTACTTCTGGACCGCAGCGAACGCTTCGGCAACCCGTTGCAGGTTGGCCGGGCGCAGGCCGGACATGCACACGCGACCGCTGTCGATCAGGTACACGCCGAACTCGTCGCGCAGGCGGCGTACCTGCTCGACGCTGAAACCGGTGTAGCTGAACATGCCGCGCTGACGCAGGAAGAACTGGAAATCCTGGCCTGGCAACAACACGGCGAGGGCATCGACCAGCGCCTGACGCATGTCGAGGATACGCTTGCGCATCACTTCGACTTCCGCCGCCCACTGGGCATTCAGGCCGGCATCGCCGAGCACACCCGCGACCAGCTGGGCACCGAAGTTGGGCGGGCTGGAGTAGTTGCGGCGCACGGTGGCCTTGAGCTGGCCCAGCACGCTCTGGGCGGTGGCCTCGTCGTCGCAGACCACCGACAGGCCACCGACGCGCTCGCCATACAGCGAGAAGATTTTCGAGAACGAGTTGCTGACCAGGCACGGCACGCCGGCGCGGGCCATTTCGCGAATGGCATAGGCATCTTCCACCAGGCCTTCGGCAAAGCCTTGGTAGGCAATGTCGAGGAACGGGATCAGCTGGCGCGCCTTGACCACTTCGACCACTTGCTGCCACTGCTGCTGGTCAAGGTCGGCCCCGGTCGGGTTGTGGCAGCACGGGTGCAGCAGCACTACGCTGTTGGCCGCCAGGGTTTGCAAGGTAGCCAGCATGCTGTCGAAGTCCACGCCACGAGTGGCCTGGTCGAAATACGGGTAGGTGTGCACCTTGAAACCGGCGCCTTCGAAGATGGCGCGGTGGTTGTCCCAGGTCGGGTTGCTGACCCAGACTTCCGATTGTGGGAAGTAACGCTTGAGGAAGTCGGCACCGACTTTCAGCGCGCCGGAACCGCCCACGGTCTGCACGGTAGCTACGCGGCCGGCGGTCACGGCCGGGTGATCGGCCCCGAACAGCAGCGCCTGGATTGCCTGACGGTAGCTGGCCAGGCCTTCCATCGGCAGGTACAGCGAAGCTTCATGGTCCTGGCCGGCGATGCGTTTTTCCACCGCATCCACAGCCGCCAGTTGCGGCACCACGCCGGCCTCATCGTAGTACAGGCCGATACTCAGATTGACCTTGTCGGCGCGCGGGTCGGCCTTGAAGGTTTCCATCAGCGAGAGGATCGGGTCGCCGGCATAGGCATCGACATGTTTGAACACAGCGTGCAGCTCCTTGGATCAGGACAGTACGAAAAGTCAGCCCTGAGCATACCCGGAGAGCGTGGCCAGGAACATCAACTATTGTGCAAGGTTGTCCATGCAACAATGCATGGCTGGGAAATCAGGCAGCGTTCTTCGCGAGCATGCCCGCGAAGAGGCCGGGTCAGCCAAGCAGCGCTTGCAAGCCCTGCCACTCTTGCTCGGTAAGCGCCACACCCTCCTCCTCAGCCACTTCTCGCTCACGGTAACGCCGTTCACCGGGCATACGGCTCAGCCCTACCGCCTGCATCTGCTCCACCAGTTCGCGGCTGCGCTGGGCAAAACGCTCGCCCTCGGCCTTGCTCGGGTCGATGACGATGATCAGCTGCCCAGTCCAGGGCGTTTTCGCGCCTGGGTGCCCCGACCAGTCGAACTCCCAGGAGAAGTGCCCGCCGGTCAGCGCCGCCGCCAGCAACTCGACCATCATCGACAGCGCCGAGCCCTTGTGCCCGCCAAACGGCAGCAAGGCGCCACCTTCCAGGATGGCCTTGGGGTCGGTGGTCGGCTCGCCATTAGCATCCACACCCATGCCTTCAGGCAGCTGCTGGCCGGCGCGCGCGGCAATCTGCACGTCGCCGTGGGCCATGGCACTGGTGGCCATGTCGAAGACGATCGGGTCGTGTTCGGCGCAGGGCGCGGCAAAGGCGATGGGGTTGGTGCCAAACAGCGGCTTGCGCGCACCATGCGGCACCACGCAGGTCATGCTGTTGACCACACTCAGGGCCACCAGGCCTTCCTCAGCGAAAGGCTCCACATCTGGCCACAGCGCGGCGAAGTGGTGCGAGTTGTAAATCGCCAGTACCGCGATGCCGGCGTTGCGCGCCTTGGCCACCAGCAAGCTACGGGCTGCTGCCAGCGCCGGCTGGGCAAAGCCGCCTGCGGCATCGACACGCACATAGCCAGCCGCCAGGTCGCTGACCTGCGGCGTGGCCTGGCCGTCGACCCAGCCACTGGCCAGCGTCGAGACATAGCCGGGCATTCGGAACACTCCGTGGCTGTGGGCACCGTCGCGCTGGGCGCTGGCGCAATTATGAGCCAACACACGGGCCACGCCGTCGCTGCAGCCATGGTGCTGGAAAATAGCCTGCAACAAGGCTTGGAGCTCGGTGAAAGGCACGCGCACAACGGGGCTGGTGGAAGGTGCGGACATCTGAAGCTCCTTTATTGGAATTGGAATGGCTACAGCGTGCAACGACAAAAACTTTCCTGCATGTGACAGCTATCTGTCAATTGTTGACTTGATGACAGAAAACATTCATTTTCTTCGGCAAGCCTTACCCTGGAGCCGCAGCATGAGCCAAATGATCAAGCAACGCCTGGAACACAGCCTCGAAGGGGCCGCTGCTTCGGGCCGCAAGATCGCCACCTACATGCTCGCCAACCTGCATGAACTGCCGTTCCAGACCTCGGCCAGTATCGCCGCCAAACTGGGCGTCAGCGAATCCAGCGTTGGCCGTTTCTGCCGTTCACTGGGTTATGCCCATCTCAAGGCGCTGAAGCAAGACCTGCAGAACGACTTGGGTGATGGCCCATGGCTGGTGGGCGACCGCCTGCAAGATTACCGCCAGAATCAGGACGCCACCGCCAATGTCGGTAGCCTGGAGCTGGAGATCGCCGCCCTGGTACGTGTGCACGAGTATCGCCAAGGCAACGCCTGGCACGCGGTCGCGCAACGCCTGGCAAGCAAGCAGCGGGTGTTCATCGCCGGTTTCCAGACCGAACGCGGCATCGCCATGTGCATGAGCCATCTGCTGCAGTACCTGCGCGATGGGGTGCAATTGGTCGATCTCAGCGCCGGGCACTTCGGCGACGTGTTGCTCGGCCGCGCCGAGGACAGCGCGCTGCTGGTGTTCGAGGCACGCCGCTATTCGCGCCACGCCCTGCTGTTGTGCCAGAGGGCGCGCGAGGCCGGCATAGCGGTCACCCTGGTGACCGATACCTTTTGTGACTGGGCCGATGCCAACGCCGACGAGGTGTTCCGCATCCCCACCGAGTTCAACCTGTTCTGGGAATCCACCTCGGCCATGCTGTCGTGGGTGCACCTGATGGTCAACGAGGTCTGCAAGAAGCTCGGACCGGATGTTGAAAAACGCTTGGAAGCAACTGCCGCTCTACATAACGAATTCGTCGGCTACACCTCGTGGTCGACGGGAAAACAACAATAGCAAGAGTGCAAGAGGTGCGAGATGAACAAGACCATGGCCTTGGTGGGTGCGTGCGCCCTGCTGCTGTCGGGCGCCGCCAGTGCCGAAACCCTGCGCTTCGCCACCGAGGGCGCCTACCCGCCCTTCAATTATGTCGACGCCAATAACCAGTTGCATGGCTTCGATGTCGACATCACCCACGCCCTGTGCGAGCAGATGAAAGTCGAATGCACGCTGGTGGCCCAGGACTGGGAAGGCATCATCCCTGCCCTGATGGCACGCAAGTACGACGCGGTGGTGGCCTCGATGATCAACACCGAGGAGCGGCGCAAGAAGATCGCCTTCACCGACCACTACTACCGCACACCGCTGACCGTCGCCGTGGCCAAGGACAGCAAGATCAGCGACGCCCAGACCAACTTCGATGGCTATACCGTGGGCGCCCAGTCGTCGTCGACCCAGGCCATCTATGCCGAAGACGTCTATGCCAAGGCGGGCGCCGATGTGAAGCTGTACCCGACCATGGACGAAGCCAACGCCGACCTCGCCGCTGGCCGCCTGGACGGCGTGATTGCCGACAAGTTCCCGTTGCAGGAGTGGATGACCAAGAACGGCGGGGACTGCTGCAAGATCCTCGGTGACGTGGCCAACACCAAGGCCGACGCCGCGATCGCCGTGCGCAAGGACGACGAAGCCCTGCGCCAGCGCCTGAACACCGCGCTGCAACAGATCGTGGCCAACGGCACCTACCAGAAGATCGCCAGCAAGTACTTCGCTTTCGATATCTACAACTGATCTTCAGGAAGGTTTGCGCAACCCCTGTGGGAGCGGTCTTGCGTCGCGAAAGGGCCGCTCAGCGGCACCCGGCAATCTGTGCCGTTGCATGAATCCTGGGGCCGCTTCGCAGCCCTCTCGCGACGCAAGGCCGCTCCCACAGAGATCGCACCTACCCGCCCAAGGGGTTTGTCATGCTCGATCAATTGTCCTTGCTGTCCTTCGCCAGCGGAGGCTGGGGCCAGGCGCTGCTGGCCGGCGCCCTGGTCACCCTGTCCCTGGCCTTGGCCTGCCTGCCCGTCGGCCTGCCGCTGGGCCTGCTGGTCGCCCTCGCGGCACGCTCGCGCAAGCGCCTGCCAAGGCTCTGGGCCACCACCTTCTCCACCGTGTTCCGTGGCCTGCCCGAACTGCTGACGCTGCTGATCATCTATTACGGCTGCCAGATCGCCGCGCAGAAGATCCTCGCGGCGATGGGCTATCCGGGCGAGTTCCTGATCAATACATTCCTCGCCGCGATGATTGCCTTCAGCCTGGTGTTCGCCGCTTTCTCCAGCGAGATCTGGCTGGCAGCCTTCAAGACCTTGCCCAAGGGCCAACTGGAAGCGTGCTCGGCGCTGGGCCTGAGCAAACGCACCGGTTTCTTCAAGGTGCTGCTGCCGCAACTGACCCGCATCGCCCTGCCCGGCCTGTCCAATAACTGGCTGTCGCTGCTCAAGGATACCTCCCTGGTGTCCACTATCTCGCTGGTCGACCTGATGCGCCAGACCAACCTGGCCGTCAGCGTGACCAAGGAACCGATGTTCTTCTATGGCGTCGCCTGCCTGGGCTACCTGCTGTTCGCCGCCCTCTCCGGGCGCGTGTTCGCCTTCATCGAACGGCGCAGCAACCGCCACCTGCAAGGAGCACGCGCATGAGCCTCGAACAACTGCTGGCGCTGGTTGTCGACCCCAACCTGCTGGAGCGCTACGGCCCGCGCTTCCTCGACGGCCTGCTGGTGACCGCCAAGCTGGTGGCGATTTCCTTCAGCCTGGGTGCCGTACTGGGCCTGCTGCTGGCCCTGGCGCGCATGTCGCGCAGCCTGCTGCTGCAACGCATGGCGGCCGGCTACGTATATTTCTTCCGCGGCTCGCCACTGCTGGCCCAGCTGTTCCTGCTGTACTACGGCCTGGGCTCGCTCAAAGGCTTCTGGCAGGACGTCGGTCTGTGGTGGTTCTTCCGCGAGGCGTGGTTCTGCACCCTGCTGGCATTCACCCTGAACACTGCCGCCTACCAGGCCGAGATCTTCCGCGGCAGCCTCATGGCCGTGGCTCCTGGCCAGCATGAAGCAGCGCGGGCACTGAACCTGAAGCGCTCCACCACCTTCTTCAAGGTGATCCTGCCGCAGTCGCTGCTGGTGGCCATCGGCCCGCTGGGCAATGAACTGATCCTGATGATCAAGGCCAGCGCGATCGCCTCGCTGGTGACCATCTACGACCTGATGGGTGTGACCAAACTGGCCTTCTCGCGCAGTTTCGACTTCCAGATCTACCTGTGGGCCGCCGTGCTCTACCTGCTGATCGTCGAACTGGTACGACGTCTGTTGAAACACCTGGAAGCCCGCCTGGGCCGCCACCTGAATTGACCGAAGGATACGTTCCAATGCATTGCCAGACCCTTGTCCTTGGCGCCGGCATCGTCGGCGTCAGCACCGCGCTGCACCTGCAGGCCCGCGGGCGCCAGGTGATCCTGATCGACCGCGACGAACCGGGCAGCGGCACCAGCCACGGCAATGCCGGGCTGATTGAGCGCTCCAGCGTCATCCCCTACGCCTTCCCCCGGCAGTTGGGCGCGCTGCTGCGCTATGGCCTGAACCGCCAGCCCGATGTGCGCTACAGTCTGCTGCACCTGCCCAAGGCGGCACCGTGGCTGTGGCGTTACTGGCGCCAGTCGGCCCCAGGGCGCCTGGCCGGGGCTGCCGCCGACATGCTGCCGCTGGTGCAACGCTGCGTCGAGGAACACGATGCACTGATCGCTGCCGCCGGCCTGGAAGGCCTGGTGCAGGCCAAAGGCTGGATCGAAGTGTTCCGCGACCCGGCGCTGTTCGCGCAGGCCAAGGCCGACGCCAAAGGCCTGAGCCGCTATGGCCTGCAGTTCGAAATTCTTGAATGCGGGCAACTGCAAGCCCGCGAGCAGCAGCTGGACGCCACCGTGGTCGGTGGCATTCACTGGCTCGACCCCAAGACCGTGAACAACCCTGGCGCCCTCACCCGCGGCTACGCCAGCCTGTTTCTGCAGCGCGGCGGGCAGTTCCTGCATGGCGATGCCCGCAGCCTGCGCCAGGTCGGCGGCCAATGGCAGGTCGACAGCCGCCGCGGCCCGATCACCGCCGATGAAGTGGTGGCTTGCCTCGGCCCACAGTCCGCCGACCTGTTCAGCGGCCTGGGCTATGAGATCCCGCTGGCGATCAAGCGTGGCTACCACATGCACTACAGCACCCGCGACGGCGCGCAGCTGGAGCATTCCATCTGCGATACCCAGGGCGGCTACGTGCTGGCGCCCATGGCCCGCGGCGTGCGTCTGACCACCGGCATCGAGTTCGCGGCCAGCAGCGCACCCGGCAACCAGATTCAGCTAGGCCGCTGCGAAGCCCTGGCACGCAAGCTGTTCCCGGCGCTGGGCGAGCGCCTGGACGACACCCCCTGGCTGGGCCGCCGCCCCTGCCTGCCGGACATGCGCCCGGTGATCGGCCCGGCTCCGCGCCACCCAGGGTTGTGGTTCAACTTCGGCCATGCCCACCACGGCCTCACCCTGGGCCCGGTCAGCGGCCGCCTGGTGGCCGAACTGGTCACCGGCGAACGCCCCTTCACCGACCCCGCGCCCTATAGCGCGACCCGTTTCGACTGAACCCACGCGGGAGAACAACAAACATGACCGCACCACTGAGCCTTGCCAGCCTCGCCCCCGAACCCGACCCACGCCCGGTGCTGATCCGCATCGAGGGCCTCAACAAGCACTACGGCGCATTCCATGTGCTGCGCGACATTGACCTGCAGGTGCGCGAAGGCGAACGCATCGTACTTTGCGGGCCTTCCGGCTCGGGCAAGTCGACGCTGATCCGTTGCATCAACCGCCTGGAAGTGGCCCAACAGGGCAGCATCATGGTGGACGGCATCGACCTGGCAGCCACCAGCCGCGAAGCGGCGCGGGTGCGCAGCGATATCGGCATGGTGTTCCAGCACTTCAACCTGTTCCCGCACATGAGCGTGCTGGACAACTGCCTATTGGCCCCCACCAGCGTGCGCGGGTTGTCGCGCAAGGACGCCGAAGAGCGGGCGCGCATGTACCTGAGCAAGGTCGGCATCGAAAGCCAGGCGCACAAGTACCCCAGCCAGCTGTCCGGTGGCCAGCAGCAGCGGGTGGCGATTGCCCGGGCGCTGTGCATGAAGCCACGCATCATGCTGTTCGACGAGCCCACCTCGGCGCTGGACCCGGAGATGGTCGCCGAGGTCCTGGATGTCCTCGTGCAACTGGCTGGCACGGGTATGACCATGCTCTGCGTGACCCATGAAATGGGCTTCGCCCGGCAGGTCGCCGAGCGGGTGCTGTTCCTCGAGGGCGGGCAGATCATCGAGGACAGCCCGCCGCAGGTATTCTTCAACCAGCCGCGTACCGAGCGGGCCAAGGGGTTCCTGGCGCAGATACTGCACTGAGACCTGTACCGGCCGCTTCACGGGTAAACCCGCTCCCACAGGTTCATCATTGGCCGTGAAGGCCAAGCTAATCCTGTGGGAGCGGCTTTACCCGCGAAGAGGCCGGCACAGGCAACACCTTCATTGCACCGCTGCAAAGACCCGACTGCATCGTTAAATATTATTGACCACAGCACCCAGCAAACCCACGCCGCCACAGGCCTGCATCGGTTTCAGCCCGCAAAAACCGGTGCATTCCACGCATTCAAGCCCCCTCCAGTCGTTTGACATATCGAACGGCTCTGGCAAGCTATCTACAAGCCCCGACCGGAATCGTCGCCTCTGACGAGCCGGCAGTGCTCGGGGCTACAGGCTGCACCCAAGGCCAAGCGCCGTGCACCTGCACAACAACGACAGGCCGAACCTGTCCCAAGGTGACATATGTCCAACAGCAACATTGGCAACAAGCAACCTTCCCTGCGCAAACCCGTCGTCCTGATGACCATGGGCAGCCAGGAGCGCAAAGGCCATGACTACCAGGTCATGACCCACAAATACATCACTCCGCTGGTCGAATTCGCTGATTGCGTACCGGTGCTGGTCCCCACCTGCTGCGGCATCGATGACCTCGAAACCTACCTGGACATGGCCGACGGCGTGTACCTGACCGGCGCTGGCAGCAACATTGACCCGGCCCTGTATGGCCAGGAAAACCAAACCCCCGGCAAGGCCCAGGACAAGAACCGCGACCTGTTCGACATCCCGCTGGTCAAGGCAGCGCTCAAGCGTGGCCTGCCGATCTTCGGCATCTGCCGTGGCATGCAGGAAATCAACGTGGCCCTGGGTGGCGACATCTACCAGAAGGTCTACGCCGAGCCCGGTTTCAACGACCACCGGGAAAACCCCGAAGACCCGGTCGAGGTGCAATACGCCCAGGTGCACGGCGTGAAGATCGCGCCTGGCAGTTGGCTGCGTGACACCTTGGGTACCGACGAAATTCGCGTCAACTCGCTGCATGGCCAGGGCCTGCGCAAGCTCGGCGCCGGCATCGAGGCCATCGCCCACGCCGAAGACGGCCTGGTCGAGGCGATTCACGCCCCAAGCCTCTCGCCGTTCCTGTTCGCCGTGCAATGGCACCCGGAGTGGCAAGCGGCGAGCAACCCGGACTCGATCAAGATCTTCCAGGCCTTCGGCGATGCGTGCCGGGCCCAGGTACGCAAGGCGCAGATCAAGCGCCAGCAGGCTGCCTGACCTTCGCTTTACTGCGCTTTGATCGCGGGGCGGCGCAAGGCCGCCCCCGCTTCCCCGGTCACCCTCTGCTGGTCCCAGAACACTTCCCGTGGATGCGGGCGGCGGGCTTGTGCCTGTCTCCGCGATCTTTTTTCCCTTTAAGAGATATGATGACTGCCGAATGGTTGTCGTTAGATCTCCTGCGCCTGTGAGATCGAGCACCGCCCGCGCGGCGCTCGATTTACGCAACCACACACATCTAAAACCAATCCCCTGGCCTCCGCGCAAAAAATTCCCAAGAGGTACTAGTCATCGCACAAGTTGTACGATAACTTACCTCAAACGCAGAACAACACCCTTCACCCCAAGCGCCACAGGATGCCTACAACAATGACGCCACAAGAACTGAAATCCATCCTCTCCCACGGCCTGCTGTCCTTCCCTGTCACCGACTTCACCGCCCAGGGCGACTTCAACCCGGCGGGCTACGTCAAGCGCCTGGAATGGCTCGCCCCCTATGGCGCCAGCGCCCTGTTCGCCGCCGGCGGCACCGGTGAGTTCTTCTCCCTGGCCGCCAGCGAGTACAGCCAGGTGATCGAGACCGCGGTCGACACCTGTGCCACCTCGGTACCGATCCTCGCCGGCGTCGGCGGTGCCACCCGCCAGGCCATCGAGTACGCGCAGGAAGCCGAGCGCCTGGGAGCCAAAGGCCTGCTGCTGCTGCCGCACTACCTGACTGAAGCCAGCCAGGAAGGCGTTGCAGCGCACGTCGAAGCCGTGTGCAAATCGGTGAACATTGGTGTAGTGGTATACAACCGTAACGTCTGCCGGCTGAACGCCGACCTGCTGGAAAAGCTCGCCGAGCGCTGCCCGAACCTGATCGGCTACAAGGACGGCCTGGGCGACATCGAACTGATGGTGTCGATCCGTCGCCGCATGGGCGAGCGCTTCAGCTACCTGGGTGGCCTGCCGACCGCCGAGGTGTATGCTGCTGCCTACAAGGCCCTGGGTGTGCCGGTGTATTCCTCCGCCGTGTTCAACTTCGTGCCGAAGACCGCCATGGCCTTCTACAACGCCATTGCCCGTGACGACCACGCCACCGTAGCCAAGCTGATCGACGACTTCTTCCTGCCCTACCTGGACATCCGCAACCGCAAGGCCGGTTACGCCGTCAGTATCGTCAAGGCCGGCGCCAGGATTGCCGGTTACGACGCAGGCCCGGTGCGTACCCCGCTGACCGACCTTACTGCCGATGAGTACGACCAGCTCGCCGCGCTGATGGACAAGATGGGCCCGCAATAAGGGCAGCCAGCGGCCTGCCAGATGCCGCCCCCGGAGTGGCCAGCCACTCCGGTTACCATTCGTGAGCCCGCACAAAAATAACTAGTGGGAGTATTGCCAGCATGCAAGCGAGCAAAAAGACGCATGTGCGCTACCTGATCCTGTTCATGCTGTTCCTGGTGACCACGATCAACTATGCCGACCGCGCCACCATCGCCATTGCAGGCTCCAGCCTGCAGAAAGACCTCGGCATCGATGCCGTCACCCTGGGTTATATCTTCTCCGCCTTCGGCTGGGCCTACGTGGCGGGTCAGATTCCCGGCGGCTGGCTGCTCGATCGTTTCGGCTCGAAGAACGTCTACGCCTTCAGTATCTTCACCTGGTCGTTGTTCACCTTGTTGCAAGGCTTTGTCGGTGGCCTGGCGGTGGCCTGGGCAGTGGTGACACTGTTCACCCTGCGCTTCCTGGTTGGTTTTGCCGAGGCCCCGTCGTTCCCGGGGAATGCCCGCATCGTCGCGGCCTGGTTCCCGACCCAGGAACGCGGCACTGCCTCGGCCATCTTCAACTCGGCGCAATACTTCGCCACGGCCCTGTTCGCACCGCTGATGGGCTGGATCGTGTTCAGCTTCGGCTGGGAGCACGTGTTCATCGTCATGGGCGCACTGGGTATCGTGTTCTCCATGGTCTGGCTGAAGACCATCTACAACCCGCGTCAACACCCGCGTATCAGCCCTGCCGAGCTCGAACATATCGAGCAGAATGGCGGCCTGGTGGACATGGACCAGAAACGCGGCAACGACGGCCCGAAATGGGGCTACATCAGGCAACTGCTGACCAGCCGCATGCTGCTGGGCGTGTACCTGGGCCAGTACTGCATCAACGCCATCACCTACTTCTTCCTCACCTGGTTCCCGGTATACCTGGTGCAGGAGCGCGGCATGACCATCCTCAAGGCCGGCTTCATTGCCTCGCTGCCAGCGATCTGCGGCTTCATCGGCGGTGTGCTGGGCGGGGTGATCTCCGACTGGCTGCTGCGCCGCGGCAACTCGCTGACCTTCTCGCGCAAGCTGCCCATCGTCTGCGGCCTGCTGCTGTCGACCAGCATGGTGTTCTGCAACTATGTCGATGCCGAGTGGATGGTGGTCGGTTTCATGACCCTGGCGTTCTTCGGCAAAGGCATCGGCGCGCTGGGCTGGGCGGTGGTCGCCGACACCTCGCCGAAACAGATCGCCGGGCTGTCGGGCGGGCTGTTCAACACCTTCGGCAACATCGCCTCGATCACCACGCCGATCGTGATCGGCTACATCATCAGCGCCACTGGCTCGTTCAAATGGGCCCTGGTCTATGTCGGCGCCAACGCACTGGTAGCGGTGTTCAGCTACCTGGTGATCGTCGGCCCGATCAAGCGCATCGAGCTGCGTGAAAGCGCAAAGCCTGACGCCGAGCCAGCGGTCGGCAGCGAACTGGCCGGCTCGCGCCACTGAGTGAACATGCCCGCGTCGGCCACCCCCGCGCGGGCGGATGTACAAAAGCCTGAGAACCTGACAAGTAGGGCCCGAACATGCAGTTGATCGAACATTCCGACTCGCCCCGCTACGTCCGCCTGCACGACGACGACAATGTCGTGGTGGTGGTCAATGATGGCGGCCTGGGCGAAGGCGCCCGCTTCGCCGACGGCCTGACCCTGGTCGAGGGCGTGCCACAGAGCCACAAGGTGGCCACCGTGGCCATCGCCAAGGGCGAACCGGTACGCCGCTACGGGCAGATCATCGGTTACGCGCTGGAAGACCTGCGTCAAGGCAGCTGGGTGCAGGAGAGCCAACTGGCCATGCCGGCCGCCCCGGAGCTGGACAGCCTGCCACGCTGCGACGCCGTCCCGCAGCCGCTGCCGCCGCTCGAAGGCTTCACCTTCGAAGGCTACCGCAACGCCGACGGCACCGTCGGCACCCGCAACATCCTCGGCATCACCACCACCGTGCAGTGCGTGGCCGGCGTGCTGGAGCATGCGGTCAAGCGCATTCGCAGCGAGTTGCTGCCCAAGTACCCCAACGTCGATGACGTGGTGGCTATCACCCACAGCTATGGCTGCGGCGTGGCGATCAACGCGCGCGATGCCTACATCCCGATCCGCACCGTGCGCAACCTGGCGCGCAACCCCAACCTGGGCGGCGAAGCCCTGGTCATCAGCCTGGGCTGCGAAAAGCTGCAGGCCGGCCAGGTGATGCACGACAACGACCCGTCGGTGGACCTCAGCGACCCGTGGCTGTACCGCCTGCAGGACGCCAGCCTGGGCTTTGTGGAAATGATCGAACAGATCATGGAACTGGCCGAGACCCGCCTGAAGAAACTCGACCAGCGCCGCCGCGAAAGCGTGCCGGCCAGCGAACTGATCCTGGGTATGCAGTGTGGGGGCAGCGACGCCTTCTCGGGCATCACCGCCAACCCGGCGCTGGGCTACGCCGCCGACCTGCTGGTACGCGCCGGCGCCACCGTGCTGTTCTCGGAAGTGACCGAAGTGCGCGACGCCATCTACATGCTCACCTCGCGGGCGGAAAACCAGGAGGTCGCAGACGCCCTGGTACGCGAAATGGACTGGTACGACCGCTACCTGCAGCAAGGCGCCGCCGACCGCAGCGCCAACACCACGCCGGGCAACAAGAAAGGCGGCCTGTCGAATATCGTCGAGAAGTCCCTGGGCTCGATCGTCAAGTCCGGTAGCGGCGCCATCCAGGGCGTGCTCGGCCCGGGCGAGCGGGCCAACCGCAAAGGCCTGATCTTCTGCGCCACCCCGGCCAGCGACTTTGTCTGCGGCACGTTGCAACTGGCCGCCGGGATGAACCTGCATGTATTCACCACCGGCCGCGGCACGCCTTATGGCCTGGCCATGGCGCCGGTGGTCAAAGTCTGCACCCGCAGCGAACTGGCCCAACGCTGGCCCGACCTGATCGATATCGATGCCGGGCGCATCGCCAGCGGTCGCGCGACCATCGAAGAGCTGGGCTGGGAGCTGTTCCACTACTACCTGGACGTGGCCAGCGGCCGCAAGCGGACCTGGGCCGAGCAGCACCGCCTGCATAACGACATCACCTTGTTCAACCCGGCGCCGATTACCTGATGCCCAGTCCTCTCAACGGTGTCGCGATCTCTGTGGGAGCGTGCGTGCCCGCAAACACCGGCGCAGCAGGTGCCAGACACCGGGTCGCCTGCTTCACAGGCGCGCCCGCTCCCACAGGGGGCCGCGCCAACCTACCGATTGCACTCCGCCCATTTCACCCTTAAGCCCACAGGAGCACTCCATGCCTGAAATCCTCGGCCACAACTTCATCGCCGGCCAGCGTAGCGCCGCAGGCCAACAGCGTCTGCAGAGCCTGGACGCCAGCACTGGCGAGGCGCTGCCATACAGTTTCTTCCAGGCTACCGAAGGCGAAGTGGACCAGGCGGCCAAGGCCGCTGCTGCAGCCTTTGCCGAATTCCGCCAGTTGGCCCCGGCGCGGCGCGCCGAATTCCTCGACGCCATTGCCGCCGAACTGGATGAGCTGGACGACGCCTTCGTCGCCATCGTCTGCCGCGAAACCGCCCTGCCCACAGCGCGTATCCAAGGCGAGCGCGGGCGTACCAGCGGCCAGATGCGCCTGTTCGCCCAGGTGTTGCGCCGCGGTGATTTCCTTGGTGCGCGCATCGACCTCGCCCTGCCCGATCGCCAGCCGTTGCCACGCGTCGACCTGCGCCAGATGCGCATCGGCGTCGGCCCGGTTGCCGTGTTCGGCGCCAGCAACTTCCCGCTGGCCTTCTCCACCGCCGGGGGCGACACCGCCGCCGCCCTGGCCGCCGGTTGCCCGGTGGTGTTCAAGGCCCACAGCGGCCACATGGCCACGGCCGACCTGGTGGCCTGCGCCATCCAGCGCGCCGCCGAGCGCACCGGGATGCCCAAGGGGGTATTCAACATGGTCTTCGGTGGCGGCGTCGGCGAGTGGCTGGTCAAGCACCCGGCAATCCAGGCGGTTGGCTTTACCGGTTCGCTGAAAGGCGGTGACGCGCTGTGCCGCATGGCCGCCGAACGCCCGCAGCCAATTCCGGTGTTCGCCGAGATGTCCAGCATCAACCCGGTGATCATCCTGCCGGGCGCCCTGGCCAAGCGTGGTGATTCGATTGCCCGCGAACTGGCGGGTTCGGTCTGCCTCGGCGCTGGCCAGTTCTGCACCAACCCGGGCCTGGTGATCGGCCTGCAGTCGCCGCAGTACAGCCAGTTGCTGGCCGATCTTGGCCACCATCTGGCTCAACAAGCCGGCCAGACCATGCTCAACGCCGCAGGCTTGCGCAGCTACGTTGCTGGCCTGGAGCATTTGCAGGCCCACGCCGGTATCCAGCACTTGGCTGGCCAGGCTCAGGCAGGCAGCCAGGCCCGTGCGCAGCTGTTCAAGGCCGATGCCCGCTTGCTGATCGAATCCGACCCATTGCTGCAGGAAGAAGTGTTCGGCCCCACCACCGTGGCCGTCGAAGTGCAGGACAACGCGCAATTGCGCAGCGCCTTGCTCGGCCTGCGTGGGCAACTGACCGCGACGCTGATCGGCGAGCCTGAGGACTTCGAGGCCTTCGCCTGGCTGGTGCCACTGCTGGAAGAAAAGGTCGGGCGGATTCTGGTCAACGGCTACCCGACCGGTGTCGAGGTATGTGAGGCGATGGTGCACGGCGGGCCCTACCCGGCAACCTCGGATGCGCGCGGCACGTCGGTCGGCACCCTGGCCATCGACCGCTTCCTGCGCCCGGTGTGCTACCAGAACTACCCGCAGGCCCTGTTGCCCGCGGCACTGCGCGATGACAACCCGCTGGGGCTGCGTCGGCTGGTGAATGGCCAATGGCGTGAAGGGCCGATCTGACCGGTTGCCCGAAACAACAAAGCCCCGCGCATGGCGGGGCTTTTCTTTCGGCGTGCCGGCGAACAGGCCGGCGCTGCCAGCCAAGGGGTTCAGGCCCCCTGCGCCTCGGCTTCGGCATGGGCCTGTCGTAAACGCTCACGGCTATTGCTCAGGTGCATGCGCATGGCCATCTTGGCCCCTTCGCTGTCACCGCGGGCGATGGCTTCGTAGATCGCCTCGTGCTCGTGCATCAGCCGGCCCATGTAGTGGGCCTGGTCATCATGCGCCAGCCGCGCCGAATTCAGCCGGGTACGCGGGATGATGCTGGTGCCCAGGTGGTTGATGATGTCGGCGAAGTAGTGGTTGCCGCTGGCCTGGGCGATGCGCAGGTGGAACTGGAAGTCGGCCGACACCGCATCGCTGGCGTGGGCTGCCCCTTCGTTGATTTCATCCAGCGCCGCACGCATGCCGGCCAGCTGTTCATCGCTGCGACGCTGTGCTGCCAGGCCTGCCGACTCGATCTCCAGGGCAATGCGCAACTCCAGCACCGCCAGCACTTCGCGCAGCGTGACGACGGTCGCCGGGTCAATGCGGAAGCCACCCGTGGCCGGCGCGTCCAGGACAAAGGTGCCGATACCATGGCGGGTCTCGACCTGCCCGGCAGCCTGCAGCCGCGAGATGGCCTCCCGCACTACCGTGCGGCTGACGCCTTCTTCGGCCATGATCTGCGATTCGGTCGGCAGCTTGTCGCCGCGCTTGAGCTGGCCGCTGCGAATGCGCTCGGTCAGCACCGTGACCAGTTCCTGCGCCAGGCTGCGCGGCTTGCGCCGGGTCCTTGGCTGTACCTGCTGCTCTGTCATTACGCTGTATTTCACCTAGAAAGACAGCCGTCATCATAGCGCAAGCAGTTGTACGATCACATACATACGGTGCGGTATTTCTCGATCTCGTCGTCGGTCGCGACACGGCGTTTGCCACTGACGGCAAATTGCTGGCCCCCGGCTTCCCGAAGCGAAGGCAAACTCCCTGTTCCGTCAGACGTTTAGGACAGCAACATGCGCGTAATTCTAGCAACGATGGCCGGCTGCCTGCTGGCTACGCTCGCTTTCGGCGCCCAGGCACGGGCATTGAGCCAGAACGATCGCCACACTTGCGACTGGGGCGCGCAGATCGCCGCCGAGGCCCAGCAGGCCAAGCTTTCCGGGGTAACGCTGTATGCCACCCGCAAGAAGCTGCAGGTACGCAAGTTCGCCAAACCGTGGATGCGCATGACCGCCTTCGGGATTACCGAGCAGACCTACAACAGCCGCTCGCGGCTCAAGCCGGCGGCGATCAGGCAGACCTACTACGAGCAGTGTGTGCAGCATGCCGTAGCAAGACGTTAAGTTGATAAAAATCAATAAGTTATTGTGAAAACTTGATGTTTTACAGGAGGGTGTCAGGGACGCCAGGGAGCGCCAGCCTCGAAGCAAGCTTCCAGCCAGGCTTTGAAAGCCCCCAAGGCGGCAGTGTTGAGGCGCGCGGTAGGCCGCACCAGGTAGATGCCTGCCGCCACATCCAGTTGCCATTCTGGCAGCACCCGCACCAGACGCCCGCTGGCCAGGTCCTCGCCCATCAACCAGTCTCCTCCCGCCAGAATACCCACGCCACGCCGCGCCGCTGCCAGCAAGGCTTCGTTGTCATTGCTGCGCAGGCTACCTGCAACCCTGACACTCACCTGCTGCCCGCCATTCATCATTCGCCAATCAGGAAAGCTGCGCAACCCACTGAAACACAAGCAATTATGCTTGGACAAATCCTCAGGCTGTACAGGTGCGCCATGCCGGGCCATGTAGTCGGGCGATGCGCACAGGATGCGCCGGTGATCACACAGCTTCGTCGCCACCAGGCGGTTGTCAGCCAGTTCGCCAATGCGGATGGCGGCGTCGAAACCCTCACCGATCAGGTCGACGAAACGGTCTGCGTACTCGGCATCCACCATCACCTGCGGGTAGGCCAGCACGAAGTCGGCCAGCATCCCGCTCAGCCAGCGCCGCCCCATGGCGGCCGGCAATGCCAGGCGCAGGCGCCCACGGACCGTAGCCGCGCCTTCGGCCGCTTCCTGCTCTGCCTCGGCAATCAGCCGGTTGGCCTCCCGTACCTTGCTCACCAGCCGTTCGCCTTCATCGGTGAAGCGCAGCTGCCGCGTACTGCGTTCCACCAGGCGGATCCCCAGGCGCGCTTCCAGGGCAGTCAGGCGCTTCGACAACACCGTGGGGTGGCGTGCCAGCTGCCGCCCGGCAGCGGCAAACGACCCCTGCTCATGCAGGGCCAGCAAGGTGGCGAGTTCATCGGCGCGGCGGCTATCGAAGGCATCCATGACAAGGCTCGGAGTGGAATCAGGTAGCGGTTTTCAGGTGGTGAGCACCAGCGCGCCTTCCGACAAGCCTTGCTCCAGGTCCTCATGGGCCCTTGCCGCTTCAGCCAGCGGGTAGCGACGCCAGACCCGAGGCTGGATGATACCCTCGGCGAGCGCCGCCAGCACATCGGCGGCGCGCTGCTGATACTCATCGACCGTACGGGTATGCGCCGCCAGCGAAGGCCTGGTCAGGTATAACGACCCTTTGGCATTGAGCGTGGCAACCTCGATGGCTGACGGCGCACCAGAGGTACCGCCAAACGACACCAGCAAACCACGCACCCGCAGACTGTCCAGCGAGGCGTCCAGCGATGCCTTGCCAACGCAGTCGTACACCACGTCCACCCCTTGCCCGTGAGTCAGTTCGCGCACCCGGCTGGCCAAGGTGGACGCATCGAACACCAGCACGTGGTGGCAGCCCGCCGCTTGTGCCCGTGCCACGCTTTGCGGGCGTGACACCACGCCAATCACGGTCGCGCCCAGGTGACGTGCCCACGGCACCATCAGCTGGCCCAGTGCACCAGCAGCACCGTACAACAGCAGCTGCGTACCCGGGCCCACGGCATAGGTGGTTTTCAGCAGGTATTGCGCGGTGATGCCCTTGAACAAGACCGCCGCAGCAGCCTGGTCGTCAACAGACGGAGGCAGTGTTACCAACCGTTCGGCCGGGTACAGGCGAGCGCTGGCGTAGCCACCAACCGGGCCCATCGCATAGGCAACCCGGTCGCCCACCTGCACGTTGTCCACCCCCTCCCCGATGGCAGCGACCCGCCCGGCACCTTCCAGCCCCAGCCCGGACGGCAAGGCCAGCGGGGAACCGCCCTTGCGTTGCAGCACGTCCAGCGGGTTCACGCCGATGGCTGTCTGTTCCAGCCAGACCTGTCCGGGCCCTGGAGCTTGTACTGGAAGGTGTTCAAGCTGCAGCACATCGGCAGTGCCAGTGCTGTTGAGAACGATGCGGGTAGGCATGATCGAATCCTGTCGGGTAGGTGTTCGGGTCAGGCTAATCAGGCAAGGATGATTGAACAATCCGCCCGGAAGCAGATCATTCCTGCACCGTTTGCAGTAATGACAGTATCCCTACTGCCGAGTACGGCGCGGCCCCGCATCAGCATTTGCATTTGTTAAGCTGATTGCACCCGTCACGCCGGACCCAGGCTATTCGCCCCATGGATGAACTGCGCAAGATAGACCTCAATTTGCTCTTGGCCCTGCACGCCTTGCTATGTGAAAAGCACGTCACCCGTGCTGCCCTGCGCCTGCACCGTAGCCAACCTGCGGTCAGCCATGCGCTGGCGCAGTTGCGCAAGCATTTCGACGACCCTTTGCTGGTCCGCCAGAATGGCTGCATGGTCCTGACCAGCCGCGCCCAATCGCTTGCCAGGCCTTTGCAAGACGCCTTGAACAACCTCAACGGCCTGCTGGCCACCCCGCAATTCGAACCGGCCAAGGCCCAGCGTCGCTTCCGCCTGTCGCTGTCGGACTACGCGTCTCGCATCATCCTGCCGCCCCTGCTGAGGCATTTGCGCCAAGTCGCCCCGGGAGTGGACCTGGCCATCAGCCAGGCCAGCCGCGAAGCCATGTTGGCGCAATTGCTCGATGGCGAACTGGACCTGGCAATGGGCTTGTTCCCCGACCCGCCCGAAGAAATCACTACCGAGGCCTTGTTTGCCGACGACTTCATCAGCGTCGCTGATTGCCAGGTGCTGCCCGACAGCGGTGGCCTGGCCCTGGAGGACTGGCTGGCCCGCCCGCATGTGTTGATGGCGATGCGCCCGGATGCTTTCGATGAGATCGAACGTGCCCTGGCCGCGCTGGGGCTGCGCCGTCGCATTGCCCTGGCGTTACCCCACTGGAGCGCGGCCGTCGAAGTGCTGGCCGGTACCGACCTGATCCTTACCGTAGCGCGGCGGGCAGCAGGATCGCTGCAGCGGCATCCGACGCTGCGCCAGTTCGCCACACCCTTGACCATCGCCCCATTCGATTACCAGCAAGCCTGGCACATTCGCAAGGACAACGACCCGGGGCACCGCTGGCTGCGCGAAACCGTGCGGGCCTGCAGCCAGCCAGAGCCCTGATCAGCCCTCCGGCTGCTTCGCAACCACCGCGGTGCTGGCCGGTGCGCCCGCCACCCAATCGCCCTGCACCAGCAGCACGCCCGCCAGGATCAGCACCACGCCAGCCACCCTGGCCAGGCTGAGTGGCTTGCCGCCCAGCCCCATCAACCCGAAGTGGTCGGCCACCACCGCCGTGATGATCTGCCCCGCCACGACCAACACCAGAAATCCCGCGGCGCCCAGCCTGGGTGTCAGCGCTGCCGCGCCGGCCACGTACAGGGCTCCCAGTACCCCCCCGATCCACAGCCACCAAGGCCCCTGCAGGGCCTTGCCGAGGTCGGGCGCTGGTACCCTGAACAACAGCAACGCAGCAATCACCACCAGTGAGCTCACTGTCAAGGAGGTGAACGCCGCCCACAACCAGTGCCCCAGTGCGCGCCCGACGGCGGCGTTGCCCGCAGCCTGGAACGGCAACACGGCACCGGCAAGCAACGCCATGGCCACGGGGAATGCCAGCAGGAACATCGATTTACTGACCACGACCGTCTTCCTCATCGTATGGATGGATGCGGCCATGATGTGCAATCGGTGAAACTGATGGAAATCAAAATGCTGCACGCGCACTATTCGTCGCATGCATGGTCGACGAGCTCCAGAGACTCGGTCGCCTACGGGCTCAACGATGCCGGCAAAAGCCAGCGCTGACGGGGTGCTACGGCTGTTTCAACAACACCCGCCTGCCTGCAAGGCCTCGCGGCGGATACAGGCCCGCGCCAGCCGAAGCCTGACCCCGGCAGCAGCCGAGGTCGGCGGTAGGTGAGATCAGCGTGAGGTTTCGACGCGCAGCACTTCGGTGTAGATCGCGTCGACGGTCTGCCCGACCTTGAGGTTTTTCATGCGTGCCTGCAGGTCGGGGTTCTCGACCTTGACCACCTGCAGCTTGCCTTCCGGTGGCAGCAAGCTGACTTCATGCTGCTCGAGGTCGATCTTCTTGATCTGCGAAGTGACCTTGACCTGGCGGAACGCCTCGCCACCGGGGTTGGGGTTGTCCGCCGTGGCACGAATGGTACCGGACTCGTCAGTGGCCTTGGGCGCCCCGCCCACTTCCGGATTCAACACGTAGGCCACCGCACGTGTCACATAGATATCGACCTGATCGCCCACCTTGAGGTTGGGCAGCGCCTTGGCCTTTTCCGTCAACTGGAAGGTCACATCCTTCCTGGAATCAGGGCCTTTCACCGTGACTTGGCGATTGGCCAGA
Organism: Pseudomonas sp. BCRC 81390; assembly: GCF_030341915.1. Taxonomy (NCBI): domain Bacteria; kingdom Pseudomonadati; phylum Pseudomonadota; class Gammaproteobacteria; order Pseudomonadales; family Pseudomonadaceae; genus Pseudomonas; species Pseudomonas sp. BCRC 81390. The sequence goes on along the minus strand of NZ_JATAAG010000034.1, from coordinate 177,485 downwards.
TCGATGGCCGTGACTTGCGTGGTGACGTGGCTTTCCAGCGCCTCGCTGCCGATGGGGATACCAGCGGCGTGCACGGTGAAACTGGCAGCGCAGGCCAGCGTGGCCAGAGCGACAGCACGAGCGATGGAGCGGATTGGATTCATAGGCCTGCTTCCCTGTAATCAAGACCGGATGGTTGCGCAAACTGTTCACGCGCTGACAAGCATAGCCGCTGCCAGCCGACCTGCCTGACTACCTGCTGCAGCGCACTCCTTGCTCCGTTGACCTGCTCGTCATTGCAATAGCAAATGCGAATTCTTTACACTTGCTTTACGTTTACAAATCATTACTATTCGCGCTCTCAAATACAACAAAGAGTCACCTGTAATGGCAAAAAAGTCTGTTGCCCCAGCATCGCTTTCCATGCTGGGCATTCTGGTTGTGCCTGCTGTTCACGCGGCCGTTCAACCTGAGCCGCAGGGTTCCCTGGCCCTGCCCGCTACCGCCGTCACCAGCGCCTACGAGCAACAAAGCTACAAAGCCGGTGAAAGCCGCAGTGCGCTGAAGATCGACGCCCCGCTGCGCGATATCCCGCAAACCGTCAACGTCGTGCCGGAAAGCGTGATCAGGGACCAGGGCGCGCAGTCCATGGAAGACGTGTTGAAGAATGTGCCTGGCGTCGGTCTGTCCAATGGCGACGGCCAGCGCGACCAGGTGACCATTCGTGGCTTCAGCGCCATCGGCGACATGTACATCGACGGTGTGCGCGACGACGCGCTGTACTTCCGCGACCTGTCCAATATCGAGCGGGTCGAGGTCATCAAGGGCCCCGCCGCCGTGCTGTATGGCCGTGGCTCTTCAGGTGGGCTGATCAACAGCATCAGCAAGAAACCCAGCTTCACGCCCAAGCGCGAAGTCGGCATGAGCTTCGACAGCGAGGGCAAGCGCCGCACCCAGTTCGACAGTGGCTGGGCCGACCCGCAGGGCAATCAGGCCTACCGCGTGACCGGCGCCTTCGAAGACAGCGACACCTTTCGCGATGATGGCTACATTGACCGCAAGGCCATCGCGCCATCGGCCTACTTCCGCCTCTCCGACGACCTGGAACTGAACCTGGGCGCCACCTACCTGTACGACAAGCGGCTGATCGACTTCGGCATCCCGGCCCTGGGCAACCGCCCGGTGGATGTGCACCGTGACAAGCGCTTCGGTTCCGGCGATGCCGACCAGGACTATGCCCGCAGCGAAGTGTTCTCGCTGACCGCAAGCCTGGATTACCGCATCAATGACGACCTTACCCTGACCAACACCAGCCGTTACTACCGCTACGACCTGGACCGCAACAACACCCTCGCCGACAGCAGCCCGACGCGCTTCGTCACTGCGCCGAATGGCGAGTTGCTGGTCAAGCTCAACCGCGGCAACGTCGCCCGTGACGAATACGGCATGTTCAACCAGACCGAGCTCAAGCAACAGGCGCAACTGGCCGGGATGCAGCACAACCTGCTGTATGGCGTGGAGGTTGGCTTCCAGGACAAGTACCAGCGGGTGCTGAGCCAGAGCAACGTGGCCCAGGTGCCGGTGTACCGCGACGCCCTGGTGCCGGTACCGGAACACGCCGCCAACCTGTCGTCGAAGGGCACCAACTTCCAGCAGACCACTGGCCTGTACGTTCAGGACATGATCGAGCTGAATGAGCACTGGAAAGCGCTGGTCGGTGTGCGTTATGACATCTTTGGCCAGGAATACGACGACGACCGCACGCAGAATGTCGACCTCGACCGCACCGACAAGACCTGGAGCCCGCGCGCCGGCCTGGTCTACCAGCCGGATGCCATCCAGTCCTACTACGTTTCGGTCAGCCGCAGTTACCAGCCTTCGGGCGAGGTGTTCGCGGTCAGCCCGAGCAACCAGCACCTGGAGCCGGAGGAAACCACCAACTACGAAATCGGCGCCAAGTGGGACCTGCTCGACAGCCGCCTGTCGTTGACAGCAGCGCTGTTCCGCCTCGAGCGCACCAACATGAAGACCGCCGACCCGGCCAACCCCAACCTCACCGTGCTGGCTGGCGAGCAGCGCACCGACGGCTTCGAAGCCACCGTCAGCGGCCAGCTGAGCGACAAGTGGCAGATCTACGCCGGCTACGCCTACCTGGACGCCGAGATCACCAAGTCCAACAGCAAGACCAATGGCGTGGCCAACGAAGGCCAGACCCCGACCCTGACGCCGCGCAACAGCGCCAACGTCTGGCTGGTGCGTACCCTGACCCCGCAATGGCGCGTGGCCGCCGGTGCCAACTACGTCGATGAGCGCTACACCGCGCTGGACAACGTAGTGGTGATGCCGGGCTACACCACCTTCGACGCCGCGCTGCTCTACAGCGTGCCACAGTGGGATGCCGCGCTGCGCCTGAAGAACGTGTTCGACCGCGACTACTATGCCTCTGCGCACGGCTCGGTGGACCTGATCACTCCAGGTGCACCGCGTACGCTGGAAGCCAGCTTCAACTACCGCTTCTGATCGCGGGGCAAGCAGCTCGCGCCCTCTGCAGGAGCGGCCCTTTCGTGACACAAGGCCGCTCCTGTCGCATGCACCATCAGCGGTTGCGCGTTACCCGCCAGACCGTATTGGCGAGGTCGTCGGCAATGATCAACGCACCACGCGGGTCCACCGTCACCCCCACCGGCCGGCCGCGGGTGTTGCCATCCTCAGCCCGGAAACCTGTGGCGAAGTCGATCGGCTCGCCTGCCGGCTTGCCATTGCTGAACGGCACGAAGATCACCTTGTAGCCCACCGGGTTGGGCCGGTTCCAGCTACCGTGTTCACCCACGAAGGCACCCTCGGCGAAGCGCTCGCCCATGGCCGGGATGGAGAAGGCCATGCCCAATGCAGCCACGTGCGAGCCGAGGCTGTAATCCGGCTTGATCGCCGCCGCTACCTTTTCCGGGTTCTGCGGCCGTACCCGCTCATCCACGTTCTGCCCCCAGTAGCTGTAAGGCCAGCCATAGAACCCCCCTTCACGCACCGAGGTCAGGTAGTCCGGCACCAGGTCAGGCCCGAGTTCGTCGCGCTCGTTGACCACCGCCCACAGCTGCCCGGTCTGCGGCTGGATGGCCAGCGCCGTCGGGTTGCGCAGGCCAGTGGCATAGGGCCGGTGCGCACCGGTTGCAGCGTCGACCTGCCAGACCATGGCCCGGTCGATCTCCACTTCCAGCCCACGCTCGGTAATGTTGCTGTTGGAACCGATGCCCACATACAGGTAACGACCATCCGGGCTGATGGTCAGCGCCTTGGTCCAATGGTGGTTGATCGCAGCCGGCAGGTCGGTGACCTTGGTTGGCGGACCATCGGCCCGAGTCTGGCCGTCCTGGTAGTCGAAGCGCACCAGGGCATCCTGGTTGGCCACGTACAGCTTGCCGTCGGCAAAGGCCAGGCCGTACGGCGCATTGAGGTTTTCTGCAAACACCGTCTGCACCTCGTAGCGACCGTCGCCATCGGCATCGCGCAGCAAGGTCAGGCGGTTGCCACCCTTGACCTGGGTATTGCCCTTGGCCTTGATCTGGCTGGCGATGACATCCTTGGGCTTGAGCTTGGCCGCGCTGCCACCGCGGCCCTCGGCAACCAGGATATCGCCATTGGGCAACACCAGGGTCTGCCGCGGGATCTTCAGGCCAGTGGCAATGGCGGTTATGCTGAAGCCTTCAGGCACCGTCGGCCTCTGCTCACCCCAGGCTGCCGGCTGGGCGATCTTCATGCTCGGCAGCAGGCCACGTTGTGGCGCTGGCAGTTTCGGGTCGGGCCCAAGCGCCTGGGTCGGCTCGCCATCACCCCCACAAGCAGCCAGCAGCAAGGCCATGCTCAACAGGCTCAACGCAGGCACAAGCTTCATGCTGCACCTCCCGAGCGCAGGCCGCTCAAACCGGTGAAGGCAGCCACCGTCGCGAGCACGCTCACGATCACCGACAGCACCAGCCCGGACGGCATTACCGCCCAGGCGTCCTTGGCATGTTCGAACGCATTGACTAGGCCCAGTACCCAGGTCACCAGCAGCAGCACGAAGTACAGCGTCGGCCGGCCACGCTTGCGCTCGGCACGGACCAGGTTGGCCAACGCGAACAACAGCGCCAGCCCGCAGAACACCAGGGCGCCGGCGATCAACCAGGCGGCGAAGTTGCTCCACTGGATCTGGTAACTGTTGAAGTAGGCGATGTCGCTGAGTAGCGCAGCGAGGAACAACGGAACGCTGCCGGCCAACAGCAATGCATGTAGCGGGCCGGGTGTACAGCGATAGAGGGTTTGGTCGGATACGGTCACGGTGCCTCCTTTTCATTCAGTGACCCAAGGGCTGATGGCGTGGCCACCAGGCGTGCACGGGGCGCGCCTAGCAAAGGAGCCTCCCGACAAGGCGATAGTTCACCGTTTGGTTTGAATGGCCTATGCTGCGAGGCGTTGGCGCAAGGAGACAACCGATGAGCAGCAACCCGATTCGCCCGAATTCATCATGGGCGTTGACCACCCTGCTGGCCCTCAGCCTGGTGCTCGTGGCCGGTTGCTCCAGCAAAACCGGCAAGGCCTACCATGCGGCACGCACAATAGGCTCCAACTGCTTCGCCAAAGCCGTCCCCACCACTGGCGAAGGTGGCCTGGCGTGGGGCGATACCTTGAGCATCGCCCGCAAGAAGTCGCTGGACAACTGCGTGCGTTATGCCAGCCGGTCGGGGGGCTCCCCGAGAACGTGCCAGGTTGTCATGGCCAAGTGCAAGAATTGAGCTTGTATGAACCACAACCGAGGCCCCTGCGCCACTTCACGGGTCACGCCTCAGACAAGCCCCCTCTCACGGCGAACCCGACTGGGGGCCGCGCTGACGCGAAGCGCCCTTGCTAACGGACGCGCGTGATCACCACCTCCAGGTATTCGCCCGGTACCACCAACGACGCTGGGCCGCCGACATTGCAGGCATTCAACAACTCCGTCAGGTCACGCTCCAGCGCCGCAGCCGCCTCCGGCTCCAGCGAGGCAAAGGCTGTACGCATCGGTCCGAACCAGGTGCGAAACACCTCGAGGTAATGCGCCGCCGAGCGATAGCGGAAGTTGAACAGCTGGCGGCTGACCTGCAACCCGTCAAGCGCACCCTCGAACAACACGCGCAACTGCTCCTCATCGCCCCAGCGCGCGGGTGACAAGGCCCCGGCAGGTGGCGGCACATGACGTCCAAGGGTCTTGAACATCTGCCCGACGAAGCCTTGCGGGGTCCAGTTGGCCAGGCCGATCCTGCCGCCGGGCCGGCACACTCGTCTCAATTCGCGTGCGGCCTGGGCCTGGTCGGGGGCAAACATCACGCCGAAGGTGGACAGCACCACATCGAAGGCTCCATCGGCAAACGGCAATGCTTCGGCATCGGCAGTCTGGAACACCACCTCGAGGCGCTCGGCCCGCGCCCGCTCTGCGCCGCGCCTGAGCAGTTCCGGCACATAGTCGGTGGAGGTAACGCGGCAACCGCGTCGGGCCGCGCGTTGCCATTGCCGGCGGCGACATCCAGTACCTGCTCGTCCCAGCGCAAGTCACAGGCCTCGGCCAGGCGCTCGCCGACGATCTGCAGGGTGGTGCCGATCACTGCGTAGTCGCCACTGGCCCATATGGCTTGCTGTCTGGCTTTCAGGGCATTGGTATCCAGAGAAGTATTCATGGTCTGCGCCTTTCGAGGCGCGCAGCCGAGATCCTTCTGGCGGTCAACGCGCCATGGGTTGAGGGGAATGACAGCAAAACGCTACGCGCCTGGCAGGCGAAGCGACAAGACAGATTGGGGATAGCGGCTATCTGAAACCGATATATAGGAGCGCGCTTGTAGTAACGGCCTTGCGTCGCGAAAGGGCCGCAAAGCGGCCCCCGCTATATCAGCAGTAACGCATGATCAGGCCAGCCTGGCCCGAGCCGCATGCAGCTTTTTATAACTCTCGATCAGGCGCAAGTGGCGATCGAGGCCTTCGAGCTTCATGCTGGTCGGGGTCAGGCCATGGAAGCGCACGCTGCCATCGACCGAGCCCAACACCGCATCCATGCGCGAGTCGCCGAACATACGCCGGAAGTTGGCCTCGTAGTCGTCCATTTCCAGCTCGTCGTCCAGCAACACTTCCAGCACCACGTTCAATGCCTGGTAGAACAACCCGCGCTCGACGGTGTTGTCGTTGAACTGCAGGAACGCCTCGACCAGTTCCTTGGCATCCTCGAAGCGCTGCACTGCCAGGCAGATGAGCAGCTTCAGTTCCAGAATGGTCAGCTGGCCCCAGACCGTGTTTTCGTCGAACTCGACGCCGATCAGCGTGGTGATGGTGGTGTAGTCATCGACATCGCAGTTGTCCAGGCGCTTGAGCAACAGCTTGAGGGCGCGGTTGTCGAGGCTATGCAAATTGAGGATATCGGCGCGGAACGACAAGGCGCGGTTGGTGTTGTCCCAGATCAGGTCCTCTACCGGGTAGATTTCCGAGTAACCCGGCACCAGGATGCGGCAGGCGGTGGCGCCAAGGTTGTCGTACACCGCCATGTACACCTCCTTGCCCAGGTCTTCGAGGATGCCGAACAGGGTCGCGGCCTCCTGCACGTTGGAGTCCTCGCCATGGCCGGAGAAGTCCCACTCGACGAATTCGAAGTCGGCCTTGGCGCTGAAGAAGCGCCACGACACCACGCCGCTGGAGTCGATGAAATGCTCGACGAAGTTGTTCGGTTCGGTCAGCGCGTGGCTTTCGAAGGTCGGCTGCGGCAGGTCGTTCAGGCCCTCGAAACTGCGCCCCTGCAGCAGTTCCGTGAGGCTGCGCTCCAGCGCCACTTCCAGGCTCGGGTGGGCACCGAACGAGGCGAATACGCCGCCGGTACGCGGGTTCATCAGGGTCACGCACATGACCGGGAACTCGCCCCCCAGCGAAGCATCCTTGACCAGTACCGGGAAGCCCTGCTCCTCCAGGCCCTGGATGCCGGCAACGATGGCCGGGTACTTGGCCAGCACCTCCTGCGGCACATCCGGCAGGCACAGCTCGCCTTCGAGGATCTCGCGCTTCACCGCCCGCTCGAAGATTTCCGACAGGCACTGCACCTGCGCCTCGGCCAGGGTATTGCCGGCGCTCATGCCGTTGCTGAGGAACAGGTTCTCGATCAGGTTGGACGGGAAGTACACCACCTGCTGGTCGGACTGGCGCACGAACGGCAGCGAGCAGATGCCACGGGCCGTGTTGCCCGAGTTGGTGTCGTACAGGTGCGAGCCGCGCAGCTCACCGTCCGGGTTGTAGATGGCCAGGCAATGTTCGTCGAGGATCTCGACCGGCAGCGCATCCCGCGGGCCTGGTTTGAACCATTGCTCGTTCGGGTAGTGCACGAACGGCGCGTTGGCCAGGTCCTCACCCCAGTACTGGTCGTTATAGAAGAAGTTGCAGTTCAGGCGCTCGATGAATTCGCCCAGTGCCGAGGCCAGCGCGGCTTCCTTGGTCGCGCCCTTGCCGTTGGTGAAGCACATTGGTGACTGGGCGTCGCGCACGTGCAGCGACCACACGTTGGGCACGATGTTGCGCCACGAAGCGATCTCGATCTTCATCCCCAGCCCGGCCAGGATGCCCGACATGTTGGCGATGGTCTGTTCCAGCGGCAGGTCCTTGCCGGGGATGTAGGTGCTGGTGTCCGACACCGGCATCAACAGGCCCTGGGCATCGGCATCGAGGTTGTCGACCACTTCGATGACGAACTCGGGGCCGGTCTGTACCACCTTCTTCACGGTGCAGCGGTCGATGGAACGCAGGATGCCCTGGCGGTCCTTCTCGGAAATATCCTCAGGCAGCTCGACCTGGATCTTGAAGATCTGGTTGTAGCGGTTTTCCGGGTCGACGATGTTGTTCTGCGCCAGGCGAATGTTTTCGGTCGGGATGTTGCGGGTCTGGCAGTACAGCTTGACGAAGTAAGCCGCGCACAAGGCAGAGGACGCCAGGAAATAGTCGAACGGCCCCGGGGCCGAGCCATCACCCTTGTAACGGATCGGTTGGTCGGCGATCACCGTGAAGTCGTCGAACTTGGCTTCGAGACGGAGATTGTCGAGAAAATTGACCTTGATTTCCATGCGGGATTACCGTGATTTAAGCGTGCAAAACGAAAGTGGCCGGCATTATCCGGGTTTTCACGGTGGAAGTCCTGTTTGCGCGACCAGCTTGCGTATTCCGCCGAATTACTTGCCTGATCCTCTGAACCTGCCCCTTGCAGCCGACCAGCGGTCAGCCCCCTGTGCTAGCGTTTCCGGACTGGGGGAACAGCGTATTCCCCGATCAGCAAAAGCACAGCGACAGCAACCGTTGACGGGCAGGTGAACCATGGAACTACGCATCAACCAGAAGACCTACCAGGTCGAGGCAGACGCCGACACGCCACTGCTGTGGGTGATCCGCGACGACCTGGGGCTGACCGGCACCAAGTATGGCTGCGGCCTGGCCCAGTGTGGCGCCTGTTCGGTGCTGGTGGACGGCAATGTGGTGCGCGCCTGCGTCACGCCGGTGGCCGGTGTGGTCGGGCGAGAGGTGACTACCATCGAGGCGATCGAGGCCGACGCCATCGGCAAGCGGGTGGTCGCGGCGTGGGTCGAGCACCAGGTCGCCCAGTGCGGCTATTGCCAGTCCGGCCAGGTGATGGCGGCCACTGCTCTGCTCAAGCACACGCCCAGGCCCAGTGACGCGCAGATCGACGCGGCGATGGTCAACCTGTGCCGCTGCGGCACCTACAACGCCATCCATGCTGCCATGCATGACCTGGCCCAAGGGGAGAAGGCCTGATGCGCACACCCGTCGGTACACCTGCAGAAGAACTGCTCAAGTTACAACACGGCGCGACCCTCAACCTGTCGCGTCGGCGCTTCCTCGCCAGCACGGCTGTCGGGGCCCTGGTGCTTGGCTTTGGCCTGCCCATGGGCTCGGCCCGCGTGCAGGCAGCTGCCGCAGCCAGCGCCGAACGCGGTACCCAGGTACCGGCATTCCTGGAGATCCGCCCGGACGGCACGGTGCGCCTGCTCAGCCCTTTCATGGAGGGCGGGCAAGGCCCTTTCACCGCCATGGCCCAGATCGTCGGTGAGGAACTGGATGTCGACCCGGCCAATTTCGTGGTCGACAGTGCCCCACCCGGGGAAGCCTATGTGGTGATGGAAAACGGCATGCGCATCACCGGCGGCAGCATGTCGGTACGCATGAGCTACCCGACCATGCGCCGCCTGGGTGCCCTCGCCCGCGCCATGCTGCTGCAGGCAGGCGCCGAGCAACTGGGCGTGCCGGTAGAGCAACTCAGCACCACGCCGGGTAACGTGTTACATACCACGAGTGGACGATCCGTGCCTTATGGTGAATTGGCCTCGCGGGCCATGGACCTGCCGGTGCCCGACCCTGCCAGCGTCAAGCTGCGCGACCCCAGCCAGTTTCGCTGGATCGGCAAACCGGTACGCCGCCTGGATGCCTATGACAAATCCACCGGCAAGGCCGTGTACAGCATCGACGTCAAGGTCGACGGCATGCTCCATGCTGCCGTGCAGCACGCGCCACGCCTGGGCATGACTGTCGGCAGCCTGCGCAACGAAGACCAGGTCAAGGCCATGCAGGGTGTGCACTCGGTGCACCAGCTGCCAGGCGCCGTGGCGGTGGTTGCCGAGCGCTGGTGGCATGCCAAACGTGCGGTAGAAGCCATCCAGGTCGACTGGCAGGAGCCTGCCGCCGACAGCCCGGTACGGCCGATGCCGGCCGACTTCTCCAGCGATGGCTGGCGCGACCACCTGGCCACGGTCGAAGCGCCGGCGCGCGACGAAGAAAACCAGGGTGATGTGGCCGGCATGCTGGCCAGCGCCAAAACCCACGTCGAGGCGACCTATCACAACCAGTACCTCAACCATGCCCAGCTTGAGCCGCCCTCGGCGCTGGCGCGCTTCAATGCCGACGGTTCGCTGGAGGTGTGGCTGCCCAACCAGGCCCCGGACATGTTCCGTGACGACATCGCCAGGCGCACCGGCCTGGCCCCGGCGCAGATCACCCTGCATTCGCCGTTGCTGGGTGGCTTCTTCGGCCGCCACTTCCTGTACGACTCGGCCAACCCCTACCCTCAGGCGATTGCCTTGGCCAAGGCGGTCGGTCGGCCGGTGAAGCTTATCTGGAGCCGCGAAGAAGAGTTCCTGCGTGACGTACTGCGCCCGGTGGCGGTGGTCAAGTTCCGCGCCGGGCTGGATGCCGACGGGCTGCCAGTGGCCCTCGAGGCCGTGAGCGCCACCGAAGGCCCGACCGAAGCCCTCGCCGGCAAACAGGGCGAAAAGCTCGACCCGACTGCGCTCGAAGGGCTGTCGGGCAAGGCTTACGCCATCGCCAACAAACGCATCGCCCAGGTCTATGTCAAAGGCCCGGCCATGCTTGGCTACTGGCGCTCGGTGGGCAACTCGCTGAACGATTTCTTCTACGAGTCATTCCTTGACGAGCTGGCCGACAAGGGCGGCAAGGACCCGTTCGAACTGCGCCTGCACCTGTTGCACGACAACCCGCGCCTGACCACGCTGTTGCAAGCGGTTGCCGAACTGTCCGGCGGCTGGAAGCGCGGGCCGTTCACCGCCGAAGACGGTAGCAAGCGCGCACGCGGCGTCGCCATGGCCTCGCCGTTCGGCTCGGAGGCAGCGGTCATTGCCGAGGTGTCGATCGAAAACGGCCAGGTCAAGGTGCACGACATCTGGCAGGCCATCGACCCGGGCAGCATCGTCAACCCGGCGATCATCGAGCACCAGGTCAACGGCGCCGTCGCCCTGGGCTTGTCGCAGACGCTGCTGGAAGAAGCGGTATACGTCGACGGCAAGCCACGCGCGCGCAACTTCGACCTGTACCCGATCCTGCCGCCCTCGCGCATGGCCCGGGTGCATGTCCGTATCGTCGAAAGCGGGGCGAAGATGGGCGGTATCGGCGAACCACCGCTACCCGCCGTTGCCCCGGCGGTGGTCAACGCGGTCGCGCAACTGACCGGCCAGCGCGTGCGCAGCCTGCCGCTGAGCCGCCATACCTTCAGCTGACCGCACAAGGACGTACCATGACCCATCGTTTTGCAAGAACCGCTGGCTGGCTGGCGTTGCCGTGCCTGCTCGCGGCAGGCCTGCTGGCCTGGTATGTCACCCGCGAGCCCGTTTCGCCGTTTACCGGCGAACTGGCCACGGCTGCCGACCCGGCGCTGGTCAGCCGTGGCGAATACGTGGCCCGGCTCAGCGACTGCGTGGCCTGCCACAGCGTGCCGGACGGCAAGCCGTTCGCCGGCGGGCTGAAGATGGCCACCCCGCTAGGCGCCATTCATGCCACCAACATCACCCCCGACCGCGACAATGGCATCGGTCGCTACAGCCTGGCCGACTTCGACCGCGCCGTGCGCCACGGCGTCGCGCCCGGTGGCCGGCGCTTGTACCCGGCCATGCCCTACCCGTCCTACGCCAAGCTTGGCGATGACGATGTCAAGGCGCTGTACGCCTTCTTCATGCTCGGCGTGCAACCGGTAGCGCAGGCCAACCAGCCCGGCGACATTCCCTGGCCGCTGAACCTGCGTTGGCCCATCGCCGTGTGGAACGGCCTGTTCGCCACCAGCACACCGTACGCCGACCAGGCCGGCAAGGATGCACAGTGGAACCGCGGCGCCTACCTGGTCCAGGGCCCTGGCCACTGCGGCAGCTGCCACACCCCGCGCGGCCTGGCGTTCAACGAGAAGGCCCTGGACGACAGTGGCAAACCGTTCCTCGCCGGTGCCCTGCTCGATGGCTGGTACGCACCGAGCTTGCGCGCCGACCACAACACCGGGCTGGGGCGCTGGAGCGAGGCGGAAATAGCGCAGTTCCTCAAGACCGGGCGCAACCGCCACGCCGTGGTATTCGGTTCGATGACCGAGGCCTTCAACAACTCCACGCAGTTCATGAGCGACGCTGACCTGGCAGCGATCGCGCATTACCTGAAGTCGCTGCCTGGCGATCCGCAACGCGATGGCCCACCGTGGCAGTACCAGGCCCAATCGGCGGCGATGCGGCTCGACAACCCCGGGGCACATGCCTATGTGACCCGGTGCGCGTCGTGCCACGGGCTGGATGGCAAGGGCCAGGCCGAGTGGATGCCACCCTTGGCTGGAGCCACCTCGGCACTGGCCAAGGAAGACGCTTCGGCGATCAACATCACCCTCAACGGTTCGCAGCGGGTGGTCACGGCAGGCTTGCCGGATGCCTATCGCATGCCGGCGTTCCGCGAACAGTTGAGCGATGAGGAAATGGCCGCCGTCCTGAGCTTCGTGCGCACAGCCTGGGGCAACCAGGGCGGTGCAGTGAGTGCACAGGCGGTAGGCAAGCTGCGTGGGCATACCGACCCAGCCAGCAGCAGCCCAATCATCTTGCATATGCGCTGAGATGCCTCTGGCGGCCCTTGAACAGCAAATCTTAGCGGAGTAACCATGGAAAGCATCGATCTGCTGGTGCTGCGCACCACCCGCGACTGGCTCGCCACCGGTCACCACGCCCTGCTCGCCACGGTCGCGCGCACCTGGGGCTCGTCACCGCGCCCCGTGGGCTCGATGATGGCCCTGCGCAGCGATGGCCGGGTAGTCGGCAGTGTCTCCGGCGGCTGTATCGAAGACGACCTCATCCACCGCTACACCAGCGCCCATGGCGGCCCCGGTATGCCTGAAGGCCTGCCGCAGGTGGTGCGCTATGGCGTCAGCGCCGACGACGCCCACCGTTTCGGCCTGCCCTGCGGCGGCACCCTCGAACTGGTGCTGGAGTTCGCCCCGTCGCTGGCGCAGCTGGAACAGCTGCTGGCCAGCCTCGACAGCGGCAACCTGGTGCGCCGCGACCTCGACCTGCGCAGCGGCGAAGCCAGCCTCACCGCCACCCGCACGCCCGAGCTGTTCAGCTTCGATGGCCAGCGCCTGTGCCACACCCTCGGCCCCGGCTACCGCCTGCTGCTGATCGGTGCCGGTGCGCTGGCCGAATACCTGGCGACCATGGCGCTGTTCAACGGTTTCAGCGTTTCCCTGTGCGACCCACGCCCCGAGTACACGGCCGGTTGGAATGTTGCCGGCGTCACCCGCCTGAGCGGTATGCCGGACGACGTGGTACGCGCCTTCGCCCCGGACCTGCGCAGCGCCATCGTCGCCGTCAGCCACGACCCCAAGCTGGACGACCTGGCGCTGCTGGAAGCCTTGCACAGCCCGGCGTTCTACATTGGCGCCATTGGCTCGCGGCGCAACAGCCAACTGCGCCGTGAGCGCCTGATCGAACACTTCGGCGAAAGCGAAGCATCGCTGCAGCGCCTGCACGGCCCTATCGGTATCTATATCGGCAGCAAGACACCGGCGGAGATCGCGGTCAGCGTGATGGCCGAGCTCCTCGCCGCGAAGAACGCCGTCAGCCTGCCCGGCGCGCTAAGCGTGACCCGGGCCAAGGAAGCCGAACAGCTGGCGCGGTCCTTGTAGGCAACGCGTCAGGCGCTTACTGCCAACGCTCCAGGTTCTGCTGCAGCAGCTGTTCAGGCAGCGCCCCGGCCACGATCTTTTCCATCTCCCGCGCCAGCGCTTCCCGCAACCGCGGCTGGTTGCAGGGCGAGTGATGCGACATCGCCAGGTACAGCCCTTCGCTGGAAATCGGCGGCTCCAGCACCTGTACCGTCCCCGCGATACCCAAGCTGCGCACCAGCGCCATGCCGGGGTACTGCTCGTACACCACGTAGTCGCTGCGCTTGTGCAACAGCTTCTCGAACGCCTGCCTGGCGCCGGGTACAGCTTCGAGGGTGAGGTTGGCCCTGGCATAGTCGTCGAACTGCTGGCCATGGCTGTTGCTGACCAGCGTGCCACCCTTACGGCCTTTCAGGTCGGCCCATTGCCGGTAGGTGAAGGTATTGTCCTGGCGCACCCAGACCACGCTCGGGGTATGCAGGAATGGCGGGAAGATGAAGTCCATCTGCTGCTGACGGGCCTGGGTCAGGAAATACCCGGCCATAAGGTCGATGCGGCCCGTACGCACTTCTTCCTGCGCACGCGACCATGGCCCAGCGTAAATCACGTCGATGTCCAACCCCAGCTGCTTGCCCAGGTACTTCAGCAGGTCGGCATTGGCACCGATCAGTTGCCGGGGGTTCTGCGGGTCACGCCACAGGTAGGGCGGGTATTCGGCATTGCCGGTGGCTGTCAGCCGCTGGCACGCTTCGTCTGCTACCGCCGCCATGGGCAGCAGCAACAGGCACGGCAACAGCCGCAAGGCGTGGCGTAAGCGACGTTCGATCATCGACAACCCTCGGTCGGCTGCAGCAACCCGCTGTGCACGTCATGGACAGTCTGGACCACGGGCAGGCAACAGGCTGGCCGTCCATCGGCCAGCACGACACAGGCCGGTAAAACGCTGCCGGCCAGCATAGCTGTAGCGAAACCAAGGGGTTGCTCGCACATCACCCCTACTTCAGGCCCCTTGCCGCCGCATCGCCAGGATCGCCGCGCCAAAGCCGATAAAGGTGGTGCCCACCACCCGGCTTACCCAGCGCGATAGCGACGGCCGGGTGAGTACACCCTTGGCGCGTGCCGCCAGTGCGGCATACAGGCTCAGCGAAACCAGCGACAACGCGACGAAAATCCCGGTCAGGATCAGGAACTGTGGCAGCAATGCGGCGCCCTGGTCGATGAACTGCGGGAACAGCGCGGTAAAGAACAAGGTCGCCTTGGGGTTGGTGACTGCGGTGAAGAACGCCGACTTGTACAACTTCAGCGGTGTGGGCCGCACCTTGGCCGCCACGCCTGCACCGCCCTGTGCCAGCATCGGGCTGGTTTTCAGCAACTGCCGCGCCCCCAGGTAGAACAGGTAGCCGGCGCCCAGGACCTTCACGGCATTGAAGAGCATTTCAGAACTGGCCAGCAGTGCGCCAAGCCCGAGCATGGCCGCAGTCGACAGGCAGAACAGGCCCGAGCCATTGCCCAGCGACGACCAGATCGCGCTGCGCTGGCCGTGGGCCAGGCTGTTGTTGATGGCCATCAGGGTGGCAGGGCCAGGGCTGGCGATCGCGATGGCCGCGACCAGGGTAAAGCCTAACAGCGAGTGAGAATCCATTTCAGGCTCGTCCGACAACAAAACAGGAAAGGCCGCGCGCAGGACACGCAGGTTCAGTCGGCATTCTGCCGCTTGGCCGCCTTCTTGGCGATAGCTTTCATGCGCGTTGCCGCCCGCTGCACGGTGGCCATCTTCTCGGGGCGCTTCATGCCTCGCCATTTGCGGATTTCGTCGCGGCTGCGGCCACAGCTCACGCACAGCTCGCCATTCAACTGGCACAGCGCGACGCAAGGGTTGTCGATGTCTTTGGCCATGCCTCACTCAGCCAGGCATGGCTGCACGCGCCTGTTCGACCGCGCCCTGGAATACCTGGCGTACGTCCTCGGCCTTGACCTTGCTGACCGACCTGGCCGCCAGCAGCTCGTCGACTACGCGCAAGCCCTGCTCCAGGGCGGTGGCCAGTTGCTCGGGGTCGGAGGCGTCAGCGATATCACCCAGATAAGGAGCGATGAGGTACACGTAACGGTCCTGCAGCTTGAGCGCTTCCAGCGCGTCGAGGGCTTTCTGGAACCGATCGGCAGCGGCAGGGCTCATGCTCAATTTATCGAAATGAATCAGGCTCACACGGTCAGTGGCCATGTTGACGAATCTCCGTTTCCTGGTACGGCCAGGCCCGCAAGCAGCAGCGCTTCTACGGTGCTCGTATGTGCGGGCCCGGGTGATGCCCTTCAGGGTACCAGAACGCGAGACAGAAAGGGCCATCACCCCCAGAACTAAAAGTATTTGCCAGGTCGCGTAATGGACGCCCCACGGCGCTATCGGGACAGGTGCCGGCATTTCCTGCGCAGGATAATCGCGCCAGCAGTTTCCCGCCGAGGCAGTGCTCCAACTCGGTAGCCCACACACAACAAGCCTGCGCCGACAGGTAAGCCAGAAAAGGGCCCCAACATACATGGCAAAGGAACACATCACCGAAACGCTCGACCTTGGCGTGACGGACCCCTCGAAAACCGCAGAAGCGCGTCAGGACCGGCATTTCGAGGGCAAGCTCGACTGGATCGTCTTTGGCTTCACCAGCCTCCTGGCAATCGCTTTCGTCCTCTGGGGCTTCCTCAACCAGGCCAGCCTCGCCAGCAACGCGTCCAGCGCGCAGTCCTGGGTCATTCTCAACTTCGGCTGGTTCTTCGTACTGACCTCCACCCTGTTCGTGGTGTTCGTGCTGTGGCTGGCCGCCAGCCGCTACGGCCGGGTACCGCTGGGGCGGGATGGCGAACAGCCTGAGTTCCGCACGGTGTCCTGGGTGGCGATGATGTTCAGCGCCGGCATGGGCATCGGCCTGATGTTCTTCGGCGTTGCCGAACCCCTTTCGCACTATGTATCACCTCCACCAGGCGCGGCCACCGGGCAGACCAGTGAAGCGATGCAGGTGGCCATGGCCACCACGCTGTTCCACTGGACCCTGCACCCATGGGCGATGTACGCCATCGTCGGCCTGGTGATTGCCTACGGCACCTTCCGCCGTGGCCGCTCGCAGCTGATTTCCGCCGCCTTCCGGCCCTTGATCGGCAAGCATGCCAATGGCCCACTGGGCCGCATGATCGACATGATGGCGATCTTCGCCACGCTGTTCGGTTCGGCCGCCTCACTTGGCCTGGGCGCCCTGCAGATCGCCGGAGGCCTGGAATACAACGGCTGGATCGACAACCCCGGCAAGCTGTTCTACATCTCGGTCATCACCCTGCTGACCATCGCCTTTGTCACCTCGGCGGTTTCCGGCATCGGCAAGGGTATCCAGTGGCTGTCCAACACCAACATGGTGCTGGCCCTGGTACTGGCGGCATTCGTGTTCATGGTGGGCCCGACCCTGCTGATGCTCAACCTGCTGCCGACCTCGATCGGTATCTACATCAAGATGCTTCCGGAAATGATGGCCCGCACCAATGCCAGCGGTGGCGAGCAGATGAATAGCTGGCTGGCCGGCTGGACCGTGTTCTACTGGGCCTGGTGGATCTCCTGGACGCCATTCGTGGGCATGTTCATCGCCCGCATCAGCCGTGGCCGCACCATCCGCCAGTTCGTCACCGGCGTACTGCTGGTACCAAGCCTGGTCAGCCTGGTGTGGTTCACCATCTTCGGCGGCGCGAGCATCGAGGCCCTGCGCGAAGGCGCCTTCCAACTGGCCAATGGCGCAGTCAACAGTAACCATGCGCTGTACCAGCTGCTGGACAGCTATCCACTGGCCTCGGCGACTTCGGTGCTGGTAATGATCCTGGTGGGCATCTTCTTCGTCTCGGGGGCCGACGCCGCCTCGCTGGTCATGGGCACACTGTCGGAACACGGCACCACCACGCCATCGCGCCGCACGGTGATCTTCTGGGGCGCGCTGACCGGCACGGTGGCGGCGATCATGCTGGCCATCGGCGACCCACGCGACCCCGGCGAGGCCCTCACTGGGCTGCAGAACCTGACCATTGTCGTGGCCCTGCCGTTCGTGGTGGTGATGGTGCTGCTGTGCCTGGCGCTGTACCGCGACCTGCGCAAGGACCCGATGATGCTGCGCCACCTGCGCGGTAACGAACTGATCGAAAAGGCCGTGCTGTATGGTGCGGTCAAGCACGGCGAGGAGTTCTACATCGTGGTGCAGGAGAAGAAGGCATCCAGCAAAGCCACGCCAGCGGCAAGCGAAGTGTCCGAAACCTGACGCGGCCTTTGTGGGGCCGATAGCCGCGCATCATCCTACCACTGGCACCGGCTTCGCCGGTGTTCGCGGCTAAACATGCGCCACCGCGCGCGGCTACCTACCCCTCGGCTCAGCCCTTCAGGGCGGCCTCGATCCTGGCCACATCGATCTTGCCCATCTGCATCATGGCCTCGAACGCGCGCTTGGCAGCCGCGCGATCCGGGTGGCCGATGGCTTCGATCAGGACGCGTGGGGTGATCTGCCAGGAAATCCCCCATCGGTCCTTGCACCAGCCGCAGACGCTGGCTTCGCCACCATTATCGACAATGGCATTCCAATAACGGTCGGTCTCGGCCTGGTCCTCGGTACTGACCTTGAACGAAAACGCCTCGCAATGGCTGAAGGCCTTGCCGCCATTGAGCCCCACGCAAGGTATGCCCATGACGGTGAATTCGACAGTGATCACATCGTCCTGCTTGCCCGACGGGTAGTCGCCCGGTGCCTTGTGCACCGCCGTCACCCGGGTATCGGGGAAAACGCTGGCGTAGAAGGTCGCCGCCGCCTCGGCATCGTTGTCGTACCAGAGGCAAATGGTGTTCTTGGCAGTCATGGTCTTGCTCCATGAAAGAGTTGAACACTGGAGTCTAGCGCGGCGCATCAAACACCGGCGTGAGCCCGGCCAAGTGGCTGCTCTTGCAATATTCTGCAGACATTTCCGACATCAGGTGGTGAACCTGCTGACAAAAAAGCGGTCTTTCGCTGGCGGTCAACTCACCGACCGGTTGATCGGCCCAGTCACCGGGCCTACCTTTGTCCTGTTTCAGCGAAGACCAACATGCCCGATTCCCGCCCGACTGCTTCCGCCCTCGCTGCCCTGCGCAGCGGCCTGATTGCCACCCTTGTGGCCCTTGCCGCACCGGTGCATGCCGAAGAGCCCGCCAGCGATGCACGCTGGGTCAGCGACAGCCTGAGCACCTACGTGCGCAGCGGCCCGACCGACGGCCACCGCATCGTCGGCACCCTCAAGTCCGGGCAGAAACTGTCCCTGATCGGCACCCAGGGCAACTACAGCCAGGTGCGGGGGCAGAATGGCGACGTGGTGTGGATTCTCAGCAGCGACCTGCAAACGGTACCAGGCCAGGGCGAGCGCCTGCCACAGCTCGACGCCCAGGTCGCGGAGCTGACCGGGCAACTGAAAACTATCGACGACAGCTGGAAGAATCGCGTACAGGGCATGCAGGAAACGCTCGATTCGCGGAAAAAGCTGATCGACGAATTGCAGGCGCGCAACCAGGCGCTGAACGAACAGCTCGACCAGAGCCAGTCGGACCTGCGCGATACCAAGGCGCGCCTGGGTGATGAGAACAAGCAGGTGATGATGCGCTACATGGTGTATGGCGGCAGCATTGCCGGCGCGGGCCTGCTGGCGGGGCTGATCCTGCCGGCGCTGACCCGCGGGCGCAAGAAGAACGACCGCTGGTTCTGAGCAGGCGCCATCCTGCGCCGGCCTCTTCGCGGGTAGCCCCGCTGCCACACCTATTGCAGCGGCCCTGTATCGGGCGGCACTCCTGTGGACGCGGGGTTACCGGCGAACAGGCTGCCATCGGCAACCGCTACTTGTTGCGCGCCTTGTTGTAGATGGTCTTGGCGCGGTCAGCCGAGGCCTGGCACTTGGTCATGTCGCCTGCAGCCTGCCCCTCCTTGGCCTGTTTCATCAACTCGTGATAGTCATGCGCCATGCCTCCGTGCAGTGCCTGACCATCGGACTTGTTGATGTCTTCAAGTTCCTTGATCTTGGCCGCGCAGTTGCTCGCCGGGTCTGCGTGAGCGGCAAAACTGAGGACGGAGGCAATCACCAGCAGAGGGATGCATTTCGTGGGGTTCATGGAGCTTTCTCCTGAGAAACCATAGGTCCGTCGGGTTTCACTCAACCCGACGCAGCGAAAAGCATAGATCGCCCTCGCCGGCGCTGCAGCGTTTCAGCCTGCCGGCGAGCCTGCTTCAGCGAACAGGAAGTCGATGAACACCCGTACCCGCAACGGCATGTACCGGGCCTGAGGGTAGAGCAACATGAACGGCCGGGAGGTCCCGCCATACTCGCTCAGCACCTCCACCAGCTCGCCACTGGCCAGGGCATCCTGCACGGTAAACCGGTATGCCTGCATCAACCCGCCGCCATGGCGCACCAGCGTGGCGGTGGCGAGGAAGTCACCAAGGCAGGTGAACGCGCCCTGGGTGTCGATTTCGACCAGGCCCCCCGCCTGGCGAAAGGTCCAGGGCGGGCGACGGCCGCTGCTGGGCATCTCGAACTGGATGCAGTCGTGCTGCAGCAGGTCTTGCGGCGTCTGCGGCGTGCCGGCACGGGCGAGGTAGCCCGGCGTGCCCACCACCACCAGCTCGGCGTCCTCCAGGCGGCGCGCCACCAGGCGTGAATCGGCCGGCTCACGGCCACGAATGGCCAGGTCGAACGGTTCCTCGGCAAAGTCGACGTTGCGGTTACTGACATGCACGTCCACCTGCACGCGTGGGTAGCGCAGGTGGAACCGCGGCAGCAGCGGCAGCAAGCGGTGATGGGCATAAGGCGTAGGCGCGCTGATGCGCAAGCGGCCGCTCGGCTCGGCCTGCCCGCCGGTGGCCTGACGCTCGGCCTCGACCAGTTGCCCCAGCGCCTGCCGACAGTGCTGGTAATAGGCCTGGCCCGCAGCGGACAGGCGCATCTGCCGGGTGGTGCGGACAAACAGGCGCACACCCAGGCGTTCCTCCAGGCGTGCCACGCTGCGGCTGACTGCCGCCGGCGTGACGCCAGCCTCGGTGGCCGCCGCGCTGAAGCTGCCCCGGTCGGCAGCCAGGCAGAACAGCTCCAGGCTGCCCAGTTGAAGGTCATCGAAATGGCGGCTCATGGCGGCTCGATTGATTACATGGTGTATCGATTGAAATGCCTTGCGCCTCATTTTTCAAGTAGAGGTAACGACCTAGAGTGGCTCCACACCGAGCTCATGGCTCACTTCACTGGAGATCCGCAACATGCACACCGCACGCACCGTCATCATCACCGGGGCCTCCAGCGGCCTGGGCTTCGCCCTCGCCGAGGCCTTCCTCGAACGCGGCGACAACGTGATCGGCAACGCTCGCAGCCAGGCCCGCCTGGAGCAGGCTGCTGCCCGTCTCGGCCATCCTTCGCGCTTCATCGGCGTAGCCGGCGACATCGCCGAGCCAGACACCGCACAACGCCTGTTCGCCTGCGCCGAGCAAGCCTTCGGCGGTGTCGACCTGCTGATCAACAACGCTGGCATCTTCATTGCCAAACCGGCCACGGCGTACAGCGCAGCGGATGTCGACGCGCTGGTCGGCACCAACCTCAAGGGGTTCTTCTACCCGGCCCAGGAAGCAGCACGCATCATGACCCGCCAGGGGCATGGCCAGATCATCGCCATCACCGCCTCCATCGCCCTGCAACCGGACACCCGGGTGCCGGCCCTGTTGCCGGTGCTGGTCAAGGGCGGCCTGAACCAGGCGGTGAAGGGCCTGGCACTGGAGCTGGCGGCCAGCGGTGTGCAGGTCAATGCCGTGGCGCCCGGGATCATCGACACGCCGCTGCATGGCGGCAACCTGCAGGGGATGGGCGCGCTGTCACCCAGTGGCCGCACCGGCTCGCCGCAGGATGTCGTGGACGCCGTGCTGTACCTGGCGGATTCACGCTTCGTCAGCGGTGTCATCCTGCCGGTGGACGGCGGTAGCACCGCTGGCACCTGGCACTGAACGGAGGCGCGAACAACCATGCCGTATGTCCATATTCGCGTGACCGATGAAGGGGTGAGCGCCGAACACAAGCGCCAGTTGATCGAACAGACCACGCGCATGCTGCAGCAGGTGCTGGGCAAGCCGCCGGCCAGTACTTTCGTGGTCATCGAGGAAGTACCGACCGATAACTGGGGGGTCGGTGGCGAGACAGTGACCGCGGTACGTGCGCGAGAACGCGGGTGAAGCCGGCGGGCTGCCGTGCAGCCCGCTACTGCCGCAACCGCTGCAATGCCTGCAGCACATGCCCGGTGGCTTGCTCCACCTGCCCTTCACGGCAGGCGATGCCCAATTGCCGCCACAGCCCCGGGCGCAGCGGTCGGCGGACGATGCGCCGATCCAGTTCGGCCACCTCCCCCTCCTGCGGCAGCAGGGTCGCCCCGTATCCGGCCCCGACCAGGCTCTTGATGGCATCGTTATAGTTCAGCTCGATCCGTGCTTCGGGGTAAAACCCTGCCGCCGCGAACCACTCGCCGGTTACCCGCGACAACTGGGTACTGCTGTCGTTGAGAATCAACGCCCGCTGCGCCAGCCAGGCCGGGGTGACCTTGGCCGGCGGCTGCCAGTCGGCCGGCACATAGGCGAGGATCGGGTCGCGCCGCCAAGGGGTGACCTCAAGCCCTTTGCCAGCCACCTGCGGCAAGGCGACTAGGCCGATATCCAGGGTGCCCTCGCGCAAGCGGGCCAGCGATGCCTGGGACGTCAGCACCTGTACTTGCACATCGATCCCCGGGTGCGCGGCACGCAAATGCTCCAGCGCCTGCGGCAGCAGGTGGGCAATGGCGCCGGTCGAAGCCCCCAGGCGCACCCTGCCGGTCAGCCCTTCGACCTGCCGGCGCACTTCATCCAGCGCCTGGTCGGCATCGGCCAGCAGGCGTCGCGCGCGGGCCAGCAGGGTTTCGCCGATGGCGGTCGGGCGTACCTGAGCGCGGGCGCGGGTGAGCAATGGCGCGCCGATGCGCGCCTCCAGCTCGGCCACGTGCAGGCTGATGGTCGGCGGCGCCAGGTTGAGCTGGCGGGCGGCCTCGGCAAACGAGCCGAGGTCGACGATCACCACCAGCGTGCGCAGGCGGTCGAGGCTGATTTCGCGCATATCAAGAGCCGTCACGTTCAGGAAAACTGAAGATTGCCGTCATGATATTCAAATTTCCTTTATCTACACCACAAGCGAGCATAGGCCATCCCCTCCCGACCGGACGCTGACCATGCAAACACCTGTTGTCTTCATTGACGGTGACCAAGGCACCACCGGCCTGCAGATCCACGCGCGCCTGCAAGGCCGCCGCGACCTGAGCCTGCTGACCCTGCCGGACGCCGAACGCAAAGACCCGCAACGTCGCCGCGAGGCGATCAACAGCGCCGACATCGCCCTGTTGTGCCTGCCCGACGATGCCGCGCGCGAAGCGGTGGCGACGATCGACAACCCGCAGGTGCGGGTGATCGACGCAAGCTCGGCGCACCGCACGGCCCCTGGCTGGGTCTACGGCCTGCCGGAACTCGACGAACAGCAAGCCGAACGCATCGCCCACAGCAAGCGCGTCAGCAACCCCGGCTGCTACCCCACCGGCGCCATCGCCTTGCTGCGGCCACTGGTCAAGGCTGGCCTGCTGCCAGCGGATTACCCACTGAACATCCATGCCATTTCCGGCTATTCCGGTGGTGGTCGCACTGCGGTCGAACGGCATGAACAACCCGGCAGCGACAAGCCCCCGACCCTGCAACTGTATGGCCTGGAGCTGGCGCACAAGCACGTGCCGGAGATCCAGCGGCATGCCGGGCTGTCGGCACGGCCGATGTTCCTGCCCGGTTACGCGGCCTACCGCCAGGGCATCGTGCTGAGCATCCCGCTGCAGTTGCGCCTGCTGCCCGGCCAGGTCAGCGCCGCGCAGTTGCAGGCTTGCCTGGAGCAGCACTACCAAGGTGCCCGCCACGTCCAGGTCATGCCCCTGCATCAGCACGGCGCGGCGCCGAACCTGGACCCGGAGGCGTTGAACGGCAGCAATGACCTGCGCCTGGCCCTGTTCGCCAACCCTGAACATGGCCAGGTATTGTTGACCGCCGTGTTCGACAACCTCGGCAAAGGCGCCGCTGGCGCAGCAGTGCAGAACCTCGATTTGATGCTCGGTGCCTTGCAGCTACAAGGCTGATGGGCAAAACCGGTTAGACTAAGGGCCCGCGCCGACATGGCGCGAGCCGTCTACCCAACCGCCGGAGCCCGCCCCCCGATGTTCATCCTGAGCCGCCTCGACAGCGTGCCGCCTGAAGCCTTCCAGAACCAGATCCGCGAACTGGTGATCCACCATGTCGGCCAATTGAGCAGCGTTGCCATCAGCGCCGACAACCCGCTGTATCCGCTATACCAATACGGCGTTGGCATGGAGGTGCACCAGTACCTGCAGGCGCTGGACGGCACCCGCGGCCTGGCCGTGGCGCTGACCCTGGCGCTGGATGCCGAAGCACCGGACCAGCTGCTGGGCTTTGCCCTGTCGCTGCCTGCCGAGGACGACGAGCAGGTGTGTGCGCTGGCGTTTCTGGCCGTGCGCCCCAGCCATCGTCGCCAGGGCATTGCCCGCGCCTTGTTGGCCGACCTGCAGGCGCGCCACGCCTGCGTCGAGCTGAATGCCTTTGCCAGCCAGGTGCCGTGGTTCGAGGCCATGGGCATGCAGGTGGTGGCCGCCAATGGCCCGCAAGTGCTGATGAGCAGCACCGGACGGGCCAGCGGCGCATTGATCGGGCGGCTGGATATCGCGCCGATCTACCAGACCGCCGAAGTGATGCAGATTCATACCTACCTGCTCAACCAGCACGGTGAGCAAGCGATGCTCGAAGCGGAACAGCAGCGGGATGAGCGGCTGGATGAGCTGACCGCTCAGGCCCAGGCGTGTGTGCGCCAGCGCAATACCGTGCACTGACCCACGGGCTTCTGCGCGGGTCTACTCGCGAAGAAGCCCCGTTGGCCCTTCAGCCATGCACCCAGCGCCGATGCAGCCCACGCGCCAGGGCATCCAGCACGAACCCCAGCACGCCGATCAGCAGCACCATCGCCATCAGCTCGGAATACGCCAGGCGGTCGCGGGTATCGAGAATGAAGTAGCCCAGCCCGGCGCTCACCCCGAGCATTTCGCACGGCACCAGCACGATCCACAGAATACCGATGGCCAGGCGTACGCCGGTGAGCACATGACCGATCACCCCCGGCACGATCACCTTGCACAAGGTTTCCCAGCGCGTGGCACTCAGACTGCGGGTCAACTGCAACCAGCGCGGGTCCAGCTGCCGGACCCCGGCGGCAGTATTCAGCAGGATCGGCCACAACGCGGCAAACGCCAGCAGGAAGTAGATCGGCTGGTCACCCACGCCCATCAGCATCACCACCACCGGCATCCACGACAACGGCGAGATCATGCGCAAGAACTGGAAGGCCGGCGTGGTCGCGGCCTCCAGGTGCCGATAGCTGCCCACCAGCAAGCCCAGCGGCACACCGATCAGCAACGCCAGCAACAAGCCGACCAGGATGCGCTTGAGGCTGACCCAGACATGCCCGTAGACCTCGCCCTGCCCCAGCAGCTCGACCAGGCTGGCCAGGGTCGCCTGGGGCGAGAAGCGTGCCGACAGGCCATCGGCCTCGCCGAATAGCTGCAC
Source organism: Pseudomonas sp. BCRC 81390 (assembly GCF_030341915.1). Classification (NCBI taxonomy): domain Bacteria; kingdom Pseudomonadati; phylum Pseudomonadota; class Gammaproteobacteria; order Pseudomonadales; family Pseudomonadaceae; genus Pseudomonas; species Pseudomonas sp. BCRC 81390. The sequence continues at coordinate 152,345 of NZ_JATAAG010000034.1, read as the reverse complement.
GCCCGCCCACCACAACAACAGCAACCCCAGCAGACCGGCCAGGCCGAGGCCGGCATGTACGACATGCTTGCGCATCAGACCGCGAACTCCTCGCTACGCTGGTAGTTCTCGGCAATGCCGAACACCGAGGGGCCACCGACGGCGGCGATGGCGTTGCGCACGAAGCGATCGTCAACCAGGTCGCGGGCGGTTTGCGCCGGGTCCAGGCCGGCAAGGAAACTGTGCTCGCCCTCGATCAGGGTGTGCTTGAGGCGTGTGACCAGCTCTTCGGTATAGCTGGGGTACGGGTAGGGCTGGAAGTCGATGCGCTTTTCATCCCACTGCTGATGCTGAATCGCCCCACTGGCAATGTAGCCGGCGCGGTCTTCGGCAGCCGGGGCCAGCACCTTGGTCAGCACCGCCGGTTCATGCGGCGTGTACTTGTTCGGGCCGGCCTTGGACAACAGCGCCGCGGCTTCGGCGCGGTGGTCGCGGGTCCATTGCTGGGCCTTGACGATGGCATTGACCACCTTCTGCGCCCACTCCGGGCGGCTGTTCAGGTCATATTCATGCATGAACACCACGCAGCAGGCGTGGTTGCGCCACACATCGCCGGTGAAGCGCTGCACGCGGCCGACCTTGAGGTTCTCGGCCAGGGCGTTGAACGGTTCGGCGACGATATAGCCGGCGATGCGCTTGCTGGCCAGGGCCGGCGGCATGTCCGAGGGCGGCAGCACCAGCAGGTTGACCTCGTTGGCCGCAAGTTGGCTGTTGGCGGGCTTCGACACCGGTGTCAGGCCGTTGTCGCCGAGCATCTGCTGCAGCACCACATTGTGGATCGAATACCAGAACGGGATGGCTACGGTCTTGCCGCCCAGTTGCTTGATGTCGGTGATGTCCGGCGCCACGGTAAGGCCCGAGCCCCCCACATGGTTCCAGGCCACCACCTTGGCCGGCACTTTGCTGGCATAACGCGCCCACACAGTCATCGGCGACAGCAGGTGGATGACGTTGACCTGGCCCGAGATGAACGCCTCGATCACTTGCGCCCAGCTGCGCAACAGCACCGGGCGCTCGGCCTTGATGCCTTCGGCCTCGAACAGGCCGTTGTTGTGCGCTACCAGCAACGGCGTGGCATCGGTGATCGGCAGGTAGCCGATGCGCACCGGCGCGTCGGGCTCGGCAGCAGCCCGGGCCTGCAGGCTGGACAGCAGCGGCACGGCCCCGGCAGCAGTCAGCATGGCACTGAGCTTGAGGAAATCACGACGCGAGGTGGAGGAACAGCAGTCATCCATGCACATGTGCAGGCTCCGAAGGCAAGGAGGTAGAGGAAGGTGCAGCGGTGCGGCTGGCCCGTCGAAGGGTCTTGAGGATCTCGATGCGCAGTGCGCCCAGTTCCTCGACCCGCTGCGCACGCGGTTGTGGCAGGTCGATGTGCCATTGGCCGAGGATGTGCGCCGGGTGATCGCCCAGCAGTAGCACCCGGTCGGACAACAACAGGGCTTCGTCGATATCGTGGGTAATCAGTACGGCTGCGGTGTTATGGGTAGCAATCAGCTGCAGCAGCAATTGCTGCATGTCGGCACGGGTCACTTCGTCGAGCGCACCGAACGGCTCGTCAAGCAGCAGCACCTCAGGCTGGCGCGCCAGGCAGCGTGCCAGTGCGGTGCGCTGGGCCATGCCGCCGGACAGCTGCGCCGGGTACTGGCTGCGGGCATGGGCCAGGCCTACCGCGCCGATCGCATGGTCGATGCGGGCATGGCGCTCGGCTGCGGCCAGCTTGGGCTGGCGGGCGAAATCCAGGCCAAAGGCGACGTTCTTTTCCAGGCTCAGCCAGGGCAGCAGGCTCGGGTCCTGGAAGGCCACCGCCAGGCGCGGGTGGGGGCCTTGCAGCGGTTCACCGTGCAGGGCCACGCTGCCGCCATGCGGCTGCTGCAGGCCGGCCAGCACCCGCAGCAGGCTGGACTTGCCCACCCCACTGGGGCCGAGGATGCTCACCACCTCCCCTGGCGCCAGTTGCAGGTCGAAGCGCGCCAGCACTGGCTGCCAGCCGCCGTCGCGCGGGTAGCCCAGGCTGATTTCGCGGGCCTCGAGCAATGCCTGGCTCATGCGCTGGCAGCCTGACGATGCAGCTCGGCACGCAGCTGCACCAGGCTTGGGGTAACGATGGGCACGAACGCCGACTCGCGCCAGCGGCGGGCGAAACCGGCACCGAACTCATCGAGGTACGCCTTGCCGCCGCTGGCTTGCAGCTCCAGCTGCACGGCATCGGCAGCACACTCAGCGAGGATGATGCGCAACTTGAACAGCGCCGCCGGCTGGCTCTGGAAGCGCCCTTCGAGCAAACCCTGCTTGAGCTCGGCCACGGTGTTTTCCAGGCGCTCGTCGAGGACCTGGCGATGCTCTTCGAGGAACGACAGCCGCCCATGGAGGTGATCGTGCACCTCGTGCAGCGAACGCCGCGCCAGGCCGATGGCCATGCCGCACTGCAAGGCAAGAAACGCCGGGCGCACCTTGGGCAGGAACTCGCGGGCATTGTCGTGCAGCAGCCAGTCACGGCCAAGCTCCACCTGGTGGAACGCCAGCGCTGCGGTATTGCTCGATTGAAGGCCCATCAGCTCCAGGTCGTCAGAACGCTCCAGCCCCTGGCTGTCGGAGGGGATGGCCAGCACGAACGGCGAACCGCCAGCATCGTCCTCGATGGCTGCCGCCACCACGAACCCGCTCTTGCGCAGGTTGGTCACCCAGTGCAGCCGGCCTTCCAGTGTCCAGCCCGCCGCCCCGGGGCGGCCACGCACCTGCAGCGCCTCGATCCCGGAGAGGAATTTCATGGCGTTGGACAAGCCGGTGGCCCCCGCCAGCTCGCCGGTCAGCAGGCTGGGCAGCAAACGTTCACGCAGGGCCTGGTTGGGGCTTTGCAGCAGGTATTCGATGAACGCCCGCTGGCCCCAGCAGACAAAGGCTGCGGCCAGTGAGCGGCTGGCGATGGCGGCGATGGCCTCGACCGCATCGGTGACCGCGCCACCGTTGCCGCCCAATGCGGGGTCGACGCCAATGCGCAGCAGCTGCGATTCGGCGATGTGCGCCAGCACCAGTTGCGGGTCGCACTGCCCCTGGTCGATTGCCTCGGCATTGGCATCCAGCCATTGACGAAATGCAGCATCAAGCATGTCCCTACTCCTTTTGATATCGCAGGCGCCACCAGCGCCAGGCGCGCGATTACGCGGTTGGCTGCCAGCGGTACTTGCTCAGCTCGTCGTTGAGCGGCGTCTGGGCGAACACATTAGCAAAGTTGCACAGGGTTGCGAGGCTCACCCCCAGAATCACCTCCAGCGCGTTACCTTCGCTGAAACCGGCCGCGCGGAAGGCCTGGTAGGTCGCCTCGCTGACGTTGCCACGGGTGGCGATCACTTCGCGGGCGAAAGCGGCCAGGGTTTCGTAACGCGCGTCCGGCAGTTCGCCACGGGCACGCAGGGCATCGACCACCTCCGCCGGCAGCTTGGCCTTGTTCAGCGCCACCGCCGTATGGCCGGCCACGCAGAAGTCACAGCCATGCTGGGTGGCGGCAATCAGCTGCACCACTTCGCGCTCGGCGAGGGTCAGCTCGGCCTTGCCGTTGAGGGCCGAGACGGTGACATAGGTTTCCAGCGCCGCCGGGGCGTTGGCCAGGATGCCGAGCAGATTGGGGATGAAGCCGGAATTCTTCTGCGCGCTCTCGAGGAACGGGCGGGCCGCTTCCGGGGCGCTCTGCAGGGTGTGTAAAGTAATGCGCGACGACATGCAGTGGTCTCCTTTGATAGGTGTCACTACAGTCTGTTGGTTATAAGAATTACCCTCCATATTCATCAGTCGCCTTTCCTTGCTCTTGAGTCTTTGCATTAGATGATTTCGTCCAGCCACCTTGTCGATTGGTTATTAGAGGGCCTGGAACTCGATGCCAGCCTGTTTCACGTCGGCCGCTACTGCGGCGGCTGGCACGCCAGCACCCAGGGCATGGGCCGCGCCAGCTTCCACCTGGTGGTACAGGGGCATTGCTGGCTGCACATCGACGGCCAGCCCGATGCCATACGCCTGGCAGCCGGGGATGCAGTGTTCCTGTTGCGCGACCTTGGCTATCGCCTGGCCAGCGAACCCGACCTGGCCGGTGCCTGTGCCCAGCCACGTCAGGCCATGCAGCCGCTGGATGCCGAAGCGGTCGATGGCGTAGGGCTGGTGTGTGGCTTCTTCCACTTCAAGCCGGGTTTGTCAGCGCTGATCGTCGAGGGCCTGGCCGACTGGATATTGCTGCGCGCCAACGAACCGGCCGGGCATGCGGCGCGGGCGTTGTTCGAGTTGATACTGGAGGAATGCCGGCGCGCCGCCGGCCCGTCGCAAACGTTGCTGGAGCGCTTGACGCACCTGCTGTTCCTCTATGTGCTACGCCAGCAGGTACATGCCGGGCAGCCACTGGGCGGGCTGGTCGCCCTCGCCCGCCAGCCGGCTTATGCCGGGCTGCTGGCGCAATTGATCGAGCACCCGGGGCAGGCCTGGACCCTGGAAAGCATGGCAGCCTGCACCGGGCTGTCACGTTCGGCATTTTTCAAGCGTTTCAATGAACTGGCCGGGCAGTCCCCGGGGCAGGTGCTGCTGGCGTTGCGCATGCGCCATGCCAGCCAGTTGCTGCAGGCCGGGCACACCGTGGAACAGGTGGGCGCACAGGTGGGGTATCAGTCGGTTGCGGCGTTTACCCGGGCGTTCGCCAAGGCGGTGGGGATACAGCCGGGGGCGTATCGCCGGCAGCATGAAGGGCGCTGAACACGGCACGCCTCGACCGGCCGCTTCGCGGGCACGCCCGCGAAGGGCCGCGGCGCGGCCCCAGCAGGGTCTTCTCAGTCGTTGACACTCACGACCCGCCCCGCCTTCTCAGCAGCTTTGCCACGAGTCGCCAGGCAGTAGTACAGCGGTACCGTCACCAGCAAGCCGAACAGCCAGGACAGGTCCGCCCCTTCGACAATGTTCGAGTATGGCCCCACGTACAGCGACGTATTGGCAAACGGCAATTGCACCAGGATGCCGCAGGCATAGGCAATGATTGCGTGGTGATTGAAGCGGCCATAGATGCCGCCGTCGGCACGGAAGATCGAGGCGATATCGTACTGGCCTTTCTTGATCAGGTAGAAGTCGATCAGGTTGATCGAAGCCCACGGCACCAGCACCAGCAACAGGGCCAGGATCAGGCCGATGAACTGGCCGATGAAGCCTGCCGAAGCATTCAGCGCCACCAGGCCGCAGCCCACCAGGATCACCGAAGCCAGCATTACCCGCACCTTGATGCTCGGTGTCCACGCTGCGGCGAAGGTCTGGATCGCAGTAACGATCGACAGCACCGCGCCATACAGGTTGAGGGCGTTGTGGCTGATGATGTTGAACAGGAACAGCACCATCAGGATCGGGCCCAGCCAACCGGTGGCCTGCTTGACCGCATCCATCGCGTCGGTGCCTTCGGGCACGCACAGCACCGCCACGGCACCGAAGCTGAAGCACAGGATGGTGCCCAGGGTGGCGCCGAAGTAGGTGGCCCAGAACGGTCTGGCAATCCCTACTTCACGCGGCAGGTAGCGTGAGTAGTCGGAGGTGTATGGCGAGAAGCTGATCTGCCAGATGGTGCCCAGCGACACCGTGGCGATGAAACCCGACAGGTTGAATGCGCCACGGCTGAAGAAATCGGCCGGCAGCGCCTGGGCGAACATCATGATGAAGCCGGCCAGCAGCGCCGAGCCCATCACCCAGGTACCGATGCGGTTGAGAACGTGGATGAAGCGATAGCCGATCACGCCGATGGCGGTGGCGCTCAACGCACCGATCACGATCGCGCCCGGCATCGGTACGCTCGGGGCGATGCCATGGATGGTCTTGCCCGCCAGGACGATGTTGGAAATGAAAAAGCCGACGTAGATCAGCGCCGTGAAGAACACGATCAGCAGCGCGCCGTAGCGGCCGAACTGGCCACGGCTCTGCACCATCTGCGGAATGCCCAGCTGCGGTCCCTGCGCAGAGGCCAGGGCGATCACCACGCCCCCGGCAAGATGGCCCAGCACGATGGCGACCAGCCCCCACAGCAGGTTCAGGTGGAACACCTGGACCACCATGGCGCCAGTGACGATGGGCAATGGCGCGATGTTGGTACTGAACCAGAGGGTGAACAGGTCGCGCGCCTTCCCGTGGCGCTCGGCAGGTGGAACGTAATCGACCGTGTGGTTCTCGACAAACGGGTGTTGCGACGACGGTTGGGACATAGGATTTCAGCTCGAAAGGTCGTTTTTATCTTTGTAAGGAAACCGCATCAAGGCGGCCTCTCAGCTGCGGACCATATTATGGTATTCCAAACTTTTGACAACACTGATCCGCAGGAAAAACTGCCCACTGATCCGTTTGAAAAGCCTTGCCAGCGAACCGACTTCGCAGCCAAACCCGCGGCATCCGTGGCCTTGCGCCGCTCATCGTGATAACCGTAAGCGTGAAAATTCCGCTTGCAAAATAGGTATTACGGTATACCATCAGACACATCAATGATAAAAACCGCGGCCCACCGCAGCCCTTCAGAGGTACACCCCGATGATCGACGCAACCGTCTACAAGCACGTCCTGGGCTCCTTCCCGTCCGGCGTTACCGTCATCACCACCCTGGACGACGACGGCTCGGTCGTCGGCCTGACCGCCAGCGCGTTCTCCTCGCTGTCGATGGACCCGCCGCTGGTGCTGTTCTGCCCAAACTACAGCTCCGACTCCTACCCTGTACTGATCCGCCAGAAGCGCTTCGCCATCCACCTGCTCTCCGGAGAACAGCAAGCCGAAGCCTATGCGTTCGCCAAGAAAGGCAAGGACAAGGCCAGCGGCATCGAATGGACCCTGAGTGAACTGGGCAACCCGATCCTGGCCGGCGCCACCGCGGTCATCGAGTGCGAACTGTGGCGTGAATATGAAGGTGGCGACCACGCCATCATGGTCGGCAAGGTGCACAACCTGATCGTCCCGGCAGAGGCGCCACGGCCAATGGTGTACTGCCGCGGCAAGATGGCCAGCCTGCCCGCCTTTGCCTGAGCCTGGCAGCCAGACGCAGGCCCGCTCCCACATTGAAGCCCGCTGCATTGACGGGCGAAAACAACAAGCGTTGAGGAAAGCCCCATGAAATTTTCGTTGTTCGTGCACATGGAACGTTGGGATGAACAGGTCAGCCACCGCCAACTCTTCGAAGACCTCACCGAACTGACCCTGATGGCCGAGAACGGCGGTTTCAGCACCGTGTGGATCGGCGAACACCACGCCATGGAATACACCATCTCGCCAAGCCCGATGCCATTGCTGGCCTACCTGGCCGCACGCACCGAAAAGATCCGCCTGGGCGCCGGCACCATCATCGCGCCGTTCTGGAACCCGATCCGGGTTGCCGGCGAGTGCGCCCTGCTCGACGTGATCAGCAAGGGCCGCATGGAAGTGGGCCTGGCCCGAGGTGCCTACCAGTTCGAGTTCGACCGCATGGCCGGTGGCATGCCGGCCACCGACGGCGGCAAGGCCCTGCGGGAAATGGTGCCGGTGGTGCGCAAGCTGTGGGAAGGCGACTACGCCCATGACGGCGAGGTGTACAAGTTCCCCACCTCCACCAGCGTGCCGAAGCCTTACAACGCCGTCCCGCCGATGTGGATCGCCGCCCGCGACCCGGACTCGCACAACTTCGCCGTGGCCAACGGCTGCAACGTCATGGTGACGCCGTTGATGAAGGGCGACGAAGAGGTGCTGGACCTGAAGAACAAGTTCCAGGCAGCCCTCGACAACAACCCGGGCGTGCCGCGCCCACAACTGATGGTGCTGCGCCACACCCATGTGCACAGCCCGGCCGAGCCGGATGGCTGGAAGGTCGGGGCCCAGGCCATCTCGCGCTTCTATCGCACCTTCGATGCCTGGTTCGGCAACAAGACCACCCCGGTCAACGGTTTCCTTGAACCTAGCCCGGAGTCGAAGTTTGCCGAAGTGCCGGCGTTCGAACTGGAGAACATCCGCAAGAACACCATGATCGGCACCCCGGAAGAGATCATCGCCCGCATCAAGTACTACCAGGCGCTTGGCGTCGACGAGTTCAGTTTCTGGTGTGACAACAGCCTGCCGCATGCCGAGAAGAAGAAATCGCTTGAGCTGTTCATCAAGGAAGTGGTGCCGGCGTTCGCCTGAATTCCCATTGCCTGAACCATTGCGGGACGCGCCCGCTCTCGTGGGCCATCGTGGCCCGCAGGAGCGGGCTTTTTTATGGGTATTTCCGGGGTTGCCTGAACGGGCCTCTTCGCGGGTAAACCCGCTCCCACAGGTGCTCCGCTAGCGCTACCCGCGAAAAGGCCAGTACAGACAGTAGAGAATTCAAGGCATCAGGCCACCTTTCGTCCCCTCGCAAGAGAGAAATTTTCAACCACCTCTTGCACAACGAGTATTATGGTATACCATCAGACAACAAGACCTGATAACCCTCACCAGGAGCCATCCATGAGTTTCGAAATCCGTAAGATCGTCACCTACTCCGAAGAGACCCGCATCGAAGGCGGCAAGGCCACCGACAAGCCGGTGACCATGGTCGGCCTGGCCGTGGTGATCAAGAACCCATGGGCCGGTCGCGGTTTCGTTGAAGATCTGAAGCCGGAAATCCGCGCCAACTGCTCGGACCTGGGGGCCCTGATGGTCGAGCGCCTGACCGCCGCCATCGGTGGTGCCGACAAGATCGAAGCCTATGGCAAAGCAGCCGTGGTCGGCGCCGATGGTGAAATCGAACACGCCTCGGCGGTGATCCACACCCTGCGCTTCGGCAACCACTACCGCGAAGCGGTGCAGGCCAAGAGCTACCTGAGCTTCACCAACAAGCGCGGCGGCCCGGGCACGTCGATCCAGATCCCGATGATGCAGAAGGACGACGAAGGCTTGCGTTCGCATTACATCACCCTGGAAATGCAGATCGAGGACGCCCCGCGCGCCGATGAAATCGTCGTGGTCCTGGGCGCTTCCGACGGTGGCCGCCTGCATCCACGCATCGGCAACCGCTACATCGACCTGGAAGAACTGGCTGCCGAAAAAGCCAACGCTCAATAACAACAACCAGGACGGGCCGGGGCGTAACCTAGCTAGCCGCCGCGCCCGCCCCTGAAGGAGCGCCCTCCATGATTCAGCCTGTTGCTGAACGCACCCCCGCCGGCACCAGCTACCTGTCTGTTGGCCAGGGCCAACCCGTGGTACTGATCCATGGCGTGGGCCTGAACAAGGAAATGTGGGGCGGTCAGTTCGTTGGCCTGGCCAACGACTACCGCGTCATCGCCTACGACATGCTCGGCCACGGCCACAGCGCCCTGCCGGCCGCCGACATCGGCCTGGAAGGTTATGCCGCCCAGCTTGCCGAGCTGCTCGACCACCTGCAGATCACCCAGGCCACCGTGATTGGCTTCTCCATGGGTGGCCTGGTCGCCCGCGCGTTCGCCCTGCATCACCCGCAGCGCCTGGCAGCGCTGGTGATACTCAACAGTGTGTTCAACCGCACCCCCGAACAGAGTGCCGGGGTTATCGCCCGCGCCGCCCAGGCGGCCGAGCAAGGCCCCGACGCCAATGTCGACGCCGCGCTCGACCGCTGGTTCAGCCGTGAATACAAGGCCGCCAACCCGGCGCAGGTCGCTGCCATTCGCCAGGTCCTGGCGAGCAACGACCCGCAGGGCTACCACACCACGTATTCGCTGTTCGCCACCCAGGACATGTACCGCGCCGGCGACCTGGGCAGCATCCAGGTGCCGACGCTGATCGCCACCGGCGAACTCGACTCGGGCTCCACCCCGGCCATGGCCCGCCAGCTCGCTGCCAGCATTCCGGGTGCGCACTGCGTGGTCCTCGCCGAGCAACGGCATATGATGCCGGTGGAAGCACCGCGCGAAGTCAACAAGATGCTGCTGGACTTCCTCGCGCAAGCCCGCACCCTCACCGAATCCGCCAAGGGGATTGTTGCATGACCCTCGTTCGTTTCCAGATGTGCATCGACGGCCAATGGCGCGATGCCCAGAGCGGCAAGACCTTCGACAGCCTCAACCCGGCCACCGCCCAGGCCTGGGCGCAGTTGCCCGACGCCGACGAAGCCGATGTGGAGCTGGCCGTGCAGGCCGCCCAGCGGGCCTTCGACAGCCAGCAATGGCGCAGCATCAGCGCCACCGCGCGCGGCAAGCTGCTGCGCCGCCTGGGCGACCTGATTGCCGAGAACAAGGAACACCTGGCGCAGCTGGAAAGCCGTGACAACGGCAAGCTGATCCGCGAAACCCGCGGCCAGGTCGGCTACCTGCCGGAGTTCTTCCACTACACCGCAGGCCTGGCCGACAAGCTTGAAGGCGGCACCCTGCCGCTGGACAAGCCGGACCTGTTCGCCTACACCGTGCACGAGCCGATCGGCGTGGTGGCCGGGATCATCCCGTGGAACAGCCCGCTGTACCTCACCGCGATCAAGTTGGCACCGGCCTTGGCCGCCGGCAACACCATCGTGCTCAAACCGTCCGAGCACGCCTCGGCGACCATCCTCGAACTGGCCCGCCTGGCCCTGGAAGCTGGCTTCCCGCCTGGCGTGGTCAACGTGGTCACCGGCTACGGCCCGAGCACCGGCGCGGCGCTGACCCGCCACCCGCTGGTACGCAAGATCGCCTTCACCGGCGGTGCCGCCACCGCCCGCCACGTGGTGCGCAGCAGTGCCGAGAACTTCGCCAAGCTGTCGCTGGAGCTGGGCGGCAAGTCGCCGAACATCATCTTCGCCGACGCCGACCTGGACAGCGCCATCAACGGCGCCGTGGCCGGCATCTATGCCGCCTCCGGGCAAAGCTGCGTGGCCGGCTCGCGCCTGCTGGTGCAGGACGAGATCTTCGACGAGTTCGTCGCCCGCCTGATCGCCCGCGCCAAGCGCATCCGTATCGGCAACCCGCAGGACGACGCCAGCGAAATGGGCCCGATGGCCACTGCACAACAGTTGGCCGTGGTCGAAGGCCTGGTAGCGGCGGCCAAGGCTGAGGGCGCCAAGCTGCACATGGGCGGCAAGCGGGCCGAGGTCGAGGGTGACGGCTGGTTCTACGAGCCGACCCTGTTCGAGTGCGACAGCAACTCGATGACCATCATGCAGGAAGAAGTGTTCGGCCCGGTTGCTGCGGTGATCCGCTTCAAGACCGAAGAAGAAGCCCTGGCCATCGCCAACGACTCGCAGTTCGGCCTGGCGGCCGGCATCTGGACCCGCGACCTGGGCCGTGCCCACCGCCTGGCCCGCGACGTGCGTTCGGGAATCATCTGGGTCAATACCTACCGCGCCGTCTCGGCCATGGCGCCGATCGGCGGCTTCAAGAACAGCGGCTACGGCCGTGAGAGCGGCATCGATTCGGTGCTGGCCTATACCGAGCTAAAGACGGTGTGGATCAACCTGTCCACCGCGCCCATGCCCGACCCCTTTGTCATGCGCTAGGAGAACTGCGTCCATGATCGAACCCGGCATCTACAAAGACGTGATGGGCTCCTTCCCGTCCGGCGTCACGGTGGTCACCACCCTGGACGCCGACGGCGGCATCGTCGGCATCACCGCCAGCGCGTTCAGCGCGTTGTCGATCGACCCGGCACTGGTGCTGTTCTGCCCCAACTACGCCTCCGACACCTACCCGATCCTGCGTGACAGCAAGCAGTTCGCCATTCACCTGCTGTCTGCCGAGCAGACCGCCGAGGCCTACGCGTTCGCCGGCAAGGGCAAGGACAAGGCCAAAGGCATCGAGTGGCACCTGAGCGAGCTGGGCAATCCACTGCTGACCAAGGCCACGGCGATCATCGAATGCGAACTGTGGCGCGAATACGATGGCGGCGACCACGCGATCATCGTCGGCGCGGTGAAGAACCTGGTGCTGCCGGCCGAGCCGGTGACACCGATGGTCTACCACAAGGGCAAGCTGGGCGCGCTGCCGCCATTGGGCTGAGACACCTCATTGGCTTCTTCGCGGGCTCGCCCGCTGCCACAGGTCCTGCACAGGTTTCAGTATCTATGCGCTCCCTGTGGGAGCCGGCAAGCCCGCGAAGAAGCCCACACCGATGCCCCTATTTTTCCGGAGCACTGCCCATGAGCACTGAAAAGTACGAGAAAGGCCTGCAGATCCGCACCCAGGTACTGGGCGAGGAATACGTCAATCGCTCAATCCAGAACGCCGACGCGTTCACCCAGCCACTGCAGGAGCTGGTCACCGAGTACTGCTGGGGCCACGTCTGGGGCCGTGAAGGCTTGTCGCTGAAAGAGCGCAGCATGATAAACTTGGCCATGATTTCCGCGCTCAACCGGCCCCACGAGCTCAAGCTGCACATTCGCGGCGCCTTGCGTAACGGCCTGAGCCGTGAACAGATTCGCGAGATCCTGCTCCAGGTCGGCATTTATTGCGGCGTGCCCGCGGCGGTGGACAGCTTCCGCCTGGCCCGCGAAGCGTTCGCTGAAGCCGATGCGGAGTCAACCCGTTAACACCGGGCTGTTCGAACCCATGCAAGGAGCACCCGAGGTTCGTGGTGCTGCTGCAGTTGCGGTCGGGCAGCCTCTTTCAGAGCGCACTCGATGAAACGCCAGCCACTCGACGACAGCTTCAAGGTCAACCGCAACCCCGTTACCCTGCGCGAAATCGTGCTCGACAAGCTGCGCGCCGCAATCATGAACTTCCACCTGCTGCCAGGCGACCGCCTGGTCGAGCGCGACCTCTGCGACCGCCTCGGCGTCAGCCGCACCTCGGTACGTGAGGCCCTGCGTCACCTGGAGTCGGAAGGCCTGGTGGAGTTCGCCGACGCCAAGGGCCCGCGGGTGGCCATCATCACCCTCGAAGACGCCCGCGACATCTATGAACTGCGCTGCGTGCTCGAAGGCCTGATCGTGCAACTGTTCACCCTGAACGCCAAGGCCAAGGACATCCGCGCCCTGGAGCGCGCCCTGGAAGTCAACCGCGAAGCCCTCGAAGAAGGCGAGCTGCAACAGGTGCTGGATTCGGTACAAGGCTTCTACGATGTGCTGCTGGAGGGCTCCGGCAACCAGGTGGCAGCGCAGCAGCTGCGCCAGTTGCAGGCGCGCATCAGCTACCTGCGCGCCACCTCGGTTTCACAGGAAAACCGCCGCGGCGCCAGTAACCGGGAAATGGAAAAGATCGTCGAGGCGATCAAGAGCGGCGACCCGCTGCTGGCCCACCAGGCCTCGGTCGATCACGTCCGCGCCGCAGCCAAGGTGGCCCTGGACTACCTGCGCCAGAAGCAGGACGACAACACCAAGGTGCGCGACATGGTCGAGCCCCTGGCCCTCAAGGAGCCACGTATACAACCCCGCATAGGCCGCTGACCATGCCCAACGCCCCGCGCTACTGCCCGCACTGCACCACGGAACTGGCCCGGGGCGTTCCCACAGGCGACACTCACGAACGCCTGCACTGCACCGGCTGCGGCTACATCCACTACATCAACCCGAAGATCATCGCCGGCTGCATCATCGAGCGCGATGGCAAGTACTTGCTATGCCAGCGTGCAATCCCACCGCGCCCGGGCACCTGGACCTTGCCCGCCGGTTTCATGGAAGCCGGCGAGACCACCGAACAGGCAGCCTTGCGCGAAGTCTGGGAAGAAACCGGCGTGCGCGCCGAGATCGTCTCGCCGTACTCGATCTTCAGCGTGCCGAAGATCAGCGAGGTGTACATCATCTTTCGCGCCATCGCTACCGAGGAAACCGGGCAATACGGGGCGGAAACACTGGCCTGCAAGTTCTTCGAGCCGGATGAGGTGCCCTGGGACGACATCTACTACCCGGCGATCCGGCAGATTCTGGAGCGCTACATTCTCGAGCGGCAGGCTGGGGTGTATGGCATCTACATGGGCAATGACGACACCGGCAAGGTGCACTTCATTCGCTAGCCTGTGCCGGGCTCTCATCCGCGGCCATCCGCAGGCGTCACCTTCAGCGCCGCCCCTCGGCCAGCATGCGCACGGCCAGGCCCGCCAGCACCGTGCCCATCAGCCAGCGTTGTAGCTGCTGCCACGATGGGCGCCCGGCCAGGAACACCGCAATCGACCCGGCCATGATCGCGATCAGGGCATTCACCGTGACGCTGATGGTGATCTGCGTCGAACCCAGCACCAGCGACTGCAACAGCACGCTGCCATGGCCCGGCTCGATGAACTGCGGCATCAGCGACAGGTACATGACGGCGATCTTGGGGTTGAGCAGGCTGGTGGCAAAGCCCATGCTGAACAGCCGCCGCGGGCTGTCGGCCGGCAGCTCGCGAACCTGGAATGGCGAACGCCCGCCAGGGCGCAGCGCCTGCCAGGCCAGGTACAACAGGTACAGCGCGCCGCCGATACGCAGCGCGTCGTAGGCAAACGGCACCGCCATCACCAGGGCGGTGATACCGAGTGCGGCGCAGACCATGTAGATGACGAAGCCCAGGGCTACACCGCCCAGCGAGATCAACCCGGCCTTGCGGCCCTGGCAGATCGAGCGGGAAATCAGGTAGATCATGTTCGGCCCCGGGGTCAGGACCATGCCGAGGCAGATCAGGGCGAAGGTGAGCAGTTGCGCGGTATCTGGCATGGGCACGTCCTGGTTGTGCGTTGAAGTGTTGCGAGTTTATCCGAGGCCGTGCCTGTCGTCTGCTCCAGCCTCACCCCAATTGCGCGGCGATCAAGCCCACGGCCACCGTGATCATCGCCACGCCGGAAAGCCGCCCGACCAGCTTCGCCGCCTGCGGTCGGGTGCTGAGCACGGCTTTGGCGCCATAGCCGACCAACGAATAGATCACCAGCGAACTGCACAGGTGCACCAGCCCCAGCAGCAGTATCTGCACCGGCACCGGCCAACTCGACTGCGGGTCGGTGAATTGCGGCAGCAGGGCCAGGAACAGCAGGAACACTTTCGGGTTGAGGCCACTGACACAAAACCCCTTGAACGCCCAGCGCGACCCCGAATCCCCCGCGCCGCCCTGCCCGGCCGCCGGCAATGCCGGGCTCAGCAGCAGGTTGCCACCCAGCCACAGCAAGTAGCTGCACCCTGCCAGGGTCAGCAGGGTGAGCGCCAGCGGGTGGCCCGCCAGCAGGCTGCCTACGCCGGCCGCCACCACCAGGGTCGCCAGGAAATGCCCCGACAACATCCCCGCTACCGCAGGCATCACCCAGCGCCCGCGCATGCCCGCCGAAATGGCATAGGCCCAGTCCGCGCCAGGGGTTATCACAAACAGCATCGACACGGCCCAGAACGCCGCCAGAACACTGAGAGCCACTTGAATCTTCCTTCTTCCACTGCTTTGGGATGAGCAAAAGATTACGTATTCCGCTGCGGCATTTTCTTTCGTATATTCCCTCCATGCCTTCAGTTACTGGAAGATTCTTCTCAATGGACAGGATCGATCGAAAAATCCTTGCCGAGCTGCAAAAAGATGGCCGGCTATCGGTGACCGAACTGGCCGACCGCGTCGGGCTCAGCCTGTCGCCTTGCCATCGGCGTTTGAAGGCACTGGAGGAAAACGGCGCGATTCTTGGCTATCACGCCCGGTTGGCGCCCAGTGCGCTGGGCCTGAACTTTGCGGCCCTGGTATTCGTTACCCTGCGTGAAGTCACCCGCCAGCCAGTGGCGGACTTTGAAGCGGCCTTGGCCGAGATCCCGCAGATCGTCGAAGCACAGCGGCTGTTTGGCGACCCGGATTACCTGCTGCATGTGGTGGCAAGGGACTTGCCGGCATTCCAGAAGCTGTACGACGAGCAGCTGACCAGCATTCCGAATGTGAAGCGGTTGAGTTCGACCTTGGTGATGAAAGAGGTGATTCAGGATCGCTTGTTGCCGATGTAGCGGTTGGCTTCTGCTGCTGGCTTCCCTTCACCACCTTTTCAGCTGCCCCGCAAAGGCGCACAGCGCACCACCACAGCCCAGCGCAAACCGCCCGCCAGCCGCCCACCCCGTCTACTCCAGGCCGTCCCGGCCAGTGGCACCCTTCTTGCTACCGTCACCCGCTTAAGCTTTTGTCAGCCTTAGGTTTTTTAAGGTTTATGGGCACATATTTACTAATTTCTCGTTATCCCCGCGCCCCGCATCATCACTCCAACAAGAACGCGTCGCCCTTCGTCGGCACGCCCCCGGGCAGTTCCCGATGCCCTACCTTGCCTTGGAGTCAGTCATGACCAGTGCAGCCAATTCGGCACCCTTGATAGAAAAACACACGATCGGCTATGTACCCCCGCAAGACCGCCATGGAAAGGTAAGGGATCTGTTCACCCTGTGGTTCGGCGGCAACATCGCGCCGCTGCCCATCGTTACCGGCGCATTGGGCGTGCAGCTGTTCCACCTGAACCTGCTGTGGGGCGTCGTCGCCATCCTGGTCGGCCATTTGCTTGGCGGAGTACTGATGGCGCTGCACTCGGCCCAGGGCCCGCAGATGGGCATCCCGCAGATGATCCAGAGCCGTGCGCAGTTCGGCTCGCTCGGCGCGTTGCTAGTGGTGGTGATCGCCGGGGTCATGTACATCGGCTTCTTTGCCTCCAACATCGTCCTTGCCGGCAAGTCGCTGCACGGTGTGGTCGACGCTGTGCCCGTGCCGGTGGGCATCGTCATCGGTGCGCTGGGCTCGGGCATCATCGGCATCATCGGCTACCGCTTCATCCATGTGCTCAACCGCATCGGCACCTGGGTGCTGGGCATCGGCATCGTGGTCGGCTTCGGCTACATTTTCAGCCATGTGCAAAGTGACGACTTCCTCACCCGCGGCGGCTTCAACCTGGCCGGCTGGCTGGCCACCGTGTCGCTGGCGGCGCTGTGGCAGATCGCCTTCGCCCCGTACGTGTCGGACTATTCGCGCTACCTGCCGGCCGACGTCAAGGTCAGTGCGACGTTCTGGACCACCTACCTGGGTTCAGCGCTGGGTTCGAGCCTGTCGTTCATCTTCGGCGCCGTGGCGGTACTGGCGCTCCCGGCCGGCATGGACACCATGGACGCCGTCAAGCTGGCCACCGGGACCCTGGGGCCGATCATGCTGGTACTGTTCCTGCTCAGCGTGATCAGCCACAACGCGCTCAACCTTTATGGTGCGGTGCTGTCGATCATCACCCTGGTGCAAACCTTTGCCTACCGCTGGATCCCCACCGCCAACAGCCGTGCGGTGCTGTCACTGGTGGTGCTGAGCGCCTGCTGCGTGGTGGCGGTGTTCGCCTCGGCAGACTTCATCGGCCATTTCGTCGACATGGTGCTGGTGCTGCTGGTGGTATTGGTGCCGTGGACCGCGATCAACCTGATCGACTTCTATGCCATTCACAAGGGGGACTACGACATCCAGTCGATCTTCCAGGTCGATGGTGGCATCTATGGGCGTTACAACCCGCAGGCGCTGGTCGCCTACGCCGTCGGCATCGTGGTACAGATCCCGTTCATGAACACGCCGTTGTATGTCGGGCCGATTGCCGAGCACATCAACGGCGCAGACTTGTCGTGGCTGGTGGGGCTGGCGGTCACTTCGCCGCTTTACTGGTGGCTAGCCAGCCGCGACAGCGCCTACCGTCGTCGCCAGGCCGGTGCCAAGGTTGCCATGGGGCATTGACCTCCTCTGCGCTCGATCCGGCATCACAGGGTGAGCGGCAAGCCAGTCAGGCGCCCTCGGGTAACAGGCTACGGTCGAACATGTACGCCCGCTCACCCTGAGGCGTATAGGCATACAATTGCTGCGGCCGCCCCAGCCGCGGCTGGTTCTTCTCCCCGGTATCCCTCACCCACCCCAGCTCGCGCAAGCGCTCCAGCCGCTTGCGCAGCGAGGTGTTGTTCACCGCCTGCCCCAGGCAAGCCTGCACAGCCCCCAGCGCATCCAGCACGGTGAACTTCTCTGCCAGCAGGTACAGCGGCAAGCTGCTGTACACCGTTTTTGCGGCAAGGCGCTCGCGGGCGCGGCCGACCAGCAGGTTATGGTCGAACGGCAGCAGCACCTTGCGCTCCAGCACGCTGTCCAGATCGAAGAACGCCAGCTGCTCGCCCTCGACCTGCTGTTGCGGGTCGAGCAGCGCCAGGTAGAAGGTGCTCAACGACCAGCCCCTGGGGTCACGGAAGGCATTGCCTTCGGTACCCACCTGCTCCAGATAACGCGGCGATACCCGGGCCTTTTCGCGCAGGGCCCGGTCGGCAGCGCCTTCCAGGCTGGTATCAGGGGTTCGGCCATTGACGATGACCCCGGGCAAGGCCCACTGGCCGGCATGCGGTTCTCGCTCACGACGGTGCAACAACACTTGCAGATGCTGCGCTTCAGGGGCCATGCGCAGGGCGACGATATCGACGCTGGCCAGGACTTCGGTGCTACTCACGGGATGGCTCCGCTCGGGAATTCGCCTATATTCCACCAGAGATGCTAAGTAGTACAAGCAGAAAACCTGAGATAAAAAGCGCTTGACACACTTAATACACCAGGTGAACTATATGGCCATCCCAGCAAGGAGAACCGCCATGAAGATCGCCAGCTTCGATGTCGACGCGCAAAATGGCTTCACCGCCAACGCCCCGCAAGAGCTACCCGTGCCCGAAGGTGATGAAATCGTGGCGGATCTGAATGCCATGGCGCTGCGCGCCGACCTGCGCCTGGGCAGCAAGGACGCTCATCCAGCCAATGCCGCCTGGGTGGTCGCCGACCACGCCGACATGTTGCAGCCGCTACAGCTGGCCGATGCCGACCTGACCTGGGTCAGCCACTGCGTACCCGGCACCGCGGGTTTCGAACTGCTGCCCGGCCTGCCCGCGCCCATCGATTATGATTACTTCGTCTGGAAAGGCGTCGAGCCCGACCTGCACCCCTACGGTGCCTGTTACCACGACCTGGCCGAGCGCCGCTCCACCGGGGTGATCGAATACCTCAAGGTACACCAGGTGGGCACGGTGATCGTTGGCGGCCTGGCCCTGGACTACTGTGTCAGGACCACCGCCCGGCAACTGCGCCAGGCCGGCTTCCAGGTGCTGCTGTACCTGCCCGCCTGCCGCGCCCTCACCCAGGCGGGCGCGATCGAGGCGTGTGGCGCGCTGGCCGCCGAGGGCGTGATCCTCTGCGGCGACGAAGCGGCACTCGACCACCAGCTTGCCCGAATCAAGGAAGACCGCCCATGAGCGATAGCGTTTTCGGCCCGCGTATCATCCAGAACCTGCTGGATACCGACTTCTACAAGATCACCATGATGCAGGCAGTACTGCACAACTACCCCAACGCCGAGGTGGAGTGGGAGTTCCGCTGCCGCAACAACGAGAACCTCGCCCCGTACCTGGCAGAGATCCGCTACCAGGTGGAACAACTGGCCGAGGTCAGCGTCACCCACGACCAGCTCGCCTACCTGGAGAAAATCCCCTTCATCAAGGCGGATTTCATCCGTTTTCTCAACCTGTTCCGCTTCAACCTGCGCTATGTGCAGGTGTACCTGGATGATGCCGGGCAACTGGCGATCCGCGTGCGCGGGCCATGGCTGCATGTGATCCTCTACGAAATCCCGCTGCTGGCGATCATCAGCGAGGTGCGCAACCGTTACCGCTATCGCGAGGTGGTGATCGAGCAGGTTCGAGAGCGTCTGTACCAGAAACTCGACGGGCTCAAGGCCGAGGCCAGCAACGAAGAACTGGCCGGCTTCCAACTGGCCGATTTCGGTACCCGGCGGCGCTTTTCCTACCGGGTGCAGGAAGAGGTGGTACACATCCTCAAGCGTGACTTCCCGGGCCGCTTTGTCGGTACCAGCAATGTGCACCTGGCCCGGGAATACCAGCTCAAACCGATCGGCACCATGGCCCACGAATGGTTCATGGCCCACCAGCAGCTCGGCCCGCGGCTGGTCGACAGTCAGGCTGCCGCGCTGGAATGCTGGGTGCGGGAATACCGCGGGTTACTCGGCATCGCCCTGACCGATTGCATTACCATGGACGCGTTCCTCGGCGACTTCGACCTGTACTTCGCCAAGCTGTTCGACGGCCTGCGGCACGACTCGGGCGACCCGTTGGCTTGGGCGGAAAAAGCCATTGCGCACTATGAGCGACTGGGGATCGACCCGAAGAGCAAGACGCTGATCTTTTCCGACGGGCTGGATTTTGCCAAGGCGCTGGGGTTGTACCGGGCGCTGCATGAGCGGATCAACGTGAGCTTTGGCATTGGTACTCGGCTGACGTGCGACATTCCAGATGTGGAACCGATGAATATCGTGATCAAGATGACCGCCTGCAACGGCGCGCCGGTAGCCAAGATTTCCGACAGCCCGGGCAAGACCCAGTGCCGCGATGAGAACTTCGTGGCTTATCTGAAGCATGTCTTTCAGGTGAACTGAGGCCCGTGTTGCCAATGCTCCTCTGACTGCCCTACACACAACTCCAGAAAGCGCGCCGCCGCCCGCGACGGCGTCGCTGCATGCGGCACCAGGATGGAAAACCGCCGCACCAGCGCTTGCGGCGCAACCTTCAACCGGCGCAGCGCACCGTCTTCGTGGCGGATCGACATCGCCGACACGAAACCGATGCCCATCCCGGCCCGCACCGCCTCCTTCACCCCTTCCACCCCGGCAATTTCCAGCGCCACGCGCATCGCCACGCCACTGCGGGCAAAGGCCCGCTCGACGATCTGTCGCACTCCCGAGCCGCTTTCGCGCAACACCAGCGGGTAAGCCCCCAGCGCGGCCAGCGTTTGCTGGTCGCTGTCGGCCAGCGGATGTCCACGCGGCACGATGGCTACGATTTCGTCTTGCCGCCACGCCGTCACTGCCGTGCCCAATGGCAACTCCTGCCCAGGGGGGCCTTCGATCAGGGCGATATCAACGCTGTCCAGCGCAGCGACGACTTCCGCCGTGTTGCCATGGGAGGTGCTGACCTGCACCTCCGGGTAGCGGGCGTGGAAATCGGCAATCAGGTAGGGCAACAGGTAGCTGGCCGGCGTGGTACTGGCGCCGATGCGCAGGGTCCCACGCTCCAGCCCGCGCATGGCCTCGCGCAGCGCCTGGGCCTGGCGGAAGGTTTCGCGCAGCCGCTCGGCATGGGCCAGCAACTGTTCACCGGCTGCGGTCAGCCGCACGCCGCGGCCGGCGCGTTGGTAGAGGGGCTCGCCAAAAGTCTCCTGCAGCAGTTTGAGCTGGCCTGACACCGCCGGTTGCGACAGGTGCAGGGCCTGGGCCGCATGGCTGATGTTGCCATGCTCGGCAACGGTGGCGAATGTTATCAGTTGTTCCGGGGTCATGAATTTAAAATATCAGCTTTGCGGATACTTGCCATTCCAAATTACGATTTTTTATAAGCTTATAACCGGATTAACGTAAGCCATGTCGAAACACCTACCCGGAGGACACACATGGCCACGGTACCGTCCATCCCCGCTATTGCACCCACCCTCTCCGCTCGCGGGCGGCTCAATGGCATTCTGTTCGTCGCGCTGTTCGCGCTTGCGGTCACCCAGCTGGCCGCCCTGCCTGCCATCGCCAGCCTCGGTATCAGCCCGCTGATTGTCGGTATCGTCGCCGGTGCGCTGTACGCCAACGCGCTGCGCGACGCGGTACCCGCAAGCTGGGCTGCAGGCATCAACTTCTCCGCGCGCGGCCTGTTGCGCATTGCCGTTGCCTTCTTCGGCCTGCGGGTCAGCCTGCAGGAAATCGCCGAAGTCGGCTGGGCGGGGCTCATCGTGTCCGTGCTGGTGGTGGGCAGCACCCTGCTGATTGGCTTGTGGTGCGGCATGAAGGTGTTCAAGCTGGACCGCGATACAGCCTTGCTGACCGCTGCCGGCAGCGCGATCTGCGGCGCCGCTGCGGTACTGGCATTCGAGTCTGCCCTGCGCAGCGCCCCGCACAAGAGCGCCATGGCGGTCGGTAGCGTGGTGCTGTTCGGCACCCTGTCGATGTTCCTCTACCCGCTGGCGATCAACGCCGGCTGGCTGCAACTGGACACCCTGGGCGCTGGCCTGTTCCTCGGTGGCACCCTTCACGAAGTGGCGCAAGTGGTCGGCGCGGCCAGCAACGTCAGCGCCGATGCCACGCATATCGCCACGATCGTCAAGATGACCCGGGTCATGCTGTTGGTGCCAGTGCTGCTGTTGGCCGGGTGGTGGATCAGCCGTGCACGCCAGCCGGGCCAGGCACAAGGCAACGGGCGCATCGCCATGCCCTGGTTCGCCCTCGGCTTCCTGGCGCTGGTACTGGTGAATTCGCTGCAGGTGCTGCCGGGCAGCGTGACGCAGGCGGTCAACAGCCTGGATACCTTCGCCCTGACCATGGCCATGACAGCGTTGGGAATGGAAACGCGCTTCAGTCAGATTCGCCAGGCCGGGCCGCGGGCGCTGGCCACCGGGGCGATCCTGAACCTGTGGCTGATCGGCGGCGGGCTGGCGATAACCCTCGGCGTGCAGAAGCTGCTGGGATGAGGTGGAACCTGGTTGGCTTGTTTGCGGGTGAACCCGCTCCCACAGCTCCAGCGCGATCCTTGTGGAAGCGGGTTTACCCGCGAAGATGGCAAACGGGTCTCAAGCTTTTTCAGCATCCCCCTCGTTGCCGCTCACATTTCTCGGTATGGTGTTTGTCAAAGAAGGATGTTTTACCCGCACAGGAAAGACTTAGATGCCACAACGCCATGTCATCAATGCATCCGTCAGCCCCAAAGGCAGCCTGGAGACGCTGTCACAACGTGAAGTGCAGCAACTGAGTGAAGTCGGTACCGGTAGCCTTTACACCTTGTTCCGCCAGTGCGCCCTGGCCATTCTCAACACCGGCGCCCATGTCGACAATGCCAAGACCATCCTCGAGGCCTACCAGGACTTCGAGGTACGTATCCACCAACAGGACCGTGGCGTGCGCCTGGAGTTGCTGAATGCCCCAGCCGACGCCTTCGTCGATGGCGAGATGATCGCCAGCACCCGTGAAATGCTGTTCAGCGCCCTGCGCGACATCGTCTACACCGAAAGCGAGCTGGCCAGCCAGCGCATCGACCTGGAAAGCTCCCAGGGCATCACCGACTACGTGTTCCACCTGCTGCGCAACGCCCGCACCCTGCGCCCGGGCGTGGAGCCGAAGATGGTGGTGTGCTGGGGTGGCCATTCGATCAGCAGCGAGGAATACCAGTACACCAAGAAGGTCGGCCACGAACTGGGCCTGCGCAAACTGGACGTGTGCACCGGCTGCGGCCCGGGCGTGATGAAGGGCCCGATGAAAGGCGCAACCATCGCCCACGCCAAGCAGCGCATGCACGGCAGCCGCTACCTGGGCCTTACCGAGCCAGGGATCATCGCCGCCGAAGCTCCCAACCCGATCGTCAACGAACTGGTGATCCTGCCGGACATCGAGAAGCGCCTGGAAGCCTTCGTCCGTGTCGGCCACGGCATCATCATCTTCCCGGGCGGTGCCGGTACGGCCGAGGAGTTTCTCTACCTGCTGGGCATCCTCATGCACCCG
Organism: Pseudomonas sp. BCRC 81390; assembly: GCF_030341915.1. NCBI lineage: Bacteria > Pseudomonadati > Pseudomonadota > Gammaproteobacteria > Pseudomonadales > Pseudomonadaceae > Pseudomonas > Pseudomonas sp. BCRC 81390. Next base: position 128,930 of record NZ_JATAAG010000034.1, on the reverse strand, counting down.
GACAACCAGGGCCTGCCGTTCCCGGTGGTGCTCACCGGCCCGCGCAGCGCCGAGCCATACCTGCAGCAATTGCACGCCTTCGTCGGCGCCACGCTTGGTGAAGCGGCGCATCGCCTGTACCAGATCATCATCGACGACCCGGCGGAAGTGGCCCGGCACATGGTCGAGGGGCTCAAGGAGGTCAAACAGTTCCGCCGTGAGCGCAACGATGCGTTCCATTTCAACTGGCTGCTGAAGATCGAAGAAAGCTTCCAGCGCCCGTTCGACCCCACTCACCAGGCCATGGCCGACCTGGAACTGCGGCGCGATCTGCCCGCCCATGAACTGGCCGCCAACCTGCGCCGGGCGTTCTCCGGCATTGTCGCAGGCAACGTCAAGGACAAGGGCATCCGCCTGATCGAGGAACACGGGCCGTACCAGATCCGTGGCGACAGCGCCGTGCTGGACCCACTGGGCCGGCTGTTGCAGGCGTTCGTCGACCAGCACCGGATGAAACTGCCTGGCGGCGCGGCGTATGTCCCGTGTTACCAGGTAGTGACCTGATCCCGGCTACTCCGGACCGTTGATCCGCCCTCGGCATAAGGCCCTCAGCCGAGGTCGGCCATCGGCCTTTCGACAAAACGGATACTGTCCCGTCCACTGCGCTTGGACTGGTACAACGCCACATCGCCCTGCTCGATCAGCGCCGCCAGGCTTGCCGGTGGCTGATCGAACAGGTTGGCACCGATGCTCAAGGTGACGGGCTGCGGCGTGGGTGCCGTGTTGCCGGCATACTGCTGGAACTGCTCACGCAGCAACCCACCCAGTTCCAGCACCCGTTCGCTGCTTGTGCCGCACAGCAAAATGACGAACTCATCGCCACCCAGGCGGGCTGCCAGCGAGCGCTCGGGCAGCAGCGTGCGGATCATCTCGCCAAGGGCGACCAGCAAGCGGTCGCCTGCCACATGCCCGTGCAGGTCGTTGACCAGTTTGAAATTATCGATGTCGATCAGCAGCAAGGCCCCGGGCTGCGCCGGGCTCACGTCCTTGAAGAACGGCCCTGCGCGCACCTCCAGGGCCCGCCGGTTATACAGCGCGGTCAACGGGTCGCGCGCTGCCAGCCGGGCGATCCGCTCCTCGCGCCGGTAGCGCACAGTGCCGGTCATGGACAAGGCGATGAGCATGATCGCCATCGTCCCCTCCACCAGGGAAACCTGGATGATCAGCCCGCCGAAGGTGGCCAGGTCGATCAGCGTACCCGGGGTGATGGCGATGACCGCCTTGCCCAGGTAGAACAGCCCATGCACCAGCAATACATAGCGCAACTGCACCGCGCCAACGCTCAGCGACCGGCCGTGCGGCCGCAACAACAGGCTGGCCTTGAGCGTCAGCAGTGCCACCAGCAACGAGTTGGCCATCAGCATCACGTTCGACCACTGCGGCCCTACGGGTAACAGCAGCAAGGCGAACCACAACGGGACTACCAGCAACCAGCGACGTGACAGGCGCACCTGGGTGAAGCGCAATACGCCCATCAGGAACAGCCCGTGCGCCACCACCAGCAAGCCGTTGGCGAACCAGATACCGATCAGCAGCAGACCGATGCCGCGCAGCAAGGCCAGGGTCGAACCGACGGTGATGGTGGCAAAGCCTGCGCTCCAGAACAGCAGCGACGGCTCGCGGACACTGCGCCATTCGATCGCAAGGTACAACGCCGCGGCAGCAGCCAAGGCGATCGAAATGGTCAGCATCGTGGGTGGATCAAGCGCCATGGACGGATTGGCCTGTCTGGTTAACGAGGAAGGACGCGATTGTATGCGCTGTCAGTGATTCTACAGAGCGCATACGTGCAAATGTTTCGCTGCCCGTCTGGGCAGCCAATCACGCGTCGTCACGAAAACGGTCCCAGCCACGCCCTACCCCGCAAGCGTAGCCTGACACGTGCCGTGCGGCACACTACACTCGGCCTATCTATCAGGGAGGGGATCGACGTGCCCATTGCCGCAAGCGAGCGCCAGCCGAGCCGACGTGGAGCGGTCATCTGGCTGACCGGCCTGTCCGGTGCAGGCAAATCAACCTTGGCCATGGCCCTGGCCTGCCGCTTGAACGCGCTGGGACAGGTCAGCTATGTGCTTGATGGCGATGCACTGCGCAGCGGCCTGAACGCCGACCTTGGTTTCACCCCCACCGACCGGCACGAAAACATCCGCCGTGCCGGCGAGGTCGCCGCGCTGTTCGCCGATGCCGGCCTGATCTGCATCGCCGCGCTCATTTCACCCTATCGCGCCGATCGTGCCGCCGCACGCAAGGCCTGCAAAACGGGGTTCCATGAGGTGCATGTCAGCGCCGACCTGGCAACCTGCGAGGCACGCGACCCCAAGGGGCTGTATCGACGGGCACGGGCCGGCGAGCTGCGGGGGTTCACCGGCATCGATGCACCTTACGAGACGCCGCTGCACGCCGAGTTGGTGGTAGACACTGCCAGTGTTGCAGCCGAGGTATCGCAGCAGCAGTTGCTGCGCTATGTACAGGAGCATGTCCTGCATCAGGCACTCGAGCAGGTGCTGGAGCAACAGTCACCCCAGCCCGCTCGATGACCGGGCTCAGGACCCCGGCGTGAGGTCCCCTTGCTGCCAGCGCGCTTCGCTGCTGCTCAGGGCCTGGGCGATGTCGGCGAGCTCGCCGGACGGCAGGGTCGCCGGTAGCGGGTCAAGCCCGGCACTGGCGAACAATTGGCCATAGCTGTTACGTAACTCGGCATAGGCCAGGTCGCGGCGCAGATCCGCCTGCAAGGCGTTCAGCTCGCCCTGGATCAGCTCCAGCTCGCCAATGCCTTCGGCCTGATGGCGGTTGCGCAGTTGCTCGACGATCTGCTGGTCGAGAACAACCAGTTGCTGGCTCGTGGCGAATTGCCGGCGGGCCTCGCTGAAGTTGGCATTGGCCACGTACAGCTGGGCGAGGATGGCCATCGACATCGCCTGGCGGCGAGCCTCGACCACCTGTTCGCCAGCCTTGGCCACATCGATCGAGGCTGGGCCAGACAGCACATTGAACAGGTTCCAGGTGATCTTCACACCATAGTCGGCCCAGTGCTGGTTGGTCAGGAAGCTGTTGCTGTCGTAATGGCCACCAGCGGAGAACTCCAGCCCCGGCAACATGCGCAGCATCGATTTGCGCACCTCGGCGGCGCTGATGCGCGCCTGGTAGTCCTGCTCGCGCAGTTCCGGGCGCGATGCCAAGGCCTGCTGTTCCAGGCTGTCCAGGCCCACCTTCAACTCGGGCACGGCATAATCGGTGTTCTCCGCCAGGGTCAGTTCACTGCCCGGCGGCAGGTTGATCAACGCGCCCAGTTCGGTCTTGGCCAGCGACAAGGCCCGTCGCTGCTCTTCCAGCTGGCGGGTCGCCTCGATCAGCGACCGCTGGTAGGTCAACGCCTGGATCGGGTCACCAATACGCTGGTCGCCCATGCGCTGGCTGTTGTCGCGAGCCTGCTCGACCCGCGCCATCAAGGTGTCGATCTGCTTGAGCAGGCGCTCGGCGGCCACTGCCCGCCAGTACGCCGAACGCACGTCCTGAATGATGGTCTGTACCACCTTGCGGCGGCGCTCCTGCACGATCAGGCGCTGGTCGCCCTGTTGCTTGGCACTGACATAGCTGACGCCGAAATCCAGCACGTTCCAGACCATGGTCAGGTCGGCCACGTCCCGGTCGCGGTCCTGGGAAGTCGAGGGTTCCAGGGATTGGGTATTGGTCAGCACGCTGCGGCTGCTGGAAGCGCTGACGTTGCTACGCCCGGCATAGCCCGCGGAGGCTGCCATACGGGGCAGCATGTCGAACGTGGCCAGGTCCACCTGACGCTGGGCCAGGGCTTCTTCCATCACCTTCAGGCGAGCTTCCAGGTTGTACTTGACTGCCCGGGCCATCGCCTGGTGCAGTGTCAGCGGGCCTTGCAACGCCTCCTGGCCCTTGAACATGCTGGCCAGGTCCTGGCGTGCCCGTTGCTCGCTGACGCTGCGCTCGATCGGCTGGGTCTTGACGGCACAGCCGGTCACCGCCAACGCCAACAGGCTCACCGCAAATATCCTTGACGCTCTACTCATCCCTTCCGCCCCCTTTGGCACGGCAAATTGCTTGTTTTTCTGGTCTTGTCGCCCCTCATGGCCGACGCTCACGCCTGAGGGATAGCTGCCTTGATCTGTCCCAGCGCCTGGGCCAGCTTGCTGACCTGGCGCTGCTCATTGTCCCTGTATGCCTGCAATTGCTGGCTGAGGGTCGGTGCCCCGGACAGGCCCTTGCCTGCCCCGGCCTCGGCGCCTTGGCGCCATGGTTTACCCCCGTTCAGCTCGTACTGGCCGCCGTCATCCGGCAGCATCTTGTCGAAGATATTGGCCAGGCTGCTGGCCCCGAACACATTGGCATCGCCGCCGCCGAAGCCGAGGAAGCCCGCGCCGGAACCATCGCCGAGGGCATGCTGCTGGCCCACGAAAACCTGGGCCAGGTAGCTTGGCGCCAAGGCGCCATTGCCAATGAAGATATCGCCAACAGTCGGTAAGCCACCGCCCGGGCTCGGCACCTCGAACAATGGCGGCGGCACCAGCGGCGACTGGAACGGCGGCAGCGGCGCTGCAAGCGGCGCGAGCACCGCTGCAGTCGAGCCGGGAAGGCCCGCTTTGGCAGGCGGATAGGCACGGTACTCTGGGTCGCCATCGCTGGACGGCAATGGCTGGCCCTGGCCGCTGAAACCGCCCACCAGGGCATTCCCGGCAATATCACTGATGCCTGTGTCATCGGCTTTCAGCGCCAGTGCCAGCGTGCCGCTACCCGCCACTGCAGCGACATTGACCTGCCAGGTATGGCCGTCGATACGCACCAGCGATTGCAAGGTGCCCGTGGCACTGCCGGTCGCTACCAGTTGGAAATCAGCCAGGTCGACACCCCTGACCTCCTCGCTGAAGGTGACCGTGAACGCTTGGCTGCCGGGCGTGGAAAGCGCAACCGGGACGATCGACTCGACGCTTGGCAGACGCGTGTCGACAGTCACTCCGGCGCTGTCCCCCACTGCATTGAGCCCCGGGTTCAGCGCATTGCCGAGCGCGTCGTGCAGGGTCGCACCATTGGCCGAAAGGCCCAGTACCTGCACGCCATCGGCATCGTTGTCGCCGGCCTGGATGCGGTACTGGAACACCAGCGTGGTGGTCGCCGATCCGGCGACGAAATCGGCAAACACCGTACGCCCGCCGATGTCCAGCGCCAGCTGTGGAACGCCATCGACGATGACCGCTTCGCTGGTATTGACCACGAAGGTCAGGACATCACCCGCGTTGTAGGCGACCCCGGCCGGCACGCCGACACTGCTTACCGTGGGCGCGTCGCGATCGATGCTGTAGGCCGCGCCCACCAGGCCGCCACCGAGCAGGTTGCCGGCGACGTCGCTGATGCCGGTACCGCTGGCCTTGAGGTTCAGCCCCAAGGTGCCGGTGCCGCTCACGCCACTGACGGTGATTTCGTAGACACCTTCGCCGAGCTGGCGCAGGCCGCTCAACGTACCGCTGGCGGAACCGCTGCTGGCCAGGCTGAAGTCACTCAGGTCCACGCCATTGACGCGTTCGCTGAAGGTCACGGTGAAGCGCACGCTCTGTGCATTGCTTGGCGATGGGTCGAGCGTGACGATGGCAAGCGCGGTCGGTGCCTGGGTGTCGACCAGCACCTGGCGCATATCGGCAATGTTGTTCAAGGTAAGGTTCATGGCATTGCCCAGTGCATCGTTCAAGCTCGCACCGTTGGCCGCCAGGCCCGTCACGCTGATACCGTCGCTGTCGTTGTCGCCGGCCTGGACGATGTACTGGAATACCAGGGTCGCCGTGCCCGCACCGGCCACCAGCTCGGCGTAGACCGCGCGCCCGCCCAGGTCCAGCAGCAGCCGCGGAGCGCCATTGACCTCGACTGCCTCGCTGGCATTGACCACGAACACCAACGCATCGCCGACATTGTAGGTCACGCCAGCAACCGGCCCGCCGACGCTGGTCACGCTCGGCGCACGGGTATCGACGAGATAGGCATTGGACTGCGCCGTGCTGTCGCCGTGGTTGCCTTGGGCGTCGGTGACCGCGCTGGTGTCCAGGTGCACCCGGTTGCCGTTGCTCTGGCTGCCGGTGCTCGGGGTCAAGATGGCCGTCCAGGTGATACCGCCATCGCTGCTGGCCAGGCTGCTCAGCACGCCGTCATCGGCCTGGAGCTGGGCCAGGGACAGGCCGCTAACCGCCTCGTTGAACGTGATGGTCACCAGGCTGGTCTGGCCGGCGCCCAGGCTGCTGTTGGCAACCACGATGCTGGCCGCTGGGCGCTGGGTGTCGATGGCATAGTTGTTGGAGTCCGTGGTGCCGACCCCGGCATTGCCGGAGGCGCCGACCACGCCGCTGTTGTCCAGGCTGATGAGGTTGCTGGCGTCCTCGACGTTGGCGGCCGGGGTGAACGTCGCCGTCCAGGTCACGCCGCCATCGCTGCTGCTCACGGCACTCAAGCTGCCGTTGCTCACGCTCAGGTCGCTGTTGTCGAAGCCGCTCACCGCCTCGCTGAAGGTGATGGTCACCAGGCTCGACTCACCGGCACGCAGCGCGTTATCGGCGACCACGATGGTGGCACTGGGCAGCACGGTATTGACCGTGTAATTGGCCGACTGGGTGGTGCCGGTGCCGACGTTGCCGGCCAGGTCGGCGATGCCGCTGTTGTTCAGGCTGATGACGTTGCTGGCATCCTGCACCGCCAGCGCCGGGGTAAAGGTCGCGGTCCAGGTGATGCCGCCGTCGCTGCTGGCCAGGTTGGCCAGGGTGCCGTTCTGCGCGCTGAGGTCGGCCAGGTCGAGGCCGTTCACCGCTTCGCTGAAGGTGATGGTGACCTGGGTCGTCTCGCCGGCACGCAACGCACTGTCGGCCAGCACGATGGTCGCCGTCGGGCGCTGGCTATCGATGCTGTAGTTGTTCGAAGCGGTACTGCCGCTGCCGGCGTTGCCCGCCGCGTCGGACACGCCGCTGTTGTCCAGGGTGATGAGGTTGCTGGTGTCGGTGATCCCGCTGGCCGGCGTCAGGGTCGCGGTCCAGGTCACGCCACCATCGACGCTGCTCAGCCCACTCAAGGTGCCATTGGCCACCGTCAGGTCAGCAAGCGTGAAGCCGCTCACCGCTTCGCTGAAGCTGATGGTCACCAGGCTGGTCTGGCCGATGCCCAGCTGGCTATCGGCAACCACGATGCTGGCCGTCGGGCGCTGGGTGTCGATGGCAAAGTTGTTGGAGTCGGTACTGCCGACCCCGGCATTGCCAGAGCTGGCGCCTACCACACCGCTGTTGTCCAGGGTGATGAGGTTGCTCGCGTCCTCGACATTGCTGGTCGGGGTGAATGTCGCCGTCCAGGTAATGCCGCCGTCGCTGCTGCTCACGGCACTCAAGGTGCCGTTGCTCACGCTGAGGTCGCTGTTGTCGAAACCAGTCACTGCTTCGCTGAAGGTAATGACGACCAGCGTGGTCTCGCCCACGCTCAGCGCATTGTCGGCTACTACGACAGTGGCGGTGGGGGCCACGGTGTTGACGATGTAGTTGGCTGACTGAGTGCTGCCAAGCCCCGCGTTGCCGGCCAGGTCGGCGACACCGGTATTGTCCAGGGTGATGAGGTTGCTGGTGTCGCTGATCCCGCTGGCAGGCGTCAGGGTGGCGGTCCAGGTGACGCCGCCATCGACGCTGCTCAGCCCGCCAAGGGTGCCATTGGCCACCGTCAGGTCGGCGGTGCTCAAGCCGGTCACCGCTTCATTGAAAGTGATGGTGACCGTGGTGGTCTCGCCGACCGTGAGGGTGGTGTCGGCGACCGTAATCACAGCAGTCGGGCGCTGGGTGTCGATGGCGTAGTTGTTCGAGTCTGTCGTGCCGCTGCCGCCATTGCCCGCCACGTCGATTACCCCGGTATTGTCGAGCGTGATGAGGTTGCTGGCATCACTGACGTTGCTGCTTGGGGTCAGGGTCGCGGTCCAGGTAACGCCACCGTCGGCGCTGGCGAGACCGCTCAGGCTAGCGTTGGCCACGCTCAGGTCGGCAAGGGTAAAAGCGCTTACCGCCTCGCTGAAGGTGATGATCACCGTGGTGGTCTCGCCGATGCGCAGGGTGCTGTCAGCCACCACGATGGTCGCGGTCGGGCGCTGGGTGTCGATGGCGTAGTTGTTGGAACTGGTGGTGCCGCTGCCGCTATTGCCAGCCACGTCGGTCACCCCGGAGTTATCCAGGGTGATCAGGTTGCTGGTATCGCTGACGCTGCTGTCCGGCGTCAGGGTCGCGGTCCAGGTGATGCCGCCGTCCGCGCTGGCGAGCCCGCTCAACGCGCCGTTGGCGACGCTGAGGTCGGCAAGGGTAAAACCGCTTACCGCCTCGCTGAAGGTGATGGTCACCGTGGTGGTCTCGCCGATGCGCAGGGCGCTGTCAGCCACCACGATGGTCGCGGTCGGGCGCTGGGTGTCGACGGCGTAGTTGTTGGAGCTGGTGGTGCCGCTGCCACTATTGCCAGCCACGTCGGTCACCCCGGTGTTATCCAGGGTGATCAGGTTGCTGGTGTCGCTGACGTTGCTGCCCGGGGTCAGGGTGGCGGTCCAGGTGATACCACCATCGGCGCTGGAGAGGCCGCTCAGGCTACCGTTGGCCACGCTCAGGTCGGCAACGGCAAGACCGCTTACTGCCTCGCTGAAGGTAAGGGTGACCAGCGATGTCTCGCCGGCCCGCAAGGCGCTGTCGGCTACCACGATGGTGGCGGTCGGGCGCAAGGTATCGATGGCATAGTTGTTCGAATCGGTGGTGCCGCTGCCGGCATTGCCGGCAAGGTCACTGACCCCGGTGTTGTCCAGGGTGATCAGGTTGCTGGCATCACTGACATTGCTGCTCGGCGTCAGGATCGCGGTCCAGGTGATACCGCCGTCAGAACTGGCGAGGCCGCTCAGGCTACCGTTGGCCACGCTCAGGTCAGCGAGGGTCAGGCCGCTCACCGCCTCGCTGAAGGTGATGGTCACGGTGGCCGTGTCGCCAATTTTCAAGGCCGTGTCGCTGATGCTGATCGTGGCAGTCGGGGCAATGGTTTCCTGGATCGCCACCTGCACCGCAGCTGCAGCGGATGTGCCCCCGTCACCGTCATTGAGGGTGATGCTCAGGGTGCGGCTGGCCTGGCCGATGGCGTTGCCGGCATTGCTGTTTTCGTAGGTGAGGTTGCGCACCAGTGCCTGCACTGCCGCCGCATTGGCATTGGCGTTGAACGTAACCACCAGGTTGGCCCCACCGCTGCCTCCAGTCACGCTGCCGATGGTGACCCCGCCATAGCTCACCGTGCTGCCACTGACACCGATCTGCCCGGCGCCAGTGCCCTGGTTGCGCAGCCCCAGCACATCCTCGCTGGCCACGCCATTGGCGCTGATCGCCACGGTCAGGTTGCCACCGGCGAAATCGGCGGAATCGCTGTCGCTGACCGTGGCATTGCCACCGCTGTCGATCAGCACCGCGCCGCTGCCCTGAGTGAAGGTGACGCCGTCACCATTGAGGTTGCCGATCACCGGCACACTATTGAGCGGCTGCACCACCACCGAGGCTGTGCGGCTGGTACTGCCCATGTCGTCGTTGACGCTGACCGCCACGCTACGGGTACCGCTGGTGTAGGCCACGGCAGCGTTGCCGTAGGTTACCGCGGCGAGCACCGCGCGGTATTGCGCCAAGGTGGCGACACCGCTCAGCGTCAGCACCGTGCTGCCCGACCCGCTGACAGTGATGCCGAAGCTGGCTGCGCTGGCAATCTGCCCGGCACTCAGTGAGAGGGTTTCGTTGCCGACATCCACCACACCGCTCAGGGTCAGGGTAGCGCCGCTGACCTGGGTGTCGCCATCGGTCTGGGTGAGGCTGAGGTTGGGTACGATCGCCACCGGCGTGCCGGCGAAGTTCACCGTGCTGTCGTTACCGCCGGTGGTGGTGTCCAGGTCGACCACGGGCGGGGCGGCATACAGCACCTCGTAGGCACCGATGTCCACCCCGGCGCCACGCGGCCGGACAAAGCCGCGCAGGTCGGTGAGCGTGGCACCGGCAGCAGTGCCCTGGTCGATCGCATTGCTGGCGGTCGAGGCCAGGCGGTAGTCACCGCCTGCAGCGTTGACGAAGTCGACCGAAACGCCGATCAGGTTGGTGGTGCTGGTATAGCCGCCACCGCTGCCGTTGTTGGTGGCGGCATCCAGCGCGACGCCGTTGACGGTGTTGCCGGTAAGGATGCTGTTCTGCACCGTCACCGTGCCAGCGCTGCCCGAAGACCAACCAAGACCGGCCGAGCTGATCGTGCCGGTGCTGGTGCTGAAGATGTTGTTGGCAATGGTGCTGTTGACGATGCTCACCGAGCCGCCGGTATTGTTCAGCACGATCACTGCACCGGCGGCGACGACGCCAGTGGCACCGTATTCGCCGATGTTGTCGTAGATCGCCACGTTTTCCAGCACGTGGTTGTTGGCCCCACCCAGGCGGACCAGTGACGACATGGCCGTAGCGTTGACGATACTGCCATCGTTGTCGTGAATGGTGGTGTTGCGCACGATCACCGTGGAGCCTACCGTGGTCGCCGAGTTGATCACGGCACCGGCGTTGTCCTGGAAGTTCGAATCTTCGACGGTGATCGAGCCCGAGTTGGCCCGGATTGCACCGCCGGTCAAGTTACCGGAGAAATAGCGGAAGTCCAGGTTGCGTACGGTCAACGCACCGCCGCTGTTACTCTGCAGGCCCGACGATTCGACCGCATCGCGCAAACCATTGTTGTTGACATCGCCGCTGAGGATGATATCGCCCTGGCGGTCACCATCGACGTCGCCGTTGATGGTGATATTGCTGGCAACCAACAGCGCTGAAGCCGTGGACCAGCGGATGGTGTGCCCTTTCAGCGTCTGGTGGAAGACAATGATATCGCTGCCGCTGCCGGCGCTGGAGCCATCCACCGCAGCATCCGTGTTGGCCGCCTGGATGGCCTCGGCCAACGACACCTTGCCGTTGAGCGCCGTGGAAGATGCATCGGTGTCGGTAACGGTAATGGTCGCCAGCGAGGTGGTGAACGCCGACAGGTCACCGCGCTGCACGCCCGTATCTGTCGCCAGCACCCCGGAGACGGTTTCCAGCTGCCAGTCCTCGCCGGCGCGATTGCCGGTGGCATTGGCCGAAGCGCCGACATCGGCGCCGGTGAGCCGCGCCACCTGGTCAACGAATAGCTGGCCATCGCTGCCTGCGCCGGTGTTACAGGCGAAGAAACGAATGTCGCCACCCTCCGCCAGGCTGGCGCCGATGCGCGCCAGGTCGCTGGCGTGGCTGGCCAACTGGTTGGTCCACACGGCATTGCCGGCCAGGTAGACGTAGCCACTGTCACCGTGGCTGATGATATCGATGCTGGTCACGTCGCTACGGCCATCGAGGTAATCGGCAATCTGCCTGAAACCATCCTTGCCGTTTTCCAGCACCACCACCTCGACCCCTGCGGGAAGGCCGGCAATCAGCTTCTGGTAGTCACTGACGGCGGAGTCGATGAACACCACTTCGTGGCTGCCCGCAGCAGTGCTGGCCGGCGCCGTTGCGGGGGCGACCTGGTGCGCAGCTTCAGTGTCCGGCGTGCTGCTCGCATCGCTGGCCAGGCTGGGGTCCTTGGCCGTTGCGGCTTCCACGGCCTGGGCGCCCTGGTCGGCGACCACGGCTACCGAGGCGTCAAACATCATGCGCGGTTCCAGCGCCTGGATGAGGCTCGGACGGTTCACGGAAACAGTGGGTTGTGCGTGCGAACGGTTGCGTTTCCAGAAAGCCATGTCGACCTCAGTCAGCCTTGCGGCTGGTTGTTCCTGTCGTTGTGCCCGTGCAGCGGCGTGCTTGTAATCGGCCCCCAGGCATCGCAGGGCAGCAAACAGCCCCGCGATGCTGTTCCGCCCTGGATCAGTTGCGGCTCGGGAAGATGCCTTCCAGGGCAATGATGAAGTTCATGCCCAGGTAAGGCGCTTGTACCGGGACAGGGATCGAGCTGCCGCCCGCCACCACGTTCACCGCCGGAATGTTGGCATCGAACGGCTTCAGGGTGGTGCTGGCGGCGGCATCGGAATAGATGCTCGCTGCCGCTCCCGAACCGGTGGTGTCGTAAGGTGTGGCCAGCACGCTGGCGGTGGTGGGCTCACCGAGGTTGGCATCGGTGACAACCGCCGGGATGGCGACACTGGCTTTGCTGGCGGGGATCGCCACGGTGATGGGCGGCAGGTTCTGCGGCAGCAGGCTCACCTGGTTGACCCCGGCCATTTCCCCCTGGTCCACAGTCGGCAGACCCGGCCCGGTACCCACGCCAACGGGCATGCGGCCGCGCAGGTCAGGCAGGCCGAACGTGGTCTGGCCATTGCCGCCATAGGTGGTACCGAGGATGGCGAACAGCGCGCTGTTCTGCGCGATGCTCAACAGCTGCCCTTGGCACTGCGCCCAGCCACGCGGCGCGAAATTGCCGGCGAACATCCTGATCTCACCGAGGAATGGCTCACTCATTTTCCGATCTCCTATGACTACGCTATAGAGCGGGCCACACAGCCCCGCGGAATTTGACGCGCGTCGTCAGGCAGGCCTGTCGACGTGAAAAACCGTGAGCGCCGGCCGGCGCATCTCCAGGTACAGGCCGTTGTCGCCAACCACTTCGAAACCGTTGCGCTGGTACAGGCGCAGCGCCGGATTGTGCAAGGTCACGTGCAGGCCGACACTGAGGCCTTGTCGATCGGCCTGCGCCAACCACTGGCGGATCAGCCCGCTGCCGATGCCCCGGCCACGCCAGGCAGGCATCAGGGCGGTATCGATGATTTGCAGATGGCTGTCGGCCCACAGCAGGTAGGCGCGGCCGATCGCTTCACCGGCGATTTCGATGAGGGAGAAATCGGCGTCGGCAAAATGCGTCTGATAATGGGCGTGCTGGGCCTTGAACTGTTGCTCGAGAAACGTCTCGATGACAGCCTGGTCCCACGGCAGCATGGCGACTTCGTCAGCCCGGGTGGTGCCGTAGAGGGTGCGCAGGAACGCTTGGTCGGCGTCGGTGATGGGGCGCAGGTGCACGTCGAAGCTGGCCATGGTGTCGCGTCCTTGCAATAGTCAGCCCCTTGGGAAGGGGCGCACATCCTGTGGATGCCCTGCATATCGGAAACAGCGTAGCCGAACTCCGCGGCAAATCGCCACCATTCCATCAGGCTCGCTATGCACTTTTATCAAACAGTTGTTCGAGGGTTCCCCCCCGCCTGCGCCTGCGCCTGGCTCAAGCGCAGGCCTTCCAGGGCGTTGTACGGTTCCATGGCCCATTGCCGCACACCCTCGCGCACCGCTTCGCTGGCTTCCTGGCGTTTGCGCTGGCTGTCGGCGCTGAAGTTCATCGCCGGTTGCTTGGCATCGAAGGCTGCCACCTGGCGCAAGGTTTGCTCAGCGCCGGGTGCCAGCCCCAGCAGCAGGCCAAGCCGGCCCCAGGTTGCATCGGGCAATTCGTTGTAGTTGACCGCAATACCGCCATGCTGCCGGCACAACGTCAGCCCTGCGTTGAGGATTTCGCCGACCATTCTGCAGGTGTATTCCACCACGCCCATGGCCCCGGCCTGCGGCAACAGCACATCGAAAGCCGACGGCCCGAGCAGGCCCGGGACCCGTTGCATGCCCGCCTGACGCAACTGCGAGGCGACAATCTCCAGCGGGTCGCGGTACAGGAACAGCCGTGGCACCTGCGGATACAACGCCGCCAGCACGGGAGCGTCGAACACGTTCCAGGCATCGAGCTTGACCAGTAACTGGCGCTCATCGCCCCGGCGGCGCTGGCCGTAGGCGGACAATAACGCCTGCAGCGCTGCGTCCTGCCAGGCTGCGGCAGCGGCATCCTGCAGCGGCGCGCGTAACAGGCTGTCCAGTGGCGGTGGCTCGGACAGCACGATGTTGTGCACCTGGCTGGCCAACAACTGCGCCACCAAGGTCGAGCCACAACGCGAGGCGTGGAACAGCAAGGCCGATGGTGCCAGGCCCGGGCTGCATGCGTGCCAGTCAAGCAGCGCCTGGATATCGCTGTCACGGCGCAGCGCCTGGTTGAACGGCAGGCGCAGGGCCAGGTCGACCTCGTCACGGAAAAACGGCTTGCTCAGGTGACGCTCACCGAACCAGCACCAGTCCACCCGCCAGTCGCCGTCCTTGCGCCACAGGCGGATGGGCAGCCAACCGTGGAAATCAGCCGCGTAATTCAGGCTCGCCATTGCTCGCTCCATGCTTGCCGGCCCCGGCGCATGGCGCTGAGCACTTCGGCCTCGGAAAATGCCAGCCCCAGGGTTGCGCCAAGGCGGATGGCCTCGGCCACGAAGGCCTGGGCTTGCTGATGGGCCTGCAGACGAGCGGCCAGGGCCGGGTCCCGCGCCACCTGCTGGCGAAAATCTTCGAACGCCTGCCCCGCCCTGCCCAGGCACAAGCCTGGGGTCTGTGCACGGCCACTTTCGATCAGGGTCAGCAGCCACGGATCTGGCAGGCAATCGAGCACCAGGTGAATGCGCTCACCTGGCCCTGGGTTGTCGACCCGGTGTGGTCGTGACAGGTCGATGAACCAGCACTCGCCTGGACGCATGGGCACTTGCAAGTCATCGACCAGAAATTCCACGCCGGCCGGGCTGAGCAACGGCACATGCAAGCGCAGGCAGCCGCCTGGCCGGCCCAAGTCCGGGTCACGGTGCTCATGGATGCGCGCGCCCGCCCCCAGGCGCAGCAGACGGGCAGCGCGTAGCGAGCTGGCAAACGGCGCGAGCAGCGCCTCCCAGGCCGCTTCTCGCTGCCACCAGGCCAACCGCAGCGCAGCGCCCTGACCGGGAGCAAGCGGCACAACGGCATCTTCGGCGGCCACCAGGGCCACGCCGCTCCAGTCGCCCTGGTGGTAGCCGCTGTTGAAGTGCGGCTGCCAGGCATCGCAGGCTACCCGTTGGAGTGCCGTCAGCACTGCCGGCAGGTCGATGGCCAGGTCGAGGCGAGCGCAGCGTGGCAACAGCAGTTCGGGCATGGGCACTCCTTCAACCGGACAGTTCTAGAAACCACTCTCACGCACGCCCAGCGCTGCCAACCGGCGCCAGGCTGCTTGCAGCAACGACTCGCGGGCACCGTCGAGCACCACCACGCCGCGCAGCGGCTGAGCAACGTCGGCGCTTGCTATCATTGGGCTCAGCCATACGCCGTACTGCGCGTGTAGCGGTTGCGCGCGCTGCTGGCTGTCGCGGCGCACGGCAATCGGGCCGTGGCGATCAGAAGCCAAGGCTTCCAGTTCGAGGTAAGTCGCCCCGGTGGCATCTACCTGTTCCAGGCGCACTGGCACTGCCGCACGCAATGGGTCATCAGCAATGAAACGGCCTTCGATGCCCGCCGCCACTCGCCACAACTCGGCCTCGGCCAGGTAACCACGCAAGCGCACCCCAGGCTCGACGATACGCCCCAGGGGTTGGGCGGTATTCAGCCATTGCCCTGCCGCCAGCCCAGCCGGCAGGTCGCGCACCACCCCGTCGTAAGGGGCGCGCAGCAGTAGCCGTTGACGCTGCGCGGCCAGGCCGCGGAACTCCGCCACCGCTTCGGCCAGTTGCTGCTCGAGCACGCCAGCGTCGCCGGCGGTGGCACTGCGCCCGGACTGCCGGCGCAGCAGCAACTGGAGAGTCTGAATTTCACGGCGAACGATCGCCTGGCGCGAATCCAGGTCGGGCGATTCCAGCTCCAGTAGCAATTGGCCCTGGCTGACCTGCTGGCCATCCTGTACCAGCAAACGCTTCAAGCGCGCCGCCAGCGGGGCGTGCAAGGCACTCACGCGGGACGCTTCGAGCATTGCCGGCACTTCCACCGCACCGCGCCACGGCACGACCAGCAGCGCCAGCAGCAGCAACAACCCAAGGCCACTGCGCAGGGCCTTGTGCGGTTGTGCCCGGCCGCGCCGCTGCCACCACTGCTGCACTTCCTTGCACACTGGCAGGCCGATGAACCACGCCAGTTCGACCAGCATCAGGAAAATGCCCAGCAGCTTGAAAAACAGGTGGTACACCGCCAGGGCAATACCGAAGAACAACACCGCACGCCACAACCAGGCACCATAACCCCACACCAGCAGGCGCTTGTGCAGGCCTTCGGGCCAAGGCTCGGGCTTGGCATCGCCGTAGCCGAACAGCGCCTCGCGCAGGCGCCAGCGGCACAGGGCGAAGGCGCGTTGCTGCAGGTTCTCGACGCCCCACAGGTCACTGACCAGGAAGTAACCGTCGAAGCGCATGAACGGGTTGAGGTTGACCAGCAAGGTAGTGATCCAGGTGGCGCTGGCGAGCATGAACGCTGCCGTGCGCAGCGGCCCATCGGGCAGCAGCGACCAGGCCAGCAGGGCCAGCACCGCCAGGACCAGTTCGGCGAAGATGCCCCCGGCATCGATCAGCAGCCGCGAACGCCGATCACTTACCCGCCAGGCATCACTGACGTCGGTATAGAACATCGGCAGCATCACCATGAAGGCCAACCCCATGCTCTGCACCCGACAGCCGGCCCGCTTGGCCATATAGGCATGGCCGAACTCGTGGCAAAGCTTGGCAAAGGCCAGGGCCAGGCCGAAGACCAACATGCCGCCCAGGCTGAACAGGTGCGGGAAGGTAGCGATGAAACGCGACCAGTCGCGAGCCATCAGGAATACGCCGAGTAGCAGCAACGCGGGCAGACCAAAGCGCAGCAGCCAGCCGGCATGGCGCTCGAGCAGCGGCCAAGTGCGATTGAGGAAAGCGTCCGGACGCCACAACGGGATACGGAAGAACAAGTACTGGTGCAGCGCCTTCTTCCAGACGCTCTGCCGGGTGGCCGCGGCTTTGCTGGCGTAGCTCTGACGCTGGTCGGCATCCTGCGCGGTCAGCAGGTCATGTTGAGCAAGGAACGCTCGCAGGGCGTCCAGTTCGTCGGCTTGCAGTCGCGCGCCTGGTTCGGCATTGGCCGCCGCCAGTACCTGCTGCGGATCGCCCAGGCCCCAGTGGTGCAACAAGCGCACCGCGGCTGCGCCGAGCTTGAAGTAACGGCCGCGCAGAGGGTCGGCCAAGGTCCATTGCACTGAACCGTCCAGCGCCGCGGCCGCCGGCGACAGTTGCAAGTCGGCTCGCAGGGCCGGCAGCATCACCAGCCCAGCCCTTGGCGCGCGGCCGCCAGCGGGCGGCGCAGCAGGTAATAGGCCAGCGGCGCACGCTCGCCATACAGCTTGGCGGTGCCACGCAGGCCGATGCGTGGCGGCGCCTCGACGAACGCCGCGTCCAGCCGATAGGCCAACTGCCCGGCAGCCGTGGCCTGGGCTTCGTAGGCAGCACGCTCGAGCTGCGCGGGGTGCCGGTGCAACGGATCGCTGTCCAGGAACAGCGCCACCTCGGCCCCCGGTTGCAGGGCGATGGCGTCACCCACCGGCAACTCCATGCGCAGCTCGGCCTTGGCGGGATCGGCCAGTTGCAGCAGGCGCTCGCCGGTCTGCACCGGCTTGCCCGTCCAGCGCTGGGCGTCGGCGAACACGGCAATGCCATCCCGCTCGGCGCGCACTTCGCTGCGTGCCAGCAACTGGCGGGCGTAGTCGAGCTCGGCGCGCTTCTGCTCGACCCGTGCAGCCAGCAGGTCGAGGCGCGCACTGGAATCAGCATCGGAGAATGCGCGCTGGGTGCTGGCTTTGAGCTCGGCCTCGGCAACCCCCAAGGTACGCTCGGCAACATCCGCCTGCGCCTTGAGCGAGGTATCGTCGAAACGCACCAACAGTTCACCGGCGGTGACCGTCTGGTTGGGTTTGACCCGGAACTCGGCAATGACACCGTCCAGCGGCGCGGCCACCACCTGGCCACCGCGCGGCACCACCTCGGCGGGCGCCAGCACCGACTGACGTACCGGTATGCACAGCACCACCACGGCCAGCGCCACAAGCGCCAGCAGGCGCCGCCGTGGCCAGCGCAGGCGCCAGGGGCGCGCCGGGCGCAAGGCCTGCCAGGCATGGCCATAGGCTTCTGCCAGGTGCACCAGCAGGGCTTGCTCGGCAGCGTTGAACGGGTTATCGCGTGCCAGCCACAGGCCGCCGAAGGTTTGCCCTTCACGGTTGTGCAACGGCAGCCAGAAAGCCTGCACAGCAGACAAAGCCTGCCAGTCGTCGCGCACCTGCGCATCGAGTATCGCCGGGTTGACCGCTGCGGCGGCATCAGCAGCACCTGCGGCCTGCAACTGCCTGGCGGCGCGCTCGACAAAGGCCACGAATGGCGCATTGCTTTCCACCACGCTGATACCAGTCAGGGCCTGGACCTTGCCTTCGATCAACAGCGCGGCATGGCGAAAGCCAAACAGCGCCTGGCCATCGTTGACCATGGCATAGGCCAACTGCTCGCTGCTGGCAGCTTGGCGAGCCTGCCGTTCCAGCCCCAGAAACCGGGCGAAGGCATGCTCAGCCATGCCGTTGGCGGCGGCCGTCATGGTTGTTCCGGGAAAATGGCCGTACCGCTCATGCCCGCCAACAACCCTTGGGCGTCTCGCGGCAGTTCGCCGATCAGCAGCAGGGTCTGGCTGCCTTCATCGATCCGCGCCCCCACGCGCTTGACCTGCGCCTGCAGCGGTCGGCCGGTTTCATCCGGGGTGAACTGGAAAGGTTGGCCAGGCTTGAGACGTGCGAGCCAGTTCGATGGTACCAGCAGCTGAATCTCCAGCGAGCGGTTGTCCACCACTTCCAGCAGCGGCGCCCCGCTGGGTACGCTTTCGTGTGGCTGGGCACGGCGTTGCACCACACGGCCATCGAACGGTGCATTGACCACGCAGCGCCTGACCTGCACCTGGTACACCTGCGCTTCGGCCTGGGCTTGGGCCTGCCTGGCCTCGGCCAGGGAAACCTCGTAGCGGCCGACCGACTTGAGGGCGGCCAGTTGCCGATTGTGGTCGAGTTCCTCCCGGGAAGCGCGTACCGCCGCCTGGGCGGCGTTGAGCTGGGCCTGGTAAGCAGCGCAATCGAAGCGCGCCAGGGTACTGCCCTTCTTGAAGTCTTCACCTTCTGCATAGGGCATCTCGACGATGCGCCCGGCCAGTTCACTGGCCAGGACCGCGTGATCGCGAGCGCGCAGCACACCGCGGGCATTCTGCCCGGTGCCTGCATCGCTGCGGGATGGCGCGTCCAGCAATGGGTCGCCTGCTGCTTCACTGGCAACCGCCAGCGGCAACTGCAACACAACCAAGACCAGGGCCAGGCAGATGGCAGGACGCATGGTGCACACTCCTTGTGAACGCGGTGGCCGGAGTGTACGACAAAGATGATGGCACGGATATATCACACTGACCGACGCTGACCTGCACGCCAGGTCATCCGAGCGCAGCCGTCAGGACACGCCACGATCTACCCCTTCGGCGGCACCCATCAGTTGCATCAACGCGCGGTTTTCCACCGGCCGGCTAAGCAGGTAACCCTGCACCTCATGGCACTGGTCATCGCAAAGCAAGGCCAGCTGTTCTGCGGTCTCCACGCCTTCGGCGGTGACCGTCATGCCCATCGCATTGCCCAGGTTGATGATAGCCTGCACCACGCTGCGATCACTGCTGCTGGTGCCCAGCGACTGGACGAAACGCTTGTCGATCTTGATGCTGTCGAACGGGTAGGTGCGCAGATAGCCCAGGGAAGAATAGCCCGTGCCGAAGTCGTCCATGTTCAGACGCACCCCCAGCTCCTTCAACGCGTTCATGGTCTGCAGGGCTCCCTCTATGTCATTGAGCATGACGTTCTCGGTAATCTCCAGCTCCAGGCGGTGGGCAGGCAGGCCGGTGTGCCGCAGTGCGTCGGCCACGTCCCGCACCACGTCGCTGCGGCTGAACTGTGCCGGCGACATGTTGACCGAGACCAGGATCTCCAGCGGCCAGCCACGCGCCAGGGTGCAAGCTTCCTGAAGCACCCAGTTGCCCAGTTGCACGATCAGGTCGGACTCTTCGGCCAGGGCAATGAAGCGATCAGGCCGCAGCAAACCAAGCCGCGGGTGTTGCCAGCGCACCAGCGCCTCGGCAGACGCCACCGTCACACCGTCCACCTTGTAGCGCGGCTGGAAATGCAAGCGCAGTTCACCCCGGGCGATGCCTTCGCGCAATTCACGCTCCAGCTCGCGCTTTTCCAGCAATGCCGAGTTCAACTGTGCCGAGAAGTAGCGCCAGGTATGCTTGCCGGCCTGCTTCGCGCTGTACAAGGCGACATCGGCATAACGGATCAGGTCACTGGCGGAGCCGGGATATTCTGCGGACAACACCACTCCGAGGCTGACCCCGACCTGGACCTTGTGTTGCTCGAAGGTGATCGGGCGCTTGAGGGTTTCGATGACCCGCGCGCAAAAGCGGTCCACTTCATCGTGTCTGCCCGGCCGGGCCAGCACGATGACGAACTCGTCGCCGCCCAGGCGAGCCACCAGGTCGGTGTCGCGGGTCACCTGGCCCAGCCTGCGGGCCACTTCGATCAGCACGGCGTCCCCGGCCGGGTGGCCGAGGCTGTCGTTGATCGGCTTGAAATTGTCCAGGTCGAGCATCAGCAACGCCTGCTCCCCGCCCCTGGCATCATCCAGGAAGCGGAACAGCTTGTTGCGGTTGGGCAGGCCGGTGAGCGCATCGTGCAGCGACAGGTGCTGGACCTGCGCATGGGCCGCCACTTCGTCGGTGATGTCCGTGCAGGTACCGCGGAAACCCCGGCAGGTCTTGTGTTCGATGATGGCCTTGGCAGCGATCCGGCACTCCCGGCGTTGCTCCTGATGATCCCGGTACTGGCAACGCAGGCTGCCGGTCGAATCGCTGCCGGCGAGGCTGTGCAGCCAGGTCTCGACCTGGCCGGTGTCACAATCGAACAGGTCGCTGATGGGGCGTTGCAGCCAGCGCTCCAGGGTATGCCCGGTCAGCTCGGTAAAGCGCGGTGAAAGATAGGTCAGGCGCTGCTGCGCATCGGTTTCCCAGATCCAGTCCGATGCGGCCTCGGCCACTGCCTTGAAGCGCGCTTCACTGGACTCCAGGGCGGCTTTCGAGGCCGCCAGCGCGTGGTGGCTACGGTCCATGCTGGCGGTGGCACGCATGGCATAGCGGGCGAACAGCAGCATGACCAGGGCGATGATCAGCAACGCCAGGGCCAGGGGCAACAGGACCGTCTCGAGCAGGTCCGTCCCCGGCTGCTCGATATGCCAGGTCAGGGCGTAGCCACTGTCCTCCAGCGGCACGCGCCCCTGGTCTGCCTGCACCTGGCTTGCGGCAACCACGGCAAAGCCGGCCAACCCGGCAGAGCGCCCCAGTTGACCGAGCACCTTCGGGCTGAGCACCCGCACGAAGACCAGCACTGCGCCGGAGGCCGGCAGCGGCTGCCCGGCCGAGGACGGGCGGATGACCGCTGCGGTGAACAGCGCCGGCTGGCCATCGAACACCAGGTAGCCGGAGGCCGCCTGTTGCGCCTGCGTCGTCGCCTGCCGGGCCCGTTGCAGAACCTGGGCGCGGCTGCCGCTGTAGCGTTCGAAGGGTTGTTCGCTGAGATGCCCGTCCAGCATCGCGTAGTGGGTGCCATCGTCACCCAGGATGAACACCCCTTCATAGCCGTCAGTGCTGTAGAGCGTCTCGCCCAGGTTATCCTCGTCGTAGGCCCAGTGCCGGTCCACGCGGCCAGCCAAGTGATCGAATGCGGCTTGCCACACGGCATAGGAGACCAGGTAGTTGCGTTCGTTCTTCTGCAATTGAGCCAGTGCCGACTCGGCGTGAAACCGGCTCTGCGTTCGTTCGCGCGCATCCAGTGACTCGGCGATGCGGTACAAGGAAACCAGGCCCAGCAGCAAAATCAACAACAGCAGGCTGGAAAAGACCAGCGTCAACTGCCGAACCACCTGACTGCGTGACGAATTACTGCCGAAGGTTGCATCCATTCAGTGGGCGCCTTTTACCGTGTTCCAAAGAATGGACTGTCAGCAGTTGGCTGCCGATCGATCCGGTCGACGACCGGACGCCAGTTCTCCGGGAAGTCAGCAGATACGAACGAAACCTCAAAGGACCCGTTTGATCAACGGCTCCAACCGGCTGAAGCGTAGCCGACGCAAGAGCTTGCGTACTTCCTTCGGATGCTCGGCCTTGCTCCCCAGCGCTTGCGCTGGGTCGATCCGCGGCGCATGCCGGCGCAGCGCGACCAGCTCGGCCTCCCGGGACTCCCGCCATTCGCCGTGCGGGTCATCGATGAGCAGGCCGTTCTCCAGGTCCAGGTTGAAGCCGCGGGGGTTGAGGTTATTGCCGGTCAACAACGAATAGCGTTGGTCGACCCACACCCCCTTGGCATGGAAGGTATGCCCGGGGTCGTTCCACACTCGCACCTGCAACTGGCCGCCGGCAATCGCGGCGTGGCGACGCCGGGCGAAGGCACGCAGGTTGTCTTCATAGAGATAGGGCAAGGCACCGCTGGCACTGAACGGTTCACCGGGGGCGATATAGAAGTCGTTGGCCGTACGGTCGCCGACGATCAGTTCCACCCGCACGCCTCGCTCCAGCGCATGATCGAGTTCACGCATCAAGACCCGAGGCGGGTTGAAATACGGCGTGCTGATGATGACCTGGGTACGCGCCGCTGCCAGCAAGGCACACACTGCCCGGTTCAGCGGGTTGCCACGGCCCACGCCCAGTAGCGGGATCACGCGCAGTCCTTGCCCCGGCACACTGGCCGGTGCTGCATAAGCCATGCGCCGCAACCGCGCGCGCAAGCGCCGGATATCGCTGCGCAGGCTGCGGGTGGAAGGCTGGGCCGGCAGGTCCAGGCGCGGCGTGGCGGTGTGGTGCAACAGGCGCCGGACCAGGTCGACCATGGCGTCGGCCAGGGCTGGCGAGTGGAACAGGTGGTAGCGGTCCAGGCGGTAGCGGTCGAAGCGGTGCAGGTAGACGTTGTTCAGGCTGGCGCCGGTGTAGATCACGCAGTCGTCGATGATGCTGCCCTTCAGGTGCAGCACCCCGAACAGCTCGCGGGTCTGCACCGGCACGCCATGGATCACGATATCCAGCCCGTGCTGCTGGCGCTGGGCCTGGTACCAGG
Organism: Pseudomonas sp. BCRC 81390; assembly: GCF_030341915.1. NCBI lineage: Bacteria > Pseudomonadati > Pseudomonadota > Gammaproteobacteria > Pseudomonadales > Pseudomonadaceae > Pseudomonas > Pseudomonas sp. BCRC 81390. The sequence goes on along the minus strand of NZ_JATAAG010000034.1, from coordinate 105,860 downwards.
CGGCGTTACCCGGCTGGCGGCCTGCCCCCAGCAGGCCGCGCCGGGCGCGGAACCAGTCGACCACGATGGTGATATCCAGGCCTGGCCGTGCCGCCTTGGCCTGGTACAACGCATCCAGCACTTCCTGGCCTGCCTCGTCTTGCTGCAGGTACAGCGCGACGATGACGATGCGTCGGGTCGCGGTGCGGATCTGCTCGAGCAGGCAAGCGTGATAGGCCTTGGCATCGGCCAATACCTGGATCGACTCAGGCGCCAGGGCGTAGCCTGGCAAACCTGCCAACAGGGTTTCGGGGGTCACTGACGGTTACCTTCTCTGTGCAATCACTGTCATGCATCAGCTTGCACAGGAACGGCGCAATGGTCCAGCGCTGCGCGAAAGGGGCGCCAGGCGCCCCTGCGCTGCACCACCGTTACTTCAGGTCGAACCGGTCCAGCTCCATGACCTTCTCCCAGGCTGCCACAAAGTCCCTGACGAACTTGTCACCGCCATCACTGCTGCCATACACCTCGCTCAAAGCCCGCAACTGAGCATGCGAGCCGAATACCAGGTCGACACGGCTGGCGCTCCATTTCACCTGCCCGGTCTTGCGGTCACGGCCTTCGAATGCCTCGTTGTCGGCCGAGGTCGCCTTCCATTCCACGCCCATGTCGAGCAGGTTGCGGAAGAAATCGTTGCTCAGGGTGCCGACCTTGTCGGTGAATACGCCCTGCTGGTTGCCGCCATGGTTGGCACCGAGCACACGCAGGCCGCCGATCAGCACGGTCAGTTCAGGGGCGGTGAGGGTCAGCAGCTGGGCCTTGTCCAGCAGCAGCTTCTCGGCCTTGACGCTGTAGCGGGCCTTGGTGAAGTTACGGAAGCCATCGGCCAGCGGCTCCAGCACAGCGAACGACTCGACGTCGGTCTGCGCTTGCGAGGCATCGGCACGTCCCGGGCGGAAGGCCACGCTCACGTCATGCCCGGCATCCCTGGCAGCCTTTTCCACTGCAGCCGTGCCGGCGAGGACGATCAGGTCGGCCAGGGAGATTTGCTTGCCGCCGGCGTTGAACTCGGCCTGGATCTTTTCCAGCGCTGCCAGCACCTTGCCCGTGCCCTGGTTCGCCGGCCAGTCCTTCTGCGGTGCCAGGCGCAGGCGCCCCCCGTTGGCCCCGCCACGCTTGTCCGAGCCGCGGAAGGTCGACGCCGCCGCCCAGGCGGTGGCCACCAACTCGCCAACGCTCAGGCCGGCGGCCAGCACCTGGGTCTTGAGCGCCGCAATGTCCTGCTCGCCCACCAACGGCTGGTCGACTTTGGGAATCGGGTCTTGCCACAGCAGCTCTTCGTCGGGCATTTCCGGGCCCAGGTAGCGCGCCAGCGGCCCCATGTCGCGGTGAATCAGTTTGTACCAGGCGCGGGCGAAAGCGTCCGCCAGCTGTTCGGGGTTGTCCTTGAAGCGGCGGGCGATCGGCTCGTAGATCGGGTCGAAGCGCAGCGCCAGGTCGGAGGTGAGCATGGACGGCGCGTGGCGCTTGCCCGGGTCGTGGGCATCCGGAACGGTGCCTGCCCCTTTGCCGTCTTTCGGCCGCCACTGGTGTGCGCCTGCCGGGCTCTTGGTCAGTTCCCATTCGAAGTTGAACAGGTTGTTGAGGTACTCGTTGCTCCAGCGGGTGGGGGTCGAGGTCCAGGTAACTTCCAGACCGCTGGTGATGGTATCTGCGCCTTTACCCGTACCGAAGCGGTTGGCCCAGCCCAGGCCTTGCAGTTCCAGGCCGGCCGCTTCCGGCTCGGCACCGACATTGTCGGCAGGGCCGGCGCCATGGGTCTTGCCGAAGGCATGCCCGCCGGCGATCAGGGCCACGGTTTCTTCATCGTTCATGGCCATGCGGCCGAAGGTTTCGCGAATATCCCGGCCTGAGGCGACCGGGTCGGGGTTACCGTCCGGGCCCTCCGGGTTCACGTAGATCAGGCCCATCTGCACCGCCGCCAACGGGTTTTCCAGGTTGCGTTCGCCACCCAGCGCACGGCTTTGCTCCTCCGGGTGCTTCGCTGGCTCGGCGACCAGGTCACCCTGGCCCGGCGCCTGGGCCTTGACCTGTTCATTACCATAACGAATGTCGCCGCCCAGCCAGACTTTTTCCGAACCCCAGTACACATCCTCGTCCGGCTCCCACACATCAGCGCGGCCGCCGGAAAAGCCGAAGGTCTTGAAGCCCATGGATTCAAGGGCGACGTTACCGGTGAGCACGATCAGGTCAGCCCAGGAAATCTTGTTGCCGTACTTTTGCTTGATCGGCCACAGCAGGCGCCGGGCCTTGTCCAGGCTGACGTTGTCCGGCCAGCTGTTGAGCGGGGCGAAGCGCTGCTGACCCGAACCAGCACCACCCCGGCCATCGCCGATGCGGTAGGTACCCGCGCTGTGCCAGGCCATGCGGATGAACAGCGGCCCATAATGGCCGAAGTCGGCGGGCCACCAGTCCTGGGAATCGGTCATCAGAGCGGTCAGGTCTTGCTTCAGGGCCTGGAAGTCGAGGCTTTTGAACGCCTTGGCATAATCGAAACCCGGGTCCATCGGGTCGGACTTGGAGGAATGCTGGTGAAGAATTCTCAGGTTGAGCTGGTCAGGCCACCAGTCACGGTTGGTGGTGCCGCCACCTGCGGTTTGATGGAACGGGCATTTCGATGCGTTCGACATCTGCGTGTACCTTCGGGTCGTTTATCCAGATTCCGGTCTGTGCCAGGTGTTCGTTCAGCCGAGCGCGTGCGCCCGTGCTACCCCTCATCAGGTCTGTACGAGGGCCTGCGAAACTGCCACGGCAAGCGCCGGCGGTCTTGCACGCAAGTGCTGACACAGCGCCCGCTCGCGCAATTGGCCAAGCCAGAGAAAAGACTAGCCGAGCCTGGACAGAGATCTAATAGAGTGACTGTTAGGGGCTGATAGGCTGGCTCTGTCAACCGGCAGGTTCGCCGGCTCCGCGCCACAAGGAGCCGGCCTGGCAACTCGAACCCCCGAAGCACTACGTGTTCTGTATGGTTAGCGGCCAGGGCAAAGCTGATTTCCGGAGACAAGCATGCTGCGTATTTTTGAGCGATGGCTCGACCCCTTCCCCCCCGACGAGGTACCACCGCCACCGGTGGGCCTGCTGCGCTTCATGTGGGCCTGCACCCGCGGCGCGCGCGGCTACATTCTGGCACTTGCCTTGCTCAGTGCCGCAGTGTCGATCTACGAAGCCTGGCTGTTCGCCTTCCTCGGCCAGGTGGTCGACCTGCTTGCGGCCTGGCAGGCCGGCGATGCCGCAAGCCCGCAGGAAAGCCACGTATTGTGGGGGATCGGCATCGTCCTGCTGACCAGCGTCGGGCTGGTGGCACTGCGCACAATGGTCCAGCACCAGGTACTGGCGATCAACTTGCCGTTGCGCCTGCGCTGGGATTTCCACCGGCTGATGCTGCGCCAGAGCCTGTCGTTCTTTTCCGACGAGTTCTCCGGCCGGGTCACCACCAAGGTGATGCAGACGGCGCTGGCGGTGCGTGAAGTGCTGTTTACCGTCATCGAGATCCTGCCCGGCATCGGCGTGTACTTCATCGCGATCATCGCCCTGGCCGGTGGCTTTGCCCTGAAGCTGATGCTGCCGTTCATTGCCTGGGTGCTGCTGTTCGGGCTGGCCATGCTGTATTTCGTGCCGCGCCTGGGCAAGGTCGGGCAGGAGCAGGCCCATGCGCGGTCGTCGATGACCGGGCGGGTGTCGGACGCCTACACCAACATCACCACGGTCAAGCTGTTCTCGCATTCCAAACGGGAAGCGCACTTCGCGCGTGCCGCCATGGAAGATTTCAAGCACACCGGCTTTCGCCAGATGCGCCTGGTCAGCCAGTTCGAAATCGTCAACCAGGCGCTGGTGGTGGGGCTGATCCTGGGGGCCGGCGGCTATGCCCTGTGGCTCTGGCACCAGGACCAGGTCGGCACCGGCGCGGTGGCGGCCATCACCGCCATGGCCTTGCGCATCAACGGCATGTCGCACTGGATCATGTGGCAGATGACCTCGCTGTTCGAGAACATCGGCACCGTGCAGGACGGCATGGCCACCCTGACCCGCGGCCCCAAGGTGCAGGACGCGCCGGATGCCGGCGAGCTAGTGACCCGCGGCGGCGCGGTGACCTTCGACAAGGTCAGCTTCAACTACAACGGCGAGCGCCAGGTACTCAACGACCTGAGCCTGCACATCCACCCGGGTGAGAAGGTCGGCCTGGTCGGCCGCTCCGGCGCGGGCAAATCCACGCTGATCAACCTGCTGCTGCGCTTCTATGACGTGGACAGTGGCGAAATTCGCATCGACGGGCAGAACATCGCGCGGGTCACCCAGGACAGCCTGCGCAGCGCCATCGGCATGGTCACCCAGGACACCTCGCTGCTGCACCGCTCGATTCGCGACAACATCGCCTATGGCCGCCCCGATGCGAGCGAAGCGCAGATCCGCGCTGCCGCGGTGAATGCGCAGGCCGATGGTTTCATCAGCCAGCTCAGCGACCGCCAGGGCAACAGCGGTTACGACACGCTGGTGGGCGAGCGCGGCATCAAGCTGTCCGGCGGCCAGCGCCAGCGCATCGCAATTGCCCGGGTGATGCTGAAGAACGCGCCGATCCTGCTGCTGGACGAAGCCACCAGCGCGCTGGACTCGGAAGTGGAAGTGGCCATCCAGGAAAGCCTGGACGAAATGATGCAGGGCAAGACCGTCATTGCCATTGCCCACCGCTTGTCGACCATTGCTGCCATGGACCGGCTGATCGTCATGGATGAAGGGCGCATCATCGAGCAAGGTACCCATGCGCAGTTGCTGGCGAAGAACGGCACGTATGCACGGTTGTGGCAGCACCAGAGCGGCGGGTTCCTGGGCGAGGACCAGGGCGTGGCCGAGGCGGTGGAATAGCACATGGCACCGGCTGTGCCGGTGGCGCCGCCCCTAAAGGTACGGCGCCTGTAGGAGCGGATTTATCCGCGAAGCAGGCGACGCGCTGTATGGCACCCTATGCTGGAACCGCAGCCTAACCAAACACATGCGAAGGCCGGCGCAGCACCGGGTCGAACGGGTTGACCCGCTCGCCTATGGCTGCCGCCTCGCGCTTGAGCAGTGCCACCACGGTCGGCATGCGGTTGGGGCCCAGGCGGTCACTGATGGTCGCCACGCTCAGGGCCGCCACGGCATGGCCATTGCGGTCGAGAATCGGCACCGCCAGGCCGGCCATGCCATCCAGTACGCCGGTATTGCGCCCGGCATAACCAAGGCTGCGCACGTTGTCGATTTCGGCACGCAGCATGACTTCGTCGTAATGGTGGAAATCCTTCAGCCGCGGCAGGTTGTAACGGATCACCTCGTCACGCTCCTCCTCCGGCAGGAAGGCCAGGATCGCCAGGCTACCCTGCCCCACCCCTAACGCCACACGGCCGCCGATATCCCCGGTGAAAGTCCGAATCGGGTACGGCCCCTCGCTGCGGTCCAGGCACACCGCATCGAACCCCGAACGCGCCAGCAGGAACAGCGAGTCGCCCAGCGAGGCCGACAGCCGCAACAGGCTGGGGCGCACTACGTCGCGCAGGTTGCCGGCCTGCCCGGCCTTGGCCGCCAGGGCGAAGAATTCCAGGCTCAGACGGTAGCGCTTGCTGGTTGCGCACTGGTCGACCATGCCCTCTTCGATCAGGCTGCGCAGCAAGCGGTGCGTGGTCGGCTGTGCCAGGCCGAGCCGCTGCGCGAGTTGGCTGACCTTCTCGCCCTCGCCGCCACAGTCACCCAGCGCGCGCAGCACGGCGAACAAACGGGAGACCGCACTGACGCCAACTTCCTTGCCTTGCGTATTTCGCTTATCGGAATCCATTTTCCCTTAAACCCCTAGGCAATTTCATTCAGTGGAATAATTTCAAAATAGCTGTCACTCAGTGAAATTACCCTTTGTCGCCATCCTAATCAGTGCCCTACTCTCCGGTCCATAGGGCGATATCACAACATCGGCCGCCGCCACTGCCGCGAGCGCCAACGTCCGTAAAAGCCTTGCTTTTCGCCGCTGGCGCTCTGCCCACCCTGAAACTGCCGGTTGACCCCGGTTCCGTTTGCGATGGAGCACAGCCATGACCTTTCTGTTGATCGACAAGCTTTGCAAGCGCTATGGCGCCACGGAGGCAGTGGCCAGTTCGTCACTGGCCATCGACAAAGGCGAGTTCGTTTCCCTGCTTGGCCCTTCAGGCTGCGGCAAGACCACCACCCTGCAAATGATTGCCGGCTTCGTCGAGGTCACCAGCGGCCGCATCGTACTCGATGGCCGCGACATCACCCATGCCAAGCCGGCCAGCCGCGGCCTCGGGGTGGTATTCCAGAGCTACGCGCTGTTCCCGCACATGACCGTGCGTGACAACGTCGCCTTCGGCCTGCGCATGCGCAAGGTGGCCAATGCCGACATCGCCCGTCGCGTCGACCAGGCCCTGGCGCTGGTACGCTTGCAGCAGCAGGCCGGGCGTTACCCACGCGAACTCTCTGGCGGCCAGCGTCAGCGCGTCGCCCTGGCCCGCGCATTGGTGATCGAGCCGCCAGTGCTGCTGCTGGACGAACCGCTGTCCAACCTGGACGCGCACCTGCGCGAAGAAATGCAGTTCGAGATCTGCCGCATCCAGAACGAGGTCGGCATCACCACCTTGATGGTCACCCACGACCAGGCCGAGGCCTTGTCGATCAGCGACCGGGTGGTGGTGATGGAGGCCGGGCGCATCACCCAGGTGGACGAGCCTTACCGCCTTTACGAGCACCCTGGCACGCCATTCATCTCCGATTTTGTCGGCAAGGCCAACCGCCTGCGTGGCGTGACCGGCCCTGGCGGGCAACCGCAGGCGCAGGCCCAGGGCCCATTGACCCTCAGCCTGCGCCCGGAAAAGATCAGCCTCGGCCTGCTCGGCAGCGGCAAGCTCGCCGGCTGCATCAGTTGCCGCTACTTCCTCGGCAGCCAGTGGCTGTACCGCGTCGACACCGCCCTGGGCAACCTGGCCGTGGTGCGTGCCAACGATGGCAGCATGCCACTGGCTGAAGGGACCCAGGTCGGCCTGGACTGGAACGACGCCCTGCTGCGCGTGCTGCACTGCGACGAGGTGGCAGCATGAGCGCGGCCAAGCTGCGCAGCAGCGCCTGGGGCTACGGCTTGAGCAGCCCGGCCCTGCTGTTGTTCCTGGCCTTGCTGGTGGTGCCACTGGGGCTGACCGTACTGCTGTCGTTCAATGCCTTCGACTACACCAGCGGCATCCAGGCCGGCCAGTACACCCTGGGCCACTACCTGAGCCTGGTAACTGACACCTACTACTACCAGATCTTCTTCCGCACGTTGTGGATCAGCGCCCTGGTCACCCTGTTGTGCGTACTGATCGGCATTCCCGAGGCGCTGGTGCTCAGCCGCATGGGCCCGCCGTGGCGCTCGATCTTCCTCATTCTGGTGCTGACGCCGCTGCTGATTTCGGTCGTGGTGCGGGCCTTTGGCTGGAGCCTGCTGCTGGGTGCCGATGGCCTGGTCAACCAGGGCCTCAGCGCCTTGGGCGGGCAGCCGGTGAAGCTGTTGTACACCCCGTTCGCGGTGATCATCGGCCTGGTCCACGTGATGCTGCCGTTCATGATCATCCCGGTGTGGACCTCGCTGCAGAAGCTCGACCCGGCTGCCGAGCAAGCCGCGCTGTCGCTGGGCGCCAGCCAGTGGACGGTGTTCCGTCGCATCGTGCTGCCACAGATCATGCCCGGCGTGCTGTCGGGCACGCTGATCGTGTTCGGCCTGGCCGCCAGTTCGTTTGCCATCCCCGGCCTGCTCGGCGGGCGCCGGCTGAAGATGGTCGCGACCATGATCTACGACCAGTACCTGGCCGAACTGAACTGGCCGATGGGGGCCACCCTCGCCGTGGCCCTGCTGCTGATAAACCTGCTGGTGATGCTCAGCTGGAACCGGCTGGTCGAACGCCGCTACAAACGTGCACTTGGAGTCTGAAGCCATGACCCGCAACGGCCCGCTGGCCCTGTCCTTTCACACCTTGGTGATGCTGTTCATGCTGGCCCCGCTGGTGGTGGTGTGCCTGGTGGCCTTCACCCCGGAAAACACCCTGAGCCTGCCTACAGCCGGTTTTTCGCTGCGCTGGTTCCGCGCCGTTTTCGAACGTGCCGATTTCCTCGATGCGTTCTACAACAGCCTGAAGCTGGCGGCGCTGGCGGCTTCGCTGGCCACCCTTATCGCCGTACCGGCGGGCCTGGCGCTCACCCGCTACAGCTTCCCCGGCCAGGGTTGGCTCAATGGCCTGCTGCTGTCGCCGATCATCATCCCGCACCTGGTGCTGGGTGTGGCCCTGCTGCGGCTGTTCGCCCTGCTGGGGGTCAATGGCAGCTTCGCCTGGCTGGTATTCGCCCATGTGGTAGTGATCACGCCCTACGTGCTGCGCCTGGTACTGGCCGCCGCCATCGGTATCGACCGCAGTGCCGAACAGGCCGCGCAAAGCCTGGGGGCCGGTCGCGCCACGCTGTTCTGCAAGGTCACCCTGCCGATGATCCTGCCCGGCGTGGCCGGCGGCTGGCTGTTGGCATTCATCAACAGTTTCGACGAAGTCACGCTGTCGATCTTCGTCACCTCGCCCGCCACCCAGACCCTGCCAGTGCGCATGTATGTGTACGCCACCGAATCCATCGACCCGATGATGGCCGCCGTTTCGGCACTGGTCATCGCCGTCACCGCGCTGACCATGGTCGCCCTGGACCGGGTGTACGGCCTGGACCGCGTGCTGGTGGGCAAGCAATGACAAGGAGTGCCCCTATGCCGCTGTTCAAGCGCGTGGCCGAACACGACCGCGAGCCACTGCCGTTCCTGCTCGACGGCCAACCGGCCAGCGGCCTGCGTGGCGATACCCTGCTGACCGCCATCCTGACCAATGCCGGGCACCTGCGCGGCAGTGACTTCAGCGCCGAGCCACGCGCCGGCTTCTGCCTGATGGGGGCCTGCCAGGATTGCTGGGTGCGCCTGCAGGATGGCCGCCGGGTGCGGGCCTGCTCGACCTTTCTCGAGCCTGGCCAGTGCGTGACCCGCGAGCCGGGGCGCCAGGCATGAGTGCGATCGTGATCATCGGTGCCGGCCCGGCGGGCATCCGCGCCGCCCAGACCCTGGTAGCGCATGGCCTGCGCCCGGTGCTGCTCGACGAAGCCAGCCGCGGCGGCGGGCAGATCTACCGCCAGCAACCGGCCAACTTCCAGCGCCCGGGCAAAACCTTGTATGGCTTCGAGGCGGGCAAGGCCCAGGCCCTGCACAGCACACTCGAGCAGTTACGTGAACAGATCGACTACCGCCCGGAAACCCTGGTGTGGAATGCCGAACGGCAGGTGCTCGACACCCTGCAACAGGGCCTACTGGCCGACCGCCTGGCATTCGACCAGGTGATCGTCGCCACCGGGGCCACCGACCGGGTGTTGCCGGTACCGGGCTGGACCCTGCCCGGGGTCTATACCCTGGGCGCGGCGCAGATCGCCCTGAAGTTCCAGGGCTGCGCCATCGGCGACCAGGTGGTGCTGGCCGGCAGCGGGCCACTGCTGTACCTGGTGGCCTACCAGTACGCCAAGGCCGGCGCCACGGTCAGCGCCGTGCTCGATACGTCGCCATTCAGCGCCCAGGCGCGCGCCCTGCCACGCCTGTTGCTGCAGCCGGGCACGTTCGCCAAAGGCCTGTATTACCGTGCCTGGCTAGCGGCCCACGGTGTGCCGGTGCATCAGGGCGTGACCCTGCTGGGCATCGACGGCGAGCAACGCGCCAGCGGCGTGCGTTGGTCACGCAACGGCCAACACTACCAACTGCCTTGCGACGCCGTGGCATTCGCCCACGCTCTGCGCAGTGAAACCCAGCTGGCCGACCTGCTGGGTTGCCAGTTCGCCTGGAACGCCCTCAATCGCGCCTGGCTACCCGTGCGCGACGCCCAGGGTCGGGCGTCGCGTCCCGGCGTCTATCTGGCGGGCGACGGTGCCGGCATTCTCGGTGCCGACGGCGCCGAGCTATCCGGTGAGCTGGCTGCCCTCAGCCTGCTGGCCGACCTTGGCCAGCCCGGCAACCCGCAACGCCAGCAGCAGCTGGAAAAGCGCCTGGCCACTTTGCAGCGCTTCCGCCAGGGCCTGGAGCAGGCCTTCCCATTCCCCGAGCAGTGGGCCCGGCAGGCCCCGGACCAGCTCACCGTGTGCCGCTGCGAGCAGATCAGCGCCGGGGAAATCCGCGCCAGCGTGCGCGCCGGGCATTGGGACATCAACCGGGTCAAGGCCATGTGCCGGGTCGGCATGGGTCGCTGCCAGGGCCGTGTGTGTGGTGCCGCTGCGGCCGAACTGATCGCCTGCGAAAGCGGCCGCCCGCTCGACCAGATCGGGCGCTTGCGCGACCAGGCGCCGGTCAAGCCACTGCCGTTTGGCCTGGAGATAAAGCCATGACGCTGATCGAAGTGGACGCCATCGTCGTCGGCGCCGGCATTGTCGGCAGCAGCGCGGCACTCAACCTGGCCCGTGGTGGCCAGCGGGTGGCGTTGCTCGAACGGGACTTCTGCGGTTCGCATTCCAGCGGGGTGAACTACGGCGGTGTGCGTCGCCAGGGCCGCTCGCTGGCCCAGCTGCCTTTGGCGATGCGCGCCCACGCCATCTGGGCGCACCTGCGCGAATGGATCGGTATCGATGGCGAGTACACCCGCAGCGGCCACCTGAAACTGGCGCGCAGCGAAACCGACTTCAATGCTTTGAAAGCCTATGCCCGGCGCACCCAGGCCTTCGACCTGCGCCTGCAACTGATGGAACGCCAGGAACTGCGTCGGCGTTTCCCCTGGGTGGGCGACATCGCCGTCGGTGCCTCGTACTGCCCCGAGGACGGCCATGCCAACCCACGCCTGGTGTCGCCGGCCTTCGCCCAGGCAGCCCGAGACAGCGGCGCCCGGTTGCACGAGCAGTGCGAGGTGCTGGCGGTGGACCACGACGGCCAGCGCTTCCATGTGCGCACCAGCACCGGCCAGGGCTTCAAGGCACCCTGGCTGCTGAACTGCGCCGGTGCCTGGTCGGCACGCCTGGCCGAGCAGTTCGGCGAACCGGTGCCGCTGAGCGCGGCCCACCCGGCCATGCTGGTCACCGAGCCGTTACCACTGTTCATGACCGCCAGCACCGGGGTCGAAGGTGGCGGAATCTATGCGCGCCAGGTGGCCCGGGGCAACTGTGTGCTGGGCGGCGGTCGCGGCTTTGCCTTGACCCCGACCACCTCACGCCCGGGCCAGGCGGCGCTGCTCGATATCCTGCGCAACGCCACCGAGCTGTACCCGGCGCTGGCCGGTGCCCAGGCCATTCGCACCTGGAGCGGCACCGAAGGCTACCTGCCCGATGACGAACCGGTGCTCGGCCCCAGCTTGCGCCAGCCCGGCCTGTTGCACGGCTTCGGCTTTGCCGGCGCAGGTTTCCAGATAGGCCCGGCGGCCGGCGAAGCACTGGCGCAATGCATCCTGCTCGGCGCGCCGGCCATCAGCCTGGCGGCCTTTTCCATCCAGCGTTTCCAGCCCAACCACCACTACAAGGAACACCTGTCATGACGCACAAGCAACGTCTGTTAGCCCTGTTCAGCACCGTGCCCGGCCTGTTCGCCTGCCTGCCCGCCATGGCCCAACCCACGTTGTATCTGGGCATGAACGGCGGCACCATGGAGCGGCTGTTCAGCGACAGCATCCTGCCCAGGTTCGAGCAGGCCAACGGGGTCAAGGTGGTGATCGTTCCCGGCACCTCGGCGGACATCCTGGCCAAGGTCCAGGCCACGCCGGGCAAGCCGTCGGTGCACGTGATGGTGCTGGACGACGGCATCATGTACCGCGCCATCGGCATGGGCCTGTGCAGCACGCTCAAGCCCAACCCGACGCTGGCCCAGTTGCCGGAAAAAGCCCTGATCAAGGACAAGGCCGCCGCGGTCAGCCTGGGCGTGACCGGGCTTGCCTACAACAGCCGGCTGTTCAAGGAGAAAGGCTGGGCTGCACCCACCTCATGGAACGACCTGGCCGACCCGCGGTTCAAGGACAAGGTGGTCTTCCAATCGCTGGCGTCGTCCACCTTCGGCCTGCACGGTTTCCTGATGTACAACCGTCTGCAAGGCGGCAGCGATACCGACGTCAACCCCGGTTTCATAGCGTGGCAGAAACACGTTGGCCCGAACGTGCTCGAGTACATACCCAACTCGGCCAAACTCTCGGAAATGGTCCAGACCGACGAAGCCGCGCTGTTCCCGCTCACCCCCACCCAGGTGACGGCATTGAAGCTCAAAGGCATCCCGGTCGAATACGCCGCGCCCAAGGAAGGCGCGGTGGTGCTCAACCAGGCAGAGTGCGTCACGGCCAACAACGACCAGCCGGAGCTGGCACAGAAGCTTGCAGAGTTTCTGCTCAGCCCGGAGGCGCAGGCGCCGGCCCTGGAGCTGGGTGACCAGATCCCCTCCAACCCCAACACGCCGACCAGCGACAAGACCCGCGGCCAGGTCGAGGCCATGCATACCTATCTGCAGACCGCCGTGACCATCGACTGGGACCAGGTCAACAACCAGCGCCCGGAATGGAACGCCCGCTGGAATCGCCAGATCGAGCGATAGTCACCCAGGCCCGACCGGCAAGGTACTGCACACCGCCGAGGTCGCTGCAGTCCCTGCTGGAACGGGCCTCCAATCCAGCACCGGCCGCAACAACGCCTGCGCCTCATACCGTCTGGGCAGGTAGCGCAGGCGCATTTCATCCACACTCAACCGCGCAGCATCGGTGGTAATGGTCAGCGTCGCATTCAGCCGGCCTGTACGGTCCAGAAGCGCCGATTTCAAATTCCTGATCGACGATGCAAAACCCCTGGACCACGCGGCCCAGCCGGTACCCGGGCTGTATGCGGTGGGTAATGACATGGGCAGCGTGATGGGCGGGTACTATCCGAGTGGCGGCATCACCCTCTGGCCGGGCATGACCTTCGGCTACCTGGCTGGTAGAGCATTGAGCGGCTTGCAGGCGCAAGACGAACGGGTCGGCTTCTGGTCATAATGCCTGCTCATCCAGCCCTTCCGCCTGCGCTACGTTCACTGGCTGCTGCAGCAGACCTCGCGGCAACTTGAAACCTTTGAATGGTTGCTGGGTAATGGGATTGAAGGCTTTTTCCGCGTTCAGCCGATAGCGCATCACGCCATCACCGGTCCGGAAACTGAGGTCCACGCTGGTGGCAGTGCGCCCATTGAGCGAACCGCGGCTGAGCAAGCGGAACAGCGACCATGGGCCGTGGTAACCCAGGCTGCTGCTGGTGCCGCTTTGCCTGAGCAAGGTCAGGTTGCTGCGCACCTGCTGCCCCAGCGTATTGGGCCAGACGACACCGGTAATCTGACTCGGACCATGGGTGTAGGCAATCAACTGACCGTCCAGGTCCAGCAGGCTGGTACGCTGGTTGGCGCTCAGCCCCAACGGCTCGATGCTGAACTGCACGCTCAGGTTTCCGCGTTGATCGAAGAACGTCTCGCGGATGCGATTCGCCAGCGCCAACTGTTCGAGCACATCGCTGCGGATCAGCGACTGCTGCTGTCCGGCTCGCAGGGCTTCGAGGTTGTCATCGAGGAACAGCTTCAGGTACTGATCGTGGAATTGCTGCAGCCGCCCCTTTGGCCCGAAGAACGCTTCGAAATCCTCCAGGGAAGCATCAGGTGCCCTCACCACGAAGGGGTATCGCCCTGCCAATCGCTGCTGGAAGAAACTGTAGACGTCAGCATCCCAGCGGCGCTCCAGCTCAAGCAATGCTTGAATGTTCAGCACCTGCGCAGTCTGTTCCGCGACCTTTCCGAGCTGATGGTTGAGTGGCTCCGGCAAGCCTGTCGCCAGCCGCTGCAAGGTGCCGATCGGGTCGTGCCCGGTCATCGAAAAGCGCTGACGCACAGCCTTCAGAGCCGCCTTGCCCCGGTCGGGACTGTCCTGCACCGCCTTGGCATAGGCGTGAACCGCCGTCAGCGCGGCAAGCGTTTCTTCATAACCGCTCGGCTTGTCACCGGTCGCCTGCAACATGCCACTGAGCCCGGCGAATGCGCGCTGGATAGCCAAGGTCTGCTGCTGTTCAGCGGGGCGGCCGGCTGCCAGCAGAACAGCTGTCTCGCCTGGCACCTCCACGTCTGCTGGCGCCCAGCGCGTGGTGTTGTCCTTCACTGTAGCCAGCAGGCGTTGCAGCGGTGCCGCAGGCCCGGTCAGTTGCTCGAGCACTGCGACTGCATGCTCCAGATCACGGAAGTCCACCAGCGAAAACGCGGCCAGTGCCCGCCGCCAGCTATCAATGTAATCGCTGCTGTACAGGCTGTGCAGACGAGCAGCAAGCGCGTCCCGGTCGGCATCGGAATAATCGAGTTGGCCGCGCTCGCCCAGCGCCCACTGATCGATCATCGCGATTTCGACAAACCGCTGGCCGAGCGCTGCAATGTACGCCTGGAAACCTTTGGCGGTGAGCATCGGCGCAATCACGACGCCAGCATCACCGTGCATGGAACCGGAAGCCGGCCGATACACCACATCGAAGGCTGGCCCGACCTGGTAACGCAAGTCCAGGCCCTGGTGCAGCTGCTCCTGAGCGCGCTGCTTGAGGCCCGCATAGACCCGCTCCGGCAGGGGCAACTTGCGCAGGGTCTGCTGTACCTCGGCAACACGTTGCTGGTACTCGGGCAGGTCGGCGTCGGCATAAGCCAAGGCGTATTGCAGGTGTCGCATGAGGTCGCGCTGCAGTTGCCCCTGGCCCGGGAAGGCTTGCTGCCAGCGCTGAGCCATCCACTCCTCGACCCATTCGGGGCGGCGGTTCTGGCGGTCCTCAAGCATTCGGTAAACCCTCAGCGCGGCCATCTGCTGTTCACTGCCAGGGGGCGCGGCGCTCATCGCGTCGACTACACCACTGGCCAACGCCGGCAGGAAGTGTCTGCCAAGCAAGCGCAGATAGGCCTCGTCGACCCGAGGACCGATGGCGCGGCCCTGATAGAGGCCCGCATCGGCAACACCGGGCCATGCAGTGCGATAGTCGCCGAACAGCGCCACTGCATCGCGGATCTGGTCCAGCGGCTCCAGCAGGTTGCGCCCGGTCGGGTCAAGCTGCTGGTCCAGTTGCCGGTGGCTGTACTCCTTGCTCTTGACCAGTACGCTGGCAGCCTTGGCAGCATTGCTATCGAAGTAGCGCTGCCAGCTGGCGACAACGATACAGAACGCCAGCAGGCCTACTGCGGAACCCACCCGGAACAATTGGCGCTTGCTGCGTGCCACCCTGGCGTTGTCGCCGGCGAGACCGACTTCGCGGTAGATGACGCGCCTGAAGGCCTGCGGGATGAAGTATGCCAACGCCTTGCCCTGCGCCTTGCCTTCACGCAAGGGCAGTTTTGTCTTGTAGGGCTGCGCCGCCTCACGGACGAACGCGTTGAGCATATCGCCCTGCTGCACCACCGACGACCAGTAGAGCCCACGTACCAGGGCGGGCGTGGTGAAGCGGTCACTGCCCAGCGTTTCACGCAAAAACGACAGCAATATCGGTTGCAGCCCAACCAGCTGCGCATGCAGGGAGAACAGGCGCGCACGTGCCGGCGCCCGGCCAAGTCCATCAAGCTGATCGAAGACCTGCTCGAACAGCAGCTTGATCAACCGATGGTATTGGCTGCGGTATTCGTCCAGCCAGGCATCGGTCGAACCGGTCGCAGCCAGTTTGAACGTGAAGCCCAGCAGCTCCTCCCGCCTGGAGGCCGGGAGCCTGCCATAGAGCTGATCGAAGCCATCGAGCAAGTCGAACTTGGACAGCACCACATACAACGGCAGGCGCGCACCCAGCCGGCTACTGATCTCGAACAGGCGCGCGCGCAGCATATGGGCCAACGCCCGGCGTTGGTCGGACGTCCCATGCAACAACGCAGGCAGGTCAATGACCAGCACCACCCCATTCAACGCCCTCTGACTGCGGTTGCTCAGCAGCCATCCCAGCAGGTGCTCCCACAACCTGGCCGGGGCTTCAGGCGGCGGGGAAACTTCAGGCTGCTCAGGGCCAGGCAGCGGACCCGCCGCTGCAGCCTGGCTGATGAAGGCACCCGGAGGGTCGATCATCACGGCATCATTGCTGACCCACCAGCCTACCGGGTAAGCCAGCGCCTGGGCCCTGCCGATACGGGTCAGGGAGAAACGCTGGTCGCTGCGATCAATGAAGCTGCTCTTGCCAGCCTGTATGTCACCCAGAACCAGATACCATGGCACCCGGTACAAGGCGCTTCGTCCGCCGGCATTGTCCAGATAGCTGGCCAGCCGCTGGTTCAACGCGTGCTCTTGTGCCTGAACCAACGACAGCGTGGGGTCCAGCGCGGCCGCCACGGCCTGCTTGCGGTCCGCTTGCAGGCGGCGGACACGTCTGCGCAACACCATGAGCCAGCCCAGTAACGGCACCACCACCAACACCAGGCTCGCAACGATACGATGGGCGACGTTGGCCAGCGGTTGTTGTTCGCGCCATGTCCAATGCGGGCCAAGCCACCAGATGGCGACCAGCATTAGCACGGCGCCCAGCCCAAGGAGCAGCGGCATTGCCAGGCCAATACGGCTGGAAAGGCGCAAGCCCCAGCGTTTCAGTTGTTTCCATGGTGGGTTCATATGGGCTCCGGATCCTTGATCTGAACTGCCAATGCGGCGGATGTCGTGTAGTGCTGGAGCCGCTGGAATACCTCGGGCTCCCACGCATCGGCAGTGGTTTGCTGCATCGTCCGCGCAACGCCGATGCATAGGTCCCGGGCCAGCCAGGACACGCCGCGTGCCGCCAGCAAGTCAGCGGCGATGAGCGTGGTGTGCGAGCGCTCACGCGGCGAGTTCAGATCCGCCTGCATCCCCTGCAACCTCAGGAGCACGGGCTCTACCCCCATGCCGTCAAGCTGGGCAACGAGTTCCTCGCGCAGGCTGCCGAACTCCTGGGAAGCAGCGCCTTGGGCTGACGCACCCTGGCAGCCGTTCAGCCATGCCAGGGCTTGATCGTCCAGGAACGGCGTGCCATCGCTGAAGCACAATTGCTGCAACGAAGGCAGGCGCTGGACGAAACGCGCGGTGGTACTGCGAATGGCCTCGCTGACCTCGTTCAACGCCAGCTGCGATGCTACGCTCGCTGCCAGGAAGCTGCCCCGAAACCAGTAAGGGGCTGCCGTGAGGCTCTTCTCGATCCGATGCAGTAGCGCGATGTCCACTGAAGTACCTGCTACGAGATTTTCGTAGCCCGCAATCACCTCTGGCGGCACTGCCATCAGGCCCGTGCAGTGCCGCTGCCTGACGGCAGGCGCCGCCTGGATATGCGACCACAGGCCGAAACGACGAAGCTGGTAACCGGTCGGATCGTACGGATCCTGTTGATTGATGAGCTCCGCCATGGTCAGTACGGCACGCCGGGTTTCCCGCTCGCTGCCGATGGAAACCCGGGGCGCTGGCATGGCGATCACGTCTGCCAGTGGCATGGGCTGCTCGCTTGCAGCGGTCGGGGCCGGCGCAACAGCCTCGCCAACACCGTTGGCCAGCTCCGTTTGCCGCTGTAACAAGCGTTCCAGTTCGCCCAACCCAGCCGCATCGAGCTGGGCGCCGTCCTGCTGTTGTTTCAGTCGCGTCAGGGCCGCCTGCGCCGCCACTGCGTGGGCAGGGCTGTAGGTGAACCGGTCAAGGCGCGGTAGCGCATCGATCAAGCGGCTGAGTACAAGGCCGACCAGCTTCCGCTTGCCGAGGAAACCTGTGGGACCCGGCTTTGGATGAGCGCTTTCCCAATAGCATTCGACCATGCCGGCCAGCAACGCCAGGGTGTTTCCCCATCGTTCCCAGCACGCGCTGCGCAGCCACGCAGTACTCAGGTGGGCAACGATCCGCATGTGTTTGCACTGCCGGCACAGGTACTGGCAGGACGCCTCTTCGATGTAGGCCCAGTCGATCGAGGCCGCCTGCAGCCCGCCCAGCTTGACCATCTCCTGGTCTATCGCCTGGTAGGTTTCATCCTCGATATCGAACAAACCAGCCGGGATCGCTGGATCGATCGGGGCGAGCAGCCGACTGATCTCATCCGCTGATGTCTGCATTACCACCGGCAAGCACTCCGCGCCTGTTCGATCAACGGCCCCAGGCCCTGGGCATCGAACACCAACCCGTCGACCTCGCTGCGATCGCTCGCCACCACTATCCGGTGAGCCCCGATCAGCTGCCTGATCTGCTCGATCGCCGGCAGGCCACGCCCGGCATCGAGTACCTGGCCGTTTTCCATCACGCGCCACGGCGTGTTGCGCGTGGCGCCACCCTCGCTTGTCAGCCTCACGGTAACCCAGCTTGCGTCGATGGGCCGTGTGGTAATCAGCTGCAGCCGCGATATTTTCTGTATGCAGCTGATGGCGAGATAGGGGCGCTCATGGGTTGAGGCGATGGCAGGCGCCGAGATCATCAGCTCCGCCGTTGCTGAGCCGACTTCACCGCCACCACCGATGCGAAAGGTCAGGTCATCCGCTGCGCGCGATGCCTCATTTGCCATGACCCGCATCACCGTGGGCGCTTCCTGCTCCTGCGCTGACCACGACCTGGATGACACATGTGCCGGCGTACCGGCAGCCCGGTCAAAACAAGCCAGGCGCTCGATGTCGGAGACGATCCGGGGGCAGTCGCGATCAAGCTCAGCCAGCACCGGCTGCATACAAAACAGCAACGAAACGCCTGCGTAACATGCACGGCGGAATATCATCCCAAGTTCACCCACGCAATGAGCACATAAGCCTTGCACGGCCCTGCGCATTGTTTTTCTGACAACTGAATACCCACTTACGCCCTCCCGCGCATAACCACTCCAAACGAAACCGGTACGAGCCTAGTACATCGCACACCGTGCATACAAACAAATATTTATTTACATCTTAAGCCTCGACCAAGGGGGGCTTTTCCATGCATGGTTTTTTAGACGACCGGACAAGTAAGCGAGGCCCAAAAACACTTTGCAGGAAACTTCCTACAAACAGAATGCACAATTAAACACGTCATACGGAAATATCCTACAACTTCACTAGAGAGCCATGTGCCGATGTCTAAAAACTCGGGATCCGTTGCACCCAAAGAACGTATCAACATCAAGTACGTTTCAGCCACCCGTGATGAACAGGCCGAAGTAGAGTTGCCACACAAGATGCTTGTCCTGGGCGACTTCGGTCTGGATGACAGCCGTGCGCTTGAAGACCGTTCGGTGATGCGCATTGACAAACACACGTTCAACAACGTGTTGCACGACGCCGACGTCAGCCTGGCCTTGTCCGTCCCCTCCCTGCTCAGCACCGCAGCCGACAGCGAGCTGGCGGTCAACCTGCAGTTCAGGTCCATCAAGGATTTCAGCCCAGACCAGATTGTCCGGCAGGTACCAGAGCTCAACAAACTGTTGCAGTTGCGTGAAGCACTGGTCGCCTTGAAGGGGCCACTCGGCAACGTGCCAACTTTCCGCAAACACCTGCAACAGCTGTTGACTGACGAGCAAGCGCGCAAACAACTTGCCGAAGAACTCGAACAGGCGCTCGCGGCGCCCCAAGAAGATTGAGACAAAGGAGCGTCCGATGCCAAAACCAAGCGACACTACCCAAGCAGTTGAAACAACGAGCGAAACGTTGAGCAACGCAACCCTGCTCGACCAGATCATGGCCGAGACCAAGTTGGTACCCGCGCAAGAGGGCTATCAGGTTGCCCGCCAGGGTGTTTCTGCCTTTATTGCTGAAATCCTGAAAAGTAATGAGCCGGAGCAACTGGTCAATAAACATCGTGTTGATCAGATGATTGCCGAACTTGATCGGGTGCTCAGCAAGCAGATGGACGCCATTCTGCATCACCCCGCGTTCCAGCAATTGGAGTCGTCCTGGCGCAGCCTCAAACTTTTGGTCGACCGCACGGACTTCCGCGAAAATATAAAGCTCGAAGTCTTGCATGTGAGCAAGCATGACCTGCTCGAGGATTTCGAGAATGCTGCCGACATCACCTGCAGCGGCCTGTATAAGCACGTTTACACCGCAGGTTATGGCCAGTTTGGTGGCGAGCCCGTGGCGGCCATGGTCGGCAACTATAGCTTCGGGCCCTCCTCTCCCGACATCAAGCTGCTGAACTACATGGCCTCTGTCGGCGCCATGTCACACGCGCCCTTCCTGACGGCGCCGTCTCCAGAGTTCTTCAACCTCGGCAGTTTTGAGGATCTGCCCAACCTCAAGGAGATCAAGGACATTTTTGCCGGACCGCGGCACGCCAAATGGCGTGCCTTCCGCGAAAGCGAAGACTCCCGCTACGTCGCGCTGACCGGCCCGCGCTTCATGCTGCGCTCCGCCTACCACCCTACGGAACAGGCGATTGAAAGTTTCAACTACGAAGAAGACATTGCCGGGCGCCACGACAACTACCTGTGGGGCAACTCCGCCTTCCTGCTGGCCAGCTGCATCAACGACAGTTTCGCCCGCTATCGCTGGTGCCCGAACATCATCGGTCCGCAATCGGGCGGTGCTGTCGAGGACCTGCCGGTGCACCTGTACGAGGCCATGGGCCAGTTGCAGGCGAAAATTCCTACCGAAGTGCTGATTTCCGATCGAAAGGAATTCGAACTCGCCGAAGAGGGCTTCATCGCCCTGACCATGCGCAAGGACAGTGACAATGCCGCGTTCTTCTCGGCCAACTCGGCGCAAAAACCCAAGAACTTCCCAAAGACGCCCGAAGGGCTGCAAGCTCAGACCAACTACAAGCTCGGTACGCAGCTGCCCTACCTGTTCATCGTCAACCGCCTGGCCCACTACATCAAGGTGCTGCAGCGCGAGCAGATCGGCAGCTGGAAGGAGCGACGCGATCTCGAGGCCGAACTCAACAAGTGGATCAAACAGTACGTCGCCGACCAGGAGAATCCTTCAGCGGATGTACGCAGCCGCCGTCCACTGCGTGCTGCCCGGGTAGAAGTCTCGGACGTTGCCGGTGATCCGGGCTGGTACCAGGTCTCGCTCGCCGTGCGCCCTCACTTCAAGTACATGGGCGCGAACTTCGAGATCTCCCTGGTCGGGCGGCTCGACACCCAATGACTGGCTTTTTTGATCGTTTGACGGCTGCTCAATCCGCTAGCAGCGGGCACTCCCGGCAGGAGAACGCCTTTCACAAGATCACCGCCATCAAGCGCCATCTCGAAACACTGCTCAACGCCCGGCAAGGTTGCTCACAGAGCAGCCCTGAACTGGGCCTGCGGGATTTCAATGGACACGATGCGAGCAGCGGCGACCTGCTGGAACAAGTGAGCCTTGATATCCGCCGCACCATCCGACGCTTTGAACCACGCATACAAGTCTGTGCGCTTAAAGCCGTGCCCGATGATCACACCCCACTGGAATTGCATTTCCGGCTGGACTGCCAGGTACAGGTCAATGACCAGGCAGAGCAGTTGCAACTGGAACTGCTGGTCAACGGGCACAACCGCTTCACCCGAGTGAGATGAACCATGTCACTGAAGGACAGATTCAGCGAAGAACTGCGGTACCTGCGCGAATTGGGAAACGACTTCGCCAAGGACAACCCGCAACTGGCCCGGTTGCTTGGCACCGGGGGAAGCGACCCGGATGTCGAGCGCCTGATGGAAGCGTTCGCCTTTCTCACAGCTAGGCTGAGGCTGAAGCTGGAAGACGACCTGCCGGAATTGACCCACCCCATGCTGCAGTTACTGTGGCCAAACTACCTTCGGCCCCTGCCCAGCGCGACGATCATCCAGTTCACGCCACGCATGCAGGCGCTTAGCCAGGCACAACAGATTGCCAAAGGCTCGAGGCTGTTCTCAAAGCCGGTGGACGGTGTCGCCTGCGAGTTTCGCACCTGCACCCCGGTGAATATTCATCCGTTCGAGATCAACGCGGTTGCCGCGACCCAGACCCTCGACAGCGCAGTGGTCCGCATCCGCCTGCGAACGCTGGTCGAACGGCCATTGAACACCTTGGGCTGTACCAGCCTCGACTTTCACCTCAGCGGCGACCAGCGTACCGCCCGTACGTTGTACCTGTGGATGTCGCAGTACCTCGAGCATGTCTGCGTAACCGTCAATGGCCAGGTGCGCCGGTTGCCGGCCAGCAGCCTCGCCTTTCCCGGTTTCAGCGCTGATGAAGCTCTGCTGCCCTACCCGAAAAATGTCTTTGATGGCTACCGGATCCTGCAGGAATACTTCATGTTCGCGCAGCGCTTCCATTTTTTCACCCTCACCGGGCTGGACAGGCTTTGGCCTGCGGAGCAAAGCAAGCAGGTCGACATCGAATTCCACTTCTGCCGCCTGTTACCCGATTCGCTGCGTATCGGCAAAGCCGATTTCAAGCTGTTCTGCACCCCGGCGGTCAACCTGTTCGAACACAGCGCCGAACCCATCGATCTGTCCAGCAGCAAAGCCCAGTTCGAGCTCAAGCCCAAAGGCTCGGAGCAGTACGCTCACGAGATCTTCAGCGTCGATGCGGTCATCAGCACCCGCACCACCGCGGACGGGAGCATCGGCGAACACCTCAGAATCTTCCGGCCATTCGAGTCGTTCGCCCACGAAATCGAGCACGTGCAAGGCCGCACGGCGTTGTATTACCGCTACACGGTCGAAGAATCCTTGCGCGACCAAGGCGTCACTCACCGCATCGCCTTTGTCCGCGCGGATGCCAACGCCTATATCGGCGAGCTGGAAACCGCGTCCATCGACCTGACCTGCACCAACCGCGACCTGCCGCTGGCTTTGGGCATCGATGACATCAACGTGCTCACCGAGGCTACGCCTCCCCTCGCCACCTACACCAACATCTGCGCGCCGTCGCGCCCCTATCGCCCGGTGCTGGACGGCCAGTTGCAGTGGGCGTTGATTTCCAACATGTCACTCAACTACCTGTCACTGCTATCGGTCGATCCACTCAAAGCAGTGATTCGCGCGTACGACTTCGCCGCGCTGCACGACATCCAGCACGCTCGCACCACGCGCAAGCACCTCGACGGCATCCGCGAGATCCATACAGAGCCCCTGGACTGGCTGATTAAAGGGCAGCCCATTCGCGGGCTGCGTACCCGCCTGAAGCTGGACCAGGCTGCCTTCCTCTGCGAAGGCGACCTCTACCTGTTCAGTTGCGCACTGGCCCACTTCTTCGCGCTGTACGCCAGCATCAATTCCTTCCACCAACTGGAAGTGATCAACATCACCAACAACGAGCACTACACATGGCCACTGCAGACCGGCAAACAACCACTGATCTAGCCGACAGACTGCTCGCCGACGCGCACCAGTACAACTTCTTCCAGTTGCTGGAACGCTTGTACGGACTGCACGGCGATGACCTTGAACCACGCTGGCCAAGCGAGGCCACCCGGTTGCGGGTACGGCTTGCCAGCGACCCGCGGCTGACCTTCCCGGTTTCGGACGTATACAAAGCCGAACGTATGCCCGGCCAGGAGCAGCGCTATCGGGTGTGCACGACCTTCATGGGCTTGCACGGCACCGACTCGCCGTTGCCGACCTATTACCTGGAACAGGTGGCCTACGAACATGCACAGGGTATCGGTGTGCGCCCGGCATTCTTCGATTTCTTCAACCACTACCTGCTCAGCCTGCTGCATCGCATCTGGCGTAAATACCGCTACTACATCCGCTTCCAGCCGGGAGCCACCGATGGCTTCTCTCAGTACATTTTTGCGCTGCTCGGCCTGAACGACAGGCAGTTGCGCGGAAACACCGCGCTGCCGTGGAGCCGGCTGCTCAGCTTCGCGGGTGTCATTGCCAGCCGCAGCCGTGCGCCAGGAACCGTCGCCGGCATCATTGCCCACTGTTTCGACCTCGAGCAGGTCCATATTCGCGAGTTCGAAACGCGTTCCGTATCCACCACGCTGAAGCAATTGGCCTGCCTTGGTCGGCGTAATGGCGAACTGGGCCGCACGTTCATGCTGGGCAGTCGCACGCGTACCCGCAGCAGCAAGTTCACCATCGTGATTGGCGAACTCGACCAGAAGCAGCTGCACGATCTGCTTCCGGGCGGCGTCAACTTCGACCGCTTGCGCGCACTGATCGATCTGTTGCTGCGCGATGGCCTGGCCTATGACCTGGAGCTGCGCCTGAAGCGCAATGCGCTATCCCCATTCTGCCTGCATCGCAGCCAGGGGGCCTACCTGGGCTGGACCAGCTTTGTCGACGACCGCCACGGCCGGGTCTGCCCTGTTGTCCGCTTTCGGGGGCGCGCATGAGCAGCCTGACCTTGAGCGTCATCAATCTCGACCAATTGCAGCACAGCGTGACAGCGCGGCACCGGTTCGAGCGCACGGGCGGCACCATCGGCAGCGAAGCGGCTACCTGGCTGCTCACTGACCGCGAGCAGAGCGTGGCGCCCATCCACTGCGAAATCCGCTGGCTGGAGGGCAGCTTCTGTGTGATTGACCACTGTAACCGCACCTACCTGAACGACAGCAGTGTCAGCCTTGGCAAGCGCCCTGCGCGACGGCTTGTCGAGGGCGACCAGCTTCGTGTCGGCAACTATCGGCTGCTGGTTCAGTGCGCACACGCCGATGCACGCCTGGACGCGCTGTTCACCCCTGACCACAGCGTGCTGGACCAGTTGCTCGCCGAGACTTCGGCCCAGGCCTGGCAGCCCAGCCCTGCAGCGCCCCAGGCGGCCAGCGAAATCTGCTCGGTCTTCAGCTGCGACACCGGGAAAGACCCGCTGGCGGCACTGGATGCCGTTGCAGTGACCAGGCCATCGTCGGAGAACCCGCTGCAGCGCCTGATTGCAGGAGAAGGCGCATGACCCGACATCTGTTCACCGCCGCCCTTTGCACCGCGCTGATCGCGCTTGCCGGCTGTACCGCCATGAGCAGGGTGAGCCAGGTGGTCCTGGACCCTTCGCTGCCCATCGGGCCGCCCAAGGATCAGCCGACCGCGGTTGCATTCAGCATCAACGCCAGCCCGACCCTCAATAGCAACCCGAACAGCCTTGATCCCACCGTCGAACCGGCGACAGCCCTGGATCCCAGCCCCTACGCCGTGAGCCTGAGCGCAAGCGACCCTTACGTGCTGGCTGAGAAAGTCGGGACCCTGTTCGAATACCTCCAGGAGCAATTCCCTGCAACCCCGGCCGTGGTTTTGGCCGAGGAAGACGGCGCCGCTCCGGTTCGCTCGCCGCTGGAGGAAAGTACACCCGGCAGCTACGACGACTCGACGGTAGTCCTGACCATGCCGCGCGCCACGAGCGTGGCCAGCGAGGCCGTGGCGACCCCCATCGCCATCAAGATCCTGCAACTGCGTGACGACTCACTGCTACGCAACAGCGTCTATGAATTGCTGGAGCAGGACCCTGCCAAAGCCCTGCGCAGCACCTACATCCGCGATGACGACTACCTGCTGCGGCCCGGCCAGTTCAAGTTCATCCCCTTCGCCCCGATTGAGCCTGACACCCGCTTCGT
Source organism: Pseudomonas sp. BCRC 81390 (assembly GCF_030341915.1). Lineage (NCBI taxonomy): Bacteria > Pseudomonadati > Pseudomonadota > Gammaproteobacteria > Pseudomonadales > Pseudomonadaceae > Pseudomonas > Pseudomonas sp. BCRC 81390. The sequence goes on along the minus strand of NZ_JATAAG010000034.1, from coordinate 80,409 downwards.
CGCCGTCATCGGCGACTACCGAAACCAGGAAAACGCCACCTGGCAGCAAGTGCTGCGCATTCCGCCACGCGGTCACCAGATCATTCTGTCGGTGTTGGTAAACGACACGCAGATCCTGCTCAAGGAAGAGGATTGATGAGGCCGACAACCCTTCCCGTTTCGCTTACTCGCGCTGACATGGAGTGCCCATGAGTACCCGTAATCCTGTTCTTTGGCCTGAAGGCCTGTTCGTCAAGCCGCAGCATTTTCAACAGGCAGCCCGCGCCAGCGAAGCAGCCTTGCAGCAACGCCTGGGTAGCCTCAATGCAGCCTTTTATGGCTTCAGCGAACTACAGCTGAACGACGAGTATCTGACCCTTGGCAAAATCGCCATCACCCGGGCCCGGGGCATCATGCCGGATGGCACGGTGTTCGATATTCCCGCCGATCTGCCGCCGCCCCCACCGCTGGAAATCGAAGATGATGGCGCGAGGGACAGCGAGGTGTATCTGTGCCTGCCCTTGCGCACCAATGGCGGGCGTGAAGTGAGTTGGCCCGACCACGCTGCCAACCTGCGCTACATCGCCCAGGCCCACGAAATCAAGGACACCCACAGCGCTGACGGTGACCTGGTTTCAGTCGACCTGGCCGTTCCCAACCTGCAGCTCAAACGCCAGACCGAAGACAGCAGCGCCTATACCCGCCTGGCCCTGGCACGTATCCTGGAGCGTCGTCCCGACGGCAGCCTGCAGCTGGACGAAGCGTTCTACCCCACCTGTGTATCGGTACGGGCGATACCGGCGCTGCAACGCTTCCTGGAGGAAATCACCAATACCTTGCGCGAACGTGGGCGCAACCTTGCCACACGCCTCGGCGGGGGGCGCCAGTCGGGTATCGCCGACATCCGCGACTTCAATCTGCTGCAAGCCATGAACCGCTGGTGGCCCTGCTTCCAGCACCTGGCCAGGCAAGCCCAGACGCACCCCGAGCAGCTTTATCTGTGCATGAGCCAGGCCTGCGGTGAATTCGTGACGTTCACCGACCCCGATCGGTTGCCGCAGGAATACCCCGCCTATCACCACACCGCGCTGCGCACCTCGTTCCAGCCACTGCAGGACACGCTACGCCGGGCGCTGAGTACGGTACTGCAACCACGTGCCGTGTCATTGCCACTGGAAACGCTGGACTACGGCGTGATGAAGGCCACGCTGGACGACCGCCGGTTGATCGATGAGGCCGACTTCGTCATCGCCGTGGGCGCCCATCTGCAACCGCAGGTGTTACGCCAGATGTTCGTGCAAAAAGCCAAGATCACGTCGCTGGAATCGCTGGAGGAACTGGTGCCGCTGCAGCTCCCCGGCATCCCGTTGAATCCCTTGCCAGTGGCGCCTCGCGACCTGCCCTTCCATGCAGGCTTCAGCTACTTCGAACTGGACCGGCGTGATCCAGCCTGGGCATGCATGAAGACGGCAAACGGCTTCGGCATCCATATCGCAGGGGACTTCCCTGGGCTTGAACTGCAGTTCTGGGCGATCAGGAGTGAATGAGATGAAAGGCAACAACACTACCCCCACCGGCACCACACGTGTTGAAAGCGCACCACTGCAGGCAGCGCTCGGCAAGCCGTTGCCGCCTGAGCCAGCTGTTTCGGCCGAGCCGGAAGCCTCAGCGCAGACGCCGCCGCCGGAACAGGTTGAGGAAGGCTACCCGGCGGATCCGGAATTCCAACTGCGGGGCGGCTACGACAACCTCATGCTGGATGCTGCAGCACCGCTGTTCGGCCTGGTCATACGCCTGCGCACGCTGGATGAGTTGCCCAATATCCAGAAGGTGCACCAGCAAGTGCGCAACCAGATCGAGAATATCCAGGAGGAGATCCGCCAGCACGGCTACGAGCCCGCCCAGGCGCTCGCCTATTCCTACGCCCTGTGCCTGTACATCGATGAAGCGGTCATGGAAAGGCCATGGGGCAAGAACAGTTGCTGGAGCCAGGAACCCCTGCTGAGCATCTTCCACGACGAAACCTGGGGTGGGGAAAAATTCTTCACGGTGTTGTCCCGTCTGATGCAGGAACCCGCACGTTATCAGGACGTACTGGAATTCATGTATTTCGCCTTGTGCCTGGGGCTGAAAGGCAAGTACGCCATCGCGCCAAAAGGCGAAGAAACGCTGAACGCGCTGATCCACCAGCTTCACAGGATGCTTCGTGAACTACGCGGCCCTGCACCCGAAGCGGTATGCGACCCCTACACCCATGTCGCGCCGCGAAATTTCCGCATGAACCGGCAATGGCCATGGTGGAGTCCCCTGGTGATTTCCCTGGTTGCCATGGCCGTGGCCTACGGGATCTACAGCTATCGCCTGCACTTGATTACCACCGAAGTACTGGAATCCCTCAACGGCATTTTGCAGCAGTAATCCAGCTGAAACGCATCATCGACTGCCACGAATTAGCGAGGCGCCCGCCTCGTTGACAAGCCCATCGTTCCCGATGGCCATGCCCTTGCGAGACAGGGCATGTAACCCGTGTAAATCTGGAGTACACAATGGCCTCACCCGCATATTTGAAAGTCACCGGCAAAGTGCAAGGCGATATCAGCGAAGGCGCAAGCACGGCGGCGTCGATCGGCAATATCTACCAGTCCGAGTTTGAAAGTGAAATCATGTTGCAAAAGGTCGAACATGAAATCACCACACCGATCGACCCACAGAACGGCCAACCGTCTGGCAAGCGTGTGCATGGGCCGTACAAGGTGACCTTCACCACGAACAAGTCCAAGCCGCTGTTACTGGAAGCAATCTGCAAGGCAGAGTTATTGCCGGAAGTGACAATCAAGCAGTTTCGCGCCACCAGCGAAGACCCCAACGAGCACTATTACACAACGACTCTGACGGACGCGACAATCATCAAGATGCGGACCGAGCAGCCGCATGCACAAGAAGTCACCTCCACACCGCGACATCAGGAGGTGGAACTTTGGTTTTCCTATCGAAAGATAACGGAATGCCACGAAATCTGCGGCACCGAAGGGTCTGACGACTGGCAACAATCCTGACACCCAACCACGCGTCCAGGCATTGGATGATCCGGACGGCTTCGCCGCCCGGATACCTGGAGACTATCAGACGGTGAACAAGGACTGCTCATGCCTAGCCAATCCGACCTGTATTACAGCTTCCAACCGCTTGTTTACCGACCCGCGTTGGAGGTCGTGTCCTTCACCCTCAAGGAAAGTATCAGCCAGAACTTCAAGCTGGAACTGGAACTCATCAGCTACGAACACGACCTCGACTTCGGGCAGTTACTCGACAAGCCGGCATTGTTCACCATCAGCCGTGCGAACTGCCCCTTGCGGCATGTCCATGGTCTGATCAGCGCGTTCAGCCAGGCCGATAGTGGCCCGCATCGCACCCGCTACAGCGCCGTCGTCGAACCGCAACTGGCCCGCGCCGGCCTTCGCTCGAACTGGCGGATCTTCCAGCACAAGAGCGTGCCGCAGATTCTCGAAATGATGCTCAAGCGCCAAGGCATTACTGAATACCATATCGCCAAAGGTTTCGATTACCCGGCGCGGGAGTTCTGCGTCCAGGCCGGAGAAACCGACCTCGCTTTCTTTTCCCGCCTGGCGGCCGAAGAAGGCTTCGTCTATCGCTTCGAACATACCGAAAACAATCACAAACTCATCCTGAGCGACCGAGTACTCGCATTCGGAAATATCCCGTCCGCTACAACCCCCGCCAGGCATGACGAAGCAGGCTTCGACCCTGATGACAAGCCTGGCGAACCGCGCCGTGTGCTGTATCAATCGCATGGCGGCGGCGCCCAGGCAACCCCCTGTCTACGGCGGTTGCGCTATAGCGAGCGAGTGCGTACCGCCCGCCAGGTGCAGCGCGACTACACCTTCACCAAACCAGCCTATCGCCTGGAGCAAAGCGCTTCGGGGCCTTTTCTGGAGCACCAGTCCAGCGCCTATGAACGCTTCGATTATCCGGGCCGTTACAAGTCTGATGCCGTCGGCAAGCCGTTTACCGAAAACCGCATCACCGCGTTGCGTCACGATGTACGTATCGCCGAGGTCGAAGGCGACGACCCGCGCTTGCAACCTGGCCTGAGCTTCACACTTGCCGGCCACCCGCGAGACGACCTCAATGTGCATTGGCGAGTGAATGCGGTCAGCCACACCGGCAGCCAGTTCACCAGCCTGCAGGAAGAAGCCGCCGGCGCCGACCAGAGCACCCGCTACCAGCAAACCGCAATGCTGGTCCCTGGCAGAACCGAGTGGCGCCCTGCACCGCTGCCCAGGCCTCGCGTCGATGGTCCCCACATGGCCACGGTGGTCGGCCCGCCCGGCGAAGAGATCCATTGCGATGAGTGGGGCCGGGTCAAGGTCAGCTTCCCCTGGGACCGCGAGAGCCAGAACAACGCGTTCAGCTCCTGCTGGGTGCGGGTATCGCAAGGCTGGGCGGGTGGCAGCTGGGGTTCGATGGCCATCCCCCGGATCGGCCAGGAGGTGATCATCCAGTTCGTCAATGGCGACCCTGACCAGCCGGTGATTACCGGACGTACCTACTGCGCAGATCAACTGCCGCCTTACGACCTTCCGCGGCACAAGACACGCATGACGATCAAGAGCCAGACCCACAAGGGCGATGGCTTCAACGAGCTGCGCTTCGAAGATGAACTGGGGCAGGAGGAAGTCTTCATCCATGCACAGAAAGACCAGAACATTGTGGTCAGGCACGATGAGTCCACGCAGATCGGCAATGACCGCAAGGAACAGGTCAATAACGACGAGTCCATTCTGATTGGCCGTGACCGCGTTGAAACCGTTGGCAATGATGAACGCGTCGACATCGGCCATGACGCCACACTCGTTATCGGTCGAAACCAGACAATCAAGATCGCCAAGGACCGGGTTGAAACCATCGGCAACCACCGCCATGACCAGATCGCTGCCAACCACCACACCCGCATTGGCGGCAATCTTGAGCAACAGGTGGAAGGGCATGTTGAGCTGGAGGCCCGCGGTGAAATTCGCAGGCGTACCCAGCGCTATGAGCTGCGTACAGCAGAAGCGGTGGTCATCCAGGGTCCTGGCGGCTCGATCCGGATCGACGCGGCAGGCATAACCCTGGACAGCCCGACAATACGCATCAACGGTCAGGTGCTGCAATCGGCGGATGGAGCAGGCAAGCTGTTCTCCATCAGTGGCGCTCCAGACCCTGGCAAGCCACTGGATCGCCAGTGCGGGCGCCGCCCTGATGGTTCCTGCCCGTTGCCCGACTGCCCTTGTCGCAGAGGGCCAGGTCGATGAAAACCACGTCCTCAAACACTTTGCCAAGCGTGCAGTTCGGGAAAAGCGCGCGCTTTCTGCTGCTGATGACCAACGTGCTCGAGTACTGGGCCTACCGGCCAATATCCCAGATTCTGCCCAATGGCGAGCTGGTGCCGGCCTATGCCCCTTCGGTACTTGAGCTGGTCAGTGATGTGCGCCGAAACACCCGGCAGGCGTGGCTGTGGAAGCGCAGTGCCCTGGACGAGCGCCACGACTTCGGGCCCCTGCTGGTGTACGTGGCAGACGCGCCCGAACTGCTTGCCCATGCAATCGCTACCTGGATGCCCATTGGCGGTGCCATCGCGCTGGATGCCGATATTGACCTTGGCGGGTTGGCGGACCATTTCACCAGCCTGGTACAGGTGTCGGTTCCCGACCAGGGGCTGGCCACGTTCCAGTTCAGAGCGGATCACCTTGCAGCCTGGCTGGATGCACTGGATGACGATCATCGGGCTGCCTGGCTTGGGCCTGTGACTTCACTGGCCTGGCGAGTCAACTGGGGACCAGCCCACGAGTGGAAGACGCTCGAGCGCAACCCGACCAGCGCTCGTGCCTTCTCGCAGGCTCCACTCTCCCTGAGCAAGGTCGAACTGGAACGGCTGCAGGCAGGCCTGCACGAGCACTTCGTGCTCACCTTGGCTCACGAGGTAGCAGCCCTGCCACAGCATGCCAGCCACACATTGGCGGACATCAGGCAATGGATTGAAAACCTGCTGCCGCAATTGAAGGCGCTGAATTTTCGCGATGAGGAGGTCGCTGGGCAATTCATCAGGCTGATCGCCAGGCACATGTGGCTCATGACCGATGATCAGGCCGTGACAATCTACACCAACCTGAAGGAGTCACCCCAGAGCCGGCTCCACGAACTGCATGCATTGATCGAAAGCGAGGAGCCCGCCCCATGAACGACGCCTCCGTGAGCAGCGCCACCTCCGGCCCTGCCTGCAGCGCACGCGTTCCCATCCTGCCGGTACGCTATGCCATCGTCCCGCGCAGCGGCGACGCTCCCGCCTGCCGCTATGCCGATGCCGGCTTCAACCTCGAGCAGGATTTCCCCCCGCTGCAGCATTCCGCCTACACCCTGCGCGCCCTGCGCCCGGGCTATGTCTACGTGTTCATGCAAGGCCCCCGGGGCCAGAAGCTGGTCATCCACGAGTACCTCGGCGCAGGCCTCTACAAGGAACTGCGCTATCGCGGCCTGGAGGGTTACCACCTGCGCGATCGCTACCTGTCCAGCCGCACCCTGGGCTGGGTCTGGGCCGACACCTGCCCCGATACCGCCAGCGACGTGTGGATCGGCTACAGCCCGCACCTGTGGACCAACGCCATGACCGCCCGCATCAGCGCTTCGCCAGCCCTGCGCAAACGGCACATGCGCCAGCTGGACATGGCCGAACTCATCAGCGCCAGCCAGGCCCCCTCAACCCAGCCCCACGTCTTGCCAGTCAGTGCCCTGCCCACCTGGGTCGAAGATTTCAAGCCCGCCGCGCGGCGCATGCCACTGACCTGGAGCAGCGATCCGCTCAGCGAAACCTTGCCCATCGGCAACCTCGTTGCCGTTGGCCGGCACTACCCCTACACCCAGCCGAAGGTACCGGTGGTGGTGGCGCTCGCCGACGCCGAGGGCATGGCCCTGGACCTGAGCCTGTCGGTGTCCGCCTACCAGCACCAACTGCGCGACCTGATGCCCGCCGAGCAGCTGCAACACCTGAAACCCGCCGAGGGCCCCGAGCACGAACGGGTACCGGCCTGCTACCGGCTGGATGCCGAACAGCTGAGCCCGCAGAGCCGCGACTTCCACCACCGCAACCTGGTCGCCATGCTGCTGGACAAGACCCTGGAAAGCCTGTACCCGGCGGATGCCCCATCCCCGGAGCTGGCCGCGTTCCGGCTGGGCACGGAACGGCGCGGGCCTGCCCTGTCGCCCTCGGCATCGCGGTTCCAGGCCCTCACTCACGAAGACTATTCACCCAATGGCGCGCGCCTGGCACAGCGCCTCGATAGCGCCAGCTACCTGCGCTTCCTCGCCGAACGCGATGAATTGGCGCAGCGCATCGGCGCCCTGCGCAACCAGGCCTTGCAAGCCAGCCACGACCATGACGCCTGGCTGGCAACCGCCGAACCCCGGCATATCGACGATCCCTACAGCCTGGCCGCCGCCCTGGCCTGCTACGACCGCGACGAACTCACCTCTGCCCGCGGGCTGGAAATCTCCCTGGCGCTGCTGATCCAGCCGATGGGCCAGCCGGCCCCCGGTACCGAAGACCAGGACCGGCGTTTCAAGCGCCTGGAGCAGTGGCTGGACCAGCACGACAGCCCGCTCTACACCGCCCTCGCCCCGTTCAACCCGTTCAAGGACAAGGCCGACGCGATCGGCAGCCTGCTCGGCGCCAGCGACAACGTGATCGAAGGCTTGGCCGGGCGTTTTCCGGCCATGGCCGACATCACCGACCTGACGGCCCAGTCGGTCAACACCGTGGTGCTCAGGCGCCTGCGTGGGCAGACTCGCTGGGATGCCAGCCGTGGCCTGCGCCAGCAAGTGCTGCTGGCGGCAGGTGAAGCCAATGCCGAGAAAGCGCTCGGGCTGTTGGCGGCACGCTATCGGATTACCGACCAGGCGATCAGGGAAAATCCATTCAGCCAGGAGGTGCAGAAGTACCTGAAAAGCGGCATGGCGCAGGTGGAGGAAATGAAGCGCCTGCGTATCTCGGGGAGCCGGACGGTTTCAGTTGAAATGACCACTACCGTACGGGTGAAACCCAACTTCCTCGGGTTGCTGACATCCAGCGTTGGCGGCGGGTTGAACGCCGGGATGCTGTGGTTCAACGTGTTATCGCTGAAGACGGCCTACAGCAGCCTGCAGAAAAGTGATGCGCCGGAATACACCATGGGCTTCGCTTCATCGATTTTCGGTGTTATCGGTGCGGCGGCGTCGACGTTGGTCAGCGTACGCGCAACGCAGAAAGCCGTGATGCTGAGGTTGAGTTCGACCGCGCCAGGGATGACGTTTGGCAACGGGATTATCAGATTTCTGAGCAGTAATCTATTTGCGCGTTTAGCAGGATATCCGGCAATAATATTTGGTATGTTCTCTGATACATTCAAGGGAATTCGCCAGTCCAATAACGGTGACTCCACTGCAGGCAGATTCACAATCGCTGGTGGTTTAACCATGGCTATTGGTTCTGCCGTTGTACTCGAAGCTGGACTTGCCGTTGCGGGTGCGACATCGTTTATACCCTTCGCTGGATGGGCCGCCGCTGCCCTTGTCCTTGCAGGAACAGTCATTATTGCAGGGGGCCTCTACCTTCATGCCAAAGCACATGAGCGAATTCACAGCCCAATAGAGTTGTGGGCAGCACGTTGCATCTTCGGCAATCGTGATAATGATGGCGAGGTTCGCCCTGGCATCCCCTTGGACCATGAAAAAAACTGCCGCAATTCCGTTCGTTGCAAGCGGAAATTAAAGCTTGGCACAGCGAGCATTATGGGCCGAAACTACTTTCAGCCGAACAGGCACTATCACTCGGCATAACTAAAGCCGACACCCGATGGCATCATGACAATCACTGGACTCCTCCAAACTGGACCGCTATTACACATAACGAAGTAGCCACACCTCGACCAACTGTTGAGTTCACAGTGCTGCTGCCTGGCTTTGTGCTTGGGGTAAGCGAATGGTCAGGGAGCTTGAGCACCCTCCGTGACGGCCAAAGAGTGGACGTACTTCCGATCACCCCGTCCGGCCATATTGTGGATGCTGGTCTAGTCCTGCATTTCGTGAGCCCGATAGCCAACCAAATGTATGTCTCATTGCATTTAGCCTATAGTGCCAATCAAGGGTTAGATGAAGAGAATGAGACTCTGTCAACTTTTCGTCTATAGCGCTAATTATGGCAACCCTTTGGTTATTCAACACTACGTCCGACTCAGGCAACAAACCTGCCATTGGCGGGCAATTATTAAGCTTATCCAAAAATACGTTATGCTTGCGAAACCCATGGGTAACAGACTCTGTATTTATGGGAAAACTATATTGCGCAATGATGCTCACACTACTAATCGGCTTATACCCCTATTTCCTCCCAGACATATTGGACATATACACCGAAGACGCCGTACTAATGCTATTACTCCTAATAACACCATTCGTGTTCACTCCATTCCTGATCTATCGAATATATCTCATAAAAAGCTTATCAAGCATTTACCTAAACCGAATATCTAAAAAATTATACTATCAACGATTGAGCAAGACCGTAGTCTTTGATTGGAATAACACCGGAGGTGGCATTTTCAAACGCACCGAGTTTGGCGGCTCCTCCTTCAGCACCAGCTATGCCCTCGCCTTCGCCCCTCGCCGGGAAGACGGCAGCCTTCACCAAAAGGACTGCCTCTGGGTCGACAGCAACGAACCCACCGAAGCCAGCGTCAAGCATGTCGCCGAGGTATGGGAATACCTCCGTCACTTCATGGACCACGGTCCCGACAAACTCCCCCCACCTGGTGAACCCAATTGGTGGCACCGGCCGCTTCACGCCATTTGCCTGACCCCGGCCGAAGCCTGGCGCCACTATGCCCCTTGGCGAACCGGCGAGCCTGGTGAGATGCAAGGCAAGAAAAACTGGCAACTACCGTTCTGGGCCGTACTGTTTCCCTACAACCTGACAGTCGCCATCTGCTGGTACGGCGTCTGTCGGCTGTTCAATGTCCGCGCAGCCCCGCCACCTCCGGAAGCCTTTCAAAAAGCTACCGTTCAACCCACTAGAAAGAAACGCAGATGAAGCCCGTGGTTGGCCTTCGTCATGGTTGCCCGACCCATGGCGAAGCCCGCCATTGGACAAAGCCCTCAATCGAACAGTTGGGCTGCCTTGCGGCCCGACGCCCCGCCAAGATAAACAGTCCTCATAACTTATTACAACTAACCAACTTCAGTGTGGGAATAAACCTACACAACCAAACCAGAATTAAACACCCCATTCAAGACGATGCGCCCGCTGCCAATCCTGAATATTTCACAAATTATTTCTCTGCTTGCATTACCGTTCGACAGCCACTAACACTTACCCATCAAACGATGGAGGTAAAACATGTCCCGACTTGCCGAGTTCCGCGCACTCGAGCACCTGCTCGCCGCCAAGAAGTCCGAGCTGCCCTTCATAAGGATCGACCCGCACCTCAAACGAGAATTCGAGTTCGAAAGCAAACTCCACGACCTGCTTGCCGAATACCAGTTCGGCCTATCGGACATATTGGCGATCAGCGGAATAGAAGACGAAGATCGCAACCATTCATGGTCGCCTCCACTTCCATTGCGCCGCTTCAGGGCACGGCAAAGCAGGTACTACAGAAACCCGTACACCGCTGAGGTAATAGAAGCGAAGAGCACCTTGAACAAAACGCTGCAACGATGGATCCAACAATACGGCCGCGAGGAGGTGAAACGCTGGGCAACTGTGTGGTACTGACACCCTGGTGCCAACTCATACCTGCCAGGAACACTAATGCCCCCTGCCGACACCTTCCCGGCCTGCGGTGCCGAGACGAGGGCTCCCTCTACATCGCCATGATCCGCCCCACCGCCTCGCCCGCAGGCCACCGCAACCGTTCGATAACCGAACACTAGCCTCTCACTTGAATTGACGCTGCCGCCTTCACTGCCCACCATTCACCGGCCTTGCATGTCCCCTGCCTGGGACTGGCGCCTACGCGTAGCATCGCAGCTGAATACAATTTCAAGAACGAGCAGTTTATGAACCACTCCACGAACACCCCCGCCCCCCCTCGGACGCCCCAGGGTTCGATCGGCGACAAGCTTCGCGGCGCCTTCGCCGTCGGCAAGACCCGTTGGGGCATGCTTGCCCTGGTCTTCTTCGCTACCACCCTGAACTACATCGACCGCGCCGCACTGGGCATCATGCAGCCAATCCTGGCCAAGGAAATGAGCTGGACGGCGATGGACTACGCCAACATCAACTTCTGGTTCCAGGTCGGCTACGCCATCGGTTTCCTGCTGCAAGGCAGGTTGATCGACAAGGTCGGGGTAAAACGCGCGTTCTTCTTCGCCGTGCTGCTATGGAGCCTGGCCACCGGCGCGCATGGCCTGGCCACGTCGGCTGCCGGCTTCATGGTCTGCCGCTTCATCCTCGGCCTGACCGAGGCGGCCAACTACCCGGCCTGTGTGAAGACCGTGCGCCTGTGGTTCCCGGCGGGGGAACGCGCTATCGCCACCGGCCTGTTCAATGCCGGTACCAACGTCGGCGCCATGGTCACCCCGGCCCTGCTGCCGCTGATCCTGGCGGTGTGGGGCTGGCAGGCCGCGTTCATCGCCATGGGTAGCCTGGGCCTGGTGTGGGTGGTGCTGTGGGTACTGAAGTACTACAACCCGGAAGACCATCCCCGCGTGCGCCAGAGCGAGGTGGAATACATCCAGCAGGGCGATACCGCCGAGCCGAGCCGCGTGCCGTTCAGCCGCATCCTGCGCCTGCGTGGCACCTGGGCCTTCGCCGTGGCCTATGCGATTACCGCGCCGGTGTTCTGGTTCTACCTGTACTGGTTGCCTCCGTTCCTCAACCAGCAATACAGCCTGGGTATCAACGTGACCCAGATGGGAATCCCGCTGATCATCATCTGGCTGACGGCGGACTTCGGCAGCATCGGCGGCGGCATCCTGTCGTCCTGGCTGATCGGGCGTGGCATGCGCGCCACCAGGGCGCGGCTGGTGTCGATGCTGATCTTCGCCTGCACCATGCTCAGCGTCATCTTCGCCGCCAATGCCAGTGGCCTGTGGGTCGCGGTGGCCGCCATCTCGCTGGCGGTGGGCGCGCACCAGGCGTGGACGGCCAATATCTGGAGCCTGGTGATGGACTACACACCCAGGCACCTGGTGAGCACGGTGTTCGGCTTCGGCAGCATGTGTGCGGCGATTGGCGGCATGTTCATGACCCAGATCGTCGGCAGCGTACTGACCGCCACCCACAACAACTATGCGCTGCTGTTCACCTTGATCCCGGCCATGTACTTCCTGGCGCTGCTGTGGATGTACTTCATGGCACCGCGCAAGGTCGAGCACGCCTAGGCGCGCTGACACTTCCTCTGCGGGCCCCTTGCGGGCCCTTTTTTTTTGTCGAGCCGCAAGGGGTCATGCCTGCTGGCTTGCCAGCGAACAAATGCAGTCTCGCGCTGCTTCGGTCAAATCTTGGCCAGCACCGCCATGGCTTTCTGCAGTGCCATGCGCGCACGTTGTTCACCACTGATGCCCTGCGCCAGCAGCTGCCGCGTGGGGATTTCCAGGCTCAGCGGTACGTTCGGCGGCAAGGTGCGCAGCAGGCCGACGAGGTCGGCATCGCCCTCGCCGGGGAAACGCCGTTCATTGCGTGCCTGGCGCAGGATTTCGTCCATGTCGGCCGGCACCGGGCCGGCGACGTCGCACAACTGGGCATAGCGCATGCGCTGCGGCGCCAGCTGCGCCAGGTCATGCAACGAACAGTTGGAGCGGTTGAAGTGGAACGCATCCACCAGCACGCAGCCATTGCCGCGATCGGCATTGGCTACCACCCGCACGGCCTGGCGCAGGTCGCGTACATCGGTCCAGGGCATGAACTCCAGGTGCGGATGAATACCGTAGCCCGCCGCCAGGTCGCACAGCGCGGCAAACCGCTCGGTCAAGCGCGCCTCGTCCGCATCGTTGCCAGCCACCAGAAGCTCTGTGCCACCCAGTTCGGCGCCCACGGCCAGAATCGGCTCGAAACTGGCCACACAGGTGTCGGCCTTCAGGCGCAGGATTTCCAGGTCCAGCACCTTGATACCCGTGTCGCGCAGACGCGCCTGGGTCTCGCGGCGCAGGTCGCCATCGGCCACCAGCGGAAAATGCAGCTCTTGCTCGGTGGCCGGCACCAGGCGCAGGCCAACGTGGCTGTAACCGGCACGGGCTGCCGCTTCAACCATGTCAGGTGGAGACAGCTCCAGCACGGTCAGCGCTGCCAGGGAGAACATTCGGTCAGTCATCAGTTGTCACCCGTCAATGAAACGCGCATTCAGGCCACCTGCTCGGGCGCACAGGCCCGGCCGCTGTCCGCTGCCTTGCGGATCGCTTCGATCAAGGCCAGGGTGCGGCCACCGTCGGCCGCGTCGATCAGCGGCGCCTGCTCGCCGCGGGCTACCCGCACGAAGTGCTGCAGCTGCAAGGTCAATGCTTCGCCGGCGGGAATGTTTTCCTCGCTCTGCAGCAACGGCGTGTGCCACCCCGCGCCCGCCTCGGCGTAGTGCCAGCGCTTGAGCTGGGGAATGCTCAGCGCGCCCTGGGTGCCGGCGAGCAAGTAGCACGGCTGGCCATCCTGGCGCGGGTACACCGGGCTTTCGCCAGAGGCCAGTTCCCAGCTCCAGGGCGCGGCCACCGCGTCGGAGCCGGTCAGGCTGCCCAACGCGCCATTGGCGAACTGCAGCAACACCGCTGCGCTGTCTTCGTTGGCATACCCGCGCACATCGTTGCGAGTGAAGGCCAGTACCTGCTCCACCTCACCGCACAGGTGGCGCAGCAGGTCGAGGTCATGGATCAGGTTGGTCAGCAGGAAACCGGCACCCGGCTCGCGGCGCCATGGGGTTTCGAAGTAGCTGTCGGGCTTTTGCAATTGCCACAGCGCGGTCACGTTGATCAAGCGGCCCAGCTTGCCATCGTTAATCACCTGGCGGGCCTGGCTGATCAGCGGGTTGTGCCGACGGTGATGGCCGACCAGTACCGGTACATTGCGCCGGCGCGAGGCCTCGACCAGCGCGCGCACTTCATCCAGGTGCACGCCCACCGGCTTTTCCACCAGCACCGGTACGCCGGCCTCGATGCAGTCCAGCGCAGTGGCGACGTGGAGGTTGTTGGGGTTGGCGACGATCACGGCCTCGGGGCGCGCGCCTTCCAGCATGCGCCGATGGTCGGCAAACCACGGCACGCCGCATTCGGCGGCGAAAGCCTCGGCCTGCGGGCCCGGATCGGCCACGGCACACAGGCGGGCTTGCGGCACATCGAGTAGATGGCGGTAATGCTGCCGGCCCATGAGGCCGGCGCCGATCAAGGCGATTCGAAGGGGTGCGTTCAACAGCCTGTCCTCTTGTGATTGTTGTACCGAGGATTCCGGAACCAGGTTCCACAATCTTCGTTCAACAATCTAGAACCAAGTTCCGCTTTCAAGAAGTACAGGCAGCACAGACTGTGCGGTTATCGACCAGAAATGCGCACTCAGGCAAACAGCTCGCTGGCCCGGCTGGCCAGCGACAGTTCCTCCGCTGCCGCCAGCAGCAACGGCGCCAGCTCTGCCAGGCGGCTCTGCGCCAGGCGCGCACTGGGCCCGGCGATGCTCAGCACACCAATCACCTGGTCACTTTGCGGGCGCCGCACGACCGCTGCCAGGGCCGAAGTGCCAATCGCCGAGGTTTCCTCGACCCAGGCGTAACCGCGCTCACGCGCCCGGCGCAGATAGGCCAGCAGCTCATCGGTGGAGCGTGGCGCTTTCGGGCCGAACTGGGCCGGGTCGGCGATACCCTGACGCAAGACCATCTGCAGCGCCTGCTCATCATCCAGGCTGGCCAGCCAGGCATGCCCGGACGCCGTATAGAACAGCGGCGCATCGCGGCCCATGTCCGGGTCGTAGCGCAGCCCCGAGCGGGCGCCCTGGGATTTGGCGATCCAGGTCTGGCGAGTACCGTCGATCACGCCAAGGCGCACCAGTTCGCCGCTGTCCTGGGCCAGGCGGTCGAGAATCGGCTGGATGATATCGGCACCGCTGCTGGCCAGGTAACGGAAGCCCAATGCCACCAGTTTGGCCGACAGCTGATAGCGGCTGTTGTCACGGTTCTGCCGTACGTAGCCCAGCCGTGCCAGCTCGGCGAGCATGCGGTGGGTAGCGCTCTTGGGGATGTCCATCCGCTCGGCCAGGGTTTGCAAAGGCAGCCCCTGCGGTTCCCCGGCCAGGTGTTCTACAAGACTGAAGGCGCGTTCGATCTGACTACCAGCCATGACTCGGGTCCCTGAAAATTTTTGCGGATTCTAGAAGATGATTCCACAGGCACGATAGCCGGCGCAGTCAAGTCGGCAGGAATTGTCCGGTGATCGCCCATATCTTGCCTGACCGACCCATCACATCCTTGCAGCGTGAAGCCGTGCCAATAAAAATGTGGAACCTTGTTCCAATAAAAATAGAGGACACTTGTGATGCCTTCCGCCCCGATGGAAAGCGAATGCGATGTACTGGTCATAGGGTCCGGCGCCGCCGGGCTGGCTGCCGCGGTGACGGCCGCCTGGCATGGGCAGCAGGTGATCGTGGTCGAAAAGGAACCGGTATTCGGCGGTGCCACCGCCTGGTCCGGCGGCTGGGCCTGGGTGCCGCGCAACCCGCTGGCGCGCCGGGCCGGCATCGAGGAAAGCATCGAGCAACCGCGCACTTACCTGCGTAACGAGCTGGGGGCGTATTACGACGCCGAGCTGGTAGACGCCTTCCTCGAGGCGTGCCCGCACATGGTGGCATTCTTTGAGCAGCACACGGCGTTGCAGTTTGTCGACGGCAACGGCATACCGGACATGCACGGCGACACGCCAGGTGCGGCCGAGGGTGGGCACCAAGTGATTGCCGCGCCCTATGACGCTCGCGAAGTGGGCGCACTGCTGCCGCGCCTGCGCAAGACCTTGCGCGAAACCTCGTTCATGGGCATGCCGATCATGGCCGGTGCCGACCTTGCCGCGTTCCTCAACCTGACCCGCTCGCCCAAGGCCTTGCTGCACGTATGCAAGCGGTTTGGCCGCCACCTGTACCACCTGGCCCGGTATGGCCGGGCGATGCACCTGGTCAACGGCGTGGCATTGGTGGCGCGCCTGGCCAAGTCGGCACAGGACCTGGGCGTGCAACTGCAAGCGTCGGCACCGGCCAGGCGCCTGCTGGTCGACAATGGCCGGGTGTGCGGGGCAGTGATCGCCACGGCGCAGGGCGAACAACCGGTGCGCGCCAAAGCCGTGGTCCTGGCTGCCGGCGGCTTCCCCAACGACTCTGCACGGCGCCAGCAACTGTTTCCGCGCGATACCAGCGGCCACGACCACCTGGCCTTGCCGCCCAAGGGCTGCTCGGGCGACGGCCTGCGCCTGGGCGAGTCGGCTGGCGGCGTGGTTGCCACCGACCTGAAGTCGCCAGTGGCCTGGGCACCGGTGTCGCTGGTGCCGCACCGCGACGGCAGTGTCGGCCACTTCCCGCACATCATCGAGCGCGGCAAGCCAGGCATCATTGGCGTGCTGGCCAACGGCAGGCGTTTCGTCAACGAAGCGCATGGCTATTACGACTACGTGGCGGCCATGATCGCCGCCGTACCGCCGCATGAGGAGGTGTGCTCGTGGCTGGTCTGCGACCACCGTTTCCTGCGCCGCTACGGCCTGGGGCACGCCCGCCCGGCCCCGCTGCCGGTACGGCCGCACCTGCGCAGCGGCTACCTCAGGCGCGGCGCCACGCTGGAAGCGTTGGCCAAGGCTTGCGGCATCGACCCGGTCGGGCTGCAGGCCACGGTCAGCGAATTCAACCAGCACGCCCGTAACGGCCAGGACCCCGCCTTCGGCCGTGGCTCCACACCCTTCAACCGCAAGCAGGGCGACCCGCAGCATGAAGGGCCCAACCCCTGCGTGGCACCGATCGAACACGGCCCGTTCTATGCGGTGAAAGTCCAACCCGGCTGCTTTGGCACCTTTGCCGGGCTGCGCACCGACGCCAGTGCCCGCGTGCTGGATGCGGCCGGGCAGCCCATCGCCGGCCTGTACGCAGCGGGTACCGACATGGCCAGTGTGTTTGGCGGCTGGTACCCGTCGGGTGGCATCAACCTGGGCCCGGCGCTGACCTTTGGCTATGTGGCCGGGCGGCATATTGCCGGGGCGCGGAACTATGAATGCAACTGATCGGCCTTGCCGACCAGGGGCAAATCTGATTACTTCGCTCAGCCAGCCTCGCCCCATTCAGGAACGCCACGATGATTCACGGCAAGACGCTGCAAGCATGGTGCAACTCCCACCCCTTGATCGAGGAGCTGGTGGCTCTGCGCGAAACCCGCTGGTTCAACCCGCACATCGCCCCTGCCGCCCAGGCCCTGGCCGATGTCGGCCTGAGCGCCGCTGATGTCAGTGCGGCCAGTGCCCGGCTGGCGCGCTTTGCCCCGTACCTGGCCAGTGTATTTGCCGATACCGCCGCCAGCGGCGGCATCATCGAATCGCCATTGCGCCCGTTGCCCAGGCTGCACACCACCCTGCTGCAGGCGGCCGGCCTGCACGCCAGCGGTTCGCTGTGGCTCAAGGCCGACAGCGAACTGCCGATCTCCGGCTCGATCAAGGCCCGCGGCGGTATTCACGAAGTGCTCAAGCATGCCGAGGACCTGGCCCTGGCCGCCGGCCTGATCAGCCTCGACAGCGACTACCGGGCGCTGGCCAGCGACCAGGCACGGGCGTTCTTCAGCCGCTACAAGGTTGCCGTCGGTTCGACCGGTAACCTCGGCCTGTCGATCGGCATCATCAGCGCCAGGCTGGGTTTCCAGGCCACCGTGCACATGTCGGCCGATGCGCGCCAGTGGAAGAAGGACAAACTGCGCAGCCATGGCGTGAAGGTGGTCGAGTACGCCAGCGACTACAGCGTTGCGGTGGCGCAAGGGCGCCAGCAGGCGGCGGCGGACCCGACCTGCTATTTCGTCGATGACGAGAACTCGCCGCACCTGTTCCTTGGCTACGCCGTGGCCGCCGAGCGGCTTGCCAGGCAGTTCGACGCAGCCGGTATCGAGGTGGATGCCGAGCATCCATTGTTCGTCTACCTGCCCTGCGGTGTCGGTGGTGGCCCCGGTGGCGTGGCGTTCGGCCTGAAGCTGCTGTGGGGCGACCATGTGCACTGCCTGTTCGCCGAACCCACCCACTCGCCGTGCATGTTCCTGGGGGTCTACAGCGGGCTGCATGACGCCACCAGCGTGCAGGATTTTGGCATCGACAACCTGACCGCCGCCGACGGCCTGGCGGTGGGCCGCCCGTCCGGCTTCGTCGGCAAGGCCATGCAGCGCTTGCTCGATGGCTATTACACGGTCAGCGACGAAACGTTGTACCGGCTGTTGGCCCTGGCCCATGACTTGGAAAATGCACGCTTGGAACCTTCGGCGGTGGCCGGCATGCCGGGAATGGTCAAGGTGCTCGAAGCGCCCGATTACCTGGCACGCATGGGCTTGTCGAGTGAGCGTATGGCCAGGGCCACGCACCTGGTGTGGGGCACAGGCGGCAGCATGGTGCCGGAGGCGGAATTCGCCGCTTACCTGGGCAAAGGCCGCTGCCCAGGCACCTAGCGCCCGAGCCCTGGGCCGGCAGCGCCAGGGCTTGCTGCAACGGCTATGTCAGTCGACCAGAATCTTCGGGTTGGAACTGCCCCATACGGTATACAGGTCGGCCAGCAGCGCGCCGTTGATGTCCTCGATCTCGGCCTGGGTGATTTCGCCCCCGGCCTGCTTGCCGAACAACACCACTTCGTTGCCACCCTTCACATCGGGGAAGTCGGTGACATCGACCATCAACGTGTTCATCGACACCTTGCCCACCACCGGTACACGGTGGCCGTTGATCAGCACATGGCCCTTGTTGGTGAACACCCGGCGATAGCCATCGGAGTAACCGACGGTGATGTTGGCCAGGCGCGAATCACGGGTCAGGGTAAAGGTGCGGTCATAACCGACGGTGTTGCCGGCCGGGTAGCTGTGCACCGCCGCCACGTGCGACTTGAACTGCATGACCCGCTGGTACTCGGTATGCGTCGGCACGGTATCGCCGAACAGCGCGCCGCCGGTGCGCACCATGTCCAGGCGCGCTTCCGGCACTTCCAGCGTGGCGAAGGAGTTGGCCGCGTGCAGGGTAAGCTTGCTGCGATCCAGCTTGGCATGCTTGATCAGCCAATCGGTCTGCTCGTTGAAGGCGGCCAGGCCTTTACGCACATCGTCCTTGTCTTCCACGGCGAAGTGGGTCATCAGCGCGACCAGCTTGAGGTGCTTCTGATCGGTGATTTGCAGTGCTTCGCCACGGCCGGACCAGGTGGCCATCTCTACCCCGTTGCGGCTCATGCCGCTGGAATTGAGCGCCAGGTGGATGCGCAAGGTCTTGCCATGACGCTCGGCCAGGGCATCGAGTTGGCGGGCGAACTCGGCGCTGCCGACCAGTTCTTCCATGTCGTACTGCAGGGCATCTTCCACTTCACCGAGGCTGGCCAGGCGCACCCGCACCAGCTGCCCGGTGAAGCCACTGGCACGGACCACACGGGCTTCCTCGTTGCTGGCCACCGCCACGCAGGGCACGCCCTGGGCAATGATTGATGGCATCACCAGGCCGATGCCGTGGCCATAGGCGTCGGCCTTGAGCACGGCGCACAACTTGGACTTGCCACCCAGCTCGGCCTGCAAGGTGCGAATGTTGTGCTGCAGCGCGCTGGCGCTGATTTCGACCCAGGCGTTGCTGTTCTGCACAGTCAGGGTGGTGGTGCCGTTGTCCATCGACAGCGGCGGTGCGGCGTACAGCGGGGCTTGGCCAGTGATCAGCAGCGCGAGGGAGGCAGCCAGGAGGGTACGGCGAAATGGCATGGTGATTTCTCTATTCTTTTTTTTGGTGATGTATGCGGCCGGAAAGACCCAAGGGTATTGGTGCTCGGCACGCCGTCAGCGAGGGTGCCATAGCCATTGGGGATATGGCCAGCTGTGTCGCGCCCAGCCAACACCGGCTAGGCTCTATACGAAACAAAATGTCGCAACACCGCATGGAACAGGCCAGTGAGACCATGGGGGGCGTAGCTTTTCGCGAGCTTGTTGAAGCGTGTCACGATACGGCGCTTCTCTTTCCAGCCAGCCAAACCGCCATGGTCTCACTGGCCTGTTCCATGCGGTGCTTGCGACATTTTTTTCGTACAGAACCTAGTACCCGGTCATTTCCAGATAACCGCGCCCACCCGCACTCCCGGTCAACCGCACCGGCCCTTCCCAGTACGGGAAGCGGGTGTCCATCCACGCCTGCGGCTCCAGCGCCTCGGCCTGCACATCCAGGCCCTGCCCCGGCACCCGCACCCGCCAGCGCGTCGGCACCCGCTTGCCATTTTTCTGCCGCGTCCAGGCCTGCGCCTGCAGCTGGACCTGCGCGCCCGACAGCGCTACCACCTGACCTTGCGGGCCCACCCAGGTCCCGGCGCGATACGCCTCGCCCTGGGCCTGGCGCACCTGGAACAGCATCAGCTTGGCGCCGTTGTCCAGGTGCAGCGAAAACCAGTCCCAGCCGGTCTGCCCGGGGGCCAATGGCTGGCTGCTCCACTCCCGGTCCAGCCAGGCCCGGCCTGTGACAGCAATACATTGACCACCACGCTGCACATAGCCGCGAACGCGGTAGAACGGCTGGCTGTAATAATACGAAGCCTGTCCCTGGCCGGATTTCTCGCTGTAACCCTGTTCGCCATGCAACACCAAAGGCCCGTCGCTGTGCAGTTGCAGGTCATAACGAAAGCCTTCGCCAGCAGCCAGCATCTGCAGGTTGTCGATGCCAGCGCTGCCCTGCAGCGACCAGTCATTGATCCACGCCCGAAACGGCTGGGCCTGAACGCCGGCCTGGCCGATGCCGCCACGCGCCAGGGTCTCAGCCGACTGGTGGCCACCCGGGCCGGTCAACGCCGCGTGCCCCAGCCACAGGTTCGGGCTGCTCCAGCCAGCAATCTCCGGGCCGGGGCGCAGTGCCGAGCGGAACAGTGTCCACTGCACGCCCCAGTCCCGCTGGCGGGCATCGTGCAGGTTGGCGGTGACGTACCACCATTCGATGCGAAAGCCATCATGCGCCCCGTGGTCGCGCGGGAAGGCCAGGTGCTGGCCACGAGTCACCTGGCTGAACGCAACCGCCTGCTGGCCGAGCCCGGCATAGCTCTGCTCCGTCGGCTGCTCGCAGCCACCCAGCACGCCACTCAACAGGCCACACAGCAGCACGCGCAGGCTACGCTTCATCGGTGAACGGCCTCAACAGTTCGCGCGGCTGGCGACGCGCCAGCTGCCACAGGGGCCAGGCGCTGGCCAACAGGCTGCTCAGCAAGGCCAACAGGCCCAAATGCAACAGTTGTGCGGGGAACACATACAGCGGCAGGCGCCAGCCGAATGCCTGCACGTTCAGCACCGCGACCAGGCACCATGCCAGCAGGATACCCAGCGGAATCGCCAGCAGCACGGTGAGGCTGCTCAGCAGCAAAGTCTGCCCGAGGCTCAGCCAGGCCAGTTGCGCCCGCCGCACCCCCAGCGCCCACAAGGGCGCCAACTGGCCCAGGCGGGTCTGGCCCAGGGTCAGCAGGTTGATGAACAGCGCCAGGCCGGCCACGCCAAGGGTCAGGCTGTTGAGCGCAGCGGTGGCGGCAAAGGTACGGTTGAACACCTCGGTCGACCAGCGTTTCAGTCGCGCCTGCTCGACCACCCGGCTGTCGTCCAGGGCAAAACGCTGCTGCAATGCGGCCATGAGCGATGGCACCTGGTCTGCGGCCAGATCGACGCTCAAGCCCGTCAGGGTTGCCTGCGGCCAGTGCTCGCGCAATCCGTCGGCGCTGACCAGGACATGGCCCTTGGGGTTGCCATAGTCGGCATAGATACCTACGACAGTCAGCGCGCGCGGGGTGTCTGCCGGCAGCGTCAGGCTGTCCCCCAGTTGCAGGCGCAGACGCCTGGCCAGTTGTTCACTGAGCATCACGGCCTGCCCGCTGGCCAGTCGCTCCCAGGCGCCCGGCTGCTGCTCCAGCAATGGCCAGCGCGTGCGGTAGGCAGGATGTTCGACGATGCCTTGAAGCTGCACCGGCCAACCTTGCAGCTGCGTTTCCACGCGCCAGGCGGGCAGGAGCGTGGCGGGCACCGGTTGCTGCTTGAACCATTCGGCAATCTGCAGGCCTTGGGCGGTATCCCGTGGGGTGATGTACAGCTCGGCCGACAGGCGCTGGTCAAGCCAGCCGACAAAGGTCTGGCGAAAGCCCTCGGTCATGCTGCCTACCCCGACACTGGCGGCGAGCGCCAGCAACAGGGCCATCAGCGCCAGCCCCAAGGCGGGCAGTTGCTGACGGCTATCGGCGACGAACCATTGCGCCAAGGGTCGCCGGCAACGGCGCGCCAGCCAGGCCAGCGCGCTGTCGAGCAAGGCTGGCAGCAACAGCGCCGCCGCCAGCAGCAGCCCCGCCAGCAGGCCGAACGCGCTGGGCAGGCTGTTACCCAGCAGGCCGCAACCCAGGGCCAGCACCAGCAGCAGGCCCGCCAGCAAAGCCTGCCGCCGCAACCACGGCCCCTGCGCCAGGCGCCAGGCCTGGGGTTGTGCCAGCGCCAGCAACGGTAGCCGTGCAGCGCGCAATACGCTGCCGACCCCGGCCAGCAACGCCCCCACCACGCCAACCAGCACCCCCGCCAGCCACCACCACGCCGGCAGGCTCAGCGTACCGGCCACCTGGGCGCCATACAGGCCACGCAGGCTGGCGGCCACATCAGGCAGCAGCCACGCCGCCAGCGCATAACCACTGGCCACCCCGGCAACACCGCCCAGCACGGCGAACAGGCCCAGTTCCAGCACCAGCGCCCACAACAGGGCCTTCAGGTTGATGCCACAAGCACGCAGGTTGCGGATCAGCCCGCGCCGCTGTTCCAGCGCCAGGCCGATCGCGGCATGCGCAATGAACAGGCCGACGACGAACGCCAGCAGGCCCAGGGCTGTGAGGTTGAGGTGGAAACTGTCGGTCAGCCGCTGCAGGCCGCCGTCGTCCTGCCGGGGTTGCCATTCAAGCTCGGCAGCGACTTGCGCCGGCAGCGGCCCAGGTGCAGTGGCCAGCAGGCGCGACAACTGCCCGGACGCGTGCAGCAGCGCTTGCGCCTGGCCGATATCGACCACCATGACCCCTGGTGCCAGTGCTGGCTGCAGCACCACCGGTGGCAGCAGTTGCCCTTCGCTGTCGCGTGTCACCTCCCCCGGGGCCATCTTCAGTTGCCGCAGCAGGTCTGGCCCGACCCAGGCTTGCCCAGGCGGGCCAATGAACGCCTGCAGGTCGAATGCCTGCGGCTGTACGCCCGCAATGCTGCTGGCCGGCGGCAGGCTCAACGGCTCGATGCCGATCAAGCGCACGCTGCGCGCCGGCTCGCCCGGCAAACGCAGGCGGCCTTCCAGCACCGGGCTCAGCGCCCAGCCCAGCCTGCGCAGCTGCACGTACAGCGCCTGGTCGAAGCGTTCGCCATGGCGCGCCACCAGTTGCGCCTGCATGGGCGCCGCCAGTACCGCACTGGCCCGGGCATAGTCGCTGCGCGCCTGGCTGTTCAACGCCTGCACGCCGGTCCACAAGGCCGTGGCCAGCCACAGGCCGGTGAAGATGCTGAAGCACTGCACACGGTGACGCCGCCAATGGCTGAGCAACGCCCACAGGGCCAGCCACAGCAGTCTCATCGGCCCTGCTCGGCGCGCACGCGGCCGGCCTGCAAGTAGCAACGCTGCTGCAAGCGTGCCGCCAGGCGCGGGCTGTGAGTCACCATCAGCACACCGCTGCCGGCCTCGGCGACCAGTTGCAGCAGCAAGCTCAGTACTTCGTCGCTGCTGGCTTCATCGAGGCTGCCGGTGGGCTCGTCGGCCAGCAGCCAGGCCGGGCGCCCGGCCAGTGCACGGCCGATGGCAACCCGTTGCTGCTGGCCGCCGGACAACTGTTCCGGGTACCGCGCCAGCAAACCCGCCAGGCCCAGGCGTTGTGCCAGGTAGGCGACCCAATGCGGGTCATGCCGCGCAGCCAGGCGCGCCTGGAAGGCAAGGTTGGCCGCCACGTCCAGGCTGCTGATCAGGTTGTACTGCTGGAATACCAGGCCAACCGCCTCGCGCCGCCATAGCGCCAGCGACGCTTCGCAACGGCTGTCGAGGACGGCGCCGTCGATCAGGATACGGCCGCGGTCGGCGCGATCGAGGCCGGCTACCAGGTGCAGCAAGGTGCTTTTGCCACTGCCTGATTCGCCCATCAGCGCCAGGCTGCTGCCACGTGCCAGGTGCAGGTCGACGCCCTGCAATACCGGCAGCAGGCCTTGTGGGGTGGGGAACGCTTTGTGCAGTTGTTCGATGACCAGCATCGAGGGGCCTTGGTCGGTTCAGGTGTCCATTTAGGAATAGCAGGTTCGGCGCGATGCGCGTGTATCGTTGCATCGGCAGGTTGCAGCCCGCTGCCCTGGTGATGAACAAATCTTCATCTTGGCGGCGGGCCGCATGATCATGGGCGTGGCGAGCGTCGCCCGGTTGCGGCAAGCAGCGTTCGCCTTGAGAGGGCCTGGCACCTTGCGTAGCATCACCGCCCCCGCGCCTGACCCAGCCACGCCACCCGCAGACAGAACCGCCGATGCCGCAACCCATCCCCCTCAAGGACCACGAAAAGGAAAAGCACCTGGTCAACCGCCGGCTTCTGGCCTGCGCCGCCCTGGTCTTCAGCCTGTGCGCCGTCCTGGTAGGCCGGCTCTATGTGCTGCAGGTGGTGCAGCATGACCAGCAGAGCGCGGTGTCGGAAAACAACCGCGTGCACGTGCTGCCCATCGCTCCCGAGCGCGGGTTGATCTACGACCGCAACGGCGTGGTGCTGGCCGACAACAAACCCAGCTTCGACCTGACCATGACCCGCGAACGGGCCGGCGGCGACACGGCCAGGGTGCTCGACACCCTGGCGCAGGTACTGGGCCTGGGCGAAGACGAGCGCAAGCAGTTCGACAAGGACCTGCGCCGGGGCCGCAAGCCGTTCGAGCCGGTCACCCTGATGGTCGGCCTCAGCGAAGAGCAGATCGCCCTGGTGGCGGTGAACCAGTTCCGCCTGCCGGGCCTGGAAGTGGAGCCGCAGTTCATCCGCGAATACCCGCTGGCCGAGCACTTCGCCCATTCGGTGGGCTACGTGGGGCGGATCAACGAAAAAGAGGCCAAGGCCCTCGACAACACTGAATACCGCGGTACCCAGTCGATCGGCAAGACCGGTATCGAACACTTCTACGAAAGCCAGCTGCATGGTCACTTGGGTTACGAGGAGGTCGAGACCAACGCCCAGGGCCGGGTGATGCGGGTGCTCAACCACAAGGACCCGACCCCGGGCCAGGACATCGTCCTGACCCTGGACGCGCACCTGCAACTGGCGGCGGAAAAAGCCCTGGGCGACCGGCGTGGCTCGGTGGTAGTGCTCGACCCGGCCAACGGCGATGTGCTGGCCATGGTCAGCAACCCCAGCTTCGACCCCAACCTGTTCGTCAAGGGCATCAGCTTCAAGCAGTACGCTGCGCTGCGCGACTCGATCGACCGACCGCTGTTCAACCGTGTCCTGCGTGGCCTCTATGCACCGGGCTCGACGGTCAAGCCGGAGGTCGCGATTGCCGGCCTCGACAGCGGCGTGATCACCCCAGGCAGCCGGGTATTCGACCCTGGCTACTACGAACTGCCCAACTATGACCACAAGTACCGCAACTGGAACCGTAGCGGCGATGGCTGGGTGGACATGTACACCGCCATCATGCGCTCCAACGACACCTACTTCTACGACCTGGCCCACAAGCTCGGCATCGACCGCCTGCACGACTACCTGGCCGAGTTCGGCCTGGGTCAGAAGGTGTCGCTGGACATGTTCGAGGAAGCCCCTGGGCTGATGCCATCGGCCGAGTGGAAACGTGCCACGCGGCGCCAGGCCTGGTTCCCGGGCGAGACGCTGATCCTTGGCATCGGCCAGGGCTACATGCAGGTCACCCCGCTGCAACTGGCCCAGGCCACCAGCCTGCTGGCGAGCAAGGGCGTCTGGCACCGCCCGCACCTGGCGCGGACCGTGGGCGGTGCAGCCCCGGTCGACCCCCACCCGATGCCCGACATCGTGCTGCACGACAAGCATGCCTGGGACCAGGTCAGCCAGGGCATGCAGATGGTCATGCACGACCCGCGGGGGATCGCCCGCGCCGCAGCGGCTGGCGCGCAGTACCGGATTGCCGGCAAGAGCGGCACCGCGCAGGTGGTGGCGATCAAGCAGGGCGAGCGCTACAACCGCGACAAGACCCAGGAACGGCACCGCGACAACGCCCTGTTCGTCGGCTTTGCGCCTGCTGACCACCCAAGCATGGTGGTAGCGGTGATGATCGAGAACGGCGAAGCCGGTGGACGGGTAGCGGGCCCGGTGGTGCGAGAGGTCATGGACGCCTATCTGCTGGACGAACAGGGCCATCTGAAGCCTGAATATGCCGGTGGCGCAGGCGCGCACACTGCGCCACACAGCTAGGCATGAAAACGGCGTGACAGCTCGGCAGCGGTACGCCTCAGGCGGCTGCGCGGGGCATCAGCTCGTACGGGTGTTTCCATCCCGGTAATGCCTGGATCCGGGCCTTCCAGGCCTCGATA
The DNA here is from genome assembly GCF_030341915.1 of Pseudomonas sp. BCRC 81390. NCBI lineage: Bacteria > Pseudomonadati > Pseudomonadota > Gammaproteobacteria > Pseudomonadales > Pseudomonadaceae > Pseudomonas > Pseudomonas sp. BCRC 81390. The sequence goes on along the minus strand of NZ_JATAAG010000034.1, from coordinate 53,694 downwards.
TGGGTGAATTCCGCCAACCGGATGCCGGTGTCCTCCGGCATGTACACATACCCCGCCAGCGACAGGTCGGCGATGGTCAGGCGGCCACCCACCATGAACGGGGCCTTTGCCAGGTGAGCGTCGACGATACCGTAGGCCGCCTGAGCACGCTCGCGCAGGAACCGGGTCACATCCGTTTCGCCGGCATTCTTCAGGCAAAACAGGAAACGCAGCGCCGCGTAATAGCTGGTGAACTTGTGGTTGTCGAACAGCATCCAGCGCCAGATCTCGCGTTTTTCCTCCTCGTCGCGAGGGCCTAACTGCCCGGTCTGCGCGGCGAGATAGTCGAGAATCAGCGCAGACTGAGTGAAGGTTTTGCCGGCATGTTCCAGCACCGGCACCTCGCCCTGTTCGTTCACTTCGTCACGCCAGGCTTGCGCGCGGGTCTGGCCATTGAAGAAGTCGACGAACACCGGCTGCCAATCCTGGCCAGTGAGTTCAAGCATCAGCGCAGCCTTGTAGGCGTTACCGGATTCGGCGAAGCAATGCAGCCTGTAGTCGGGCATTAGAGGACCTTCAGATTCCGTTGAACGATCGCGCGGGCCCGTAGTGGGCAACCCGAGCAAATCACGCCGGGCTCGCCACAGTCAACGCACGATTGCTGACGGCTGGCCGCACCGGCCGTGGAACACTGCATGGAACTCCGGCCAGGTTCGCACGCTCTTAAACACTGAGTGGTTTATTTCCCTGTGCTGCACGTTACTGGAGAACATGCCATGCGCCACCTACTCCTCGCCCCTGCCTTGCTGCTTCTGCTGCCTGCCGGTGCCGCCCTGGCTGACGTCGACGCGGGCGACGTCGCCACCTCGGCCGGTGTTTCCGCTTCGCTCTACTCGACCTTCAAGGACGACAAACGGATCATCCCGGCGCGTGACGAGCTTTCCGCTTATGTCGCCAGCGGCGGTGCAATCCGTGGCGCCTATGTGGAGGCGGCGCTGGAACAGGCCCGGAAGGACCACCCTGGCCTACAGGCCAGTGATGAAGAACTGGCGCGGGCGATCCTGTCGCAAGACGATACCGTCGCCAATCACTGATTGATCCCTCCCAGTACCGGCCTCTGCGCGGGCTTGCCTGCACCGGGGCCAGTACTGGTCAACCTCACCCCCAACCATCCATACGCATGGTCGCCCGCACCAAGCGCTGCTCCTCCTGCTCGATTTCGCGCAAGCTGTCGCGTATGCCGTTGATGTGCTCCCGCGCGGCCCTCTGCGCCTGCTCGGGCAGCTGCTCCATCACGGCGTGATACAAGCGGGCATGCTGACGGTCGATCTGGCGCTTCTGCGCCGGGCGGCAATACAGGTTGTTGACCGAGGCGAAGACCGTGCTCAAGGTCAGGTCGCTCAGCGATTGCAAGGTAAGCACCAGCACCGGGTTGTGCGACGCCTCGCTGATCGCGCGGTGGAAGGCGTGGTCGCGGCGGGCATGTTCACGGGCATCGAGCGCCTCGTGGCCGGCATGCGCGGCAAGCATCTCGTCATAGCGCCGGCGGATCAGCAGCCGGTCGATATCAGTGGCACGCAAGGCGGCCAGGCGCGCCGATTCGGCCTCCAGCAGCGCGCGCACTTCCAGCAGGTCGAACAGCGTGCGCGGCTGCGAAGTGAACAGGTGCATCAACGGTGTGCCCCCGGCCTGCCCGGTCAGGTCGGCGACGAACGAACCGCGGCCCTGCTCGGTGTCGATGATGCCGCGCCCACGCAGGATGCGCAGGCCTTCACGCAACGCCGAACGCGAGCAGCCGAGCTTCTCCACCAGGCGCCGCTCCGATGGCAGGGCCTGGCCGACCTTGAGCACACCCTCGACGATCAGCCGTTCGACCCGTTCGGCCACCTGGTCGGCGACCTTGGCCTTGCCTTCAGTACCCATTGCGCACCCTCCCACTGGTAGGACCAGTTTGCCTGCCGGCCCCAATCTAGCCGAGCCCTACCGTCAATAACCAGTGCTTCGGGCACAAACTGGTAGGACCAGCTCACCCGCTACTCGACCCCAACCCCTATGACGCGCAGGCTGCAAAGGGTGAGCGATGTGCCAATAACGACAAGAACCGTTGCCGAGTGAGCCCATGAACATCCTTTACGACGAACGCGTCGATGGCGCCCTGCCTGCCGTGGACCAGCCGGCCCTGTTGCAGGCGCTGCGCGATGCCCTGCCGGACCTCGAGGTGCTGCACCGCGAGGAAGACCTCAAACCCTACGAATGCGATGGCCTTTCCGCCTACCGCACGGTGCCGCTGCTGGTGGTGCTGCCCGAGCGCCTGGAGCAGGTGCAGGCGTTGCTCAGGCTCTGCCACCAGCGCGGCGTGCCGGTGGTCGCACGCGGCGCCGGTACCGGCCTGTCGGGCGGTGCCTTGCCGCTGGCCAAGGGCATCCTGCTGGTGATGGCGCGTTTCAATCGCATCCTCGAAGTCAACCCGCAGGGCCGCTTCGCCCGGGTGCAGCCCGGCGTGCGCAACCTGGCCATCTCCCAGGCCGCCGCCCCGCACGGCCTGTACTATGCGCCAGACCCGTCCTCGCAAATTGCCTGTTCCATCGGCGGCAACGTGGCCGAAAACGCCGGTGGCGTGCACTGCCTGAAGTACGGCCTGACCGTGCACAACCTGCTCAAGGTCGAGATCCTGACCGTTGAAGGCGAACGCCTGACCCTCGGCAGCGATGCCCTGGACAGCCCCGGCTTCGACCTGCTGGCGCTGTTCACCGGCTCCGAAGGCATGCTCGGCATCGTCACCGAAGTCACCGTCAAGCTGTTGCCCAAACCCCAGGTGGCAAGGGTGCTGCTGGCCAGTTTCGACAGCGTCGAGGATGCTGGCCGGGCCGTGGCCGAGATCATCGCCGCCGGGATCATCCCCGGCGGCCTGGAAATGATGGACAACCTGGCGATCCGCGCCGCCGAGGACTTCATCCACGCCGGCTACCCGGTGGACGCGGCGGCCATCCTGCTGTGCGAGCTGGATGGCGTCGAAGCCGATGTGCACGACGACTGTGAAAGGGTCGCCGCTGTGCTGGCCCGGGCCGGGGCGCGCGAGGTGCGGCTGGCCAGCGACGAGGCCGAACGCGTGCGCTTCTGGGCCGGGCGCAAGAACGCCTTCCCGGCGGTGGGGCGCATTTCCCCGGACTACTACTGCATGGACGGCACCATACCGCGCCGCGAGCTGCCGAGGGTGCTCAAAGGCATCAGTGACCTGTCCCGCGAGTATGGCCTGCGCGTGGCCAACGTGTTCCACGCCGGTGACGGCAACATGCATCCGCTGATCCTGTTCGATGCCAACCTGCCGGGCGAACTGCAGCGCGCCGAGGCCATCGGCGGCAAGATTCTCGAGCTGTGCGTGGCGGTCGGCGGCAGCATCACCGGCGAGCATGGCGTCGGGCGCGAGAAAATCAACCAGATGTGCGCACAGTTCAACGCTGAGGAAATCACCCTGTTCCATGCGGTCAAGGCCGCCTTCGACCCGCAGGGCCTGCTCAACCCCGGCAAGAACATCCCCACCCTGCACCGTTGCGCCGAATTCGGCGCGATGCACGTGCACCACGGGCAACTGCCCTTCCCCGAGCTGGAGCGCTTCTGATGAGCATGGACCGTGATATGAGCCAGGCCCTGCTGGAGCAGGTCAGCCAGGCATTGAACCAGGCCACGGCGCTGCGTATCCAGGGCGGCAACAGCAAAGCCATGCTCGGCAATCCGGTTGCCGGCGAGGTGCTGGACACTCGCAGCCACCGCGGCATCGTCAGCTACGACCCGACCGAGCTGGTGCTCACCGCCCGAGCCGGTACGCCGCTGCGCGAAATCGAGGCGGTGCTGCACGAAGCCGGCCAGATGCTGCCCTGCGAGCCGCCGCACCTCGGCCCCGATGCCACCTTGGGTGGCATGGTCGCGGCCGGGCTGTCAGGGCCACGGCGGCCGTGGGCCGGGTCGGTGCGCGATTACGTGCTGGGCACACGGGTGATCACCGGCCATGGCAAGTTGCTGCGCTTTGGTGGCGAGGTGATGAAGAACGTAGCCGGTTACGACGTGTCGCGGCTGATGGCGGGCAGCTTCGGTTGCCTGGGGCTGCTGACCGAGGTGTCGCTGAAAGTGCTGCCGCGTCCGCGCCAGTGCCTGAGCCTGCGCCTGCCGATGAGCCGCCACGAGGCGCTGCTGGAACTCGCTGAATGGGGCCAGCAGCCGTTGCCGATCAGCGCTGCCTGCCATGACGGCGACGCGCTGTACCTGCGCCTGGAAGGCGGTGAAGGGTCGGTGCAGTCAGCACGCCAGCGCCTGGGCGGTGGAACGCTCGACAGCCGCTTCTGGAGCGACCTGCGCGAGCAGCGCCTGGCGTTTTTTGCTGACCCTGCACCGCTATGGCGCCTGTCGGTGCCGCTGGCCACCGGCGAACTGGAGTTGCCCGGCCGGCAACTGCTCGATTGGGGTGGTGCCCAGCGCTGGCTGAAATCCACCGCAGCAGCAGAGGACATCCGCGAGCAGGTCGCCAAGGTGGGTGGCCATGCCACCTGTCATGCCCCCGGCACGGCCAGCAGCCCACCGCTAACCCCTGCGCTGATGCGTTACCACCGCGCCCTCAAGCAGCAACTCGACCCCCAGGGCATATTCAACCCTGGCCGCCTGTACCCGGACCTGTGAGCCCAGACCATGCAAACCAACCTCAGCGAAAGCGCCCGGCGCCTGGCCCGCGCCGACGAAGCCGAAAGCATCCTGCGCTCCTGCGTGCATTGTGGTTTCTGCACGGCCACCTGCCCCACCTATCAGTTGCTGGGCGATGAACTGGATGGCCCACGCGGGCGCATCTACCTGATCAAGCAGATGCTCGAAGGCGAGCCAGTGAGCGCCAGTACCCAGACGCACCTGGACCGCTGCCTGAGTTGCCGCAATTGCGAAACCACCTGCCCTTCCGGGGTGAAGTACCACGATCTGCTGGATATCGGCCGCGCCGTGGTCGACCAGCAGGTACCGCGCCCACTCGGCCAGCGCCTGCTGCGCCAGGGCCTGCGTGCAGTGGTGCCGCGCCCGGCGCTGTTCAAGGCCCTGACCCGCAGCGGCCAGGCGCTGCGCCCGCTGCTGCCGGCCGCGCTCAGGCACAAGCTGCCGGCCCGGGTTGCCGCCCCCGGCGTGCGTCCGGCAGCCCGTCATGCGCGGCGGGTCCTGTTGCTGGAAGGCTGCGTGCAACCGGCCCTGTCGCCCAACACCAATGCCGCCGCCGCACGCCTGCTGGACCGCCTGGGCATCAGTGTGGAGCCGATTCGCCAAGCCGGTTGCTGTGGCGCGGTGGACTACCACCTCAATGCCCAGGAGCAAGGCCTGCAACGCGCGCGGCGCAATATCGACGCCTGGTGGCCGGCCATCGAGGCCGGCGCCGAGGCCATCGTGCAGACCGCCAGCGGCTGTGGCGCATTTGTGCGCGATTATGGCCACCTGCTGGCAAACGACCCGCACTACGCGGCCAAGGCTGCGCGCGTGAGCGCGCTGTCGCGCGACCTGGTAGAGGTACTGCGCGACGAGCCGCTCGAACAACTGGGCCTGTGCGCCGAACAGCGCCTGGCCTTCCATTGCCCCTGCACCCTGCAACACGCGTTGAAACTGGGCGGGGCCGTGGAAGCCTTGCTCACGCGCCTTGGGTTCACCCTGACCGCGGTCGCCGACAGCCACCTGTGCTGCGGCTCGGCCGGCACCTACTCGCTGACCCAGCCCGAACTGTCGCGGCAACTGCGCGACAACCGCCTCAACGCCCTGGAAAGCGGCAAACCGCAAGTCATCGCCACCGCCAACATCGGCTGCCAGGCCCACCTCGACGGGGCCGGGCGCACACCGGTGCGGCACTGGATCGAAATCGTCGAAGCAGCCTTGAACCCGGAGAACCCCCATGCATAGCAAGCCCGTAATCGGCCAGGCCGAAATCGCCCGTGTGCTCAGCGCCGCCCGCCAGGACGCCCTGGCGCAACAGTGGAACGTGACCATTGCCGTGGTCGACGACGGCGGTCACCCGCTGGCCCTGGAACGCCTGGATGGCTGCGCCCCGGCCAGTGCCTACATCGCCATGGAAAAAGCGCGCAGCGCAGCGCTTGGGCGCAGAGAAACGCGGGATTACGAGGAAATGGTCAATGCAGGCCGCACGGCATTCGTCACCGCGCCGCTGCTGACCAGCCTCGAAGGGGGCGTGCCGCTGCGGGTGGATGGCCAGGTGGTGGGCGCCATTGGCGTATCCGGGGTAAAGCCCGCGCAGGATGCCCAGGTGGCCATGGCCGGGGCTGCGGCCCTCTGAATCCGGTGCCGGCCTTTTCGCGAGTAAACCCGCGAAAGGCCGGCACCTGCTCTCTTTTCCGACGACAGACTTTCGAGCGAACAACCCATGCCAAACCACCCATTGCACATCGCCCCCACCCTGCAGCGCTTCATTGAAGACGAAGTGCTGCCCGGCACCGGCATCGAGGCCCGTGCCTTCTGGCAAGGTTTCAGTACCCTGGTTCACGACCTTGCCCCGCAAAACCGCGCCCTGCTCGCCGAACGCGAGCGCCTGCAGGGCGAACTGGACCACTGGCACCGCCAGCACCCCGGCCCGATCCGTGACATGGCCGCCTATCAGCAGTTTCTGCACGGCATTGGTTACCTCGTGGAAGCCCCCGCGAACGTGCAGGTCAGCACCCGCAACGTCGACCGTGAAATCGCCGAGCAGGCCGGCCCGCAACTGGTGGTGCCACTGAGCAACGCCCGCTACGCCCTGAATGCCGCCAACGCCCGTTGGGGCTCGCTGTACGATGCGCTGTATGGCACCGATGCCATCGCCGAAACCGAGGGTGCCGAACGTGGCCATGGCTACAACCCGGTGCGCGGTGCCAAGGTGATTGCCTTCGGCCGCCAGTTCCTCGATGCCAGTGCGCCGCTGCCAGGGGCATCACATGACGATGCCAGGGCCTACACGGTCAACCAGGGCAGGCTGCAAGTCACCTTGGCCGATGGCCGCCAGGTCGGTCTAGAACACCCTGGGCAATGGCGCGGCTACCAAGGTGAGCCGAACAGGCCGAGCGCGATCCTGTTGCAACATCACCACCTGCATTTCGAAATCCAGATCGACCCCAGCCACGCCATCGGCCAGCAGGACCCGGCCGGGGTCAAGGACATTCTCCTGGAGGCGGCGCTTACCACCATCATCGATTGCGAAGACTCGGTGGCCGCGGTGGATGCCGACGACAAGGTCAACGTGTACCGCAACTGGCTCGGCCTGATGAAGGGCGACCTCAGCGAACAGGTCAGCAAAGGCGGCAAGACCTTCGTCCGCAGCCTGGCGGCAGACCGCGACTACCAAGGCGCGGACGGCCAGCCATTGACCCTGCCGGGCCGCTCGCTGCTCTTTATCCGCAACGTCGGCCACCTGATGACCAACCCGGCCATTCTCGACCGTGACGGCCAGGAGATCCCGGAAGGCATCCTCGATGCCGTGGTCACCAGCCTGATCGGCCTGCACGACCTCAAGCGCCGCGGCAACTCCCGCGAGGGCAGCCTGTACATCGTCAAGCCGAAGATGCACGGGCCAGCCGAAGTGGCCTTCGCCGACCAGCTGTTCAGTCGCGTCGAAGCGCTGCTGGGCCTGCCTGCGCACACGCTGAAGATGGGCATCATGGACGAGGAGCGGCGTACCAGCGTCAACCTCAAGGCCTGCATCGCCAACGCCGCGTCACGGGTGGTGTTCATCAACACCGGCTTCCTCGACCGCACCGGCGACGAGATGCACACGGCCATGGAAGCCGGGGCCATGCTGCGCAAGGGCGACATGAAGGGCAGCGCCTGGATCCAGGCCTACGAGCGCAGCAACGTGCTGGTCGGGCTGGCCTGCGGCCTGCGTGGCAAGGCGCAGATCGGCAAGGGCATGTGGGCCATGCCCGACCTGATGGCGGCCATGCTCGAACAGAAAGTCGCCCAGCCCAGGGCGGGCGCCAACACCGCCTGGGTGCCCTCGCCCACTGCCGCGACGCTGCATGCGCTGCATTATCACCAGGTGGATGTGGCCGCCGTGCAGCAGGCGCTGGAACAGGTTGACGCGGATGCCCAGCGCGCCGAGCTGCTGCATGACCTGCTCAGTGTCCCGGTGAGCGCCGAGCGCCCCTGGACTGCCAGCGAGATCCAGGCCGAGCTCGACAACAACTGCCAGGGCATCCTCGGCTATGTGGTGCGCTGGGTCGAGCACGGCATCGGCTGTTCCAAGGTGCCGGATATCCACGATGTGGGCCTGATGGAAGATCGCGCGACCTTGCGGATTTCGGCACAGCACATTGCCAACTGGCTGCACCATGGGGTGGTTGATGCCGAACAGGTCGAGGCGACCTTGCAGCGCATGGCCGCCGTGGTCGACCAGCAGAATGGCGCAGACCCGGCGTACCGGCCGATGGCGGCCGATTTCACTGCCTCACATGCCTTCCGCGCCGCGCGGGCGCTGGTGTTCGAAGGGCGCAAGCAGCCGAGCGGCTACACCGAGCCATTGCTGCATGGCTGGCGGTTGCGCTTCAAACAGGAGGTCCAGCGCTAGAGGGCGGCACCCCCTGATCGGCAGCGGCCTGGTGCAAGGCCGCCGCCACCCTTGCCACTAGCCAGTCTGGGCGGGCCTTGTCCCGCTCAGCCTTTTCCTACAGGGCGTTCGGAAACGCCCTACTTGTTGCCCCTGGCCGTTGAAAACATGATCGGCACTGGAGACGCAAGGTCGCGATCCAGAGGAGGCTCCGCATGCACCAGTACGCCCGCTCCACCGCCGAATTGCGCAGCAGCCTGCGCGAACTGCTGGCCCATGACATGGACAACCCCGACGAAGACCCCCACCTGTCAGGGGTGATGTTCTTCTGCGCCACGGATGAACGCTCCCGGCAGTTGATCGAGCGTATCGAATTGCTGGCCAGCGAGGTGTTCTTCGACGCGCACGGGCGGGCCATTGCGCAGCATATGAAGGCGGCAGCAGTGGAAGGCGTGCGCATCAAGCGCACCCGCACGGCGCCAGCGGATGAAACGGTGATCCGCATAGCCTTGGCGAACAAAGGCTATATCACGGTGAGTACGGCCCGCATCTGAACACCCGCATGCCATCGCCTCTTGCGCAACACACGGCCGCTGGTACCCGCTATCCTGAGCGCTCCCCCCCCACTGCGGACCCGCCTATGGAACTGCATATTCGCCTGCACGGCCGCAAAGGCCTGGCCGACCAGCTCTACCAGCAATTGCGTGCCGGCATCGATAGCGGCCACCTGGCTGCCGGCACCCAACTGCCGCCAAGCCGCCTGCTGGCCGAGCAACTCGGCGTGTCACGCAAGACCGTGGCCGAAGCCTACTCGCGCCTGACCTATGACAACCTGTTGAGCGGTGTGGTCGGGCGCGGCACCTTCATCACCCCGCGTCAGCCGCTGCGCAGCAGTGCCTCCACCACCCTCCCGCTGGCCAGCGCCGCTTCGCTCGAACGCTGGCAGCAACGCGCCACCGTGCTCGGCCGTCGCCAGCTGGAATCCCCCTCACGCTATGACTTCGTCGGCGGGGCCTCGAACAAGGCGCAGTTCCCGTTCGACCAGTGGCGCAGTTGCCTGAACTACGCCCTGCGTCGCAGCCAGCGCCACCCCGAGCGGCACTTCCCGGCCCAGGGCCTGGCCGAGCTGCGCGAGGCCATTGCCCACCACATCGCCTACGCCCGGGGTGTGCATTGCAGTGCCGCCGACCTGCTGGTGTGCAACGGCGCCCAGCAGGCACTGGACCTGATCGCCCGGGTCCTGATCGAGCCGGGTTGCCAGGTGGCCATGGAGGACCCCGGCTATCCGCCCGCCCGGCAACTGTTCCTGGCGCTGGGTGCGCGTCTGCAGTGCGTGCCGGTGGATGACGAAGGCCTGTGCGTGGAGCAGATCGCCGACGGCACCCGGCTGATCTATGTGACGCCTTCGCACCAGTTCCCGCTGGGCATGCCGATGAGCGAGCCACGCCGGCACGCCCTGCTGGCGCGGGCCGCCGAGCTGGGGGCGTTGATCATCGAAGACGATTACGACTGCGAGTTCCGCTACCACGGGCCGGCGGCAGATGCGCTGCAGCGCCTCGACCGCCATGGCCTGGTGGCCTATGTGGGAACCTTTTCCAAGACCCTGCTGCCGGAACTGCGCCTGGGTTATGCCGTGCTTCCACCCGCCGTGCTGCAAGCCGCCTGCGTGGCCAAGCACCTCAGTGACTGGCACAGCCCGACCCTGTTGCAGTGGGCGCTGGCGCGCTTTCTGGCCAAAGGCCACCTGAACAGACACATCCGCCGTTGCCACGACATATACAGCGCCCGCCGCGAACGCATCCTAGCACGCCTGGGCGGCGACCTGGCGCCATGGTTCAGTGCCATTCCCGCCAGTGCCGGCTTCCACCTCAGTGCGCTGGCCAAGCCTGGGGTAGATGTCGAGCTGCTGGCCAACCTGGCACGCAAGGTGGAGGTCGGCCTTTACTCGCTGGCACCGTTCTTCAGCGAGACCCCGGTGCGCCCCGGGCTGCTGCTGGGCTTTGGCGCCATCGAACTGCTGGACATCGACCCGGCGCTGGACCGCGTGCGCGATACCTTGCAGCGCCTCAGTTGACCGCCGCGGCCTTGCCTGTCGGCAGCGGGCGGGCGATGGCAGCGGCGTAGCCGCGCGGGTTGAAGCAGACAGTCACCAGCAGCATGGCCAGCACAGTCACGCTCAGCAGTGTCCACGACGCCTGGAAGTCGCCGCTCACATCGCGCAACCAGCCAGTGATGTACGGCACGATGCCGGTGATGATGAAACCGATACCCTGCACGAACGCCGCCAGGCTGCCTGCCTCGGCCGGGGTCTTGAGATGCTCGAGGGTCAACGTCAGGCTCTGGCTGAAACAGGCGCCCAGGCCGAAGCCGATCAACGCCACCCACAGCCCCGGTGCCAGTGTGGGCGCCAGCAGCAGGCCGAGGAAACCCGCCAGCTGGATCGCCAGTGCCAGCCACAGGCCGGGGCGGCGGTCTGTCCAGCGCCGCAACAGCAGCGGCAGGCCCAGTGCACCAGCCACCTGGAACAGGGTCATCAGGCCAACCAGGTCTGCGCCGCCCTGGGCGCTGCCGCCGTGCTCCATGTGATAGGCCGGCAACCAGGCGACCATGCTGGTGTAGCCGCCATTGATCAGGCCGAAGTACAGCGCCAGCAACCAGGCCCGGCGCGTCCCGAACCAGTGCCCACGCGCAGCACCGGCCTGCGTCGGTACGTGCCGGCGAGGCCGCAGCATGGCCCAGGCAAGCAGCGCCAGCAGCGCAGGGGCGGCCCACAGGCCCAGGCCGACCTGCCAATGGCCAAAGTAGTCACTGACGTGCGGCCCGAGCACGGCGGCCAGGCCGCCGCCGCTCATCAGCGCCGCCGAATACAGGCCCATCGCGGCGGCCAGGCGCCCGGGGAACCAGCGGTTGACCAACCCTGGCATCATGCCCTGGACCAGCGCTACCCCCAGGCCGGCCAACAGCGCACTGGCAATCAGCGCCCAGGCACTGTCCAGTTGCAGGCGCCACAGGCAGGCCAGAGCGATCGCCGCCAGGCCCGCGAGCATGCCGCGATGTTCGCTGAGCCAGCGCTGCAACCATGGCTGCAGCAGCGGCACCAGGCCCATACACAGCACCGGTAACGCCGTCAGCAAGGCCGCTTGCTGGTAGCCCAGGCCGGTACTGGCGCGCATGGCCTCGAGCAACGGGCCGATACTGGTCAGGATCGGCCGCAGGTTCAGTGCCAACAAGATCACCAGCAACAGGTTAAATGCCGCGCTCATTGCTGGTTGGCCTGCAGCCATTCCTGGTACAGGCCGGCTTCGCCGCTGGGCTTCAGTGCGCGTAGCGGCAGGCTCTGCTGTTGCGGCGGGCGGGCCATCTGCGCGTACACCGCCGCGGTGGACAAGCCGAAGGGTTCGCCCTCGGTGTTGTCGTAGGCAAACCAGGCGCGCTCGATACCACACAGATGCATGGCCGCCAGGCACATCGGGCATGGATGGCCGCTGGCGTAGATTTCGGCACCCGCCAGGCGCGCCTGGCCCAGCGCATGGCTGGCTTTGCGGATGGCCTGCATCTCGGCGTGGGCGGTAGGGTCCTGGGTGCTGTGTATCTCGTTGACCGCGCGCGCCAGCACCTGCCCCTGGTACACCAGCACAGCGCCGAAGGGCCGACCACCGGCGCGGATGTTGGCGCGGGCCAGGTCGAGGGCTTCGCGCATGAAATGTTCTGCGGACATGAATGGCTTCTCCAATAGCAATACCCGGCCATTATCCCGGCCCCGAGGTCAGGGCAGAAATGAAGAGATTGGATGCTTGTCAGTGGCCAGCCGAATAGCCGATTGGCCTCCTGTTCATGCGCGCGATTGGCTATCGGGGCGGCGCATGGCCGGCGCTACAGTAGCGCCATCCCACCTACCCCCTTGGAGTTAGCCATGCACAACCGTATCGAATGGGCCAAACACGCACCTGAGGCCTACCAGGCGATGGTCGGCCTGGAACAGGCCCTGGCCAGGAGCGGCCTGGAGCAATCGCTGCTGGAGCTGGTGCGCCTGCGGGCTTCGCAGATCAACGGCTGCGCCTACTGCGTCAACCTGCACGCCAACGACGCGCGCAAGGCTGGTGAGACCGAAGCGCGCCTGCAGACCTTGTGCGTCTGGCAGGAAACCAGCTACTTCAGCCCACGCGAGCGCGCTGCGCTGGCCTGGGTCGAAAGCCTGACCCGGCTGCCCGAGCACGGTGCGCCGCAGGCCCACTATGATGCCTTGCAGGAGCACTTCGAACCGGCCGAGGTGGCCAACCTGACCCTGGCGATTGCCACCATCAATGCCTGGAACCGCTTTGGCGTCGGGTTTGCCATGGTGCCAGCCTGATCATTTGAGCCGCTGCCAGTGCCAGCCTCTTCGCGGGTGAACCCGCTCCCACAGGGATTCATGGCATGCACAAAGTTGCGCCGTACCTGTGGGAGCCGGCTTGCCGGCGAAACAGGCGACGCAGTGGATGGCACAGGCTTCGCCCGTGTTCGCGGGGCAAGCCCGCTCCCACAGAATGGACTGCCCCAAGAAGTTGGACACCAATCCAACCCTTGGGGGCAGTCCAGAAATAACGCCCGCTTTGAACATTTGAGCAGGACAGTTGCACCCACAGGGAATTCATGGCATTCGAAAGTTGCGCCGTACCGGTGGGAGCCGGCTTGCCGGCGATAGGCCGGTGCAGGTAAATGCTATCGTCCGGCCAAACGCGCCCGGTAGCTGCCAGGGCTCTGCCCGGTCCACTTCTTGAATGCCCGGTGAAACGCACTGGGCTCCTGGAACCCCGCCTGCTCGGCGATCTCGGCAATGCTCAACACCCCTTCGCGCAAGCGCTCGAAGGCCATTGCCCGGCGCACCTCGTCCTTGATCTGCTGGTAGGAGCGGCCTTCCCGCTCCAGCTGGCGGCGAAACGTGCTGGCACTGACGCCCTGCTGCTGCGCCAGCGCCGCCAGCGTCGGCCATTGCCCATAACGCCGCGCCCGCAGGTGCCGGTACACCTCGGCCACCAGCCCGTTCTGGTTGCGGAAGCGAATCACCAGCCCCTGTGGCGCACTGCGCAGGAAGGTTTTCAGGGCGGCCAGGTCCTGCACCACCGGCAGGCGCAGGTAGGCGCTGTCGAACTCCACTTCGGTACGCCCGCTACCCAGGCGCAGGTCCGGCCCCCACAACAACAGGTCGTCCTCTTGCGCCGGGCGCGACACCGCCAGTTCGGTACGGTCGATGGCGATCCGCCGCCCGGCCAGCCAGCACAGCATGCCGATCATCAGTACCAGGTAGGTTTCCTCGGCATACACCCGGGTCAGCGGGTCGGCAATGTTCGAGTACACGCTGATCACGGCCCGCCCGCCACGCACCGTCAGGCTGCCGCGCAAGTCGCGCAGGAACAGGCCGAAACCGGCCATGCACTGGCGCAGGGCTTTTTCCAGGTTCGGCTCGAGGATCAGGCCGCGGCAGATCAGGGCGAAACTGCCCTGCGGCATGCCATGGCTGTCGAGGCGGAAGAATTCGTCATCCAGGCGCTGGATCAGCGCCAGCCACAGCTGGGCAAAGGCCTTGGCCGGCACGCGGGCCTGGGGCTGCGCGAGCAGTTGCGGGTCGATGCCCACCGCGCGCAGTTGTGCATCGCGTTCATCGGGGCAGCCACGCAGGGCGTGGAGCATGGCATTGAGGAAGTACACGGCGACCGAATCGCTATCGCGCATGGCGGTTTTCGCTGTCTATGCTGAGTGGCAAAAAGTGCCAGGTTGTCTGAACAGTTCCGGCATAGGCTGCAACAGAGCCTTTGCCTAGACTCGGTCCCACTCCGGGATCGTCGGCCATTCTCGCAGAGCCTGGCCCGGTCCCGCCATGCCTTCGCAATCGGAGCCCCTATGAGCAGCGCAGAAATCTATGTCGTCAGTGCCGTCCGTTCCGCCATTGGTGGCTTTGGCGGCTCCCTCAAGGACCTGCCGCTGGCTGACCTGGCCAGCGCCATCACCCGTGCCGCCATCGAGCGCTCGGGTGTGGCTGCCGAGCACATCGGCCACCTGGTGATGGGCACGGTGATCCCCACCGAGCCACGCGACGCCTACCTGGCCCGGGTCGCGGCGATGAACGCCGGCATCCCCAAGGAAACCCCCGCCTTCAACGTCAACCGCCTGTGCGGTTCCGGCCTGCAGGCCATCGTCTCGGCCGCCCAGTGCCTGCTGCTCGGCGACACCGACGTGGCGGTGGCGGCCGGCGCCGAATCCATGAGCCGTGGCCCGTACCTGCTGCCACAGGCCCGCTGGGGTGCGCGCATGGGTGACCTGCAAGGTATCGACTACACCGTCGGCGTGCTGCAGGACCCGTTCGAGCACTTCCACATGGGTATCACTGCCGAGAACGTCTCGGCCAAACACGGCATTACCCGCGAGATGCAGGACGAACTGGCCCTGACCAGCCAGCGCCGCGCCGCCCGCGCCATCGCCGAAGGCCGTTTCGCCAGCCAGATCGTCCCGCTGGAGCTGAAAACCCGCAAGGGCAGCGTGCAGTTCAGTGTGGATGAGCATGTCCGGGGCGAAGTGACCGCCGAGCAACTGGCCGGGATGAAGCCGGTATTCAAGAAAGACGGTACCGTCACCGCCGGCAACGCCAGCGGCATCAACGACGGCGCTGGCGGCCTGGTGCTGGCCACGGGTGACGCGGTGCGCCGCCTGGGTCTCAAGCCTCTGGCACGCCTGGTGGGCTACGCCCATGCCGGCGTCGAGCCGGAGCTGATGGGCCTGGGCCCGATCCCGGCCACCCGCAAGGTACTGGAAAAGACCGGCCTGAAGGTGCAGGACCTGGACGTGATCGAATCCAACGAAGCGTTTGCCGCCCAGGCCTGCGCCGTGGCCCGCGAACTGGGCTTCGACCCGGAAAAGGTCAACCCAAACGGCTCGGGTATATCCCTTGGCCACCCGGTCGGCGCCACCGGCGCGATCATCGCCACCAAGGCCATCCATGAACTGCAGCGCATCCAGGGCCGCTACGCCTTGGCCACCATGTGCATCGGCGGTGGCCAAGGCATCGCCGTGGTCTTCGAGCGCGTTTGAGGGAGCCTGACAGATGAACATTGAACAAATTGCCGTGATTGGCGCCGGCACCATGGGCAACGGCATCGCCCAGGTGTGTGCAGTCGCCGGCTACCAGGTGTTGCTGGTGGATGTTTCCGACGCGGCGCTGGAGCGCGGCGTGGCCACCCTGAGCAAGAACCTCGAGCGCCAGGTCAGCAAGGGCACCCTCGATGCGGACAAGGCTGCGGTGGCGAAAGCGCGTATCCGCACCAGTACCGACTACACCCAGCTCAGCGCTGCGCAACTGGTGATCGAGGCGGCCAGCGAAAACCTGCAGCTCAAGCAACGCATCCTGCAGCAGGTTGCGGCCAACGTCGCCGCCGAATGCATCATCGCCACCAACACCTCGTCGCTGTCAGTCACCCAACTGGCCGCCAGCATCGAGCACCCCGAGCGTTTCATCGGCGTGCATTTCTTCAACCCGGTGCCGATGATGGCACTGGTCGAGATCATCCGCGGCCTGCAGACCAGCGACAGCACCTATGCCCAGGCGCTGGTGGTGACCGAAAAGGTCGGCAAGACCCCGATCACTGCCGGCAACCGCCCGGGCTTCGTGGTCAACCGCATCCTGGTGCCGATGATCAACGAAGCGATCTTCGTGCGTCAGGAAGGCCTGGCCAGTGCCGAAGACATCGACACCGGCATGCGCCTGGGCTGCAACCAGCCGATCGGCCCGCTGGCCCTGGCCGACCTGATCGGCCTGGACACGCTGCTGGCGATCATGGAGGCGTTCCATGAAGGCTTCAACGACAGCAAGTACCGCCCTGCCCCGCTGCTCAAGGAAATGGTTGCGGCCGGTTGGCTCGGACGCAAGAGCGGCCGCGGTTTCTTCACCTACTGAGGAGCGAACGCCATGCCCCCGGTCAATGCCGCGATGCGCTGTGCCAATTTCGAGGAGCGACGTGAGCGGGCCATGGCGCTGTTTGCCGAAAAGGGCTTCGGCCAGGTCAGCATGCGCGAGCTGGCGGCCCATGTAGGCCTGACCGCCGGCTCGCTGTACCACCACTTTCCCAGCAAGCAGGACCTGTTGTACGACCTGATCGAAGAGTTGTACGAGGAGTTGCAGGCCACCCTGGACCAGGGCCGCCGGGCCATGGCCCGTGGCGCGTCGGCGTTGAGCTGCCTGATCGCAGCACACTGGCAGTTGCATGCCGAGCGGCCGATGCAGTTTCGCCTGGCGGAGCGCGACTTGTGTTGCCTGAGCGACGACCAGCAGGCGCGCCTGGCCTTGTTGCGCAAGCGCTATGAGGCGGGGTTGCTGCGGTTGATCGCACCGCAGGCGAAGCTGCAGGGGGAAGCCCTGGTGGCTACCGCGCATGTGCTGGCGACGCTGCTGAACCAGTTGCCGGGGCTGTTGAAGGCGTTGCCCGAGGAACAAGGGCTGGGCTTGATGGAAAGCATGCTGGTGGGTGGGC
>NZ_JATAAG010000034.1:0-36523 GCF_030341915.1 Pseudomonas sp. BCRC 81390 | reverse complement strand
CCTTGTCGCCGGCAAGCCAGCTCGCCCAGGTACCCCACAGACATCAAGACCAGTGGTGTACCCGTGCGAGCAGGCTTGCCGGCGACAAGGGGCCATCAGCTTTACCGCAGCAGGCTCTGGATCTGCTCGTGCAGGGTATCCAGGTCGAACGGCTTGGCCAGAATCGGCGCCTTGCGCGTGATCGGGCTGCCGGATTCAAGAATCTCGGCCGGGTAGCCGCTGATGAAAATCACCTTCAGGTCCGGCCGCAACTTGACCGCCGGTTCGGCAATCTCTACCCCGGATATCCCGCCGGGCAGGCGGTAGTCCGTCACCATCAGGTCCAGGTGCGGTTTGCTGGCCAGGATCGCGAACGCCTGCTCGCCATCCTCGGCCACCAGTACGTGGTAGCCCTCGCCTGCCAGGTAATCCTGCAGGATCATGCGAATCGCCGGTTCATCCTCGACGACCAGCACCACATCTTGTGCATCTTCACTCATGTCAACGCCTTGAAATGCTTGCAACAGCCATCTGACCCCAGGCTCATGCAGAGGTTGCCCGCGCCTGGTCGTTTTGTTGTGCGCAGGCTGCCAGCGGCAACTGCAGGGTGAACGTGGCGCCCTTGCCCTCTTCACTTTCCAGCAGGATACGCCCGCCATGGGCCTGGACGATCTGCTCCGATATGTACAGCCCAAGGCCCAGGCCACCACTGGCCTGCTGGGTAGCCACCCGCTCGAACTGCTGGAAAATGCGCTGCTGGTTGGCCGCGCCAATACCGATGCCGTGGTCCTGCACCTGCACGCAGGCCAGGCCATCTTCCTCGAACACACGCACGTGCACCGGTTTGCGCTCACCGTAGCGCAAGGCATTGGACAACAGGTTGGCCAGCACCTGCTCGATGCGAAACTCATCCCACTCACCGTGCAGTGGCTCGCAACGTTGCAGTTCGATGTGGGTTTCCAGCGCGGTGGCCTGCGCGGCAAAGTTCTCCACCAGGCCACGCACCAGCTGGCCCAGGTCGAACGCCTTGGGCCGCAGCGACAGCTTGCCGGTACGGATGCGCGACACATCGAGCATGTCCTCGACCAGGCGGATCAGGCTGTTGATCTGCCGCTCGTCGCGCTCGACCATGGCCTGCAGCCTGTCGCTGCTGAACGCGGCAAGGTTGCCGCGCGCAAGGTGCAGCTTGCGCAGCTGGGTTTCCAGGATCAGGCCGTTGAGCGGGGTGCGCACCTCATGCGACACGATCGACATGAAGTCATCGCGCATGCGCACGGCATGCTCCAGCTCGGCCCGCGCCGCCTGCAGCTGCGCGAGCAGCATTTCCTGCTCCTGGCGGCTGCGCTCCAGTGCCTGCAGCTGGCGGTCAAGGACCTTGCGCTGGCGGTACAGGTCGACGAACACCGACACCTTGCTCTTCACCGCCAGGGTGTCGAGCGGCTTGTGCAGGAAGTCTACCGCACCGCTTTCGTAGCCCTTGAAGGCGTAGTTCATCTCACGCCCGGCGGCAGTGACGAAGACGATGGGAATGTTACGGGTCTTTTCCGTACCGCGCATCAGCTCGGCCAGCTCGAAGCCGTTCATGCCCGGCATCTGGACATCGAGGATGGCCAGGGCGAACTCATGTTCGAGCAATAGCGATAATGCGGCTTCGGCAGACTGGGCCTGGTGCACCTCGCGATCTTCGCCCTGGATCAAGGCGTCGAGGGCCAGCAGGTTTTCCGGCAAGTCGTCGACGATCAACAGTTTGGCGATGGTGTGGCTTAGCATGCGCTGGATTCCAGGGCAGCGAGCAACTGCTCGATACCACTCAAAGTAAGGATATGGTCGGGCTGGTGCAGGGCCAGGGCAGCCTCCGGCATCAGCGCGACCTGTGCATCGCGAGGGTCCTGGACGATGGTCCGGCCCCCGCTGTTCTTGATATAGGCAAGCCCTGCGGCACCATCTTCATTGGCACCGGTGAGCAACACGCCAAGCAGGCCGGCACCATAGGCGTCGGCCGCCGACATGAACAGATAGTCGATTGCCGGTCGGGAGAAATGCACCGGCGGCTCCTGGCTCAGCGACAGGGTGAAATCGCGCTCCACCGACAGGTGGTAACCCGGCCCGGCCACATAGATCTGCCCAGGCCGCAGCAGCTGCTTGTCGCGCGCCTCGCATACGGGCCGATGCAAGCGGCGTTGCAGCACTTCGGCCAGCTGGCTGTGGCGGTCATCCGGCAGGTGCAGTACGCAGACCACCGGCAGGGCAAAGCCGGCCGGCAACGCGCCGAGCACCTTGAACAGGGCCGTCACCCCGCCTGCCGAGGCGCCGATCACCACCGCGCGTACGCCGTTCATGATTTACGGTAGATCCGTTCGGGCTTGACCAGCGGCTCGAAGCGCTCGGCATAGGCGGAAAAATCCACCGACTCCTTGCTGCCCAGCACCAGGAAGCCGCGGTGGCACAGGGACTCGTGGAACAGCCCCAGGGCGCGGTCCTGCAATACCTTGTCGAAATAGATCAGGACGTTGCGGCACGACACCAGCTGGGTTTCGGAAAACACGCTGTCGGTGGCCAGGCTGTGGTCGGCGAAGGTCACGTTCTCGCGCAGCGAGCTGTCCATGATGGCATTGCCGTAGGCCGCCGTGTAGTACTCGGAAAAATCCCGCCGGCCACCGGCCAGGCGGTAGTTTTTCGCGTATTCGCGCATGCTCTGCATCGAATAGATGCCCTGCTTGGCTTTGTCCAGCGAGTGCGGGTTGATGTCGGTGGCATAGATGATGGTGCGTTCCAGCAGCCCTTCCTCGCGCAGCAGGATGGCCATCGAATAGACCTCCTCGCCAGTGCTGCAGCCAGCAATCCAGACCTTGATCGAAGGCCAGGTGCGCAGCAGCGGCACCACTTCGTTGCGCACGGCCAGGAAGTGCTCCGGGTCGCGGAACATCTCGCTGACCGGGATCGTCAGGTACTGCAGCAACTGCATGAACATGCCGGGGTCGTGCAGCACGCGCTCCTGCAGTGCCGATACCGTCAGGCAATCGAACTGGCGCAGCGCATGCAGGATCCGGCGCTTGATCGAAGCGCCGGAATAGTTGCGGAAATCGTAGCTGTACTTGAGGTAGATGGCCTCGATCAGCAAGCGGATTTCAATGTCGGTGTTACGTTCGCTAGTCAAATTCGCTCCAGTTGCGGCAGCCAGACCCGGATCAGCGAGAACAGCCGGTCCAGGTCGATCGGTTTGGCCAGGTAATCGTTGGCGCCGGCCTGCAGGCAACGCTGCTGGTCATCCTTCATTGCCTTGGCGGTCACGGCGATGATCGGCAACTTGCGCCAACGCGCTTGCTGGCGAATCAGGCGGGTGGCCTCGAAGCCGTCCATTTCCGGCATCATCACATCCATCAGCACCAGGTCGATGTCGTCATGCTGTTCGAGGCGCTCGATCGCCTCGCGCCCGTTGCGACCGATTTCGACGATCGCGCCCTTGTGTTCCAGCGCACTGGTAAGGGCGAAGATGTTGCGCACGTCATCATCCACCAGCAGCACCTTGCGGCCCTCGAACACCTTGTCGCGGCTGCGCGCGGTCTTGAGCATGCGCTGGCGCTCGTTGGACAACTGCGACTCGACCTTGTGCAGAAACAGCGTCACTTCGTCGAGCAGGCGCTCCGGCGAACGCGCGCCCTTGATGATGATCGAGCGGGAATACTTGAGCAGGTCGGCTTCTTCTTCACGGGTCAGGTTGCGCCCGGTATACACGATTACCGGCGGGAACGCGCGGATATCCTCGGCGGTCATGCGCTTGAGCAGCTCGTTGCCGAGCATGTCCGGCAGCTTGAGGTCGATGATCATGCAGTCGTAGATGTTCTCGCGCAGCAGCGCCAGCGCATCCTGCGCCATGGCCACGGCGGTGATCTCGACATCGTCATCGCCGATCAGGCGGGCAATGCTTTCACGCTGCAGGTCATCGTCTTCCACCAGCAGGATGTGCTTGAGCTTCTGCGTCAGCTTGGCCTCCAGGCGGGCGAACACCTCCTTGAGTTCCTCGCGGCTGGTGGGCTTGACCGCGTAGCCGACGGCACCCATGTGCATGGCGGCCTCGACCCGGTCTTCAACAGAAATGATATGCACCGGGATGTGCCGGGTGCTGGCCTGCTCCTTCAGGCGTTGCAGCACGGTGAGGCCGGAATGGTCGGGCAGGCGCATGTCCAGCAGGATGGCATCGGGGACGTACTCGAGGGCCAGCTCGAAGCCCTCGTCGGCGCCCTGCGCGACCAGGCAGCTGTAACCCAGCTCGTGGGCCAGGTCGAACAGGATATGGGCGAAGTTCGGTTCGTCCTCGATCACCAGGATGCAGCGGTTGCCGAACGGTGCATGCTCGCGGTCGTCGGCAAACGCCGGGGCCAGACGTTGCTGCGCCACCGCCACCGGTGGTGTCGGTATAGCAGGCGGCAAGGCATCGACCGCCGGGCGCAGGGCCAGCGGTTCGGCCGTCTGGGCCTCGCGCTCGTAGCGCTCCGGCAGGATCAGGCTGAACACACTGCCCTTGCCGGGGCTGCTGTCGACGGTGATCTGCCCACCCAGCAGGTGCGCCAGGTCGCGGGAAATCGACAGGCCCAGGCCGGTGCCGCCATAACGCCGGTTGCTGGTGCCATCGACCTGGTGGAAGGCACCGAAGATCGCCTGCTGCTGGTCGGCGGCAATACCGATGCCGCTATCACGCACGGCAAAGATGATGCCGCTGTCGGGCTGGTAGCCGATGTTCAGGCTGACCTGGCCGCGCTCGGTGAACTTGATGGCGTTGGACAACAGGTTTTTGAGAATCTGCTCCAGGCGCTGGCGGTCGGTGAACAGGGTGGCCGGCACCTGGGTGTCGGTGGTTACCTCAAAGGCCAGGCCCTTGTGCCCGGCCAGTGGCTCGAACATGCCGCGCAGGCCTTCGACCAGGCGCTCCAGCTGGGTGGTTTCCGGCCGCACTTCGAGCTTGCCGGCTTCCACCTTGGCGATGTCGAGAATGTCGTTGATCAGGTTCAGCAAGTCGTTGCCTGCCGAGTAGATGGATTCGGCGAACTTGACCTGCTCCTCGCTGAGGTTGCCCTCGACGTTCTCAGCCAGCAGCTTGGCCAGGATCAGCGAACTGTTCAGCGGGGTGCGCAGTTCGTGGGACATGTTGGCGAGGAATTCGGACTTGTACTTGCTCGACCGTTGCAGCTCTTCGGCACGTGCCTGCAATTGTTCCTGGGCGTGGAGCAGCTCATCGTTCTTGCGGTCCAGCGCCTCGGTACGCTCGGACAATTGCTCGTTGGTCTGCTCCAGCTCCGCCTGCTGGGTTTCCAGGTGCGCCTGGGACTCCTTGAGCACGCGGGATTGTTCTTCGAGCTCTTCGTTGGCGGTTTTCAGTTCTTCCTGCTGCACCTGCAGCTCTTCGTTCAGTTGCTGGGTTTCGGCCAGCACTTCCTGCAGGCGCTGGCGGTAGCGGGCACTGTCGATGGAGATGCCGATGTTGCCGCCGAGCCGTTGCAGCAGTTCTTCGTCACGTGGCAGCAACGGCCGCAGGAAGCCCAGCTCGAGCACGCCATTGGTCTGCGTGCCCTCACTGGCCGGCACCAGCACAGCGCTGCGCGGCAGGCCCCGGCCCAGGCCGGAGCTGAGGTGGAAGTAGCCTTCGGGCAAGTTGTCCAGGCGCAGCAAGCGCCCCTCGCGCACCGCCTGGGCGAGCAGGCCTTCGTGGTCGCCCAGCACCTGCTCGCGGGCCTGCTCTTCGGCGTCCAGGCCATAACTGGCCACCCGCACCAGGTGCCCATGTTCGTCACGCACGTACAAGGCCCCGACCACGCTGCCCAGGTAAGCGGCGAAGAAGCGCAGGATGTTGTCACCAAGCATCGGCAGGGTCAGCTGGCCCATTACCTGCTCGGCCAGCTGGGTCTGGCCGGTGCGCAGCCAGGCCTGATGTTCCAGGCGCTCGGTGGCGCGTTGCTGGGCGTGCAGGTTGTCATCGTAGCTGGCCGACAGCGCCAGCAGGTCGCGCCGCCCCAGGTAGGCGAGCAAGGCGCTCAGGCCGACGATGAACAGCACGAACGACACCATGACCGTCACCGTGACCGTGCTGACCCGTTCGTTACGGGCCATCCGCAACTGCTGTTCGGCGTTGATCAGGGCGTCGAACTCCTTGCGGATTTCATCCGTCAGGCGCTTGCCGCGGCCGCTGCCGATCGATGCGCGGTAATCACCCTGGCTGCGACGCTGGGCGATGAGGTCGCTGCCAAAGTCGTTCCAGGCCTGCTGCAGGGCGATCAACCGGTCGATGCGCTCGACCTGCTGCGGGTTGTCCTCGACCATGCTGCGCAGGCCCTGCAGGCTGCCGAAAATACGCGGTTTGGCCACCTCGTAGGGGTCGAGAAAACGCTCGTCACCGGTGATCAGGAAACCACGCACACCCGTCTCCATGTCGATCGACAGCTTGACCGTCTCGTTGGCGTTGCCGATGACCCGATCGGTGTGCTCGACCCACTGCATGGCCGTAAGCAGGTAATTGATCACCCCGACAAAGGCCAAGGCCCCGAGCAGGCCCACCCCCAAGGGGAGGCCGACGTTGCGGGTCAACAACTTGCGGAAGCTGCGCTGGTCCATCGAGGCTGCTTGAATCATGTGAAAACGCCCGAGCAAGAAAAGTCCATGAAAGTGTGGCCGATCAATCGTTGTGGTTATCTGCCACTGCTGCGTCCAATAAAGCGAGTCTAACCAGCTTTAGCGGGTCTGGCAGGGCATTTAGCCAGTATTTGAAGGTGGTATGCGCCAATCGTTCCATCTGATTGCATGGAGCGGTATCCTCGGGGAACTTCTGCTGCCGCCCGGAGCACAGATTAAAGACATTCAATTGGTACAGGATCGGAACCATGCACCTTCTGGTAGTCGAAGACGACGACATCGTCCGTATGCTGATGGTCGAAGTGCTCGACGAGTCGGGCTACACGGTCATTGAGGCGGAAAACGCCAGTGCGGCGTTGCGCACCCTCGAAAACCCGGAACAGGCGCTGGCGCTGATGATGACCGACGTGGGGCTGCCGGACATGCGCGGCGAGGCGTTGGCGGCCAAGGCGCGCGAACTGCGGCCGACACTGCCGGTGCTGTTCGCCAGCGGCTATGCCGAAAGCGTCGATGTGCCAGAGGGCATGCACCTGATCAGCAAGCCGTTCAGCATTGACCAGTTGCGGGAGAAGGTGCTGGCTATCGTGGGCCCGGCTTGAGCGCAGCGCACCTCACGATTCCCTGCGCAACAGGTAGGTATCCATGATCCACCCGTTGCGCCTGCGCTCCCGTTCGCGGGTTTCGATAATCTGCGCCTTCACCGCCTGCAAGGGCCCGGCAATCAGCACCTCATCTTCAGTCCCCAGATACGCCCCCCAGTAGATCACCAGTGCCGGGTCATCCAGCTGGGCAAATGCGCAATGGCCGTCGAGCATCACCACCACATTGTCGATACGCCCCTGTGACGCCAGGCATCGCCCTGGCAGTACGGTCAGCGGTTCACCAATGCGGTTGAGCGGCACCTGGTGACGCGCAGCCAGGGCCTGCACGCTGCTGATCCCAGGAATCACCTGCAGGCGCAGGGCCATGCCGCGTTCGCGAACACGTTCGAGGATGCGCAAGGTGCTGTCATACAGCGTCGGCTCGCCCCACAGCAGGAAGGCGCCCACCTCCCCGGCGCCGATTTCCCGGTCGATCAGCTGTGCGTACAAGGCCGCACGCTGGCGGTGCCACTGCTGGACCGAGCTCAGGTAACCATCGGCATGCGCCTCGCGTACAGGGTCGGCCACCTGTACCAGACGGTAGCCGCCCTCAGGCCGGTAGCGTTGCAGGATGGCTTTGCGCAGGCGCACCAGCTCATGCTTGTCGCTGCCTTTGTCGAGCACGAAGAACACGCTGGCCTGGCGCAACGCGTCGACCGCCTCATAGGTGATCTGACGCGGATCGCCGGGGCCGATGCCGATCAACAACAGGTCTTTCATTGCCCTGCCCTTTGCCGGAACCAGCAACCATTGTCAGGCGCCTGCCGGTATTTGGCAAAGCACGCGATCAGAACAGCGAGAAGTTGTAGCTGACGATGACCCGCGTCTCGTCCATGTCACGCGCCCAACGTTCATAGTTGCTGCGGTAGGTGGAATTGCGCAGCCGCACGCTGACGTCCTTGAACGTGCCACTTTGCACCTGGTACCTGAGTTCGCTGTCGCGTTCCCATTCCTTGCCTTCGGCCGCACTGCCCGGCACCTTGATGCTGTCACCGTTGATGTAGCGGGTGAAGAAGCTCAGGCCGGGGACACCCATGGCTTTGAAGTCATAGTCATAACGCACTTGCCAGGAGCGTTCCTGGGCGGCGGCGAAATCGTTGACCTGGGCGTAGTTGACCAGGTATGGGTTGCTGCCATCCAGGTACGGCATGGCACTGTCGCCATACATGCGCTGCCAGCCGGCGCTGAGCTTGTGGCCACCCAGGCTGTAGCCGAGCATGCCGCTGAACGCGCGGTGCTCGATTTCACCCGCGCGGGCATTGCCAATGTCCTCACTCTTGATCAAGCGCAGGTCGGCCGACAGGCTGCCCACCGCCAATGATTGGCTGGCCACCAGGCCGAGGAAGTGCTGGCGGTAGATGTTCTCCAGCCTGGCCACCTGGTACTGGGCGCTGAGGCGCTCGTTGAAACGGTAGTCGATGCCGACCAGGTCAAAGTGGTCGGCCTCGATATCGCAGGCATATCGCTTGTTCTTGCAATGCACGCGAATATCCTGACGGTCGGTGGAATCCCGTGCGGTGTACTTGTCCAGGCGGGCCAGGGTCAACTTCAGGTTGCGCACTTCTTCGGAAGTCAGCATGGCGCCGTGGAACAGGGTCGGCAGCAGGCGACCATCGTTGTACTTGAGCAACGGCACGTCCGGCATCATCGAACCGTACTTGAGCACGGTATTGGACACCTTGGCTTTGGCGGCCAGGCCCATCTTCGCGTACTGGTCGGCCGAGTGCCGCGGA
Organism: Pseudomonas sp. BCRC 81390; assembly: GCF_030341915.1. Classification (NCBI taxonomy): domain Bacteria; kingdom Pseudomonadati; phylum Pseudomonadota; class Gammaproteobacteria; order Pseudomonadales; family Pseudomonadaceae; genus Pseudomonas; species Pseudomonas sp. BCRC 81390. The sequence continues at coordinate 27,546 of NZ_JATAAG010000034.1, read as the reverse complement.
TCGTGACCAGAAGACGGCAACAGGCCGCTGTTACTGTCCGCCGGGCTCGAGTCCAGTTTGAAGCCGAACATGCCCAGTGCGTCCACGCCAAAACCTACCGGGCCCTGGGTAAAACCGGACTGCACATTGAGGATCAAGCCTTGTGCCCATTCTTCGCGCTTGGACGCGCCCTGGCTGGAACTGCTGTGACCATCACGAAAGTCCCGGTTGAAATAGACATTGCGTGCTTCGACCTTGGCACTGCTGTCTTCAAGAAAACCGGCGGCCTGGGCATTGGCACCGGCACACAACAGGAACAGGCCGGCAACACGACGCCCGGGGGCGAGGGGGAAAGGGGCAAACATGCGGGAAAACATCCAGAATCAAGCGAGTAAATAACCTGTGGCGCAAGCTGGCCACGGTATTTCGGGGCGGCCGAAGAATACACGGCCATCATCTGAAATGATCGCGCAACCGCTCTAGGGCGGGCCATTGGACCATGGTCTAAGCACGTAGCAGGGCAATCATGAAGAAAACCGGAATTCGCGTACGTGACAGCCGGAAAGTTCCCGGCTTACTTCAAAAAAGTTTGCAGTTTACCCAGTACCGCTGAATGACTACACTCGATATCAGCGAACAACAGAACCCACCCGCGTGGCCGGCGTTTTTTAATTTTCAATGTTCGTCACGCCTCGCCACCCCCGACGTACAGGAGTGATTACAGTGTCCAGACTTGCAGAGTTTCGTGCTGCCGAAAAAGCGCTCCAGGAACAGATGGCGCAACTGGAAGCGTTGAAAAAGGATGCCGGCCTCAAACGCGAAATCGAATTCGAGCAGAAACTAGTCGGCCTGATGAAAAGCTACGACAAGAGCCTGCGCGATATCATCGCCATTCTCGACCCGAAGACCGTGACCCGGGCGCCGAGTGCAGCCCCGAAGCAACAGCGCCGGCCTCGCGTGGTGAAGGTTTACACCAACCCGCATACCGGCGAGCGGATCGAGACCAAAGGCGGCAATCACCGCGGCCTCAAGGCCTGGAAAGAACAGTACGGAGCCGCCACGGTAGAAAGCTGGGTACGCTGATGAAACATCCACGCGCACTTCACACTTTTTTCACAACGGCTGGCTCAGTATCGAGACAGCTAAAGGACTAGCGACCCCATCACGCGCCCGCACATGCGGGCCTCTAATTCCAGCGCCCTGCCTTGTGCAGGGCGCTTTCATTTGCGCAATCGGCGTACTGCCGTATCATGGCCAGCCTGTCTGTTTTGCCGGTGCCCTGCGCCCGGCCTTGCCTCAGGAGTTCCCATGAGCCTGCACGATCTGCAAACCCTGCCCGGCGTCACCGCCCAACCGGACGCTGGCACTGCCCAGTTCGTCTTCAACCACACCATGCTGCGGGTCAAGGACATCGAAAAGTCCCTGGACTTCTACACCCGCGTGCTGGGCTTCCGCCTGGTGGACAAGCGTGACTTCCCCGAAGCGGCCTTCAGCCTGTACTTCCTGGCCCTGGTCGACCCGGCGCAGATCCCGGCCGATGACGCCGAACGCCACCAGTGGATGAAGTCGATCCCCGGCGTGCTGGAGCTGACCCACAACCACGGTACCGAGAACGATGCCGAGTTCGCCTACCACAACGGCAACACCGACCCGCGCGGTTTTGGCCATATCTGCGTTTCGGTGCCGGACGTGCGTGCCGCCTGCGCGCGCTTCGAGACACTGGGTGTAACGTTCCAGAAGCGTCTGCAAGATGGCCGCATGAACCACCTGGCCTTCATCAAGGACCCGGACGGTTACTGGGTCGAGGTCATCCAGCCGACCGAACTCAAGGGCTGAGCGTTACCCGCGGTGCGCTCGTCGGGCCGGGAACTCCCGGCCCCTTGCCGTGGTATATGAAGGTAACTGCTTCACATGCCACAGCGAGGTAAGGACGATGCAATCTCTTCACTGTGAATACCGCCAGCACACTATCACCGCCAGCGTGATGCCCCATCCCGATTCCCCCCTGCCCTACGCCGCCGGGTGCCTGATTACCGACCCCGAAGGGCATACCAGCAAGCGCATGGCGATGCCGATGAAGTTCTTCTCCGACCTGGAGAATGCACAACATGTGTCGCTGGCCCATGGCCGGGCGCTGGTGGACCAGCAACTGGATGAAGGGCGCAAGGTGTTCTGATCCTGATGCCTTCTGTTCCGGCCCTTTCGCGGGTGACCCGGCGAAAGAGAGCCGGAACAGGCATAGTCAGATATCCCGGGCGTAAGCCACCGCCGCCTCTACCTGCGCCGGCGTCGGTCGCACACCGGTATACAGCACGAACTGCTCCAATGCCTGCAGCGCAATCACCTCCAGCCCGGTGATCACCGGTTTACCCAACGCCTGCGCCCGCCGAATCAAGGGTGTATGCGCCGGCATCGCCACCACGTCGAACACCCGTTCCGCAGCAGCGATGGCGTTCTCGGAAAACGCCAGCTGCTCGGCTTCCGCGCCGCCCGCCATGCCAATTGGCGTCACGTTGACCAGCATCGGCGGGCACAGGTCCTCCAGCTCAGCCACCCAGCGATAGCCGCACACATCTGCCAACTGCCGCCCGGCCTGCTCGTTGCGCGCGACGATGATGCCCTCGGCAAAACCGGCATCGCGCAAGGCACTGGCTACGGCCTTGGCCATGCCACCGCTGCCACGCAGGGCAAACGCGGTGCGCGGGTCGACCTGGTGCTGTGCCAGCAACTGGCGCACGGCCAGGTAGTCGGTGTTGTAGGCTTTCAGATGGCCATTGGTATTGACCAGGGTATTGACTGACTCGATGGCCGCCGCCGAGGGGTCGATCTCGTCGACCAGGGCCATGCACGCTTCCTTGTACGGCATCGATACGCCACAACCGCGGATACCCAGCGCGCGGATACCCGCCACCGCCGCCGGAAGGTCGTCGGTGCGCATGGCCTTGTAGTAGAAATCCAGGCCCAGCTGCTGGTACAGGTGGTTATGGAACCGCACCCCGAAGGTGCCGGGGCGACCGGCCAGGGAGATGCACAGTACGGTGTCTCTGCTGGGACTTGTCGACATGACCTGCTCCTTTGTCATCACTGAAACGTTTGTGCAGCCTACCAGAGGCACCACTGGTCGTCCCCTGCCTGTGGTGATTACGGACCGGCCCCGCGGGCAGGGTTGATAGAACTAATGACCACTATCGAGGAAGTTGATTTCAAACCGCGGCGGCGGCTGCGTATGGTGGAACCATGTTTACAGGAGGTCCCCATGGCCACTATCCAGATCATGTCCGTTGTCGGCAGTGCCGTCCCCGCTGCGTTGCGTGAACAAGGCCTGCTCGCCTGCTGGTACCTGGTGCGCAATGGCGAAGCCGTTAGCGGCCCGATGCCGAGCCGGGCCTCGGCCCAGGCGCTGATCGAACAGCTGCAACCAGGCACCCTGGTCGCCTGACCCGTATTTGTTGTGCGTTGCTCCCTACGCCCTTCTGGCCCGCCTATTGGCGGGTCTTTTTTTCCTCGACGCAGGCCTGCTGGCTTTTGTTGTAGGCTTGATCGGTTTAGCCTGGCGCTAGCCACGGCACGGACAATATTTACCTTCAAACCTATTTAGCAATGAGCTAAACACTGGCATGCTCCGCCTCATGGACATCTACGAAATCCGCAAGCACAACCTGGTCAAGCTGATCGGCAACCAGAGAAAAGGCTCCTGCGCAGAACGCTGGGGCATGGCCCCTGCGCACCTCAGCCAGATCCTCTCGAACAAGACAGCGAAGAACCTGGGTGATGACGTGGCACGCAGAATCGAGGGTATCGAGGGCTTGCCCAGGGGGTGGTTCGACACCATGGCGGCCACTGAGCAGGCACTGCCTGACGTTGGCGACAGCAGGCTATCCGCGGCTGACCTGGTCAAGCAGATGCTGGCCAGAAGCGGCAAAGGCATTCCCGAGGAAACCCGGCAACGGCTGCTGGCTGCTGCCGAGGAGCCGGTAAAGGCCACGCTGGTCAAGGCCGACCTGGCTCAGCCTGGCCTGGTGGGTGACGAGGTATGGATCGCTCACTATGACGTCCGTGCGGCCATGGGCGGCGGGCAGATTCCCCACGACTACCCGGAAATGCTCAGGGACGTCCGTGTCAGCCCAAGCCACCTGCGCGAGCTGGGTGTGGAGTTCAGCGACCATAACCACCTGAAGCTGGTCACCGGCTGGGGCCAGTCGATGGAGCCGACCATCAGGCACCGCGACCCGCTGATCGTCGACGTCAGCATCCGTGAGTTCGTCGGCGATGGCATCTACCTGTTCTGCTGGGGTGACCACCTCTATGTCAAGCGGCTGCAAATCGCCGATGAAGAGCATTTCGAAATGATTTCCGACAACTCGCGACACAAGGACCGCATGGTCCGTCGAGAAGAAATCTATATCCAGGCCAGGGTATTGCTGGTGTGGAATGCGCACCTGGTATGACGCCAGGCCCGCCCTCCTGGCGGGCTTCTTTGTGTAACTCGGAACGGTGCAGCCTCGCTGACCTGCTGCTCAACGGCAAGCTCGCCGCGCGCACCCATGCTGCTGCGCGCCCAACGCAGGGTGACACTGTCGTCATCGTTGAAGGCTAGGTCCAACTCAGGCGTCTCGGCCAGCAGACCCTTGATGCGCCTGGACACGGGCCAGTCCAATACCTGTATTCCTGTACAGTACCCAGACCAAGCATAGCCCACTGGCAAAACCAGCGTAAAGCCCGTTGGGGGATAAGTCTGGCGCGGAGGGGATTTGTCGTTCAGCGAAATTAATTTAGCCCAAAGCTATTGACATGAATTTAGCGTACAGCTAATCATTTTATCGACAGCGGCGTCGTCGTCGCTGCCAGCCCGAAGGGGCACAACCCGTTATCGACTATCAAGGAGTACCTCCATGAGCGTAGACATCAGCAAACTCATCCTTTCCGTTCCGGTGGCCGAATTCGCAACCAGCCTGGTCGCCGACGAACTCACCGGCAGCGAAGCGATCGCCCAGTATCCGGAGTATGTGTCAGTGCTTGCCGACGGTTCGGTGCGACTGTCTGCCCCGACCAAAGGCGTGTCGAGCAAAAGTACCCGGCGGACACGCTGTGAGTGGTCGGAGCCGACCTACTGGACGCTGGCCGGTGCGCCAAACCACTGGAATCGTCAAGTGATGACCCTGACCAAGGTCAACTGGGCGCAGAAGGTGGTCGTGGCGCAGATGCACGTATACGGCGACGACAGCCCGCCGGTGAAAGTGTTCTGGAAAAAAGGCGATATCACCCTGGGGTTCCGGCAGACCTACAACCAGACCGATCCGGTGAACTCGACGGTGCTCAGGGGCGTACCGCTGGGGGCGAAGTTTTCCGTGAGCATCCACGCCACCGCCCAGGGCACCGTCAACGTCACCGCCAGTTGCAACGGGGTAACCGGCAGCTCCGGCGACCTGCCGTTCGACAGCAGCTGGGCGGCGCACCGGTTCGAGTTCCATGGCGGCGTCTACAACCAGGTCGATTACACCGATACGACGCCAGCCGATGATGGCTCGATCTGCATCATCAGCGATCTATCACTGCTCCATGCCTGAACTTGGCTAGCCGCAAGACGTCCCGATGCCCTGTGCTTGGCGCAGGCAGCCCGGGACGTTTTGCGATGAGGCCGGTGTTGTCTGGCAAGCGCATTTGACCGCAAAGAGCCGGCTAACTACGCTGCGGCTACAAGCGTGAACCATTTTTGTGCGACAAGGAGTGTCGGCAATGTACCGGCATGTTCGTTCCCTATTGCTCATCGCCTGTGCCCTGCCCTTCACCCTCGGTGCGCTGGCCGCCCAGGCGCCGCTCGATCCGCTGGAAACCGTCAAGCGCATCAACCGCAACTACAACACCATCAATAACCATTGCCAGGAAGCCGACACCGGTGCCGCACGCGGCCACTACTACTGCAGTGGTGTGACCTTGCGCATGGTCAATGACGGGCCGTTCAACCCCTGGGACTACAGCCCCTATGCGGTCAACTCCCAGGGCAAGACGCCCTGGAACCTGGAGCCGTTCCGGCCAAGGCTATCAGACAGCGAAACCCGCGCCGCAGGTTGCAACCCGGTCCCGCGCTGACCACCCGAGCATTGACTTTGCACCTGGCAAGCAAGGAGGTGCAGCCGTACCCGAATGAAGTTGGACCGCAGGTTGTTTTTTGGCTGATCAGGGAGATACATGCCATGCAAAAACGTTTGAACCGGATTGTCCCGCTGCTGACCTTGCTGTTGTTTCTGCACATCACGTCGGCCTACGCCGAGTCTTGCGAAGAGACCCTGAGGCAGGTGGAAAGCCTCTACAACAGAACCGTCGACAGCTGCGGCAATGACCCAGCATCCGACTGTTCAGGCCTGTTGATCAGGGGTACCCACCGCGCCGACCCGGCGAAGGGCCAGCAATGGGACGTCTGGAACCCAAGCCCCAAGGCGCGAGAGCTGGGGACCTTTGCCGCCTCGTGGATGCGGGCCGACGGCATCAGCTATGAAGACCCGGGCATGAACACGCAGAACGGCTACATCATCAAGCCGATCGACCTGGTGCGCGCCCCCGAGACGCCGGTGCATGTGTACTGTGCCTTCCCCAACGACGCCTGGACCGATTTCCGTGATGACCGGGGCTGCGGCAATAACCGCAATACCAGCCAGACCGAGGCCGTTTGCCAGGCCATGGCCCCACCCATCACCAACGCCAGTGCCTGGGTTGCCCATTTCACCCGGTTCAACAACGACCGCCTGCAGGACCAGCTGCAATGTGGCTTCAACATGCGCAACCCGATGAGCAGCCAGGACCGGGTCAATGCGTTCCGCAACTTCATGGGCGCCCGACGTGCCATCAACACCCGGGAGTTCCAGACCCAGACCGAGCTGCGCCTGGGCAACCCGAAAGATGATGAATTGCCGATCCTGGCGTTTTTCTATAGTGACCAGCGCGGCCTGAACGATGCCCTGGCCAACCAGCGCGACTACAAGAACAAGACTGGCAAGGACCGCAACATCGTCAAGATCGACTTCCCGCGCACGCCCAACGGCAAGGCCAGCTTCTCCTGCACCCAGGCAGCGCCGCTGCCCACGCAGCGGTTCTGCGACAGGTACATTGAGTCCAGCACCTGGGTGCAGCGCCCGGATCCGAAACTGGGGCCAGACACCTGGTCGCTGCAAGTCGTGCCCACCGCGTGCGGCCGGGCGATCAAGGACGATCAGACCGACCGGATGTTCGCCGAGCTGTACAACAAGCACAAGGACGATGCGCAATGGCGGCGTTACAGCGTTAACGGTGGCTCGTTGCGTCGCCAGCTGGTGTGCCACCTGGCAGCTAGCTATGACAACAAACCGGTCAGGAACAAACCCGAATGGAACCTTGAGCCGGCGCGCCCGTACGTCGACCAGGCCACGGCTGTAGCGCAATACTGCAACCCGTATTGATCCATTGGCGCGGGCCTGCCGGTACCAACCGGTATCGGCGGGTTCCAGGCCTTGATGTCAATGAAACGCGCCAGCTCGGCGAACACGGCCTGAGGGGGTTGGCTCAGCCAGGCAAGTGAGCCATGACGTAGTGCACCGTCCTCTCCAGGGTTTGCGCCATGTCGGGATGCGTCAACCGATACTTGCGCTCCAGTTGCTGGCTTTCGCTCATGTCGAAGCGCTGCGTCTGGATGAAGTTCAATGACTCGGCGCGAATCTGCAAGCGGGCGGCCAGCCCGGGAATCTTCGCCAGCCAGCGGAGCAACCCGATCGCGACATGACGCCGCGGTGCCTTGACCCCCAGCGTTTTTGCCAGCGCTTCGAGCAACCCCGGCAGGCTGGGGGTGTGCTCATTGAGCGCCAGCACCTGCCGGTTGGCCAGCAAAGGGTCGAACGCTACGCAGGTCATCAGCGTCACCAGGTAATCGACGCTGACCATTGGCAACCAGTGCCGGGCGGAACCGGGAACCGCCTTGAAACGCCCTCGCGCCAGATTGTGAATGAGCTCGACCAGTGGCTGGCCTGCCAGGATGTGACCACTCTCGCTGTGCCCACCCACCGTTGCCGGGTGAACGATGGTGTAATCCACACGTGCTTCCTGCAGGTAGCGAATGACTGCGAAATGCGACTCGAGCTTGCTGCCTTCGTAGCCACCCACGCGGCTATAGACGGCTGGCCAGTCAGTGTTTTCCGGGCATTCGTGATCAACCCCGATACGCCCAAGGAAGGCAAGGTTATGCACCATGTAGCCGCCCACCATCAGCAACCGCACACCCAGGCTAGCCGCCAGCCTGGCGACCCTCAGCGCGCCTTGCACATTGATCGCGCGGGCACGCTCCATCGTCAGCCCCCAGGAAAACGCCGCCGCCAGGTGGAAGACCACCGAGACGCGCGACACGCACTGCCGGTCTGCCTCGCAGAGGCCAAGCCCGTCCCGGCTGATATCACCCGCAACGGCATGGATGTTCGCCGGGTTACCGCCCAGCTGGCCGACCTGCTCTCTGAGAGACGCAATGTTTTCAGGGTTGCGCATGAGCACCCAGGTCTTGTGCCCAGTCGCGGAAAGACGGGCCAGCAAATGTTGCCCGACAAATCCGCTACCGCCTGTAACGAAGCATTCCACAGCCATGACCGAATCCTTGTTTGCATGATCGGCGCAGGCTAAGGTATAGAGCCTGGTCTACAGTCAAGGAATTTTACTGTGAATGTTGCGGAACTGGAGCGCCGCAGTGGCATCGGCCGTCACGCCTTGCGCTATTACGAAAAGCTCGGGCTTATCGGCGCCCATCGACGGGCCAACAACTACCGCGATTACAGCGAACAGACCGTTGCCGACCTGCAGTTCATTCAGCTTGCCCAGAGCATGGGGTTTTCGCTTGCGGCGATCGGCGAGATCCTGGCTGCCAAGCGCGGCAACACGATCAATTGCGCCCAGGGCGCGGCCTTGATCGCGGAAAAGATGGCCGAAATCCAGGCGAAGATCGTCACCCTGCAGGGTGCCTATGCGTCACTGGATGCGGAGCGGGCGAAGCTTGAAGCCAGCGCTATCGCCAAAGGGCTGATGGTGCCGAACCTTCCTGTACAGAAGGCTGTCTCCAGGCAATAAAAAACCCAGCGCAATGGCTGGGTTCAAGGGTTAGCGCTTGCTTACTGGGAAACGCTTCGGCTGTGGTGCCAGTACAGATAGGCCAAGCCTACTGGAGCGACGAAAATCGCCATTGACCAGCAAAGCGCCATGGTGAAGACCTTGACCGCCAACATGAACAGCGCGTTTACGAAAAAGACATTATTACCCATGATGAAGCCCACTACGCTTTCGTAGACGAAACGAGAGTACGGGTATAACAAGGTCGAGACGACTGCCATCAGCAGCAGGCCGGGTTTGCCGGTCAGGCCGGTGGGGCTATTGGCAGCGAAGCCCAGAATCAAGGCCGCGAAAAGCGCCCCGAAGAAAAGCTGGCGGATGTAGTAGCTCGGTGTCAAACCGCCGAATGTCATTGCAATGATGCGCCGCATAAGATCCCTCTCAGGCTGGTAACAAAGGCGCAGACTTTACCAGTTGCAGAATTTGCGGGCAAAGCGGCAAATGGCAAGCCGAACCTGATTAGCCAGGGCGGCTGGTTATCCCTGCCGAGCGTGCAGCAACTGACCCACGCCTTATCCTGCCGTAGTACAGAATCGGTACAGGATTAAATTTCCTTCACCTTGCGCCCTTTAGTCATAAGGCATTCGACAGCAATTCAGCCATACTCCAGAATGCAGCGGTTTTTGGGGGAAAACCCTTGCACAGCCAACGACATACCAACTTTTAGTGAGCCTCAACGTGAAAACATCCCTGTCCATTCTCAGCCTGCTGCTGTTGCTCACAGGTACCGCGACCCTCCCGTCGACCGCTGCTGCACAATCCCCGGCCCAGGTTCAACGTGACCCGTCCAAGCTGCACCTGGCTTCGGGCAGCGCTTTACTGATCGATCTGAACAGCAACCAGGAGTTGTATTCGAACCACGCCGACCGCGTGGTGCCGATCGCTTCGGTGACCAAGCTGATGACCGCCATGGTAGTGCTCGACGCCAAGCAACCCATGGATGAAATGCTCACCATGACCATCGCCAACAACCCGGAAATGAAAGGCGTGTATTCGCGTGTGCGCCTGGGCAGCCAGCTGGACCGCCGCGAAACCTTGCTGATTACCCTGATGTCGTCGGAAAACCGTGCGGCCAATACCTTGGCCAATCATTACCCGGGTGGCTACCCGGCATTCATCAAGGCGATGAACGCCAAGGCCCGTAGCCTGGGCATGGCGCACACCCGCTACGTCGAACCGACCGGCCTGTCGACGCAGAACGTGTCCACCGCGCGCGACCTGGCCAAGCTGCTGATGGCCTCGCGCAAGTACCCGATGCTGAGCGAGCTGTCGACCACTCGCGAGAAGACCGTGGCCTTCCGCAAGCCCAACTACACCCTGGGCTTCCGCAATACCGACCACCTGGTAAACAAGAGCAACTGGGACATCAAGCTGACCAAGACCGGCTTCACCAATGAGGCCGGGCACTGCCTGGTGCTGTTGACCCGCATGGACAACCGCCCGGTGGCCATGGTCATCCTCGATGCCTTTGGCAAGTACACCCACTTCGCCGATGCCAGCCGCATGCGCCAGTGGCTGGAAACCGGTACCGCCAAGCCAGCGCCGGCGGTGGCCATGCAGTACAAGGCGGAGCGGCAGAACAAAGGGCGTCTGGCGGCGGAATGACGGTGCCCGGTGACATTGCCGTTTAAGCCAAGGGCGTGTTCATCGAAAGAGTGATGGCGCCTATCGGATCGAGCGCCGCCGGCGCGGCGCTCGATCCGATAGGCGCGGCAACTCTCCCGGCGTACACCTGGTGGCCCTGACCCGCCTTCAGACCGGGAAGCAGCAATCTCGCTGAACATTCTGGGATGCCTGGGCGGGCCTCATCGCGGATGAATCCGCTCCTACAAGAGCCTCGCATGAGAAGCCCTGGCCAGGCGGGCGCCGTTGCCAGCGTCAGGCCTGGGTACTGACCATTCCGCCCGCACTGCTGCCACCGGTCTTCTGCAGCGCTTCGAGCAACTGCGCGGTGGCCTGCAGGATTTCACCATTGAGCGTGGCGATGCTCGCCTGCCTGGCGCTCACGGCCGCCAGCTTGGCCGTTTCCTCCATCTGCTGAGCCATCACCAGAGCCAGTTGCTTCTGCTCGTCGGCCAGCTGTTTCTGCAACTTCTTGATCATTTCGCGCAATTGCCTGATGTGCGCTGGTTCAGAACTGTCGCTGCTGCCCTCGGCGCCCTTGGCTTTGCTGCCAGCGTTCACTTTCGACAGGTCGGCCTGGGTGCCGGCCCCGCTTTCTTCGCTCTTCTGCACATCCTGGCCAGCGACGCTGGAGGTGCTGACCGACACTTGGCCCGTGCTGCCGACGCTGTTTGCTGCGATAGCGGTCATATATTTCTCCCTGCAATAAGAAAATGGTCCCTGGACTGTTCTGCCTATCGGCCGCCAGGCGCAGGTCTTTAGCCCCGGCTTGCAACCGCGCAGCCGGCCGCCGGTAAATTCCCGGACGTTTGGCTCGTTCCAACCCATGTACCTACGCAGGCGCCGGCTCACTCCCGGCGTGCGTCCACATTCGACCACTATGGAATCGCAGCCATGAGCCAGTCTGCACACACGGAAACTGTAAAAGACTTGATCGGCGTGGGTTTCGGCCCTTCCAACCTGGCCCTGGCCATCGCCCTGGAAGAACTCGCCGAGTCTCAGGGCCATGCCCTCGATGCACTGTTCATCGACAAGCAGCAGGACTACCGCTGGCACGGCGAAACCCTGGCGACCCAGAGCGAGCTGCAGATCTCGTTCCTCAAGGACCTGGTATCACTGCGCAACCCCACCAGCCCCTACAGCTTCGTCAACTACCTGCACCAGAAGCAGCGCCTGGCTGACTTCATCAACCTCGGCACCTTCTACCCCTGCCGCCTCGAGTATGACGACTACCTGCGCTGGGCCGCCGAGCACTTCGCTACCCAGGCGGTGTATGGCGAGGAGGTGCTGCGTATCGAACCGGAAGTGCAGGCGGGCCGGGTCGGACACCTGCGCCTGGTCTCGCGTGACGTACAAGGCCGCGAATACAGCCGCCGCACCCGTTCGGTGGTGGTCGGCAGCGGCGGTACCCCGAAAATCCCGGAGAAGTTCGCCGCCTTCACGGATGACCCGCGCGTGTTCCACCACTCCCGGTACCTCAGCAGCCTGAACAAGCTGCCGTGCACCGCCGGCACGCCAATGCGCATTGCCGTGATCGGGTCAGGCCAGAGTGCCGCAGAGGCGTTTATCGACCTCAACGACAGCTACCCGTCGGTCAAGGTCGACATGATTCTGCGCGGCTCGGCGCTCAAGCCTGCCGATGACAGCCCGTTCGTCAACGAGATCTTCGCCCCGGACTACACCGACCTGGTCTACAACGAGCCGGCCGACCAACGCCGCAAGCTGCTCGGCGAATACCACAACACCAACTACTCGGTGGTCGACCTCAACCTGATCGAGCGTATCTACGGCATCCTCTACCGGCAGAAAGTGGCGCACCAGTACCGTCACAACGTGCTGTGCCGACGCCAGGTGGAAACGGTGCTGGCCACCCGCGAAGGGCTGGAGCTGACCCTGCGTGACCTTGCCACCGGCCAGCAGCAGACCCACCGCTATGACGCGGTGATCCTCGCCACTGGCTACGAACGCCGCTCGCACCGTGACCTGCTGGCACCACTGGCCGGCTACCTTGACGATTTCACGGTCGACCGCAACTACCGCGTGCTGGCCAGCCCCGACCTGCAGGCGTCGGTATACCTGCAAGGCTTCTGCGAAAACAGCCACGGCCTGAGCGACACCCTGCTCTCGGTGCTGCCGGCACGCGCTGCGGAGATCGGCCGCGCGCTATACCAGGATCTGGCCCAGTTGCACGGCAGGCAGCAGGCAGCGGTCGCCCTGACCCGTGCCTGACCCGCTGCCAACCGCCTGGCCGGCCTGGCGCCCTACGCCCCAGGCCGGCCTTGGTGTTTCTGAAACATTTACTTGCATTTAAAACGGCAGGATTTTGATTCTCATTCGTCCTTATCAGTACAGCCTCTTTGGCTGGGCACACGCTCGACCACCCTTGCAGAAGACTGTCCGATGGCCAAAACCGCGAAAAAATCGAAATCCAGGCTTTGGTTCCTGGTCCACAGCTGGCTCGCCCTGCCGATCTGGTTCTTTGTCCTGATCGTCTGTTTCACCGGCATGCTCGCCGTGGTCAGCCAGGAAATCGTCTGGCTGGCCAACCCGGACGTACGTGCCAACAAGCCCGATGGCGACGTCGAGCGCCTGAGCTTCCAGCAGGTGCTGGATGCGTTGCACAGGGCCGAGCCGGACATGGTGGTGGAGCGCCTGAGCCAACCCGACAGCTCGCACTTTGCCGTCAAGGCCGATGTCACCCTGCCTGACGGCACCAGCCCGACGTTGTACGTCAACCCCTACACCGGTGCGATCCAGGGCAAGACACCGGACTTCGACTTCGAGGCCTTCACCCGTGCCCTGCACGGCTGGTGGCTGGTGCCGTTCACCAATGGCTTCAGCTGGGGCTGGTACCTGGTGTCGCTGCTCGGGCTGCCCATGCTGGCGTCGCTGGTCACCGGCCTGGTGGTGTACAAGAAATTCTGGAAAGGCTTCTTCAAACCACTGCGCACCGGCCATGGTTCGCGGATTTTCTGGGGCGACCTGCACCGCCTGGCCGGGGTCTGGTCGATCTGGTTCATTGCCGTCATCTCCATCACCGGCACCTGGTTTCTGATCCAGGCGATCCTGTTCGACAACCACATCACCATTTCCAGCCGCCCGGTGGTGCCGGTGATCGCCCGCGAGGACGTGCCGCAAACCGCGGACGGCAGCCCCGCATCGCGCATCGACCTGGATGAAGCCGCACGCATTGCCGGCCTTGCGATCCCGGGCCTGGAGGTCAATTTCATCACCCTGCCAGCCACTGCCTACAGCCACGTCACCCTGGGCGGGCCGGGCTGGTACCCACTGATGTTCCAGAGCGCTTCGGTAAACCCCTATACACGCCAGATCGACAGCCAGTTCCTGCTCAGCGACCGCTCGGCGCTGGAGGTCGTCACCGAATCCATGCGCCCCTTGCATACCGGCGATTTCGGCGGCTTGCCGATCAAGCTGGTGTGGTTCTTCTTCGGCCTGGTCCTCACCCTGATGGTGTTCAGCGGTTTGCTGATCTGGACCAGACGCACCGCCCAAGCCACCGCCGCCGCGCTCAAGCGCAGCGAACGCACGCCGCACCCGGCACGCACCGACAGCACCGTGGAGGTCCGCCCATGAGCAAGGCACACGCGCTGCCCGCCAGCCCGCTGAAGCAGCTGTGGCTGAAGTGGCGTTTCCACCTGAATATCCTGCTGGTTCTCATCCCGCTGGGTTTCATGCCGAAGTACTTCGCCGACGCCAGGCTGTTCCGTGGCGAAGCCGGCCTTGGCGCCAATGTGATCAGCGACATCCAGGTCGGCCCCTACCGCCTCGACCTGGCCGAGCTGCGTGACGAGGCCCCCCGCGCCGACGGCCCGGCCGGGTACTTCAAGGTGTTCAACGCCTCGTTGTGCAAGGCCTGTATCAAGGAGGTCAAGGCCGCCTACCTGCGCATCGGCAAACCGCGCAGCCTGCGCGCCGCCGGCACGATTTTCTTTGGCGCGCCCTACCACATGGGTACTTCGCTGCCCATCCCGCCCCGTACCCGCCCGGACGCGCAGATCTGGATCACCCTGGAAGGCTGGGACGGCAGCCTGCACCAGGCGTCAGTCCCCCTGGCCAAGGCATCACCCGCCACCGTGGCCTGGCTCGAGAAACAAGGAGACAAGAAATGAGACACCTGTTGCGCATCCTCGCCCTGCCTGTGCTGGTGCTGGGCGCTGGCTCCGCCCTGGCACACAACCCGATGTGCGAATGCGAAGGACTGGCCGGTGGCCAGGTCAAGTGCACCGGTGGCTTCTCGGACGGCAGCGGTGCCCCTGGGGTGACGCTGGATGTGATCGGCTACGACGAACAGGTGCTGCTCGGCGGCAAGCTCGGTGATGACTCGACGCTGACCTTCAAGCGTCCGGACGGCGAATTCTACGTGCTGTTCGATGCCGGCCCCGGGCATGTGGTGGAAGTCGACCATGCCGATATCACCCAGCCATGAGCCGCTGCCAAGTGATCCGCCCGGCTGGAGCCGGGCACGAAACCCTCTACGTGCTGCTGGTCAGCCTGCTGATCGTGGTGCTCGCCGCCAGCGTGGTGCTGGTGCGCGGTGAGCGCGAGGACGAACAGGCCATCGCCAGCCACCAGATCGATGCCCGGCGCGACCTCACCGCCGCCGAGCAAGGCCTGTACACCGACCTGCGGGTGGCCTTCGACGAAATCCGCCTGCTGCGTGAAGAAAACGCCGCCGTCCCCAGCGTAAACGACCTAGCCGAGGAAGGCCTGCCACCGTTCGTGGTCGACGCCGGCAGCCAGGGCCGCGGCAACCACCAGTGGTCATGGCTGCAAGCCGGTGCCTACCTGGGGCGCAGCCAGGCCCCGGAAGTGGCCGGCAGCCTGCTGTTGATCGTGCCGAGCGACAGTACTGGCGAGGCGGACGTCTGGCTGCGCCGCGACACCGCCGCTGCGCCGCCGGACGACCTCGGCCAGGCCGCATTGATCGCTGCCGGCTGGCGCCAGGTGGTCAGCCATTACGACGCCGGGGTCACCCGCGAACACCGTCACTGAACCCAAGGACTCCTCCATGCTCCGCTCCGCCCTCGCCCTGCTCCTGGCCCTTGCCCTGCCGCTGTCGGCCCTGGCCGATAACGGCAAGCCGCTGCGCATCGGCATCACCCTGCACCCCTATTACAGCTATGTGAGCAACATCGTCGGCGACAAGGCCGAAGTGGTGCCGTTGATTCCGGCAGGTTTCAACCCCCACGCCTACGAGCCACGGGCGGAAGACATCAAGCGCATCGGCACGCTGGATGTGGTGGTACTCAACGGCGTGGGCCATGACGATTTTGCCGACCGCATGATCGCCGCCAGCGAAAAGCCCGGCATCCAGACCATCGAGGCCAACCAGAACGTGCCATTGCTGGCGGCCACCGGGATTGCCGCCCGTGGTGCCGGCAAGGTGGTCAACCCGCACACCTTCCTGTCGATCAGCACCAGCATCGCCCAGGTCAACAATATCGCTCGCGAACTGGGCAAGCTCGACCCGGACAACGCCAGGCTGTACACGCAGAATGCCCGCGCCTACGCCAAGCGCTTGCGCGCCCTGCGGGCCGAGGCCCTGGCCAAGGTCACCGAGGCGCCCGGCGCCAGCTTCCGGGTGGCCACCATCCATGCCGCCTACGACTATCTGGTGCGCGACTTCGGCCTGGAGGTGACGGCGGTGGTCGAGCCCGCACATGGCATCGAGCCCAGCCCGGCCCAATTGAAGAAGACCATCGACCAGCTGAAGGCCCTGGATGTGCGAGTGATCTTTTCGGAAATGGACTTCCCGTCCGCCTATGTCGAAACCATCCAGCGTGAATCCGGTGTGCGTCTTTACCCGCTCACGCACATTTCCTATGGCGAATACACCAAGGACAAGTACGAAGTGGAAATGCAGCGCAACCTCGACACCGTCGTACGCGCCATTCAGGAGAACCGCGCATGACCGCCGCAGCCAACCTGCTGGCTGCCTGCGGGCCGCGCATCGAGTTCACCGGCATCGACCTGTCGCTGGGCCGCACGCGCATCCTCGAGCAGGTCAGCTTCAGCGTCGCCGCTGGCAGCGTGCATGCCATCGTCGGCCCCAACGGCGGCGGCAAGAGTTCGTTGATCAAGACCTTGCTCGGGCAGATGCCGCACCAGGGTCAGTTGACCCTGCACTGGCCTGGTGAGCGCGAAGTGATCGGCTACGTACCGCAGGCGTTGGAGTTCGACCGTGGCCTGCCAATGACCGTGGACGACTTCATGGCCGCCATGTGCCAGCGCCGCCCCGCGTTCCTCGGCCTGTCGCGCCGGGTGCAGCCGGCCATCGACGCAGCCCTGGCGCGGGTCGGCATGCTCGACAAGCGCAAGCGGCGCATGGGCGCGCTGTCGGGCGGCGAACGCCAGCGCGTGCTGCTGGCGCAGGGCCTGGTTCCCGCGCCGCAGTTGCTGGTGCTGGACGAGCCGATGTCAGCCCTTGATGAAGCCGGTATCCAGGTGTTCGAACAATTGCTGCGCGGCTGGCGCCAGGCCGGCACCACCGTGCTGTGGATCGAGCACGACCTGCAGGCCGTGCTGCGCCTGAGCGACCGGGTGACCGGCCTGAACCGCCAGGTGCTGTTCGATGCCCCGCCGGCCCAGGCCCTGACCCCGGAGCGCCTGCTGGGGCTGTTTTCCGTTCACCCACGCAGCGAGGGGCGTGCCTGATGAGTGTTGAATCGTTGCGCCTGCTGGTCCAGGGCTGGGCCACGGCCGGCTACCTGCCCGGGGCGCTGGCCTACGGTTTCGTGGCCAACGCCTTGCTGGCAGGGCTGATGATCGGCCCGGTACTGGGCGGCCTGGGTACCCTGGTGGTGGTCAAGCGCTTCGCCTTCTTCTCCGAGGCAGTCGGCCATGCCGCGCTGACCGGCGTGGCCATCGGCATCCTGCTGGGCGAACCCTACACCGGCCCGTACGGCAGCCTGTTCGGCTACTGCCTGCTGTTCGGCATCCTGCTCAACTTCCTGCGCAACCGCACCGGGCTGGCGCCGGACACGCTGATCGGCGTGTTCCTCTCGGTGTCGCTGGCATTGGGCGCCAGCCTGCTGCTGATGCTGGCGGGCAAGATCAATGTGCATATCCTCGAGAACGTCCTGTTCGGCTCGGTGCTTACCGTGAGCAGCCAGGACCTGCTGGTGCTGGGTATCGTCGCGTTGCTGGTACTGGCCTTGGCCATGCCCCTGTACAACCGCATCATGCTGGCCAGCTTCAACCCGCAGCTGGCAGCGGTGCGCGGGGTGGCGGTGAAGACCCTGGATTACCTGTTCGTGGTGCTGGTGACACTGGTGACGGTGGCGGCGGTCAAGGTGATCGGGGCGATCCTGGTCGGGGCGCTGCTGGTGATCCCGGCTGCCGCTGCGCGCCTGGTCAGCCAGTCGCTCAAGGGCTTTTTCTTCCTGTCGGTGCTGACCGCCACCTTGAGTACGCTGCTCGGCATCCTGCTGCCGATCGTCTTCGACCTGCCAGTGCCATCGGGTGCCGCAATCATACTGGTGGCCGGCATCTGTTTTGCCCTGGCTGCGCTGGCCCGCGCCCTCGTCCCCCGCCTGCAAGGAAACCCGGCATGAACCTCAAACGCCTTACCCTGGCGCTGGCCCTGGCCAGCCTGCCATCGCTGTCTTTCGCCACCCAGGTGCTGACCAGCCTGCCAGTCACTCACAGCCTGGCCAGCGCCCTGCTCGACGGCACCGCGGTGCAGCTCAAGCGTGCAGCACCGGCCAACCTGCCGGCCAGCCGTCAACCTGCATATTTCAGCGGGCGTGGTGGCGCCAGCCTGCAAGACGCCGCGCAGCAGGCCGATGCAGTGATCGGCGTGCGTTCGATCTGGCGTGACGACCCGCTGTACCCGATGGCCCGGCGCAGCAATATCCGTATCGTCGAGATCGACGCCGCCCGGCCGGTGGACGGCGCGCTGCCTGGCATTGCCGTCAGCGGCGACGATGCCTATGGCGCCTACCCCTGGCTGAACCCGACCAACCTCGGGCGCATGGCCGACGTGGTAGCCAATGACCTGGAACGGCTCGCGCCGGACGCCAAAGCGACGATCCAGGGCAACCTGGCCAGGCTCAAGCGCCAGTTGCTGGAACTTGCCGCCAGCAGCCAGACGCGCCTGGCCAAGGTCGACAACCTGACCGTGGTGAGCCTGTCGGAGCGCCTCGGCTACCTGGCCAGCGGGCTGAACCTGGACGTGGTGGAGCAGCCGCTACCCGCCGCATGGGATGCCACTGCACTGCAAGCGCTGGAGCACAGCCTGAAGGAACAGCAGGTGGCAGTGGTACTGGACCATCGCCAGCCGCAGCCGGCGGTGGTCGAAGTGATCAGGACGGCAGGGGCGAAGCTGGTGGTAGTGGAGAGTGATCCCGAGGATGCCTTTGCCGGACTGCAGGCCAGTGTCGACCAGGTGGTGGCCGCACTGGGCGGGGACTGAGGCCGGCACAGGTGCTTGACTGCTACCGTTTCATGCAGCGCTGATAACGTTCATCCACCCGCCCGGCAAACCAGGCCGTGGTCAGCTTGCGGGTGATCTTCGGGCTCTTCAGCTCGATCCCGGGCAACACGGCACGTGGCAGCGGTTTGCCAGCCGCCGCATCGGCCAGGGCGAACACCCCGCTGTACAGCTCGCTGTCTTCGAAGGCCAGGCTGTCGCCCTGCTCAAGCTGGCGGCGAATCTGCGGGTTGCGCAGGCCGAGCCGGGTCCCCAGCTTGCGCGCCGCCCTTTCCGTGGCCCCTGGCATGATCGAACCCGGTGCGATCAGGTCCCCGTCGAGGGCCAATGGCACCCCGGCCGCCTTGCTCAGTGCTGCCTGGAAGGCCGCGTTGCGGCTGGCGTACCAGCCCGCATTGAAATCGGCAAAGCGATACAGCTGGCGTTGGTAGTTCGCCGGGTAACCCAGCAAGTGGGCGATGCCGAAATACATACCGCCACGCCGGGTGAAAACTTCCTGGCGGATGCTGCCGGTGTAGTTGTAGGGGTAAGCGCGCGCGTGCTGTTCGGCAAAGTCGATGCTGACCTGCATCGGCCCGCCGGTATGCACCGGGTTCAACCCACCGAGCAAGGTCTTGCCCAGCGGTACACGGGCGATGACCTCGTCGTAGAGTTCGCTCAGCTGCTTCTCGCTGCGCACCGCCTGCAACCGCTGCTGGTAGCTCTTGCCATTGGCCGAAGGTGTCTTCAGCGCACCATCGACCAGCAGCCTGGGAACATGCAGGCGTGCGGCACGGCGGTCGATTTCCTCGCGGGCAATGCGCCCCAGGTTGGGCACCTGCGGGTCGGCGTTGAAGGTCGACTCCTGCTCGGTCACGGCCAGCACTGCGCACAGGTTGCTCTTGCTCGGGGCAATGCGCTGGGTTTCGAATGCCTGCTGAATGTCCCTGGCCCAGCCCTCGCGGTCCCTGGCCTGGGCGGGCAACAGCCGCAGCAGTTGCGCGCGGACCTTGGCCGGGTCTGCTTCGGGTGCTTCCTCACGGCGCCCGGCGCAACCTTGCAGCAGCGCCAGGGCCATCAGCCCGGCAGCCAGTATCCGGGCGTTCAGGGCTGTTCACCGACCAGGTAGGTCTTGCTGATGTGCCGGAACAGCGGGTGGCCGGCACTGCCCATCAGCTCGAACAATACCATCTCGCGGGTCACCACCTGCGCGCCGACAGCACGCATGCGCGCCAGGCCCGCGGCCTTGCTCGCCGGGGTGCGGCTGTCGCAGGCATCCTCGACCACGAACACCTGCTTGCCCAGCGCCAGCAGGCCGAGCACGGTCTGCAGCACGCAGACGTGGGTTTCCATGCCGCAGACGATCACCTGCTCGCGCGCCATCAGGCTGGCTGGCAGACAGCCGGCGGCCACACCGGAAAAGTGGTTTTTCTCCACCACCTCGGCAGCTGGCGCCACGGCCAGCAGCTCGCCCAGGGTGTGCCCCAGGCCCTTGGGATACTGTTCGGAAATCACCGTCGGCAGCTCCAGTTCGGCGGTTGCTGCCAGCAACCAGCGAGCCCGTGCGCGGGTGCCTGCAGGGTCGCTCATGGCGCCGATGAGCTTTTCCTGGATGTCGACGACCAGCAGCGTCGCCTTGTGTGGATCGATCAGCATTGCCTGCCCCTTGCCTGGAAAAGGCCTAGCCTCCCCCAGGCAAACGGTGACGTCAATCAGGCGGAAAGCCGAAGCGGTTCGAGCGATGCGACCAGCGCAGCGAGCACCTGGTCTTCCTGTTCGTGAATGAAGAAGTGCCCACCCGGGAACATCTGCAGCGAGAACGGGCCATGGGTTTCCTGGCGCCAGGCCTGCAGTTGCTCGTCGCTGGCGCGGTCGTTCACGCCACCCAGCACGTGCAGCGGGCACTGCAACGCCGCACGCTGGCGGTAAGCGTAGGTGCCACAAAGTAGGAAGTCGGCGCGCAAGATGGGCAAGGTCAGGCTCATCAGCTCGGCGTTGGCCAGCACTTCCTCGGGCGTGCCTTGCAGCTCGCGCAACTCGCTGATCAGCTCGGCGTCGCCCTTGGGTTCGCGCCAATTGTTGCGCTCGTAGTCCTCGCGGCGGGTCGGCGCAGCGGTTCCACACGCGAACAGGGCCAGGGGTGGCGGGCTACCCAGCGCCTGCAGCTCGTGGGCCAGTTCGAAGGCCAGCAATGCACCCAGGCTGTGGCCGAGCAGCACGTAGGGGGCATTCGTCGCCAGGCGTTGCTCGGCAGCCAGTTGCCGGGCCAGCACTTGCAGGTCGGTGTGCAGTGGCTCGGCCATGCGCGCACCGCGCCCGGGCAGTTCGACCGGGCGCACCTGCAGCCACGCCGGCAGCTTGCGCCGCCAGCGGCTGTAGACCATGGCGCTGGCGCCGGAGTACGGCAGGCACAGCAGGTTCAGAGCGGTCACTGGGCAGCGGCTTCGGCCATTTTCTGGCGCAGGCTCAGCGGGCGCATGTCGGTCCAGACTTCGTCGATGTAGGCCAGGCAGTCTTTCTTCAGGCCGCTCTTGCCAACGGCGCGCCAGCCGTTGGGGATAGCCTTGTAGTCGGGCCAGATCGAGTACTGCTCTTCGTGGTTGACCACTACCTGGAACTGGATATCGTCGCGGTCGAAAACGGAAGTCATTGCCTGTCTCCTTGAGTGATGAATGCCACTGCGCACGTGGCGCAGGGGGCTTTGTAGTAGACGTGGCACGCGGTGAAAAAATTAGCGGCCTGGCGCTTGCAGGAGCGGCTGCGCCCGGCTGGCCGTCAGGTTTCCCGCAGCAAATCATGGCTATCGAGCAGACGGAAGGCAACCTGCGGGTTGCGCTCCAACCCGCGGCGGATCGCCGCCGGAATCGACTGCCGGGTCTTGCGGCACAACCCAGGCTGGTCATCCAGCTCGATGACGATGCCGCGCATGGTCCGCACTTCGTTGAAGCCGGGGGCGATGTGCACACGGATGCCAAGGTTTTCGTACATCCGTTGCTGCAGGCGCTGCAGGTCTTCCAGGTCCTTGAGGTTTTCCAGGCGTTCGAGCAGGCGTTTTTCTTCCTGGCGGGTAAGCAGGAGGATGCGCTGGGCGGCCTGCGGGTGGTCGACCAGCTGTTCGCGGCCGCAATCGCAGGCGCCAGGGGGGCAAGGCTGGCGCAAAGGGGGTGCTGTGCTCATGCCAGCAAGCATAGACCGTAGCAGGCCGTGCAGTTTGTCACAGCTGCACCAACCGCTCGCGCAGGAAGGCCACAAAGCCTTGCACCGGCCGCGCCACCTGCCGGTGCTGTGGGTAGACCGCCGACAGCTGCAACGCCGGCGGTCGCCATTCATCCAGCACAGTCACCAGCCGCCCATCCGCCAACGCCTGGCCAACGATAAAGGTCGGCAAGTAAGTCACCCCCATCCCGGCAATCGCCGCATCCCTGAGCAGCTCGCCGTTGTTCGCCCGCATGCGCCCGGTCACCTGCAGCGCCTGGGCCTTGCCACCCTGGTGGAACTGCCATTGCACCTGCCGCGCATGCCCGTAAGGCAGGCAGTCGTGCCCGGCCAGCTCGCCCGGGCGGCTCGGTACGCCCCGCGCTTGCAGGTAAGCCGGGCTTGCGCAGTAAACCCGCTCGACATCCGCAATACGCCGCGCAATCAGGCTGGAGTCCTCCAGCACGCCAATCCGCAGCGCCAGGTCATAGCCCTCGCCGATCAGGTCCACGGCACGGTCGCTCAAGTCCACCTCCACATCGACCTGCGGATGTAGCTGGAGGAACTCAGTCAGCAGGCAACCCAGGTGGGCCATGGCGAACGACAGCGGCGCGCTCAGGCGCAAGGTGCCGCGCAAGGCCTGGGCCTGGCCGCTGATGTCATGCTCCACCTGCTGCACCTCGCCCAGCAGGCGCAGCGCCGACTGGTAGTAGTGCTGACCCAGCGGGGTGGCGTCCAGGCGCCGCGTGGAGCGGTTGAGCAGACGCACACCCAGGCGCTCTTCAAGCTGCATCAGGCGCCGGCTGACCGATTGCTTGGACATGCCCAGGCGCTCGGCAGCGGCAGTAAAACTGCCGGCTTCCATCACTTGGGCAAAGATGCGCATGTCTTCGTAAGGGTTCATTGTCTCGCTCTTGGTGACAGTCAAACGCTTTATAGCGGCTTTTTCCCATCAGTGCATCTCCCTAATCTACGCACAGGTCGCAACGATGGCCCGCCAGGCCAGGCAAGACGCCCATTACCAACACTTGCATAGAAAAGGATTCGCTCATGAACATTGTCCACAAAACCCTCGCCGCTTCCCTGCTCGCGCTGTCCGTTTCCAGCGCATTCGCTGCCGGCAGCCCGGGTGTCGAAAGCCACACCCAGGCGTTCCTCGAAGCGTTGCAACAAGGTGGCGGCAAGCCGCTGGAACAGCTCAGCCCGAAAGACGCCCGTGCCGTGCTCACCGGCGCCCAGGCTTCGGTCAAAGTCGACCTCTCCGGCATCGAGGTGAAGCAACACACCATCCAGGCCAATGGCCAGTCGATCACGCTGCAAGTGGTACGCCCGGCCAATGTACAGGGTGACCTGCCGGTGTTCATGTTCTTCCACGGCGGCGGCTGGGTGCTCGGTGACTTCCCGACCCACCAGCGGCTGATCCGCGACCTGGTGGTCGGCTCTGGCGCAGTGGCAGTCTATGTCGACTACACCCCGTCGCCGGAAGCGCATTATCCGACGGCGATCAACCAGGCCTACGCCGCGACCCGCTGGGTGGCCGAGCATGGCAAGGCAATCGGCGTGGACGGCAAGCGCCTGGCCGTGGCCGGCAACAGCGTCGGCGGCAACATGGCGGCGGTGGTCGCGCTCAAGGCCAAAGAAGCCGGTACCCCGGCGCTGCGCTTCCAGCTGCTGTTGTGGCCGGTCACCGATGCCAGCTTCGAGACTGCTTCCTACAAGCAGTTTGCCGAGGGGCACTTCCTCACCACCGGGATGATGAAATGGTTCTGGGACAACTACACCACCGATGCCAAGGCCCGGGAACAAATCTACGCCTCGCCGCTGCGCGCCAGCAGCGAACAGCTCAAGGGCCTGCCGCCGGCCCTGGTGCAGACGGCCGAGTTCGACGTGCTGCGCGATGAAGGTGAGGCGTATGCCCGCAAGCTGAATGCCGCTGGCGTGACGGTGACCTCGGTGCGCTACAACGGGATGATTCATGACTATGGCTTGCTCAACCCGCTGAGCCAGGTGCCGGCTGTAAAGGCGGCAATGCGTCAGGCGGGCACCGAACTTAAAGTGCACCTGCAGTAAATCGATGACCAGAAGACCCGCCCAGGCGGGTCTTTTGCTGCTATTGCGGAAACGGCCCGCAGGCTTCGATGAATCTGCTATCAGTGCGGCTATCTATGGCACCGTCTGGCCCAATGTAGATATCAATACTTGGCCACTTGGGCTTGGCCCGAATGCAGTGCCATCTTCCTTGGTTGTTCCAATCGAGTTGCATGAAGAATTGGCCGTTCGGGAAGATATGCCCTGCGCCTCCTGTGGCTTCCCCCGGATAGATCTCACCTTTTGATATATCGTGCTGGACATTCAAGATGTAGCCGAGACGCCCCTGGCCTTTGTTAGAAAAATGAAAACTCACCTGAGGTGTGGCGACATACCAAAAAATGATAGGCGTGAGCATTATCACCACTACCCAGCGCCAGATGTACCGTTTCGGCTTATTTGCACGCGTGATCACGTATACCATCTCCCATGAATATGGGTGGTTGAACCCCGTTGAGCGAGGTGCCGGCGATGCGACAGGCGGGCAGTAAACTTAAAGTGCATCTGCTGCAGTGAGTCGATTAGCAAAGGCCCCGTCCAGGCGGGTCTTTTGCTGCTATTGCGGAAACGTCCCGCAGGATTCGATGAATCTGCCATCGGTGCGGCTATCTATGGCACCGTCCGGCCCGATGTAGATATGGATCCTCGGCCACCTGGGCTTGGCCCGAATGCAGTGCCACTTACCTCGGTTATTCCAATCGAATTGCATGAAGAATTGGTCGTTGGGGAAGATATGCCCGGCGCCGCCGGTGGTTTCACCTGGGTAGATCTCGCCTTTTGCAATGTTATCTTGGACGTTCAAGATATAGCCAAGACGCCCCTGCCCCTTGTCAGAA
The DNA here is from genome assembly GCF_030341915.1 of Pseudomonas sp. BCRC 81390. NCBI lineage: Bacteria > Pseudomonadati > Pseudomonadota > Gammaproteobacteria > Pseudomonadales > Pseudomonadaceae > Pseudomonas > Pseudomonas sp. BCRC 81390. The sequence continues at coordinate 2,277 of NZ_JATAAG010000034.1, read as the reverse complement.
AAATGAAAACTCACGCGCGGTATGGCAACATACCAAAAGACGATTGGGCTGAACATAATCGCGACCACCCAGCGCCAGAAATGCCGTTTCGGTTTATTTGCAGAGGTGGTCACGTACGCTACCTCCCCAGCTTGACAATGACACTGCTAGTACCTCATCCATAAGCACCTTTGCCGTAATCCCACCGTCTGGTTGCTGCTTGTGCAGTTTGATACCAATACTGATTGAGACACGATCGCCTATATCATCCCAAGCACGCATCCCGTCGATGTCTGCGTAGCGAAGAGGCCCATCTTGTTCATCCCAATCATCAATCTTCCGAATGGTATCTGATGCAATCTGCTCAAGCCCGGCACCGTCCAGAAGAGCGCTTTCAGACAGACCACCAGCCCGCCCTACATAGCCGTAATGGATGTTCGACTAGATATCGTAGAAGTAGTCAACTTCACCTTGTTTGTGCCAAACCCCACTGAATTGTTGCCTGATGGACTTCTTATGATCCCATGGCCTGTCCTGACCAACCCGCTCCGTCCAAAGCGCCATCGCGGCAGCAGTGTTAGCAACCATCATTGATTGGAAGTCAGGCGGTAAAAGACGTGCATACCAAGGCAGCTTTTGAAATTTTGCACGTTCCTCTGTCGCGTCAAAGCTGGTCAGCTTCTTCATTTTCAGTACGGATGGGTGTGTGATGTTGCGGTTCATTTCCCCCGCGATATAGCTCGCTACCGGCTCCATCATGTCAGGGTGGTTGCAAGTGCCAGGCAGCAGTTTGTCGTTTCGCCAAGTCCTCCCGTGGCCATGACACGGTTGCTACCCGCTGGGCACGCACAGGCTACCAAAGCCCCATCAACTACCGCCGGGCGTCCTTGGATGATGAAGTGTGGTACGCCCTCCACGAGCGTTCCGACCTCACCACAAACAGGGCATGGAGTGGTCTTGTCCTCCAGCCTCAAGGCCTCACGCCCCTGCACTTTGAATCCGGCGTTACTGGCCAGGCATACGGCCCCTGTCGTGGTACGGTCTCCATTCAAGGCCTGGGGTCGATCGTGAATCCTGAAAGGTGCCATCCGCAAATTCCTCAAGCGAAACCGGGAGGCTAGCACCCACCAAGACCAAGAAAATCGCGCCCGAACGGTACAGGAACAGTCCTACAGGACACGCTGCATTGTCCTACGCGACACTTCCCCGATAGTCAGCCTAGAAGAGACAGTGATTCACGCGTGTGCTTATTTTTTAACAACCAAGCCGACAGTTAAGCTTCTCCCATCAGCAGCCTGATGCCTTAGCGGATCAGGCTTACCAAGGAGAACCACCATGCGTACCGTACGCAACGCCAAAGATCGCGGCCTGGCCTTCCATGGCTGGCTGAAATCCTTCCACACCTTCTCCTTCGGCCATTACCGCAACCCGGAGGAGCAAGGTTTCTCCGACCTGCTGGTGATCAACGACGACCGCGTCATCGCCGGCAAGGGCTTCGGTGAGCACCCGCACCGTGACATGGAGATCTTTTCCTACGTGCTCGAAGGCGCACTGGAGCACAAGGACACCCTGGGCACCGGCTCGGTCATCCGCCCGGGCGATGTGCAACTGATGAGCGCCGGCCATGGCGTGGCCCACAGCGAGTTCAACCACAGCCAGGTGCAGCCGGTGCATTTTTTGCAGATCTGGATCGTGCCGAACGTGCAAGGCGCCACGCCGCGTTACCAGCAACAGCATTTCAGTGCCGAGGAAAAGCGCGGCAAGCTGCGTTTGATCATCTCGCCGGATGGTGCCGAGGGTTCGTTGCAGGTGCGGCAGAATGCGCGGGTGTATGCCGGTTTGTTCGACGCAGACGAACGCGCCACGCTGACCTTGGCGGAGAATCGCCATGCCTACGTGCATGTGGCCCGTGGCAGTGTCGAGCTCAATGGGCAAGTGCTGAATGAAGGGGATGGGGTGCGGGTGAGGCAGGAACAGGTGCTGGAACTGGGCAATGGAGTGGATGCCGAGGTGCTGGTGTTCGACCTGCGGCCGCATGAATTGCCTGGCATGCCATAAGGCAGGTCCGGCTATTTCGCGGGTAAACCCGCTCCCACAGGTACGCCACAGATTTCGAAATCTGTGGCGTACCTGGACTGCCCCCCAAAAGTTGGACAGTTTTAAGCTGCAGCCTGAGCCCGGTATTCCACAGGGCTCAGGCCATTGAGCCTCAGCTTGATGCGATCATGGTTGTAGTAGTGAATGTACTCATCCAGACCCGCTCTCAGCTCATCAATGCTCTCGAAACGCTTCAGGTAG
>NZ_JATAAG010000033.1:46189-142107 GCF_030341915.1 Pseudomonas sp. BCRC 81390 | reverse complement strand
TCCACAGGGCTCAGGCCATTGAGCCTCAGCTTGATGCGATCATGGTTGTAGTAGTGAATGTACTCATCCAGACCCGCTCTCAGCTCATCAATGCTCTCGAAACGCTTCAGGTAGAAAAACTCAGATTTGAGCGTGCCGAAGAAGCTTTCCATGGCCGCGTTGTCCAGGCAATTGCCTTTTCGAGACATGCTCTGCTTTATCCCGCATTCGCTTAGCTTACGGCGGTATTGCGCCTGCTGGTAATGCCACCCCTGATCCGAATGCAGCACGAGCTTCGGTTTCTCTCCCAGGCAATCGAGCGCTTTGCCAAGCATGTTCCCAACCAGGCTATAGCACGGGCGGCTGGCCATTTCGTAGGCCACGATTTCGCCGTTGTACAAATCCATCACGGGCGACAGATAGAGCTTCTGTTGAGCTACTTTGAACTCGGTTACGTCAGTTACCCACTTCTGGTTTGGGCGTTGAGCGACAAAATTTCGCTCCAGCACATTCGCTGCCACTTTGCCGACGGTACCTCGATAGGAGCGATATTTCTTGGGGCGCACTACTGATTTCAATCCCTGCTCAGCCATCAGCCGTTCAATGACCTTTTTGTTCACCCGCTTTTCCTTCCTGATTACGAGTGCGATACGGCGATAACCATAGAGCCGTTTCTGCTCGTGATAGACACGATGCACCAATGCCTTGAGCTCAGCATGCCGGTCTGGCTTCTGCTGAGCTTTGAGCTGGTAGTAGAAGGTGCTGCGCGCCAGCTCGACCAACTGAAGGAGGTCAGGCAAAGGAAACCTGCGCTTGAGTTTGGAAACGATCAGGACTTTTTCCCGCGTATTCGTTCTTTTTCCTCGCGCAGAGCCTTGAGCTCCTTTAGGACAGCATTCTCCATGCGCAGGTACTCAAGTTCAGCCATCAGCTGATCTCGAGACTTCTGATCATCATTGGTATCGGTGGGTTTGACAGGCTTGATCTTCTTCGACACGTCGATTGGCTTTCTTGGCTTGATGGCAGTAGAGGGTGCAGGACTGCCACTGTAGTACTGCCGCTGCCAAATGCCTATCTGAGAGGACTGCCCAAGACCAAAGTGGGCAGCGGTCTGGCGCAGCGAAAGCCGATGCTCGCGCATATAACTGAGCACCTGCTGTTTGAAATCACTGGTATAGCGCCGCCCATGCGAGCCTGGACCAATGCCATTATTGGCCTGATATCTGGCCACCCAGCGTCGAAGCAGGCTGAAATCGATACCTAAGTGTTGAGCCACCTTTCGGAAACCGTTGCTGCCATCCAGGTAGGCTGTGATCGCTGTGAGCTTGAATTGCTCGGTGTACTTACTCATAGATCCCCCCAAGGGTTGGATTGGTGTCCAACTTCTTGGGGGCAGTCCAACCTGTGGGAGCGGGTTTACCCGCGAAGAGGCCGCAAATCCAACTCAGGACTCGACCCCTTCGACGATGATCACTTCGGCTTTCGCCACCCCCTGGCGATGGCTGCATGCCTCCTGGTACAGCGCCGACCGGTAACACGCCAACGCCTGCTCGTACGAATCGAACTCGATCACCACGCTACGCTGAGGGGTAGGCCGCCCTTCCAGCGCCTCGCTGCGCCCGCCACGGGCCAGGAAGCGGCCGCCGAACGCCTGGAAGGCAGCCGGGGCGCGCTGGGTGTACTGCTGGTATTGCTCGGGGTCGGTCACGTCCACATGGGCGATCCAGTAGGCCTTCATGCGCTGCTCTCCTGTTACGGCGATATTTATGTATGATGGTATACCATAATAATCACCCTATCATCGTGAGCGTGCAACATGGCATTCAACAGCATCGAGGAACTTCTCGACGATTACCGGCAGGGCAAGATGGTCCTGCTGGTGGATGACGAGGACCGGGAAAACGAAGGCGACTTGCTGATCGCCGCCGAGCGTTGCGACGCCCAGGCCATCAACTTCATGGCCCGCGAAGCGCGTGGCCTGATCTGCCTGACCCTGACCGAAGAACACTGTCAGCGCCTGGGCCTGGAACAGATGGTACCGGCCAACGGCAGCGTGTTCAGCACCGCTTTCACCGTGTCGATCGAAGCGGCCAGCGGCGTGACCACCGGTATTTCCGCCGCCGACCGGGCGCGCACCGTGGCCGCCGCCATGGCCCCCGGCGCCCGCCCCGAGGACTTGGTGCAACCGGGGCACATCTTCCCCCTGCGCGCCCGCGAAGGCGGCGTGCTGACCCGCGCCGGGCACACGGAAGCCGGCTGCGACTTGGCGCGCCTGGCCGGTTTCACCCCGGCTTCGGTGATCGTCGAGGTGCTCAACGACGACGGCACCATGGCCCGCCGCCCCGACCTGGAGGTATTCGCCGCCCGGCATGGCATCAAGATCGGCACCATCGCCGACCTGATCCACTACCGCCTGAGTACCGAACAGACCATCAAGCGTATCGGCGAACGCGAACTGCCGACCGTGCATGGCAGCTTCCGCCTGGTCACCTATGAGGACCGCATCGAAGGGGGTGTGCACATGGCCATGGTCATGGGCAACATCCGCCGCGAGCAACCGACCCTGGTGCGGGTGCATGTGATCGACCCGCTGCGCGACCTGGTCGGTGCCGAATACGCCGGGCCGCCCAACTGGACGCTGTGGGCGGCGCTGCAGAAAGTGGCCGAGGAAGGCGCGGGGGTGGTGGTGATCCTGGCCAACCATGAGTCCTCCCAGGCCTTGCTCGAACGCGTACCGCAGCTCACGCACCCGGTGCGGCCTTACCAGCGAGGGCAATCGAAGGTGTACTCCGAGGTCGGCACCGGGGCGCAGATCCTGCAGGACCTCGGTGTCGGCAAGCTGCGTCATCTGGGCCCTCCGCTGAAATATGCGGGGCTGGCCGGGTACGAACTGGAGGTGGTGCAGAGCATTCCCTTCGAGCCTGGGCTGGTGGGCTGATACGGAGCCTTGCAAGAGCGGCCCTTTCGCGACACGAGGCCGCTCCCGTACGGGATGGAGTGATGGCCGGTAGCCCATACCTCTTGCCAAAAGTTTGGAATACCATAATATGATATCCCGTAGACCTTAAATCTGCCGGCCGGCTCCTACAATTACAAACGGCCATCAGACACCTTGTTTTAGCGGCTCCCCGAACACGATTGGCGGGCGCACCACAAGCCCCGCCTCGAATAACAAAAGCAACGAGGGCGTAACCATGCTGTTGAGCAAACGTGTAACCGCAGTGCTGTCCGCCAGCCTGCTGACCCTGGCCTGCCAGGCCGCCCAGGCTGCCGACAGCCTGAACTTCGTCAGTTGGGGCGGTACCACCCAGGACGCCCAGAAAGAAGCGTGGGCCGTACCCTTCACCAAGGCCACCAGCATCAAGGTGGTGCAGGATGGCCCCACCGACTACGGCAAGCTCAAGGCCATGGTCGAAAGTGGCAACGTGCAGTGGGACGTGGTCGATGTCGAAGCCGACTTCGCCCTGCGGGCTGCCAGCGAAGGCCTGCTCGAACCCCTCGATTTCAACCAAATCAAACGCGACAAGATCGACCCACGCTTCGTCTCCGATCACGGCGTCGGTTCGTTCTTCTTCTCCTTCGTGCTCGGCTACAACGAAGGCAAGCTCGGCGCCAACAAACCACTGGACTGGACGGCGTTGTTCGACACCAAGACCTACCCGGGCAAACGCGCCCTGTACAAATGGCCTAGCCCTGGCGTGCTGGAACTGGCCCTGCTGGCCGATGGCGTAGCCCCCGACAAGCTCTACCCGCTGGACCTGGACCGCGCCTTCAAGAAACTCGACACCATCAAGCAGGACATCGTCTGGTGGGGCGGGGGCGCCCAGTCGCAGCAGCTGCTGGCCTCGGGTGAAGCTTCGCTCGGCCAGTTCTGGAATGGCCGCGTCTACGCCTTGCAGCAGGACGGTGCGCCGGTGGGCGTGAGCTGGAAGCAAAACCTGGTCATGGCCGACTTTCTCGTCGTGCCCAAGGGCGCCAGGAACAAGGACGCAGCCATGAAGTTCCTGGCCAACGCCAGCAGCGCCGAAGGCCAGGCCGAATTTGCCAACAAGACTGCCTACGCGCCGGTGAACGTCGACAGCGTGGCCAAGCTGGACAAGGACCTTGCACAGAACCTGCCCACCGCCTACGCCCAGGACCAGGTCACCCTCGACTTCGCCTACTGGGCCAAGAACGGCCAGGCCATCGCAGCCCGCTGGAATGAGTGGTTGGTCAAATGAAAGTCGCCATCAACGCCCTGCATAGCGCACAAGGTGCCCCCATGGGCACCGGCACACCGGGCACGGCCGCGCGCCGCGTCAGCCTGAGCCAGCGCTGGAAAGGCAGCCGCAACCTGCTGCCGGCCCTGCTGTTCCTTGGCCTGTTCTTCTTCGCCCCGCTGGCCGGCCTGTTGCTGCGCGGGGTGCTGGAGCCGACGCCGGGGCTGGGCAATTACGAGCAACTGTTCGCCAACTCGGCCTATGCGCGGGTGCTGTTCAACACCTTCTCGGTGGCCGGCGTGGTCACCCTGATCAGCGTGTTGCTGGGTTTCCCGCTGGCCTGGGCAATCACCCTGGTGCCCAAAGGCTGGGGCCGCTGGCTGCTGAACATCGTGCTGCTGTCGATGTGGACCAGCCTGCTGGCGCGCACCTACTCGTGGCTGGTGCTGCTGCAGAGTTCGGGGGTGATCAACAAGGCGTTGATGGCCATGGGTATCATCGATGCGCCGCTGGAGATGGTGCATAACCTGACCGGCGTGGTGATCGGCATGAGCTACATCATGATCCCGTTCATCGTGCTGCCGCTGCAGGCCACCATGCACGCCATCGACCCGATGGTCCTGCAGGCCGGCTCGATCTGCGGCGCCAGCCCGTGGACCAACTTCTGGAAGGTGTTCCTGCCGCTATGCCGCTCGGGGCTGTTCTCCGGGGCGCTGATGGTGTTCGTGATGTCGCTCGGTTACTACGTCACCCCCGCCCTGCTGGGCGGTGCGCAGAACATGATGCTGCCCGAATTCATCATCCAGCAGGTGCAGTCCTTCCTCAACTGGGGCCTGGCCAGCGCCGCCGCCGCACTGCTGGTGGTCATCACCCTGGTGCTCTTCTACCTGTACCTGAAGCTGCAGCCGGAATCGCCGGTTGGCAACGCGAGGTAAACCGCCATGCTCCTGTCTCCCAATGCCATGGGCCGCCCGTTGCGTACTGGCCTGTACCTGACCACTGGAGTGATCGCGGCCTTTCTGCTGCTGCCGGTGGTGTTCATCGTGCTGCTGTCGTTCGGCTCGTCGCAGTGGCTGGTGTTCCCGCCGCCGGGCTGGACCTTCAAATGGTATGGCCAGTTCTTCTCCAACCCGGAATGGATGAACGCTGCGCTGGCCAGCCTCAAGGTGGCACTGCTGACTACCGTGGCAGCGGTGCTGCTGGGCCTGCCTACCGCGTTCGCCCTGGTGCGTGGCCGTTTCCCCGGCCGCGAACTGCTGTACGGGCTGTTCACCATGCCGATGATCGTGCCGCTGGTGATCATCGCGGTGGCGGTGTACGCGCTGTTCCTCAAGCTTGGCTACACCGGCACGCTGTTCGCTTTCGTGGTCAGCCATGTGATTGTCGCCCTGCCCTTCACCATCATCTCGATCATCAACTCGCTGAAGCTGTTCGACCAGTCGATCGAGGATGCCGCAGTGATCTGCGGCGCCTCGCGGCTGCAGGCGATCTTCAAGGTGACCTTCCCGGCGATTCGCCCGGGCATGATCGCCGGTGGCCTGTTCGCGTTCCTGGTGTCGTGGGATGAGGTGGTGCTGAGCGTGATGATGGCCAGCCCCGACCTGCAGACCCTGCCGGTGAAGATGTGGACCACCCTGCGCCAGGACCTCAGCCCGGTCATTGCCGTGGCCTCGACCCTGCTGATCGGCCTGTCGCTGCTTGTCATGTTCATTGCCGCCGCGTTGCGCCGGCGCACCGAAGTCAACGCCTGAGCGCGCGGAGAAAACAATAATGAGTGCAGTGATGAAAGAAAACGTGCCAGGCAAGACCTTGGTCAGCCTGCGCAGCCTGAACAAGCATTACGGCGACTTCACCGCCGTCGATAACCTCGACCTGGACATCCAGGATGGCGAGTTCCTCACCTTTCTTGGCTCCAGCGGTTCGGGCAAATCCACCACCCTGTCGATGCTGGCCGGTTTCGAAACGCCCAGCAGCGGCGAAATCCTGGTGGACGGCCAATCGCTGGTCAACGTGCCGCCGCACAAGCGCGACATCGGCATGGTGTTCCAGCGCTATTCACTGTTCCCGCACCTGAATGTGCGCGACAACATCGGCTTCCCGCTGGCCATTCGCAAGCTGAGCGCCGCCGAGACCAGCAAGCGCGTCGACGCCATGCTCAAGCTGGTGCAACTGGAGCAGTTCGCCCACCGCAAGCCGGCGCAGATGTCCGGCGGCCAGCAGCAACGCGTGGCGATCGCCCGGGCGCTGGTGTACGAGCCACGCATCCTGCTGATGGACGAACCCCTGGGCGCGCTGGACAAGAAGCTGCGCGAAGACCTGCAGGACGAACTGCGTCAGCTGCACCGGCGCCTGGGCATCACCATTGTCTACGTCACCCATGACCAGGAAGAAGCCATGCGCTTGTCGCAGCGCATCGCCATCTTCAGCCATGGCAAGATCGTCGGCCTGGGCACCGGTTATGACCTGTACCAGAACCCGCCGAATGCCTTCGTCGCCTCGTTCCTGGGCAATTCCAATTTCCTGCGGATCAAGGCCAGCAGCAACGGCGCAGGCAGCTTCGAAGGGCAGCCGGTGGCAATCCGCCTGACACCGGGCCTGGCCGCGTCGCAGGAGGCGCTGATCATGGTGCGCCCGGAAAAGGCCCTGGCCCTGACTGCCGAGCAGGCCGCACGCGAGCCGCTGCCGGCGGGCTGGAACGAGGTCAGCGCCAAGGTTGGCGAGGTGTTGTTCCTGGGCGAAAGCCAGACTTGCCACGTCGTCACTGCGGGCGGTACCGAGCTGACCGTGAAGGCGCTGTCGGCTGCGGGCATGCCGATGCAGCCGGGCGATACCGTGAAGGTGCGCTGGGCGGTGGCGGATGCCTGCATCTACACCGAATGGGCCGAGAGTGACTTGAGCAAATCCGCCGGGGCGCATTGACATAACCGGCAAGGCGGTGCCAGCCACCGCGCTGCCTGCTTCGCGGATAAATCCGCTTCTACAGTTGGCGCTATTCCCGTAGGAGCGGCTTCAGCCGCGATCACCGGCACAGCCGGTGGCAGCCACCGCGTTGTCTGCTTCGCGGGCAAGCCCGCTCCCACAGGGACCGCGCCAGCTTTCAGAAATTGAGCAAGACCGTTGCTCCTACCACGGGTTCGCGCTGACGCCGTACCTATGAGACCTGGCTTGCCGCCGATGAGCTGCTCAGCAGCCCCGGTAACGCTGGGTGGCAGACATCAGCAAGTATCGCCTACCAGCTGTCACATTATCATCACGCCACTGTCGTAATCTGCCGGCCAACTCTATGCCACTGGGCTAACCGGCATGCTCCGCCTGCTTGTCTTGCTGCTTTCCCTGCTTCCGCTGACGGCCCACGCCGAGCACCTGCGGGTGCAGGGATCCAACACTATCGGCGCAGCGCTGCTGCCGGCGTTGATCCAGGCGCAATTGCGCGCCCGACACGCCACGGCGGTCGAACAGCACCCCGGGCAACTGGCCAATGAAACCGTCATCACTGCGCGTGACAGCCAAGGGCAGCCGATACGCGTCGATATCGCCGCCCACGGCTCCAGTACCGGCTTCACCGCCCTGGGGCGGGGCGAGGCCGACCTGGCCGCCGCTTCGCGGCCGATCAACGACAGCGAGGCGGGCCAGCTGCGCGCACTTGGCGACCTGCGCGGTGCCGCCGCCGAGCAGGTGATCGGCCTCGATGGCGTCGCGGTCATCGTCCACCCCGACAACCCGCTACCCCAACTCACTACAGCGCAACTGGCACAGGTCTTCTCCGGGCAGATACAGCGCTGGGAGCAGCTGGGCATTGCCGGTGGCACCATCCATCTCTACGCCCGTGACGACCGCTCCGGCACCTACGAAACCTTCAAGGCGCTGGTGCTGGAACCGCAGCACGAAACGTTGTCGGCCACGGCCAAGCGCTTCGAGTCCAGCGACGAGCTGGCCGCGCAAGTCGGCGCCGACCGCCAGGCCATCGGTTTCAGCAGCCTGCCGGCCGTGCACCGGGCCAAGGTGCTGGCGGTGGCCGAAGGCGACGCGCCGGCCATGCTCCCCGAGCGCGCGCTGGTGGCCAGTGAAGACTATCCACTGTCGCGGCGCCTGTATTTCTACCTGCCGGCTAATCCGAAACCGCAGGCCAAGGCCCTGGCAGACTTCGCCCAGAGCCCGGCCGGCCAGGCGATCGTCGCCCAGCAGGGTTTCGTCTCGCAGCAGATCAATGCCCAGCCTGTCGCACCATTGGCCGACATGCCACCGCGCTATCGTGCCTTGGCCCAGCAAGCGCAGCGGTTGAGCGTGAACTTTCGCTTCCAGGAGGGCAGCGCCAGCCTCGACACCAAGGCATTGCGCGATGTGCAGCGGGTGGCCGAGTACCTGCGCCAGGCCGGCAAGCTGAACGGCAAGGCAGTGCTGGTGGGGTTTGGCGACCCCAAGGAAACCCCCGGCCGTGCCGCCCTGCTCTCCCGCCTGCGCGCTCAGGCGGTACGCCGCGAGCTGGCGCGCGATGGTGTCGAGGTGCTGCAGGTAATGGGCATGGGCGATGAACTACCGGTGGCAGGGAACGAACGGGAGCAAGGCCGCCTGCGCAACCGCCGGGTGGAGGTGTGGGTGAACTGACCGCCGCTGCGGTTCGGCGTTGCACAGCTCCCGGCAAAAAAATGTAACAGCTCGCCATTCGGCATCTCCGGCAATCAGGTCTAGGCTCAAGACCATGTGATACCGGGCCCCTCTGACGGCTGCCAGGCCGCCATGTCGGATCACTGTTGCCATGCAACGTCGACATTCAAGGAGGGGCTCATGACAGCTCTACACACATTTCTCACCACCCCGTTCCTCGGTACCAGCGCCTGGTTGTGGCTGCTGTTCGTGGCTATCGTCGTTGGCCTGCTGGTGCTCGATCTTGGCGTGCTGCACCGCCACGACCGGGAAATCGAAATGCGCGAAAGCCTGTTGCTGTATTCAGGCTATTTCAGCGTCGGCGTGCTGTTCGGCCTCGGGGTCTGGTATTACCTGGGCGCACAACCGGCGCTGGAGTTCTTTACCGGTTTCCTGGTCGAGCAGTCGCTGTCGATGGACAACGTGTTCGTCATGGCGATGATCTTCAGTTATTTCGCCATCCCCCGCCGCTACCAGCACCGCGTGCTGTTCTGGGGCATCCTCGGCGTGGTCGTGCTGCGGGCGATCATGATCGGCGTGGGCGCGGCGCTGGTGCAGAACTTTGCCTGGGTGTTGTACCTCTTCGGCGCCTTCCTGCTGTTTACCGGGGTGAAGATGGCGCTGTCGAAGGAAGACCACCGGCCGGACCTGGCCAACAACCCGATCCTGAAGTTCGTGCGGCGGCACATGCGGGTCACCGAGCAGATCCACGGCGCGCATTTCTTCGTACGCCTTGCTCCGCCCGGCCAAAGCAAGGCGCTGCGCCATGCCACCCCACTGTTCCTGGCGCTGGTGCTGATTGAACTGGCCGACCTGGTGTTCGCCGTCGACAGCGTGCCGGCGATTTTCGCGATTACCCAGGACCCGTTCATCGTCTATACCTCGAACATCTTCGCCATCCTGGGGTTGCGCTCGCTGTACTTTGCGCTGGCGGCGCTGATGCACCGGTTCGTTTACCTCAAGTACGCGCTGGCGATGGTGCTGATCTTCATTGGCTGCAAGATTTTCTACCACGGCATGGTGGGCAAGGTGCCGGCGCTGCTGTCGTTGGGGGTGACGTTCGGGCTACTGTTGGGTGGGGTGGTGGTTTCGTTGGTCAAGACGCGGGGCGAGAAGGTGGCTGTCGTAGATCAGTCAGTCGAACAACCTGCAAATTCCAATCGTACAATCGAGCAGAAAGAGGAAGACCCGCAGATGCGGGTCTGAGGTTTCGTTACCCTTTAATCATAAGGTAACCCATCAACGACCAAAGCAGCGCAATAAGAATCATCCACAACGCAATAATCATCTTTCGCTTCAAGCACGGCGGAAAGTCCTTCAGCTCCTGCTCATCAAGCCAGCCCATATATAGGTGCAGCTTGGGAAACGCAACCAAGGCGCTCACCGTACTTAACAACAAACAGCGGGACCTCAGGCTTCCTCCCCCCAAACAGGCTTCATTTGCTCCAGATAAGGGTTGCTTGTGATAGCGGACAACGCGACTTTATAATCGCGAGACACCGCGATTTGCACATTAATAGCAAGACCTAAGAACCCAATAGCAAACGCCCCAATCAGGAATGCCAGCTTAAATAGCGGCGGCCAACTGTCAAAGTCAGCCATTTGTCAGATCAGTCAACACAACATTAATAAATGTCTCCCCCACATACGCACCGACGTTTCCCCACTGTTCCGGCAGCTAGAAAAGCGCAGTTTTAGCCCAGTCAGGATTAAATGGTTAACCAACGCAGCAGAAAAATCCATAACGCAACGGAGCAACTACACTGTCATACAAACATAGGTAACTACCATCCAGACCAGACCGACTATGGTCAGCCACGCCGAGACTTTCAGCATCCGCTTGAGTGCTACTCAAAAGGGCTTAATAGCAGTATTAATTTGGCGAGAGGTTGCCAACCAGCAACTTCAATCCCACAGCCACTCAAAATTAAGCTCTCCCGCTGAATCATCAAAGTTCTTCCGCCCTGCCTTTCTGCAGCCATTCCTCTGGCACCGAAGCTACCCGCCTCAACGAGGCATATCCGTTGTTTTCACCATCGCGCAAGCGATCGCCAGCCATACTGAACCCACTATTACCAACCAACTTGAAACAACCAACTTACGCCGCAGCCTTAACGGAAAGATTTCAATCTCCTCAGCCTTCACAACGCCAGCCTTTAAATGCAGCGAAGGAAAAGTCAGGAACCCACAAACAGCGCAGACCACCCTCCATCGGGCACGATAGGTAGCGATACCCCAGCAGCGCTTTATGCCTTCCAAATAGGCATTGTCTTGTATAAAAGAATCAATCACCTCAAACTCTCTTGACAAAGCGACATAGCCGTTAATTGCAAGACCCACAACACACAAGACAAATGGCACAATTAAGAATATCAATTGAATTTCCAGCGGCCAGCTGGCCAGATTAATGAACGAGGGATTCATAAATCTTTTCACCTACAAACTCACCGACGTTTCCACCAGCCAACCCCCCAGCCAGGGAGCCGGTTCCGACAAGGGCGACGCCACATACTGCGCCGCCAAAACCTGCTGTTCCAACAGCGAGAAAGGCGCACACGGGAGGAATGACCAAGCCTGCAATTAAGCCACCTGCCGTTCCGCCGACAACACCGCCGCTAAAACTCCCAGCCTCTATCAGACGCACGGCCTTGCAGCCCTCGGTTTCTCCAGCTCGACAAACCTCTTGAACCTTTAAGTAAGATGAGAAACCGCCCAGCCCCACCGCCGCATGGCCGCCATATTTGAGGTACTTGCTAAGCCGCGCCACCTTGTCCAAATGCGTCGCATACCCCGGTATCTGCCCCGGCCCGCCCGCCTTCGACCAATGATGCACGAGGCTCTTGGTCGAAATATTCAAGCTCTTCTTCAGCCGTTCGTAGTTGCCCAGGTCCAGTTGCTTGTTAAGAAACGCCACTTTCAACTGGCCATCCAGCTGCTGCAGCAACTGTCGCCGTTCGGCGAAAAAGCCCGGGCTGTTCAGATGGCCATGGCGCATGAACTCCCGCTGGTGCAGTTGTTCGATACTGGTCAAGGTACTGCTGACCTGCTTCAGTCCTTGTTCCAGCATGTCCTTGCCCACGCCCATGGACTGGCTGGCATTGCTGAGCAGACCCGCAATTTCAGCCTGATGCTCCATCATGAAGTCCGCTTCGGCGAAATCGAGCACTGCCAGCGCACGGCGCGCATGCTCGGCCGCCGCCATCAGCTGACCTTCCTCGCGGGTGCAAGCATCACCGTTGTCAGGGTCACCGATGACGAAGATTTCCCCCGCCTTGAAGCCCTGTTCAAACGTCGGGTTGAGCCGTTGCAGCCGTGAGATTGGCAAGGTGGCATCGTGCTCGGCCAATTGCAGCAGCACCTGCGCGAACGACATGCGACGTGGCACTACGTAGAACCCGGGCTCCAGCGTATCGGGCAGCGCACTTGCCAGCGGCTGGGAGAAAGACTCGGGGTAGACGTCGTTTGACGGCTCGGCAAAGTGGGTATTACCCCAGCCCGCAACAGGCTGCGTGGACGGTGGTGCCTCATGCAACGGTGCGACGACCCGATTGCTGCCCGGCGGGCAGCCACAGAGCACCAGCGCACCGTCCACGGCCACCCGCTGGCCGCCGGAAATAAAATGGTCCACGCCTTCGGCGACAGTGCCCACCTGCCCGCAGAGTGGGCATGCCGTGGTGCGGTCACCTTCGCGAAGCACCATTCGGCCCTCGACGAGATAGCCGGCGTTCGTCGCAATACAGACAGCACCCGTAGTGGTGACATCACCATCGACTGCCTGCCCTCTTCCCTCCAGACTGACGCGCATCCACAAGTTCCCTGTACCTGGTTCAGGGATGGAAACCTAGCATCCGCACGGGGACTTCGACGGCAGGGAGTCAAAAATCAGAAGTTTCCTACGGGCTGGCCAAGCTTGCAGTTTCGCCTGGTTTCACCTGCCTGGGCACCCTAACGAACCAGCCAGTTCTCAACTTCAGCAGCGCCATGTTCAGCTTTCCAGGCCTTCATCTTCGCGTGGTTGCCGCCCTTGGTTTCGATCACCTCCCCCGTATGCGGGTTCTTGTACTGTTTCACCTGGCGTGCGCGACGCCTGGCTTTCGGCGCAACGGCGGGCTGCGCCGGGCGACGACCGCCTTGCGGGTCCAGCAGGCTGATGATATCGCGCAGGCTGAACTCATACTTGGCCAACAAGTTGCGCAGTTTGGTTTCAAACTCGATTTCTCTTTGCAATTCGGGGCTGCCTTTCATGGCTTCCAGTTCGGCAAGTTGAGCAGCCAGTTTCTGTTCCAGTTGGCGGAATTCTGCAAGACGAGACATTAGGGGGTACCTTCCTCAGGACGGCCTGGGTTGTCTGGATTGACAACGGATTAGTGCAGCCGGCCAAGGACTAAGTTCCACGCTATTGCACCCGCAGTACCGCCCGTCTCGTGAATTCAATGTAATGCACCAAGCAGCGGTCTTCTGCCCACACCCCATGGAGACCGATTACATGAAGTTCATCACCTGCTGCCTGAGCCTTTCAGTCGCCTGTCTCGCCCTCTGGGGCTGCTCGACGCCCCGAACAGTATCGCCTGTCGACGCCCCCGGAAACCCCGAGTCCGGAACCACCAAACTGCTGGAGGCAGGCGCAGCGCTGTTGCAGGACAAGCCCCCCATCGAAGCGCTCAACGCCTATCTGGATGGCTTCCACTTCTACAACGGCCACCCCGATATTCAGATGGAAGCCCACCATTACTGCTCGCTGTTGAACGAGGATGTCATCCAGTGCGTGATCTACGACGGCAATACCCGTAGCGCCAAGATAATGGGCGTCGAGTACATCATCGACCAGAAGCTGTTCAGCCAATTGCCGGCAAAGGAGAAAGCCATGTGGCACAGCCATGGCTATGAAGTATCGTCTGGCCAGTTGGTTGCACCAGGCATCCCCGCAGCGGCAGAACATGCGCTGATGCAGCGCCTGGCGCATACCTATGGAAAAACCTGGCATACCTGGCATACCGACCAGGACAAGGCGCTGCCGCTCGGCGTTCCGCAATTGATGATGGGCTTTACCGCCGATGGCCAGGCCAACCCGGCGATGGTCGAGCAACGCAACCGGCGCCTGGGCATCGATACGGCCGCGAGCAAGGCGCAACGGGCCGACATCGCGCTACCCGCACCAGACCCGCAGGCCAACGGCTGGCAACGGGGCGATGTGATCCAGCTCATCGACCCGACCGGCGCTCACCTCCACCGCCCCACCCAGGCAACACCGGAAGACGCCAACAGCCGCTCCAGCCGCTAGCCTTGCGACGTGCTTCCTGGCGGAAAGCCGGCTGCCACCGGTGTCGCTGTGCCCCGCCGGTGGCAGCGGGCAGCACAGGCCGGCGAGATCATCGCTCGCCGTGCCCCGTGCGCGCCGGCATGTGCTTGCCGATTTCATACTTGCCAATTGCCGCCCGGTGCACCTCGTCCGGCCCGTCGGCCAGGCGCAGGGTACGCTGCATGGCATACATGTAGGCCAGCGGGAAGTCGCCGCTCACCCCAGCCCCGCCATGGAGCTGGATCGCCCGGTCGATCACCTTCAACGCTACGTTCGGCGCCACCACCTTGATCTGCGCAATCTCGCTGCGTGCCACCTTGTTGCCGACCGTGTCCATCATGTACGCCGCTTTCAGCGTCAGCAGCCGGGCCATGTCGACTTCCATGCGCGAGTCGGCAATCTTGTCGACGTTGCCCCCCAGTCGCGCCAGAGGCTGACCGAACGCGGTGCGCTCCACCGCGCGCTTGCACATCAGCTCCAGTGCACGTTCGGCCATGCCGATCGAACGCATGCAATGGTGGATCCGGCCCGGGCCAAGGCGCCCCTGGGCAATCTCGAAGCCGCGGCCTTCGCCGAGGATGACGTTCTCGTACGGCACCCGCACGTTTTCGAAGAGCACTTCGGCATGGCCGTGAGGCGCGTCGTCGTAGCCGAACACCGGCAACGGCCGGACGATCTTCACCCCGGGTGCGTCGGTCGGCACCAGCACCATCGAATGCTGCTGGTGGCGTGGCCCCTGTGGGTCGGACAGGCCCATGAAGATCATCACCTTGCAGCGCGGATCGCAGGCACCCGAGGTCCACCACTTGCGGCCATTGATCACCCATTCGTCACCGTCACGCACCGCCGTGGCCGCCATGTTGGTGGCGTCCGAGGACGCCACGTCCGGTTCGGTCATGGCGAATGCCGAGCGGATCTCGCCGCGCAGCAGCGGCTCCAGCCACTGGCGCTTCTGCGCTTCACTGCCATAACGCACCAGCACTTCCATGTTGCCGGTATCCGGTGCCGAACAGTTGAACGGCTCTGGCCCAAGCAACGAGCGGCCCATGATCTCTGCCAGCGGGGCATATTCCAGGTTGCTCAGCCCGGCGCCGTATTCCGATTCAGGCAGAAACAGGTTCCACAGCCCCTCGGCGCGGGCCCTGGCCTTGAGTTCCTCCATGATTGCGGTGGGCTGCCAGCGGTCGCCCTCGGCGACCTGGCGCTCGAACACCGCCTCGGCGGGGTAGACATGGGCGTCCATGAACGCGCTGACGCGCTCGCGCAGTGCCTGGACCTTGGGCGAATAGGCGAAATCCATCGGGGCTACCTTCACGGTTCGAAGTACATGGGGCAGAGCCTAGAGCAGCAAGCCCCCATCCACCTAGTCTATTTTCCGTGTGTATAAACATTCATAACCGATATATGATCGGCCGATAATTCCAACAAAGAGCGGCGCCCATGAACCTCAGCAAGGTCGACCTCAACCTGTTCATCGTGTTCGATGCGATCTACACCGAAGCCAACCTGACCCGCGCCGGGCAGATTGTCGGCATCACCCAGCCGGCGGTGTCCAACGCCCTTTCGCGACTGCGCGAAACCTTCAACGACCCGCTGTTCGTGCGCACCGCGCAAGGCATGGTGCCCACGCCCATGGCGCAGAACATCATCGGCCCGGTGCGCAACGCCCTGGCGCTGCTGCGCACTTCGGTGCAGGAAAGCCGCATCTTCAACCCGCAACAGGCCAACAAGACCTTCCGCATCAGCATGACCGACCTGACCGAGGCGGTCATCCTGCCGCCGCTGTTCCAGCGCCTGCGCCGCCTGGCCCCGGCGGTGCTGATCGAAAGCTTCCTGTGCAAGCGCCGCGAGACCACCAAGGAACTGGCCGCCGGGCGCCTGGACTTCGCCATTGACGCGCCGTTGAATACCGACCCGCAGGTACGCCACATCAAACTGATGCAAGACCGCTATGTCTGCGCCTTGCGCCAGGGCCATCCTTTGGCAGACAGCAAGCTGACCCTCGAAAGCTACCTGGGCATGACCCATATCCATATCTCCAGCCGCCGCAACGGCCTGGGCTATGTCGACCTGGCTCTGGGCAAGATGGGCGTGCAACGCAAGGTTGCCTTGCGTTCGCAGCATTACCTGATGGCCTCGCAGGTGCTGCAGCAGACCGACATGGCGATGACCGTTCCCGAGCGCTTTGCCCGCCGCCATCAGTTGCGCTACCAGCCACTGCCGGTGGAAGTACCGGCGCTGGAGACCCACCTGTATTGGCATGAAAGCACCGACCAGGACCCGGCCAACCGCTGGATGCGCGAACAGATCACCGAGTTGTGCGAGCGCGTCGTGGCCGAGGAGGAAAAGGCGCTGGCGCCCGCCTGAAGGGGTTGCCAATGGCATTGGGGCCAAACCTACGCTGGCGAGAGAAAAATTTTCTACTAATCCTGCTTGAGGTAGAAATACCCATTTAACGATCCGGAAAATGTCGGCGCAAGAAGCAAAAACCATCGCCCAAGCGGCGGGTACGCTTGCTCCAACGAACGCCAAGATCACGGCAACAACACGGACCCGCCCCAATGCCTAGCGCCCCGCTCTATTTCGACTATGCCGCCACTACTCCGGTCGACGACCGGGTCATCGAAACCATGCTCGCCTGCCTCGGCAGCCAGGCCAACTTCGGCAACCCGGCATCCACCGGCCATGCCTTTGGCCAGGCCGCCCGCCAGGCTGTGGAGCAGGCCCGTCAGCAAGTGGCCGAACGCGTCGGCGCGCAGGCTGACGCACTGGTCTGGACGTCAGGCGCGACCGAATCCAACAACCTGGCACTCAAGGGCATCGCCCAAGGCCTCGGCCAGCCCGGGCACCTGATCACCAGCCAACTGGAACACAAGGCCGTGCTCGACACCGTGGCCGAACTGGAGCGCCAGGGCTGGGCCGTTACCCGCCTGGCACCAGATGCCGCCGGCCTGATCCAGCCTGCAGCGGTGCAGGCGGCGTTGCGCGCCGACACGCGCCTGGTGTCGCTGATGGCGGTCAACAATGAGCTGGGTACGCTCACTGACGTTGCTACGATTGGCGAACAGGTGCGCGCCCACGGCGCCCTGCTGCACGTGGATGCGGCGCAGGCGGTAGGCAAATTGGCCATCGACCTGAATATGATGGCCGTGGACCTGATGTCGTTTTCGGCGCACAAGGTCTATGGCCCCAAGGGCATCGGTGCGCTCTACGTCGGGCCGCGCGCCCGCCCGCTGATGTGCGCGCAGATGCACGGTGGCGGGCATGAACAGGGCTTGCGCTCTGGCACCCTGGCGACCCACCAGATCGTCGGCATGGGCAGCGCCTTTGCCTTGGCCGGCCAGCCCGGCGACAGCGAGCACCGCCGCCTCGCGCAATTGGCCGGGCGCCTGCGCGAAGGCCTGCTGGCGCTGCCTGGCGTCACCCTCAATGGCTGCTCCCGGCAGCGCATTCCGCATACGCTGAACCTGTGCATCGACAACCCGCATTTCAACAGTGTCGCACTGGCCAGCGAACTGGCATTGTCGACCACCTCTGCCTGCAATTCGGCAAGCAAGGCGGCCTCGCACGTGCTGCTGGCAATCGGACTGGACGAACGCCGGGCACGCAACAGCGTGCGCCTGAGCATCGGCCGCTTCAGCACCGAGGCTGAAGTGGACACCGCGATCAAAGTATTTGCCGGGGTGCTGGCGGCGGCTTCGGCGGCATTCTGGTAAGCCGCCTAGAACAGCCGGCTGTCCGGGGTGAAGTCCTCGACTTCGAGCCTGGCACTGTGCGCCTGCGGGTGCCGCGGGTTGAACAGGTAATTGGTGGTTCTGGGCATGATCGCGCTGGGCACCGGCAGCAGCAACGCCGAACAGTCATCAAGGAAGCGATTGCCCAAACCGCGGGTAAGTTCGGTCTGCGCTGACCAGCCAGGCTGCAAGGGTGGCAGCTGTGCCTGCGAAACCGTGTCGGGCAACTCGATGCGCAGCAAGCGCATGGTGGTGGGGAAATCCTCGGGGTCGATCTCCAGGTGCACCAGCACCTCGAGCATGGCACCGGCCGGGCTGGTGGCGGCATAGACCACCGGCCGCCCGGCCTGGTGCCAGTGGCCGCTGACACGCAGACCGCCAGTTCCGCTCAGGTCGGCATAGGCGCTGATTCGCCACAGGATCACAAGCCAAAGCCTTCGGCGATCTGCAGCAGCATTTCCTCGACCTGGGTAGTACCTTGCTGGGTAGTGAGCATCTGCATCGGCGTCAGCCCCGCGAAGCGCTCCTTGGGCTTGGACAGCCAGCGCTTGGCCTTGGCCGCGTCGCCGAACACGGCTTCGGCCATGGCGGTGATATGCGCCGAGCGGAACAGCCGGTCACTTTCCTCGACGGTCAGTGGCTGGTCACGTTCGATGCGCGACTTCAGGGTGCGCAGGGGAATGATCTGGTCACGCTCCACTGGCGTGAATACCCCGAGCTCGGTCAGCTTTACCAGCCAGGTGGCGGCAAACCCATGGGTGATGCGAGTGTGGATCTCGAAATCACTGGCAAGCTCGGGGATTTCCAGCAACGCATGCAGGCGCGCCCGGTACTCGTGGTAACCGTTGTCGCGAAGCACTTCGGCAAGCATGGCAAGCTCCTTTCCGGCGTTTGCCGACAAGTATGCGGTATTTGCCGAATAGTTGCCAACCCGGTTGTCGAGCGGTTGAGCGCGTGAGCGTGTAAACGTGAGCTTGATAAATTTGCAGGGGCCGCTGAGCGGCCCCCGGCCATGTCACAGGAAGGTGAACACCTGCGAAGCCGGCAAGCGCGACTTGTTCAGCCCGGCATTGAAATCCGTCTCGCTGCGATACCCCAGGCTGAGGAGCACCACGCTGGTGAAGCCACGCTCGCGCAGGCCCAGCTCGGCATCGAGGATCTTGCTGTCGAAGCCTTCGATCGGTGTCGCGTCCAGGCCATGGGCCGCAGCCCCCAGCATGGCCGTGCCGAACGCCAGGTAGGTCTGCTTTTCCATCCAGTGCTGCAAATCTTTCTGGTCAAAACGGTGCAGGTCGACGTAGTGCCGGCGGCTCTGGTTCTGCGCGGCACGCGCCTGCTCATCGCGGAAGCGCCCATCCGCTGCCTCCTGCTCGAGCACTGCGTTCAGGTGGGCCTCGCTCATCTCGGTGCGCGTGCAGAACACAATCACGTGTGACGCATCGAGGATCTTCGGCGAGTTGTAGGCAAAGCGTTCGGCAGTGCTCTTGGCCAGGCGCGCCTTGCCTTCGGCGCTGTCGGCGACGATGAAATGCCACGGCTGCGAGTTGACCGAAGACGGGCTGTGGCGCAGTTGCTCGAGCAGGGCGTCGACAGTGGCCTGGGGAATGCGACGCGAGGCGTCATAGGCTTTGGTGGTGTAGCGGCGCTTGGCCAGCGAGACGGTATCCATGCAACAACTCCTGGAATCAACGAGGGATTTGCTGGCCATCCTATCTTCCCTGCAAAAAAGAAAAACCGGCACAATGCAACAACACTTTAACGCCTGGAGTGAAAATGCTGCGCATCGCCGACCTCGAACTGTTCGTCCGCAGCAGCGTACTGGGCAGTTTCACCGCCGCCGCCCACGAGGCCGACGTGTTACCCGGCCAGGTGGCTGCCGCGATCAAGCGCCTGGAGCGTGACCTCGATGTGCGCCTGTTTGCCCGCACCACCCGCAGCCTGCGCCTGACGGCCGAAGGCGAGCTGTATCTGCCGACCGCAGTGAATGTGCTGGAAAGCCTGCGCCAGGGCCGTGAAGACCTGCATGGCAGCTCCACCGTGCTGCGTGGCACGCTGCAGGTGTCGGCACCTTCGGATCTGGGCCGCAACATGCTGCTGCCGTGGCTGAGCGCCTTTCGCCGTGAGCACCCGTCATTGCACCTGCGCTTCTTCCTCTCCGACCAGATCGCCGACCTCAACCGCGACCCGGTGGACGTGGCCATCCGCTACGGCCTCAACCAGGACGCCAACTACATTGCCCTGCCACTGGCCGACTGGAACCGCCGGGTGCTGGTGGCCTCGCCCGATTATCTGGCCCGCCATGGCCGCCCGCTCACTCCTGAAGCCCTGCAGGAGCATGCCTGCCTGCTGTACATGCAGCACAACCGGGTCTACGACAAATGGCGGGTGGGCAACCGTACCGTGCAGGTGCGCGGGCCGCTGGTCAGCGACGATGCCGACGTGATTCGCCGCCTGGCCCTGCAAGGCGAAGGTATCGTCTACAAGTCGTGGCTGGACGTGAGTGCCAACGTGGTCGCCGGCGAACTGGAAATCATCCTGCCGGAGCACCTCGGCGAGGCCGCTCCGGTCACCCTGGTGTGCCCGCACCGCAAGCAACTCACCCCCGTGGTCGTGCAATTGCACCTGTGGTTGCGCGAACGCTTCGAGGCCCTGCGCACCCGGGCCCTGAGCAACGGCTGCACAATCGTTCCAGACTGAGCCGGGTCATTACGCTAAGGTAGGGGTTTCCGTTACGGCACGCCCCCATGAGCAACTGGATCGACCTCAAACAGGACGCCGACACCGGCATCGAGTCGGTCCGCGCGCATTTCGTCGGGCATGCCTACGATCCGCACTGGCACGACAGCTTCCTGGTTGGCGTGACCGAACAGGGTGTGCAGCAGTTCAACTGCCGCCGGGTACGCCACCGCAGCACACCGGGGCAGGTGTTTCTGCTCGAACCCGGCGACCTCCATGACGGCCTGGCACCGACCGCGGAAGGCTTCACCTATTCGACGCTGTATCTGCAGCCCGCCTGGCTGGACCAGCAACTGCGGGCGCTGTTCGAGCACGTGCCAGGCGACAGCCTGCCCAGCTTTGCCGATACCCTGTGCCACGATGAATGCCTGGCGCGGGCCACCGCCCTCGCCTTCCGCGCCGTGCACGGGCAGGACTGGCGCATCGTGCGCCAGACAGCCATGGACGACCTGCTGGCCTGCCTGACCCGCCACCTGCACTGGCGCCGACGCCTCAACCCCGATCCGCGCCTGCCGCTGACCGCGCAGCGTGCGCGCGATTATCTGCACGCCAACCTGGCGAGCGACATTGGCCTGGAAGACCTGGCCCAGGCCTGTGGCATCGACCGCTTCCGCCTGACCCGCGCGTTCAAGGCCGCATATGGCCTGGCGCCGCACGCCTACCTGATCCAGCTGCGCCTGGCTCGTGCGCGGCGCCTGCTCGCCGAGGGCCAGACACCCACCGAGGTGGCCATGGCCCTGGGCTTTGCCGACCAGAGCCACCTGGGGCGCTGGTTCCGTCGCGCCTACCAGCTGACTCCAGCCGACTACCGCAAGCGCTGCTCAAACCTTCCAGACTGAACGGCGGCAGCCAGCCAACATGGTGCTTCGTTCATCCGGAGCCGTTGATCATGTCGCAGTCGCTGTTGCCTTTCATCCTGTTTGCCCTGGTGTCCAGCATCAGCCCTGGGCCAACCAACCTGTTGATCCTTGCACATGGCGCCCGCGCCGGCCTGCGCGCGAGCCTGGCGCCGATCGTGGCGGCCTGTGGCGCAGCCGCCGCGATCGTGCTGATGGTGGGCCTGGGCTTGGGTGAGCTGCTGCGCCACCCGCTGGCCCAGCAGTTGATGGGCTGGGCCGGGGTGCTGTGGTTGAGCTGGCTGGCGTGGAAGATGCTGCGCAGTGCCGGCACCCCGCTGCAGGCAGCCACGGCGCAAGGTTTCAGCGCGCTCAGCGCGGCGGCGTTGCAGTTGGTGAACCCCAAGGTGTGGCTGATGGCCGTGGCAGTGGTCGGGGTGTTTACCGCGCCGTCGTTGCCGGTGTGGCAACTGGCGCTGGTGTTCCTGCTGGTTGCCCTGCCGTGCATGACGGCCTGGGCGCTGCTGGGTGCGGGCAGCGCGCGTTGGCTGCAGGCGCCGCAGCGGTGGCGGCTGTTCAACCAGGTGCTGGCCGTGGTGCTGCTGGTGTCTGCCTGGGCTGCCGTGCTGGCCTGAGCGGTCTGCACCCCCGCTCCAGGTCTGCAGGTAGCTGCAGGATACGCGTGCCAGGGTCAGCTCAGTGGGCCAGTGCCTGGCGGAACCGCGCGGTACTGGCAACCGCCAGCAGCAACCCGAGCACCGCCACGCTTCCGCCCACCAGGCCGATGTAGGCCACGTCCAGCTGGCTGCTGACAATACTCCCGAGCAATGCACCACCGCCGATGCCGATGTTGTAGATACCCGAGAACAACGCCATGGCCACGTCGGTGGCATCGGACGCCAGCTTCAAGGTCTTCGACTGCAGCGACAGGCTGAAGCTGAGAATGGCCACACCCCAGAACATGCTCAGCGCAGCGAACGCATAAAAGTTGCCCGACAGCGGCAACAGCAGCAACAGGCAGGCCGCCAGCAGGCCGATCGAACCGACCAGGAAGCCATGCGGGAAGCGGTCGCTGTAACGGCTGAACAGCAACGAGCCGAATACCCCGGCGCCGCCGAACAGCAGCAATAGCAAGGTGGTGCGCTCACCGCCGATCTGTGCCACGTGCAGGGCAAACGGCTCGATGTAGCTGTAGGCAGTGAACTGCGCGGTGATCACCAGCGTCACCAGCACATAGGTAATCACCAGCGCCGGGCGCTTGAACAGGATCGGCAGGCTGCGCAGCGAGCCGGAGTTCTGGCTGGGCAACAGGGGCAGCGACTTCATCAGGCAGAGCATGGTCGCCAGCGCCACCACGGCAATGCTCAGGAAAGTGATGCGCCAGCCCAGCGCCTCCCCCACCACCCGGCCCAGCGGGATGCCCAGGACCATGGCCAGGGTAGTGCCGGTGGCCAACAGGCCCAGCGCCTTGGCCTGCTGGCCCGGCGGTGCCACGCGCACCGCCAGCGAGGCGGTAATGGCCCAGAACACCGCATGCGCCAGGGCAATGCCGATACGGCTGACCAGCAACATGGCGAAGCTCTGCGACAGCCACGACAGCAGGTGGCTGACGATGAACACCAGAAACACCAGCAGCAACAGGCGCCGCCGCTCGATGTTGCGGGTCAGCAGCATCATCGGCAACGAGGCCAGCGCCACCACCCAGGCGTAGATCGTCAGCATCAGGCCGACCTGGGCGGTGCTCATGGCGAAGCTGCGGCCAATGTCGCTGAGCAGCGCCACCGGGACGAACTCGGTGGTGTTGAAGATGAACGCCGCCAGGGCCAGGGCAATCACGCTCAGCCAGCTGCCGCTGCCTGCCGTGGGGGGCATGTGGGTGGGTATGGGTCCATTCATGGGTTGAAACCGGTTCTCCGCAGACAAGGCAACAGACCGCACGCCAGCCACCCGGTTGCACTGGGTGTCGACGTACGCTTTGTTATTGGAAGGAATGCCCGGCATGGTACGCGTCACACCCGGGCGTCACAACCGCGCATCGGGCAGAAGGAGTACCATGCGCGCTTTGTGTGAAACGTATATGCAACCTGGAGCCCGACCCGCGCATGGACAAGCAGCCTCCCCAGCAACAGTGGCAACAGGCGGTCACCGCCTATGCCCAGGCCGTCAACGACTACGTCGCGCAGGGCCGCGCGCACGGCTGGGACCACCTCGAAGCACCGCAGGCCGCCGCGACCGAGCATTTGCTGGAGGCCTGGCTGGCAGCCTTGCAAGCGGCCAACCGCCCCGGCGTGGATGACCAGCAGCGCCAGGCCTTCCGCGAGGCCTGGCCGCCTGCGCACCATCCCTTGGTGCCGTTGCTCGATGCCCACGGCCAGGGCATCAGCAACGTCTTGCTGCTGGATGACGGCAGCGTGCTGGCGCGCATCGGCATGCCTTGTGACAAAGGCCAGGTAGTGCGTATCGACAGCCACGCGGTAACGCCGGTGATCGGGGTCGAACATTTCGGCCGCTGCCCTGGGCGTCGCTACTTCGCGCTGGCCAATGCCGAAGGCATACGCGTCACTGATGGCTGGGGCGGCCCCCAGGTACAGCGGCTAGCCTGGCCGACGGGGCTGGAAGGGTTGCCGGCAGGTTACCCGTTCGAGCCGTTCGAGTTGCCACCCACTCCCTCCGCACTGATCCCCTTTCCGGATGGCCAGCGGGTACTGCTGGTAAGTGCCGACGGTATCTTCCTGCTCACCTGCCAGGGTGCGACCCGGCTGCTGCCGCCGCAGGCACGGATACTCGATGAGCTGGCCGAGGGCACCGACCCGGACGACATCAGCCTGGGGCTGAGCATGGAGCACGGTGCGGTATCGGCGGATGGCCGCTTGATCGTGGTCGGTGAGCAGGGCAGCCGCCACCTGGTACTGGACGACCAGCTCAGGCCCGTGGCGGCAATCGGGCCAGCCAGCGAATACCCGCACTTCGCCCTGTTCAACCGCACCGGGGACCAGTTGATACTCAACGCCTGCCATTTCTACAGCGGTGCCACGCTGGCGGTCAGGGTGGCCGACCTGCCGGGGCTGGATACCGACTACTACAGCCAGGACCCACGTACGCCGGTGGTACAGGATGGCGCACGGGTGTATGCCGCCGTGGCGCGCGATGGCGAGTATATCGTCGGCGATGCCTATGGCTACTTGCGGGCGTTTGGCGAAGATGGCACGGAGCATTGGCAGCATTACCTGGGCTCGACCATCAGTGCGCTGGATGTCAGTGCCGATGGGCGGACACTGGTGGCAGCCAGCCATGCCGGGTTCGTTTCGTTGATTGCGCTGGATGGCGGGCGGCCCGCCTGGCAGATCGGCACCGGCGACCATGGCGAGGTGCGGCGCTGGTTGTTCTGGAAGGGCTGGGACAGGCCGATGGCCTGGTAACCGCAGGTGCCCCGCTCCCATCGGGACGAGTGTGGTGTTGCAGAAATGCCGCTGAAAATCTGAGCCAGGCTTGGTAGAAGCTCACTATCCAAGGGCACCCCTTCACGCTGACCTCGGCGTCATGGCTGAGGTTGAGCGTTTTTTCAATGCGGAGCGAGAAGTTTCGACAACCGTGTCGTAAAGCAAACCCATCCGCAGTCATCGAGCATGCAACTCGGAGTTCTGTATTACCCCTGCGCATCACAGAATGAACAGCAGCAACCAACACGACCGAACATTCCACGCACCAGACTTACCTGGCACAGGAAAAAGCTGTGACCTGCGCGATAGGGTGGTGACCAACTTCCTGCAAACATCTGCTTACACTTCGCACCTCGACCGGAAGCCCTTCCTCATTGCATGGTTTTCTTTTTAGCGAAACTACCGCCGAGTCATTTGTTTAATCAATGCCTACTGACTGGTAATTATTCTTACAAACACGTCTTACATATAGAAACCACACCACTCCCTGAGGATTTGACATGGACGATGAATCAGAACATAAAGTCCAGGATGCTGTGGACCGTATGTTGCCTGAGGCCCATCAGTACTCGTACTTCCAGCTTCTGGAGTCAATGTACCAGATACACGGCGATGATCTTGAGCAACGCCCCCTCTCCCGCGAAACCCGAAGACGCTTGCGGCTGGAGGTCTCTCCGAAACTGTCATTCCCCGTCGCCGATGTAATCAGTGCTGAGCGCATTGGGGACGATCGCTACAGCATTCAAGCCACCTTCCTTGGCCTGCATGGGACCGATTCACCGCTGCCCAGCTATTACCTTGACCAAGTGGCCTTTGAGCATGCGCAGGGCATTGGTGTACGCCCGGCCTACTTCAACTTCTTCAACCATCGTCTGCATACCCTGTTGCATCAGGGTTGGCGCAAGTACCGCTATTACCGGCGCTTCCAACCGGGCGCCACAGACGGTTTCTCTCGTTACATCTTCGCCATGATCGGCCTGGATGACGCGGCGTTGCGCGGGGCGACCGCCTTGCCCTGGAGCCGCTTGCTGAGCTTCGTGGGGATGATAGCCAGCCGCAGCCGATCACCGGGCATGGTGGCAGGCATGATCGCGCACTGCTTCGATCTTCGGGACGTGACGATCCGCGAGTTCGAGAAACGCGTCGTGCAGATACCGCAGTCTCAGCGCAATGGCTTGGGTTCGCGCAATTGCACGCTCAATGACAACTTCCTGGTGGGCGGCAGCACCGTGTCACGTAGCAGCAAGTTCACCATCGTGATCGCGGGACTGGACCAACAGCAGTTTCGCGAGTTCCTGCCCAGCGGTGACAACTACCACCGACTGGCCCGGCTTGTGGAGTTTCTGCTGCGCGATGTCGGAGCGTATGACCTGGAATTACGCATGCGTGCCGAAGAGGCACCGCCCTTCAGCCTCAGAGCCGAGCATGGCACCCACCTCGGCTGGACCAGCTTTTTAGCTGACCGCAATGACCCCACACCTCCCCCTGTTCGCATCACGGTACGCGCATGAGTACACATGTTCTCGCCCCCAGTCTTACCCTGGCCGTCCTCAACCCGGAAACACTCCTGCAAGGCAGCGAGCCGCAGTACCGCTTCGACAAGGCAGGCGGCACCCTTGGCACGCAAGCGACCTGGCGGCTGCATGATCGCGAGGCGCGCATCCTGCCGGTGCACTGCGAGATCCGCTGGCATGAAGGCCATTTCTGCCTCATTGACCACAGCGGCAAGAGCTTCATGAACGGCAGTGACACCGCACTGCTATCAGGCACACCTATACGGCTCAGGCACAACGACAGGCTGCAGATCGGCGATTACCAGATTGCCATCCGCTTGGGCCATGAGGACGAGGCAGAGGAACGGCTGGAGCTTCATTCTGCCAACAATCCGTTTTCAGCCCTGCAGGCCACACAGCCTCTGTGCCCACTGCAGGTTCTCGGCGAACCAGCTATCGATGCAATGAGTCTGTGCCTCCCCTCAGACCCCGTGCATACAGATGAGCTTGATCCCCAAGCGTATCTGGACCGTGTGGCGCAATCCCGCATTGACCCCACCATCGCCGAGATCTTCGGCATGGAGATGCGATGAACAAGCGCATCGGTGTGGTTCTCGCCTGCCTGACACTCAGCGGCTGTACCTCGATCAGCAAGGCATACCAGGTGATCAGGGACCCGACGCTCCCTGTCGGCGGCCCTACCAATGACATCAGCCATGTGGGGCTCAGTCTATATGCCGCTGATCCACCTACTGTCGCCAGCTCAGCTCACACGACGCTGGAGGAGCCTGCTCCGCCGTCTGACCAATCGGCGAGGCTGGCGGTGACCCTCAGTGCCACGGATGCCGTTGGGCTAACTGACAAGGTCGGTGCGCTGGCTGAACAACTGCACCAAAACTACCCAACATCACCCAGTGCGCCTGCCCAGTTGGCCAGTTACACAGCAGCGCAATCCGAAGCCCCCGAGCCCCCCATCCAAGCGCAGCGACAAGCACGCGCTTCCATCGCCTTCAAGGTGCTTCAACTCCGGGACGACTCCCTGTTGCTGGACGCCACATATGAGCAAGTGGAAGAAGATCTGGACAAAGCACTGGGCAGTACCCTGATCAGCGTTGACGACTTCCGGTTGGTGCCGGGCCATTTCAAGTTCATCGAACATGAAGAGATCAACGAGGGCACGCGTTACATCGCTGTCGTGGCGCACCTGGATGATCCTCAGGGCAAGTGGAAGGATGCCATACGCATCAAACCCCGCGGTTACCGCCACACCGTGCACGTCCACTTCGAGAACAACGGCGTCGAGCTGCGTCAGGACAGCGAATTTCTCCGCAACCAGTAACGCCTACTGAAAGAAGGAATAGCCGATGACTTCACGTAACGCTGTGCTGTGGAAAGAGTGCCACCGCCCGCACACTGGAAATTCCCCGGGGAGTTCCCGAATCTTGAGAGGCAACTCTGGGCGATCAGGCCGGACTGAATCGCTGTAGCAATCAAAGAAGAACCCCGATGCCAGTACTGGCATCGGGGTTCTTCTTTTATGAGCTATGTCAGCGCTTTGCCACTTCGTTGGCTACCCCTTCGCGCAACAACCGCTGCGGCAATTCGAAACCCGCAAACAGCTGGCGAGTGAACGGATTGTTCGCCCCTGTGGCGTGGAATTTGTAACGTGCGGAATCGCCGGCAATCCTGAAGCTCAAATCGACGCTGGTCCGCGTGCGAACGTTCAGCTCGCCGCGACTGAGCAGGCGATAGAACGACCATGGGCCGTGGTAGCCCAAGCTCACTGTCGCACCGGCGCTCTGCACCAAGCTGACTCGGCTTCGCCCATCCTCCCCGGCAGTGCCCGGCCAAGTCATGCCAATCGGGTCTTTGCCCTTGTCGGCAAATGCCTGCAATTGGCCGTCCACCGCCAAGACACTTCCCCGCAATCCATCGCTGATGGCCACCGGCTCCAGACCAAAGCTCACGTTCAGTTCACCGCGGTTGTCGAAAAACGCGTTGCGGATCGCTTCCGCCTGCTTCAGTTGCTCCATCACCTCCGGTCGGACCAGATACTGGTCATCGGCGCTGGAATAGAGCGCATTGAGGTTGTCCTTGAGGAAAACCGTGAGGTACTGGTCCTGAAAGCGCTTGAGTTGGCCTTGCGGGCCAAAGAAGGCTTCGAAATCCTTGAGCGAGGCATCCGGCCCTGCCGGGTCGATGGGATAGCGTGAAGCCAGGCGCTCCTGGTAGACGCTGTACACCTCCGCCGCCCAGCGCTGCTCCAGCTCGCGCAGCGCCATGACCATCAACACCTGGGAGGTCTGGTCCGCCAGTTGGCGAACATGCCGGTTCAGCGGTTCCGGCAAGCCCGTGGCAACGCGCTGCAGGTTGCGGATGGGATCGGGTTCTTTCTCGGAGAACCGGGTCAGCGCCACCGCCAGCGCGGCCTTGCCTTGATTCGGGTTGTCCTGCACCGCTTTCACATAGTCATACACGGCGCTGACGGCCTGCAGCGTTTCGTCATGGAAGGACGGCTTGTCGCCCTGCACATCGAGCATCCCCGAAAGCCCGGCAAACGACCGATAAATCCCCATGGCCTGTACGCGACCTGGTGGATTGCCTTGTGGCTGCTTCTCGTTGTCCACGGGCTCAGGGTAGATCAGCGTGTTGCCGCGCACCGTTTCCAACAATCGCCGCATGGGGGCTGCCGGGCCGGTGACCTGCTCCAGCACACTCACCGCATGGGCCAGGTCGGTGAACTCTGTAACCGAAAACTGGTTCAGCACCCGCCGCCAACTATCGATGTAATCGGCGCTGTACAAGGCACGCAGGCGTTCCGTCAGGGCCTGGCGGTCCACCTCGGAATAGTCGAGGGTGCGCCGCTCGCCCAATACCCACTGGTCGATCAGGGCGAGGTCGGCCACGTTCTGGCTGTGTTGGTCGAAGTAGTCCCGAAAGCCCCGCGCAGTGAGCAACGGTGGCAGCGACAGACTGCCATCGACGGCCGCCTGGTAGTTGCGCTGGTTCAACGGCACATAGACGATATCGAAGGCGGGCCCGATCTCGTTGCGCAGGTCCAGCGCACCGTGCAACTGCTGGGCAGCCTGGTGCTTCAGGCTGATGTAGACGCGCTGGGCCAGGGGCAGTTTGCGCAGCTGCTGTTGTGCCTCAGCTACCACGCGCCGGTAGCTCGGCAGCTCGACATCAGCGTAAGCGAGGCCGTACTGCAGATGACGCATCAGCGCCGCCTGCAACTGGCCTTGACCCGGATAAGCCTTTTGCCATTCACGGGCCATCCACTGCTCAACCAGTTCCGGTCGGCGATTGGCGCGATCCTCAATCATGCGGTACACACGCAGGGCGGCCAGCTGTTCGTCACTACCGGGCGCCGCCTGCTGGATGGTCGCCGCCACGCCGCCCGCAATCGCCGGTAGAAAGCGCCGGGCCAGTGCATTCAGGTAGGCCTGATCCACCTGTGGGCCGATGGCTTTACCCTGGTACAAGCCCATGTCCGTGAACACGGTCCAGCCTGAGCGATAGCCACCGTACAGGCTCACCGCATCGCGGATCTCATCCAGTGGTGCCAGCAGGTTGCGCCCGCTCAGGTCAGCTTTGCCGTCGGCGCTGGTGTTGGTGAACGCCTGGCTTTTCTCCAGCACCTGTTCGGCCTTGTCACGGTTGACGCTGTAGAAGTACAGCCAACCACCGGCCATGGCCAACCCGCACACGCTCGCGGCGATGGCGCCGCCTCGCAACAGGCGGACCTTGTGCTCGACAACCCGCTGGTTGTCGCCGGCCAAGCCGGCCTCGGGATAGACCACGCGTTGCAACAGTTGCTGGGCGAAATAGACCACGGAAGTGCCTTGTGGCTTGGTCGACAGTGCTGGCGGGCTGAAGGCAAAAGCACGGGCGGAGGCATCCGCGAGCAGGTTACGTACCTCTCCGCGCTGGTAGACCGAGGAAAAATACACGCCCCGCACCAACGCAGGCGTGGTGTATCGATCGCTGCTCAGCACGTCGCCCAGGAAACTCAGCAACATCTTGCGGGCACCACTCAGCTCCCTGAGCAGCGAGTAGGCACGTTTGCGCGCCGCTGGAGGCATTGCACCGCAGGCCGACTCCAGCGTGTCCTCAAGCTGCTCGATGAAGTGCTGGTAGGCCTCGCCCAGTTCCTCCAGCCAGCTGTCGAAATCCTTCACCGATGCCAGCGTAAAGGTGAAGCCCTGCACTTCTTCGCGCTCGCGTGCCGGCAGCTTGGCAAACAGTTCCTCAAAGCCGTCCAGCAGGTCAAACTTGCTCATCACCACGTACAGCGGCAGACGCGTGCCTAACTCAACACCCAGTTCCGTGAGGCGTGCGCGCAGCACGAAGGCCAGGTCACGACGCTCTTTTTCGGTTTGCGCGAACAGCTTGGTCATGTCCACCAGCAGAACCACGCCATTGAGCGGCCGACAACTGCGATTCTGCGCCAACCAGCCGATCATGTGCCGCCACAACCGGCGCTCAAGACCTGCTGGCAGCCCTGGCGGATTGGCTGGCTTGAGCGCGACTGGGGCGTTTGCCTCTACGGCTACAGGCGCATCCTCCTGAACGTCCTCAAGCGTCGCCGGGGGCGGCAGCGGATCGGGTGCCGGCACGGGCCGCTCCGGCTGGCTGATGAACTCACCAGGCGGATCGATCAGCACCGCATCGTCGCCCACCCACCAGTCGATATCGAACATCAGGTCCGGATCGGCGCTGGCCCCTTGAGTCGAGCTGCGCTCGGTGCGGGTCAAGGCAAAGCGTTGCTCCGAGCGACTGACGAAGCTGGACTTACCCGCGTTCTCTTCGCCCAAAATCAGGTACCACGGCACATCGTAGCGATACCCGCGGCTGCCCTGGCTGTCACGCAGGCGAGCCAGGCTGCCATCGAGGGCGCGCTGCTGGGCCTGCAGGTACACCAGGCTGGGGTCCTCTACCTCACGCCGCTGCCGTTGCTGCTCGCGCATGATCGAGCGATTGCGACGGTGCACCCACGCGCTCCACACCAGCAGCGGTAACACCACCAGCAGCACGGTGACGGCAATACGCACGGGCTGCTCGGCCAGTGGCTGCTGGTCACGCCACTGCCACTGCGGCCCCCACCACCATACCCCGATCACGGCAACTGCCACGCAGAGCACTGTGGCGATAACAACTACGGGCATCGCCTGACGCTGCAACAACGATAAACCACGCAGCAGACTGTCCTTTTTCACTTTCATAGCGGCAAACCTTACCGACTGCACTTTCGATGAATTGACGCACGCTCGAGGCACGAACGGCAAAAAACAGTAACAGCACCCGAAATTACTTATCAACGCCTAGCACTACGAAATAAGCGCTAACACTTTTTTTGAAGACGCCGCACGGCGATCTGCAATAAAGATTTAATAGCCGCACGCCACCACGGCATTTAAACCACGAACTTGTGGGAAGTTTCCTACAAGTCGCCCCGATCAATTTTTATTGCGTCGGGCTCGCCCCCTTAAATAGAGCGCTCGAAACAACAAACATGAAGTTTAAAGATTGGTTCAGGCAGGAGCTGCAGACCCTCCGGGAGCTGGGTGACGACTTTGTCGAAGACGAGCCGCGCCTGGCGCCTTTTCTCGGGCGCACCGCTTCGGACCCGCAAAGTGAGCACGTGTTGGAACACTTCGCCTTCCTGACCGCTCGCCTGGTCATGAAGCTCGAAGACCACCTGCCCGAGCTGACACACCCTCTGCTGCAACTGCTCTACCCCAATGTGCTGCGGCCGCTGCCGAGCATGACGGTGATGCAATTCATGCCGGTCGACCATGCGCTGAGCGAAACCCAGGTGCTGGCCAAAGGCACGCCGGTGTATTCCCGGCCGGTTGACGGCGTGAGCTGCGAATTCCGCACGTGTGCAGAGCTGGCCATCGCACCGCTGGAGATCCGCAGCATCGCGACGCAGCCCAGTGCCGAAGCCCCTGTGGTGCACATCGACCTGGGTGCCCTGTCCGAACAACCCCTGCGGCGCATGAAGTGCGACCGTTTGCAGTTCCATCTCGCCGGTGGCAACCGCAACGCGCTGCACCTGTACCAATGGCTGGCACGGCACCTGGACAAACTCTACCTGCACATCGGCCAACACCGCTTCGCACTGCCACCCGCCGTGACCTTCGTCGGTTTCGAGGTCGATGAAGCGCTGCTGCCAAGCGCAGGCGAGCAGATGGACGGCTACCGCATCCTGCACGAGTTCTTTTGCTTCCCCGAACGCTTTCATGGCTTTCGCATCGAGGGGCTGGAGGCCTACTGGCCGGATGAAGCCGCCGAACAGATCCAGCTGGAATTGCGCTTCAACACGCCCCTGCCACCTGACATCCAGATCGATCAGACGACGATCCTGCTCAACTGCGTTCCCGCCATCAACCTGTTCACCTGCAAGGCCAAGCCCATTCCACTCAATGAAAAGGCAAGCCACGCGCTTGTAAACGTGGGCCGCCAAGGCAGCGATAAAGACGAGATATTCAGCATCGATCACGTCAGCAGCCAGCGGCAGAAGTCCAAGGACCATGTACAGGACTTCAAGCGCTTCGAGGCCCTGTACCGTGATTTCCCACTGGGCGAACGGCTACCCGCGCTCTACTACCAACTGAACATCGAACAGGAGCCGGTCAACGATAAGGTGCAACACAAGATTGGCGTGGTGCATCACAACCTCGTGCCGTATCTGGGTGACCAGGAAGAACTGAACATCGAGCTGACCTGCAGTAACGGCGCCCAGGCGCAACAGCTGAAGGTGGGCGACATCGACCTGACCACCCAGGACACGCCCTCGTACATCACTTATCGCAACCTGACCCCACCCACTCGCAGCTACCCGCCCATGCTGCAAAGCGGTGGCCAGGGTGAGCGTCACTGGGCGCTGATCTCCAACCTGGCCTTGAACAACCTGTCGCTGTCCTCCCCGGCTGCGCTCGCTTCAGTGCTGCGGGTCTATGACTTTGTCGGTGCTCATGACCTGCAGCAGGCCCGCAAGACCGCTCAGCGCCTGGGCGCCATCAAGAAAGTGCACAGCGAGCCCTACGACTGGCTGATCAAGGGCCTGCCCGTACGCGGCATGCGCACCACCCTGCACATCGACCCTGACGGCTTCGAATGCGAAGGCGAGGTGCAGCTGTTCGGCAACGTGCTGTCCCACTTCATGGCGTTGTACGCCAGCAGCAATTCCTTTCATCAACTGCAGATCGTCAACACCGCCAATGCCACCCGCCAGCTATGGCCCGCCCGGGCCGGGCGGCAACCAGTAATGTGACCAGGAGGTCCGCCCATGAACAATGTGCCCGAGCAAGACTACGAAAGGGGCCACGCCGATGCCCGAACGTCTCCACCCCCGAACGCACTATTCCCCCAGGTTGACGCGCTTGGATTCGACACCCGCTCGAACACTGGCAATCCCATCCTCGACATTGCCGCGCCGCTGTTCGGTTTGGTCATTCGCCTGGAGGGCACCGAAAAGTACGAGCACGTCGAGCCGTTATATGGCCACGTCAAGACCATGATCCATGGCATGGTCGAGGAAGTGCGCCAGCTTGAGCACTGCGATGAGGGCGACCGCGTGGTGTTTTCCTACTGCCTGTGCTGTGTGGTCGATGAAGCGGTGATGACCACACCCTGGGGACGTGACTCACCGTGGAAGGCCCAGTCCCTGCTCAGTGCCATCCATCAGGAGACCTGGGGCGGCGAGAAATTCTTCAATGTGCTGGAGCGCCTGCTAGGGGCGCCGGAAAAACGCCGCGACCTGTTTGTGTTCCTGTTCTGGTGCCTGTCATTGGGCTACCGCGGCAAGTACGCCAACCAGACCAATGGCGACCAGGAACTGGAACACTGGATGGCGCGTCTGCGCAAGCGGATCGTGGAACTACGCGGCCCCAAAGCCCACTCACAACGGTTGACCGACCCTTTCACCAATGTGGCGCCCCGCCACTATCGCATGAACCGCCAATTGCCGTGGTGGACACCGTGGGCCGTCATGGGCGTGTGTTGTACCGCCGTCTACATGTACTTCGCCAGCAGACTCAACGGTATCACTGAACAAGTTCTGGCTTCGCTGCAAACGCTGTTGCAGCCATAACTTTCACCAGAACGAACCGACATGATTCAGCAGTCACTGTGCCTATCGGCGCAGCAAGTACGGCTTCACCATAAAAACGATAAGCGCTGCATTTAGCGAAACTTCCTACACGACTCTAGGAAACCACTGCAGCGACCTGGAAGGGATTCCTCGCTACGGTCTTGAGTGCACTTACGCCGCGCGTTCCATAACGCGTTCGGCTTCATGAACCTGCCGAAAGGATGAACAGCAGGAGTCTGCATGAGCAACTTGAACGATGTACGTTTCACCTTCAGCACGCCCGCCGATGAGGCAATAGCATTTGATGTGGTGTCCTTCGAATTGAAGGAAGGGATCAGCGAACTGTACCGACTGGAAATCGAACTTGTCAGCTTCGCCGACGACGCCGACTTTGCCACCCTCCTCGACCAGCCTGCTGCTTTGACCATCTGGCAACAGGATGAGGCTGTGCGCCATGTGCACGGCCTGATCAGCAGCTTCGAGCAAGGCAGGACTGGCCATCGCCGCACCCGCTACCGCGCCGTGATCGAACCACAACTGGCGCGCGCCGGCCTGCAATCGGACTGGCGCATTTTCCAGCACCGCCCGGTCCCGCAGCTGTTGGAGGAACTGTTCCGCGAACGCCAGTGGGGCACGTTGGCCCAGTACATGGTCAACCCGCACCAAAGCCGTGAGTTCTGCGTGCAGGCCGGCGACCTGGACCTGGACTTCTTCTGGCGCCTGTCAGCCGAGGAAGGCCTGATCTCGATCTTCGAGCACAGCGAAGGCAGCCATGGCGTGGTGCAGGCGGACAGGATCAACCAGTTCGGCAGCCTGGAAGGTGAGCCGGTGCTGTACGTCGCCAACCGTGGCGGCACCGAGCAGCAGCCCTGCCTGCACCATTTTGCCTACCGCGAGCAGGTGCGCAGCAGCCGCCAGGTCCAGCGCGACTACACCTTCACCCACCCGCGCTACAACCATGAGCACACCATGCTCCCTCAGGAGAGGGGCAATCAAAGCAACGATTACGAACGTTACGACTACCCTGGCCGCTACAAGCACGACAATGCCGGCAAACCATTCACCCAGACCAAGATCGATGCGTTGTTCAGTGATGCACGCGTGGCCGAGGTCGAAGGTGACGATGCCCGCCTGCAGCCGGGTATCGCCTTTCAGCTGAGCGGCCATGCCCGCGAGGACATGAACATTCTCTGGCGCCCCCTGCGCATCACGCACACGGGCCGCCAGTTCACCGCACTGGAAGAGGACGCGGCCGAGGCCGAGGTTGGCACGTCGTACTCGCTGACCGCCACCCTGATTCCGGCACAAGTCGAATGGCATGCCCCTGCCCGCCCCAAGCCGGTCATCGAAGGCCCGCAGATGGCCAAGGTGGTCGGGCCGCCCGGTGAGGAAATCTACTGCGACGAGCATGGCCGCGTGCGGGTACAGTTTCCCTGGGATCGCTTCGGCCAGGGCGATGACAAGAGCTCCTGCTGGGTGCGGGTCACCCAGGCCTGGGCCGGTGCCACCTGGGGCCACATGGCCATTCCGCGCATCGGCCAAGAGGTCGTGGTCAGCTTTCTCAACGGCGACCCCGACCAGCCGATGATCACCGGGCGCAGCTACCACGTGGTCAACCGCCCACCGTACCGCCTGCCCGAGTTCAAGGCCGTCAGCCCGATCCGGAGCAAGGAGCACCACGGCAAGCGCCATAACGAACTGCGCCTGGACGACACCACCGGGCAGATCAGTGCAGCGCTGATGAGTGATCACGATCACTCGGCACTGAATCTCGGCTACCTCACCCATCCCCGCCATTTTGGCGGCAAACCTCGTGGGCAAGGTTTCGAACTACGCACCGATACCCACGGCGTGGTGCGTGCGGGTGGCGGGCTACTGTTGACGACCGAAGCTCGCGCTCGCGCCAGCGAACACCATACGGACCTCGCCGAAACCGCCGAGCGCCTGAAGGCCGCTCAGGAATACCACACCACCTTCGCCAGTGAAGCCCGCGACCACCTTGCCCAGGAAGGCGGCGATCAGGATGAAGTGGGCGATGCCCTCAAGGCACAACACGACGCCATTCGCGGCAGCGGCGGCAACCCTGAAGCCAATCGTTTCCCTGAACTGGCCGATCCGCAACTGGTACTCGCCAGCCCAACCGGCATCGCCGCCAGCACCCCGGAATCCACCCATATCGCCAGCGGCGAACATCTGGGTTTGAGCACGGGTGGCCATACCAGCATGGCCATCGGCAAACGCCTGCTGATCAGTGCCAGCCGTGGCGTGCGGCAGTTCGTGCAGAGCATGGGCTGGCGTTTGGTGGCCGCTTCCGGCGACATCGACCTGCGCGCCCTGAAGGACAACATCAACTTGGTGGCCAAGCTCAAGGTCAGCGTCACCGCCGAACGCATCACCCTCAGTGCCAAGGAGGAACTGGTGATCCAGGCCGGTGGCAGCAGCACGACCTACAACGCGGGCGGCATCGTGCATGCCACGGCGGGCCAGTACACCGCGCACGCGACTGACTTCATCTACAAAGGCTCGAAGAGCGAAGCAGCAGCGTTTCCCGACGAGATCAAGGCGGGCCAGGGTAATCTGGAACTGTTTCAGCACTATGCGAGCCGCCATGCCTACGAGATGGCGGACTACCGCGTCGAAGACGCATTGGGTCGGGTGTTCACAGGAAAGCTGGATAGCGAGGGCTTCGCCAGCGTGGCAGGGCTCGCCGCCGGACCGGCCAAGGTGACATTGGGCAAGGATCCGACTGATACATGGTCGCCAGCGAGCGAGATCAAACAGTCTGGCGATGCCGCCATTAGCTCGAAAACCGCCGAGCTCGCAGCCAAGGCGGCGGAGCAGGTTGCAACTGCAGTTCTCTCGAATGCCGCCCCCCCAAATGCCTCGGTAGCCAAGGGACTGCTCAATCAGCCTCTGATGAACCGCGCCCCCGAAGAACTGGAGAGGTTAGTCACCGCCGCCGTGGGGAAAACAAGACGATGACCGCACCTTCCGCACGTCCACACGAGACGGCCGTCGCGCCTATCAGAGAGATCCCCCCGGAAGACATTGCAGAAAGTGCAAACAATGTTGACCTCTGGCTCAGGCAACTCAGCGAAAACAGGCTGACCCTCGCCGATCTGAAGATGGCTGCTGAGTTCATTCCCATCGCTAACAACATCATGGCGGCTGTTGACGCCGTCAGCGATATGATCACGCTCGCAGAGAACAAGAACAGAACGCTGCTCGACTGGGTCAGCCTCGGCATAAACCTGATCGGTGTAATTCCAGTCCCTCCCGTTATGGCCTTTGCAAGAAAGAGCCTTAGACCTGCCTTGCACCTAGCCAAGCAGCAGGTCAAAGCAAATCCGAAAGCAGCGATCGGCGAAACCATAGTAACCGTCCTGACCGGACACCTGAACGCAACGATCCTCGGCGAGTTGGAGAACTTCGTTACCTTTGCAGAAGCCGAACTGTCGCAAATGCTTGCGAAAAGCGGCGCGTCTGCGAAGGCATTGATGCTTACGATCGCCAAGGGTATCGACGACTTCCTGAAAGGACAATTGAAGCATGCGCCGGCAACCAAAAGCGACGAACTTTCGTGGCTGGAGGAGATTGCAAAACATGCGACGCTTCCCCTGGAAGTCGCTACCGTTGCGGCGCTCAATAGCTTATCGCGACTGATCCCCCCTTACATAAAAGCCATTGGCTTCAAATACGTTGCATTACTTCGACACCTCGCTACCGAGGTGGAGCAAAGTCTCAAGGACCTTGGCAACGCTCAACTAGCCAACAGCATTGGCCACATCCTGTTAATGCTGCGAAACGCCGCTGGGCGCAAACGTGCTCAGCTCAATACCAGTGTTCCTCCAACCGGCATAAGGCAAGCCAGAGGGGTTAGCCGCCAGAACGAACTGGGCGCGATCAACAGGCAGCCTGGCCCGAGGCAGGATGCAAAGCCCGAGAAGAATGGCGCCTGCGCTAGTACATGCCACAACATCACTTTCGCGCGCGGCTCTGAACAGTTGATTCACACTGATTTTATGCTTCTTGGATCCTTCACAGTTTCTTGGGCACGCAACTACCGATCCAGTCAGTCCGCCCTTGACGGCGGCCCATTGGGTGCACGATGGATATCTCCCTACACTGTCTACTTTGAAGTCACCGATGAAGCACTGTGCTACCAGGCTGCTGATGGTCGTTCCCACAGCTACCCACTGCCCAAAGTCGGAAAATTCCATCATGACCCCGTCGAAGAAGTCGTACTCGTTCGGACGGGCGAGCGAACGCTTTCACTCGCCAGAGGACATGCGCTCGAAGAGCAGTATGAGCGGGTCGGCGACATGTTCAGGCTCATCTGCATACGCCAGCGCGGCGGAGCCAGCATCGCCCTCCACTACGAGCATTTTCATGAAGGAACCCAAGTCCTCTCTGATCTGCTGACCTATCAGAACGACCAGCCCCATCAACACGTCCAAACTCAACTTGATCGTACCGGACGCATCGAGAGCTTGTGGTTGATGAAGGCTGGAGAGCCGGTTCGACAGCTGGCCGCCTATCGCTATAGCGACGATGGAGACCTGATAACTGCCCTGGATGAGCATGGCAGGCAGTGGAACTACGAGTATCGGCATCATTTGATCACCCGGTACACCGACAGGACTGGCCGGGCAATGAACCTGGCATGGCTGGGTGAAGGGCCGGATGCCAAAGCCATCCACGAATGGGCAGACGATGGCAGCTATGAGGTGCGCCTGGAGTGGGACAAGCACATCCGCCTTACCTACGTCATGGACGCCCTGGGCAACGAAACCAAGCACTACTACAACATTCAGGGCTACACCTATCGCATCGTCCACCCCGACGGCAACGAGGAATGGTTCTTCCGCGACGATGCCATGAACGTGGTCCAACATGTGCACCGCGACGGCAGCGTTGACCACTATGCCTACGATGAGCGCAGTAACCTGTTGCAGCACACTCGTCCAGATGGCACCTCGGTCCACCACGCCTACGATGACCTCGACCAACGTTTTAAAACACGGGATGCCGAGGGGGGATTATGGCGATATGACTACGACCAACGCGGCAACATCATCGAAACCACAGACCCACTGGAGAACAAGACCCAGTACACCTACAACAGCGACAACCTGCCCATTGCCATCACCGATGCCAACGGGGGCGAGAAAAAGCTCACGTACAACCACGACGGTCAGCTGGCTAGCTACACCGACTGCTCTGGCAAAACGACTCAGTGGAAATACGACGCGCTCGGCCAACTTACCAAGCTTATCAACGCTGCCGGTGAGGTAACCGAGTATCACTACGACGCAGGGCACCTCACCAGTGTCGTCCATCCGGACCAGACCCGAGATCGCTTCGAATATGACGCTGAAGGCCGGCTGCTCAGCTTCACCGACGCTCTGCACCGCCGTACCCGCTGGGACTATAACGAAGCCGGGTTGATTCATCAGCGCCACAACCCCAACGACACCACCCTCACCTACCACTGGGACAAGCTCGGCCAACTGGTGCGCCTGCGCAACGAGAACAACAGCGAAGCCACCTTCGCCTACGACCCCGTAGGCCGCTTGCTCAAGGAGACAGGCTTCGACAAGCAGGCCACCGACTACCTCTACGACAACGGCAGTGACTTGCCTACCCGTCGCCTCGACGGCGACCGCATCACGCACTTCAACTACGACCCCATGGGCCGTTTGGTCGAAAGCAACGCTGGGCAGCGTGGCGGCAAGGAGTGGGAAACCGAAACCTTCGCTTACGACGGCAACGGCAGACTGCTGCTCGCCGAGAACAAGGACTGCAAGCTGCAGTGGTTCTACGATCTTGCGGGCAACAATACCCGTGAGCACCAGCACTTCAAGTACATGCAGCAGCCGAAGGTCGCCGTCTTCACCCACGAATACGACGCCCTCAATCTGCGGGTCGCCACCACGCGGCCTGATGGCCATAGGGTCAGTTGGCTCACCTATGGCAGCGGACACCTGCTTGGCCTCAAGTTTGATGATCGCGAACTGCTCAGCTACCAACGCGATGACCTGCACCGGGAGATTGGCCGCGAACAAGGCAATGGCCTGATTCAGCGTCAAACCTGGACTGCGAATGGTCAATTGCTCGAACAAACCTTGGCGCACCATGGTGCCACCAGACGCATTGCGGCTCGCAATTATCGATACGACGAAAGCGGCCAGCTTACCCATGTCAACGACCTGAACCGGGGTGACACGTACTACCGTTACGACCCAGTGGGCCGACTGCTCGAAGCCACCCACAACTACAGCAAGGAGACATTCGCCTTCGACCCGGCGAGCAACCTGCTGGATCCCGACGCGCCGCCTGGACCGAACCCGCACTCACCGCGCAAGATCAACGACAACGTGCTCCGCAGCTACTGCGGCACGCAATATCGATACGATGAACGTGGCAACCTGCTGGAGCGGATCGAGAACGGCAAGGCAGGTCATTTCACGTGGGACCTCTACAACCGGCTGCGGCGTTACGAAGATGATCGGCTGATCGTCAGTTTCGCCTATGACGCATTGGGCCGTCGTCTATACAAGAACTCACGCGCCAAGTACCGGGATCGGCCTCAGGCAGGGCCATTGTGGAACGAGAACGCTCGACGGCAGCGGGATGAGGAACTGGGCTGCGGATTCACCTGGTTTACCTGGGAGGGCGACACGCTTGCCACGGAATGCCGTGATCAGAAGGAACGGGGCGGCAGCACCACTCACTATGTGTTTGAGCCAGGGACGTTCATACCTGTAGCCCAAGCTGTGACCAATACTGTCTTGGACCTCCTGCCACAGCCCCTCTATGGCGATCATTACAGCATCGATAGAGATCCGATCTGGCTGCACAAGCCCAAAGCAGGGCCGATTGATGCGTTTGTTTGGTATCAATGCGATAAGCTCGGTACGCCTATGGAGCTGACTGACGAAGATGGGCGGATAGCCTGGAGCGGAGTTTATAAGTCTTGGGGATTTGCTAAAGAAAAGCTAAGTGACAAAGCTGGATTGGTGGATATTGGAAATCAGTTGCGCTTTCAGGGACAGTACTTTGATATTGAGACAAGGCTACATTACAGCAGACATAGATATTACGACGCGAATATTGGCCGATTCATCAGCACGGATCCGATTGGATTAAAAGGGGGATTAAACCCATATATTTATGCACCCAATCCATTTGAGTGGATCGATCCACTAGGTCTGGCAAAAGTTAAACCAAGCGGCACGCCAAAACAAGCACAACAAAAAGTAAGAAGAGAACAAGCTCCCACGGAAATTACAAGAATTGACGCCCCGGAAAAGGACGTACCCAAAAGCCAATGGCATGCACATTGCCCCTGCGGCTCGGGGTACAACCTAGACGGATCCATTCACGACAAAGGAAAAGGAGAAGTCACATTCTCGAAAAAGACTATAGAATGGCTTAATACTCATGGTTGGAGAATTGAAAAATGATGAACATACAAAGCACTTTCAAAGAAATAACTCAAAACGAACCTTGGAACGAATTAAGCACATTTTTTGACGAATACGAATCATTTGAGGAGATCCCTCTTGTATCTCGATACAAAAAAATATTCAAACTAACCCGTGAATTCCAAACTCCAGCCATCACAGCATTCCTAGTAAACACTGCTTTTTTCACTTTAAACTCAGCCATGCTTTTCGCTCGACTAAACAGAATTCGCACCAACACCCGATTCTACGCGTTAACCTTTACTGATTTCACCACAACCAACCCTGAAGAACCCCCGATACCTAACTTCTTCATACACGCAAGAGAGTCAAGAGAAATTTTCTTAAAACGCTTAACTTCAAGTGGATCACAAAACAATTCGCCAGAATTAAACCTGATCAAAGAGATATTTATAGAGTGCCACTTAGAACCTATATTTTC
The DNA here is from genome assembly GCF_030341915.1 of Pseudomonas sp. BCRC 81390. Classification (NCBI taxonomy): domain Bacteria; kingdom Pseudomonadati; phylum Pseudomonadota; class Gammaproteobacteria; order Pseudomonadales; family Pseudomonadaceae; genus Pseudomonas; species Pseudomonas sp. BCRC 81390. Next base: position 99,741 of record NZ_JATAAG010000033.1, on the reverse strand, counting down.
CTTCTACGAAAGTAGATTTTTCGACGACGCATGCAACGAAGAATTCGTCAGAGTCTTTGCAGTACTTCGATAGCCATATTTGCATGATATTGAACGGAGCATCAATTGATGCTCCGCCCCAATGCCCGCCAATGCATCAACTCACAGAGATCAAGCCACCACGCCTTTCCTAAAACACGGGATGCCGAGGGGGGATTATGGCGATATGACTACGATCAACGCGGCAACATCATCGAAGCCATAAGGGTGAGCGTTTTTTCTCAACGCTGAGCGAGAAGTGGATCAAGTGCCAGACAGAAGTCTGCGTTGAGGATCTGGAGGCGTCGATCGACACTACCTGTAACCTACACCCAAAACCCAAAGCCATTTCGGGGGCACAAGAAGGCCGAGGACATCCTTGCCTCAGTCGCTCGTGCGGCACGAGCGCTGGGCAAATGATTTTTCAATGGCATTTTCTGAAACACCACAGCTGTGCGGAAGCGGGTGTGACCGCGACGAGGCTGCTAAGCAGCCGTTCGGTCAGCCCTCGAGTGTGGCCATGTCGATGACGAAGCGGTACTTCACATCACCGGCAATCATCCGCTCGTAGGCCTGGTTGATGTTGCGAATATCCAGCAATTCGATATCGCAGCGAATGTCATGCTCGGCGCAGAAATCCAGCACTTCCTGGGTTTCGGCGATCCCGCCGATCAGGGACCCCGCCAGCACCCGACGCTTCAACACCAGATTGGCCGCGTGCACAGCCGGGTCGATCGGTTCGATCAGGCCTACCAGAATATGCACGCCATCGAACTTCAGTGTTTCCAGGTAGGGATTGAGATCATGCTGCACCGGAATGGTGTCGAGCAGGAAGTCGAACCGCCCGGCTGCTGCGCGCATCTGCCCGGCATCGGTGGACACGATCACATGGTCGGCACCCTGGCGACGCGCTTCCTCGGCCTTGGCTTGCGAACGGGTGAACAGCGTGACCTCGGCGCCCAGGGCCTTGGCCAGCTTGATGCCCATGTGGCCAAGGCCGCCCATGCCAAGGATGCCGACCTTGTGCCCGGGACCGACGCCATGGTGCTTCAGCGGCGAATAGGTGGTAATGCCGGCACACAGGATCGGCGCGGCGCTGGGCAGGTCCATGCCGGCTGGAATGCGCAGCACGAAGTGCTCGCTGACCACGATGCTGCTGGAGTACCCACCCATGGTATTGCTGCCGTCGACCCGGTCCGGGGTGGCATAGGTCATGGTCGGGCCTTCCAGGCAGTACTGTTCCAGGTCCTTGGCACAGGCTTCGCAGTGGCGACAGGCGTCGACCATGCAGCCGACCCCGACCAGGTCACCGACCTTGTGCGCAGTCACTTTATCGCCCACTGCGGTGACGCGGCCGATGATTTCGTGGCCAGGCATCAGCGGGTACACGGCAATGCCCCACTCGTTGCGTGCCTGGTGGATGTCGGAGTGACACACGCCGCAGTACAGGATCTCGATGGCGACGTCGTCCGGGCGTGGGCTGCGGCGCTCGAAAGTCATGGGCGCCAGGGGGCTGGTGGGCGTCTGGGCGGCGTAACCGATGGCGGTATACATACAGGACCTCGCTGTGAAGTGAAACGGTTCAGTCGGCGCATTTTGCGCGCCATGGACCGCCCCGCCCACCGCTGATCCTCCGGCATTCATGCCTGATTCTCCGAACATGTCTTGCCGCAGCTGGCGCCCAGCCTACAATCTGCGATGATCAGGCTGTCTGATTCTCTGCCCTGGTTGACCATGCAACTGACCCGCCACGTCGACGCCAATGCAGCGCTTTGCGTGCTGATCCGCCGCCTCGCCACACGCCCCGGCTTCGTGCCGACACACCTGCCCCAGGTGCAGGTACTGAGTTGGGACCATTACGTGGCCAGCAGCCCGCAGATCTACGAACCCAGCCTGATGATCCTGGCCCAAGGCAGCAAACTGGCACGCCTGGGGCTTCGAACCCTGGAGTACGGCGCCGGGCATTATCTGGTGCAGGCATTGTCGGTGCCGTTCATGTGCGAAACCTTTGCCACCCCCGAAGCGCCGCTGTTGGGCGTAGCGGTACACATCGACCGCGGCGTGCTCGGGGAGCTGGTGCAAAGCATGGACCTGGCGCCGGATGCAGCGGTGCAGGCACAAACGCCGCAATCGATGACTTCCGCGGCGCTCGATGCACCGATGCGCGAATGCGTGGAACGCCTGTTGCACTGCCTGCAGGACCCGCTGGATGCCAAGGTGCTGGGGCCGGCGCGGGTACGCGAAGTGCTGTATACCGCTTTGCGTGGCCCACAGGCGGGCGTATTGCGGGCATTGGTCGAGCAACAGGGGCATTTTGCCCGCATTGGCGCCGCCCTCGCCCACCTGCGCGAGCACTACGCCGAGCCGCTGAGCGTGGAGGCGCTGGCCGCGCGTGCCAACATGAGCGTGTCGACCTTTCACGAGCATTTCAAGCGCTGCACTGACATGGCGCCGATGCAATACCTCAAGCGCCTGCGCTTGCTCAAGGCCCAGCAGATGCTGATTGGCGAAAGCCTGGGGGTGGCCCAGGCGGCCCACCGGGTGGGGTACCAGAGCACCTCGCAGTTCAGCCGCGAATACAAGCGCCAGTTCAACCGCAGCCCAGGCGACGAATTACCCTATCAAAGCTTGCCGGTTTGAGCTGAAGGGCTTTGCCGCCGGGCAATCTCGAACCGTCACTGGCGCTCGACCATCGCCATGATGGCCGCCTGCAGTTCGGCCTTGGCCGCCTCAGCTTCCAGTTCTCCCGCCGCAGCCGCCTGCGACAAGGCGTCCGCTGCCCCCACCAACAGGCGCATGCCAGCAGCCCCGACGGTACCACTGGGAGAAAAGCCGGCCAGCGCCTCCCGACACTTGTCCAGAAAGGGCTGCTCATAGGTCCGCTTGAGCGCTTCCATCTCCGGCGACCCGGCCAACGCGGCCGAGACGCCGGGTATTTCCGCCCCCTGGCTCACCACGCAGTCGACGTAGGCCTCGGCTATCACCCAGGCGCGGCTGGCCAGGCTGGCGTCACAGCGCGCCAGGGCCTGTTCCAGCATGCGCGACTGGCGGGCATCGTATTCCTGATACAGCGCCACCAACAGCCCGGTACGGGTTTCGAAATGGTCGTAGACCACCGGCTTGGTCACCCCCGCCTGCTCGGCCAGACGGCCCAGGCTGAGGGCATCGGTGCCCTCCTCGCGCACCAGCTGCCAGGCCATGTCGAGCAGCTGGCGACGGCGCTCGTCACGGCTCAGGCGCTTGCGCGTGCGGGTTGGATCATCGCTTGACATCGTTTACCTACCAAAAGTAACTTACTAGACGTAACTTACCTTGAGTATATAGCGCTGAAGGTCACCCTGCATCCTCATCCAGGAGATTTACCATGCATGCTTTGATCGTCATCGGTCATCACGACCCGCAGTCCCTGACCCACGCCTTGGCCCGCCAGGTTGCCGATGGCCTCGCCCAGGCAGGCCACAGCAGCGAAATCGCCGACCTGGCCAGCGAAGGTTTCGACCCACGGTTCGGTCTGGCCGACCATGCCGTGCACCGCCGGCTGGCTGCCCCGCCAGCGGATGTAAGCAAGGAGCAGGCACGCATCGAACGCGCCGATGCCCTGGTGCTGGTGTACCCGATTTACTGGTGGTCGCTGCCGGCCTTGCTCAAGGGCTGGGTTGAGCGGGTGTTCAGCAACGGTTGGGCGTTCGACTATGACGGCAGCTCCACCGTGAAGAAATTGCGCGGCATGAAGGTGCACCTGGTCGGCGTCGCCGGCGCCGACCGCGGTACCTTTGAACGGCATGGTTATGGCGAAGCGATGCGCGTGCAGATCGAGCACGGCATTTTCGACTATTGCGGCGCCGAGGTGCTCAGCTCCACCCTGCTGTACGACAGCGAAGGTATCGACCCGGCACCGCACCTGCGCACCGCGTGCGCACTCGGCGAACGGTTGTTCGCCGCTTGCAAAGTGACGGCCTGAGTCAGTTCGACAGTGGCCACTGCGCCAAGGGCCAGTAGGCGCCCTTGCGCGACTCGTAGAGGGTGAAATGGCGGGCAGCGAGGAAGAAATCCGGCGTGCTGCTGGCTTCTGGCGGCTGGCCGCGAAAATCCCTGGCCAGTGTCAGGTGCGGGCGATAGTCACGGCTGGCCGCTTCCACGCCTAGCGGCAACAGCGCTTGCTGCAGGCCGTACACCAGCTGCAACAGCGCCGCAGGAGGCTGTTGTGCCTCCAGCACCAGGGCGTTGGCCCGCTGCCACACCTGCAAGCGATCAAGCAGCAGACGAGGGGGTGTGGTGGGTAGCGCCAGTTGATCGACCGCCGCGCAAATCGCAGGCACCTGAGCGGCATTCACATCGCCGAGAAACAGTAGTGTCACATGGAAGTTGGCGGCTGGTACCGGCTTGCCGCTGCGCAGGTTAAGACCGCGTCGCCACTCGGCCAGCGCCCGGCGCTGGGCATCGCTGACCGGCAAGGCGAAAAACAGCCGCTTGAAAGGGGTGCTGCTGCGTACATCCTGACTCATGAGAGCTCCCGAACATGAAACGTTTGCGCGAAGCCGTAGCGTATTACACCTAAGTCGCCCCGGTGTTTCGTAACAATAGGTACAAACTACCCCCATGATTGTTTATGCTGGCTGGCTAACGCCATGGCGCATGGCTATTTTTCGACAAGTAAACGTCCATGAAAATTGCACTCGTACTCCTCTTCGCCCTCTCGATCGCCTATGTTCACCTGCGCGGTCGGGTTCGCCACAAGCTGACCCGTCAGTTGGGCGACCACTCCAGTTTCCTGGCCCCGGTCAACAGCTTCCTGTACTTGTTTTCCAAGCACCCGGCCAAGCCTTACCTGCCGGTGGAAGCCTTCCCGGAACTGCAAACGCTGCAGGACCACTGGCAGGAGATCCGCGAAGAGGCGCGCCAGCTGCTGCATGTGGGCGAGATCAAGAAGTCCGACAATTACGATGACGTCGGTTTCAATTCCTTCTTCAAGACCGGCTGGAAGCGCTTTTATCTGAAATGGTACGGCGAAAGCCACCCCTCGGCGATGACCCTGTGCCCGCGCACCACCGAGTTGCTCAAAGGCATCGGCACGGTCAAGGCCGCGATGTTCGCCACCCTGCCACCGGGCGCCAAGCTGGTGCGTCATCGTGACCCGTATGCCGGCTCGTACCGCTACCACCTGGGCCTCGACACACCCAACGATGACGGTTGCTACATCGACGTCGACGGCGAGAAGTACTCGTGGCGTGATGGTGAAGGTGTGGTCTTCGACGAGACCTACATCCACTACGCGGCCAACACCACCGAGCACAACCGCATCATCCTGTTCTGCGACATCGAACGCCCGCTCAAGTACCGCTGGGCAACCGCGTTCAACCGCTGGTTCAGCCGCAACGTCATGGCGGCCGCCGCCGCGCCGAACGATGCTGGCGACAAGACGGGTGGCATCAACCGGCTGTTCACGCGTATCTACAAGATCCGCGAACGGGGCAAGGCGCTGAAAAAACGCAACCGCACCCGCTACTACCTGGAAAAGTGGGCGTTCGTCGCCGCGCTGCTGCTGGTGTTCATCTACATCTGACCGGCCCTCGGGCGATTGCAGAAGCGGCCTTGCTGGGCCGCTTCAAGCCCGCCAGCACCAAAGTACAAGTCTCACTTCCCGCGCTTCGACTAGCCTGAAAGCTCCACTCGCAACCTTACCAAGGTGAAGACAATGAGCATGATGGACTGGGACGCCTACCGTAAGCAGTTGATGGCCGGTATCGGCGATCTCAAGCAACTCTCCCCCGACACCGTTGCCGGCTACATGACCGCCAGCGGCGCGGGTGCCAAGACCAACCACCTGGACGCCAAGACCCGCGAGCTGATCTCCCTCGCCGTGGCCGTGACCACCCGCTGCGATGGCTGCATTGCCGTGCACTCGCAGCAAGCCGTCAAGCACGGCGCCAGCCGCGAGGAAATCGCCGAGGCTCTCGGCGTGGCCGTGGCGATGAACGCCGGTGCCGCGCTGGTGTATTCGGCGCGGGCCCTGGATGCAGTGGGCAAGGCCACCGACTGAGGGCAACCGGCGCCGTCGCCCTTGCGCGACGGCGCCGCGCCCACCAGACTGGGCAGCCCAGCCCTTTCAGGTACCCGCATGATCCATATCCGCCCCATGACGGCCAAAGACTTCGAGCACTTCTGGCCCACCTTCCAGACTGTTGTCCAGGCCCGGGAAACCTATGCATTCGACCCGGCGCTGAGCTTCGAACAGGCGCGCCAGCTGTGGCTGGAAATGCCGTTGCGCACGCTGATCGCCGAGGCGGACGGCGAACTGCTTGGTTCCTATTACCTCAAGCCCAACGCCGCCGGGCCTGGGGCGCACGTGGGCAATTGCGGCTACATGGTCTGCGAACGCGCCCGTGGCCGGGGTGTGGCGCGGTTGATGTGCGAACATTCGCAGAAACTGGCACGCCAGGAAGGCTTTCTGGCCCTGCAGTTCAACTCGGTGGTAGCCAGCAACGAAGTGGCGGTGGCGCTGTGGCACAAGCTCGGTTTCGAAACCGTTGGCCGTTTGCCCAAGGCCTACCGCCATGCCAGCCTCGGGTTGGTCGACTGCCTGGTGATGTACAAGTGGCTCGCTGATGAACCGGTGGTGGAAAAACCGCCGCTGCTGATCGGGCGCAAGAATATCGAGGCGCGGGTTTCGCGGCGACGCGGGCGCTAAGCGCTTCTTCCTGAACCGGCCTGTTCGCCGGCCTACCCGCGAAGGGGCCGGCACGGGCAAAAATCTCTACCAACCCGGAAGAATTTAGTTATAAGATAACGTTTCATTTGACATCCATTCCTAGCAGCGACCCGCCATGACCAGCGCCATTGCCACTCCCACCCTGCTCACCCAGCGCCTGCAGAGCATCGATGCCCTGCGCGGCCTGGTGATCCTGTTCATGCTCCTCGACCACGTGCGCGAGACCTTTTTCCTGCATCGCCAGGTCAGCGACCCGATGGCCATCGACACCACCGAGCCCGCGCTGTTCTTCAGCCGCACCCTGGCCCACCTGTGCGCCCCGGTGTTCGTCCTGCTGACCGGCTTGTCGGCCTGGCTGTACGGCGAGAAACACCAGGGCCGCGGCGATGTCTCGGCATTCCTGTTCAAGCGCGGGCTGTTCCTGGTCGTACTGGAGTTCACCATGGTCAACTTCGCCTGGACCTTCCAGCTGCCGCCAAGCGTCATCTACCTGCAGGTGATCTGGGCCATCGGTATCAGCATGATCGCCCTGTCGCTGCTGGTGTGGCTGCCACGTGGCGCGCTGATCGGCCTGGGCGCGACCCTGGTCGCCGGGCATAACCTGCTCGACACTGTGCACTTCGAGGTCGGATCTACCCTGCATGTACCTTGGGCGATCCTGCATGATCGCGGCTGGCTGGAGGTCTCCGACAGCCTGCGCCTGCGCACCTCCTACCCGGTATTGCCGTGGATCGGCGTGATCGCCCTGGGCTATGGCCTGGGCCCTTGGTTCGCCCGTAGCAGCGATAGCGCTCAGCGCCAGCAACGCTTGCTGCTGGCCGGCCTGGCTGCGTTGCTGGGCTTTCTCGTGCTGCGCCTGTTCAACGGTTACGGCGAGGCACCGTGGGGCGTTTACCCCACGCTTACACAAACCCTCATGAGTTTCTTCAACATCACCAAGTACCCGCCCTCGCTACTGTTCCTGGCACTCACCCTGGGTTGTGGCCTGCTGTTGCTGCGCGCCTTCGAACGCGCCGGCCAGGCGCGCTGGCTCAATGGCCTGGCGGTATTCGGCGCGGCGCCGATGTTCTTCTACCTGCTGCACCTGTATGTGCTCAAGCTGCTGTACCTGGCCAGCGTGGCGCTGTACGGCCGCAACCAGGGTGACTACTTCGGTTTCGATGGCATCGGTGCCGTATGGCTGTGGGCGGTGCTGCTGGCGGTTTCACTGTACCTGCCGGTGCGCTGGTTCGCCCGTCTCAAGGCGCGGCGACGTGACATCGGCTGGCTGAAGTACTTGTGAAAAGCGTTTCACCCGGCGGCACGATGGTCTACCATGCCGGCCGCCGGTTTCCATCACGGAATCAATAGGGAATCCCAGGCCCAAGCAAACGGGCCAAACGGAACTGCCCCCGCAACTGTAGGTGCCGAGCCTGCTCCACCGATGCCACTGGGTCGCTGACCCGGGAAGGCCGGAGCCAGGCCATGACGCATCAGTCAGGAGACCTGCCGGCCTACATTCACCAACCGGCGGGGTGTCCGGGATTGGCCATCAGTGTTGCCCCTGCCGTCAGCAGGGGCCCGGCGATGCCTGTCCGTGCGTTCCTCACCCGAACTGTCCGATAGGAGATCGCCCAGCATGCTGCCCCGTTTCGCCACCTTGCTCGCCGGCCTCGGCCTCACTGGCCTGGCCCAGGCCGCAGCCACCCATTATCCGCTGACGATTGAAAACTGCGGCAAGCCGCAAACCTTCGTCCAGGCACCGCAACGCGCCGTCACCATTGGCCAGGCCAGCACTGAAATGCTCTACGCACTGGGGCTGGGCGACCGGCTGGCAGGCACCTCGCTGTGGTTCAACAACGTACTGCCCGAGTACCAGGCACAGAACGCCAAGGTGCCACGCCTGGCCGACAACGAGCCCAGCTTCGAGGCGGTGGTCGGCAAGCGCCCGCAACTGGTGACCGTGCAGTTCGAATGGATGGTTGGTGCCCAAGGCGCGGTGGCCACCCGCGAACAGTTCGACGAATTGAACATCCCCACCTACCTGCTGCCGTCGGACTGCGAAGGCAAGGACAACCTGGTCGGTGCCGACGGTACCCGCCTGCAGGCGTTTCAGGTCGAAAGCATTTACAAGAGCATCAGCCAGCTGGCCGAGATCTTCGACGTACAGGCACGCGGCAGTGCCCTCAACGCCGAGCTGAAAGGCCGCCTGGACAGTGCCAGGGCGCAGTTGGCCGGCAAGGACCTGTCCAGCACCTCGGCGCTGTTCTGGTTCTCCAGCGCCGACCTGGGTATCGCACCCTATGTAGCGGGCCGCCAGGGCGTTGCCGATTTCATGCTGCGCACCCTCGGCGTGCGCAATGTGGTGACGTCCACCGAAGAATGGCCGACCGTAGGCTGGGAAACCCTGGCCAAGGCCAACCCCACCTGGCTGATCATCGCCCGCATGGACCGTCGCCGCTACCCCGCCGACGACTACCAGAAGAAGCTGACGTTCCTGCACAGCGACCCGGTCACCCGTAACATGGAGGCGGTGCAGCACAACCGCATCATCATCCTCGATGCCGACGCCATGCAGGCTGGCATTCGCCTGTTCAGCGGCCTGCAGACCTTGTCCGCGGCCTTCGCCAGCGGCAACGCAGGCCAGTGATGATGCGCCTGTCATTCGCCGTCGCAATGGCCCTGGCAGCGCTGCTGCTGGCCGTGCTGGCCGGTACCGCCATCGGCGAGAGCGACCTGCCACCCACTGTGGTCGCCCAGGTCCTGGCCAACCAGCTGTGGCAGGCCGGCTACCCGGTCGACCCGATCGATGCAGGGATCGTCTGGAATTACCGCCTGACCCGGACCCTGGTTGCCGCGGCCTGCGGCGCCGGCCTGGCTACCTGCGGCGTGGTCCTCCAGGCGCTGTTGCGCAACCCGTTGGCCGAGCCCTACCTGCTGGGGTTGTCCGCCGGCGCCTCGACCGGCGCGGTGCTGGTCGGCTTGCTGGGCTTCGGTAGCCTGGCGTTGAGCATGTCCGCCGGTGCCTTCCTCGGCGCCCTGGCGGCGTTCGCCCTGGTGCTGGTACTGGCGCGCACGGCCGGCGGTGGCAGCGGCAACGCCCAGGTCATCCTTGCCGGAATCGCCGGCTCGCAACTGTTCAACGCCCTCACCGCGCTGCTGATTACCATGTCGGCCACTGCCGAGCAGGCACGCAGCATCCTGTTCTGGCTGCTGGGCAACCTCAGCGGCGTGCGCTGGCCTTCGGTGTGGCTGGCCGTGCCAGTGGCATTGTCCGGGCTGCTGGTGTGCCTGTGGCACCGCCGCACACTGGATGCGTTCACCTTCGGTGCCGACTCCGCGGCATCGCTGGGCATACCGGTACGGCGTACCCAGTTGCTGCTGATCAGCTGCGCAGCCCTGGTCACCGCAGTCATGGTATCGATCGTCGGTGCCATCGGTTTCGTCGGGCTGGTGATTCCCCATGCGCTGCGCCTGCTGCTCGGCCCCGGGCACAGCCGCCTGCTGCCAGCCAGCGCACTGGGTGGCGCATTGTTCCTGATTGCCGCCGACATCCTGTCGCGCATCCTGATTCCCGGCCAGGTGATTCCCGTGGGAGTGGTTACCGCACTGATCGGCGCGCCGGTGTTCGCCTTGATCCTGGTCAGCCGTCGGGGGCGCCCATGACCGCCATGACCACTGTGGCCGTTTCGCCCCTGAGTTGCCAGGGCCTGGGCCTGCAACTGGCTGGCAATGCCGTGTTGCGCGAGATAGACCTGCATGTCGTCGCGGGCGAAACGCTGGGTATCGTCGGCCCCAACGGCTCCGGCAAATCCTCATTGCTGAAGGTGCTTGCCGGGCTGCGCAAGCCAGGCAACGGCAGCGTGCAGTTGCTGGGCGAACCGCTGGCGCAGTTGCCCCGCCGGCGTATTGCGCAGGCCCTGGCGCTGGTCGAACAACAGGCAGACACCCTCGATGCAATCAGCGTGTTCGACGCCGTTGCCCTCGGCCGCACCCCCTGGCTGTCGGCATTGGCGCCGTTCTCGCGGGAGGACCAGGCCATCGTCGAGCAGGCCTTGGCCGACCTCGACGCGCTGCACCTGCGCACGCGCCTGTGGGGCTCGCTGTCCGGTGGCGAACGCCAGCGCGTGCACATCGCCCGCGCCCTGGCGCAGCGGCCGCAGGTATTGCTGCTGGACGAGCCGACCAATCACCTGGATATCCAGCACCAGCTGAGCCTGCTGCACCAGGTACAAGCACTGCCGGTCACCACCCTGGTGGCGCTGCATGACCTCAACCAGGCGCTCACCTGCGACCGCCTGGCGGTGCTCGACAAGGGCCGCCTGGTTGCCCTTGGCAAACCCCTCGAGGTACTGACGCCCGAGCGCCTGTTGAGCACCTTCGGCGTGCATGCCCATTACCTCACCGACCCCTTCGACGGCGCGCGCATCCTGCGTTTCCGCGCCCCTTGAACAGGAAGTTCCACGCATGTCGCGCCCTGTTGCCCTGCTGCTCGCCAGCACCCTGCTGGCCCCGATCGCCCTCGCCGATTCCGCGCAATCGCAAAGCAACGGCTTTCTTGAAGATGGCAGTTGGAACCTGCTCAACCGCAGCGTATTCGACCAGCGCGACTACCGGCACGGTGGCCGCAACAGCGCAGCGCGCAACGCCTACAAACCGCGCAATGAACGTAACGGCAAGGCTGAGGAATGGGCCTATGGCCTGATGGCAACCTTGCAGTCCGGTTTCACCCAGGGGCTGATCGGCGTCGGGGTCGATGCGCATGCCTACCTGGGCGTGCAGCTCGACAGCGGTGGCGGGCGGGCGGGCAAGGCGCGCCTGCTCGCGGTCGATAACGACGGGCACCCCAAGAGCAACTACAGCCGTGCCGGCGCGGCACTCAAGCTGCGCTGGTCCGATACCGTGCTGGCCTACGGCGAGCAGAGGGTCAAGACCCCGGTGTTCAGCGCCTCCGACAGCCGCCTGTTACCCGAGACCATGACCGGCCTGTTGCTCACCAGCAACGAACTCGACCACCTCAAGCTGGTGGCCGGGCACTTCACCGAAAACACCGACCGCAATGCGTCCAGCCATGACCAGGGCTTCGTGGTGAACTATTCCAACGGCCGCCAGGGCAACAGCTTCGACCTGGCTGGCGTGGTGTGGAACCCGGGCGCCGCTTTCCGCGGCAGTCTGTACACTTCACGCTACCAGGATAGCTGGAACCAGCATTATCTCGGCAGTACCTTCAGCCACGCCTTTGACGAACGCCGCAGCCTCAGCCTGGACCTCAACCTGTATCGCACCACCGACACCGGCAAGGCGCTATCCGGGCGCATCGACAACACCACCTGGAGCCTGGTCTCGCGTTACGACCAAGGGCCGCACGGTTTCAGCGTGGGCTGGCAGCAGGTACATGGCGATACGCCGTTCGATTACGTGACGCGTGGGGCGATCTACCTGGCCAATGCGGTGCAGATGTCGGACTTCAACGCGCCGAACGAGAAATCGTGGCAGGCACGCTATGACCTGAACCTGGGCGCCTATGGCGTGCCGGGTCTGAACCTGACGGCGTTGTACGTGCGCGGGTTCGATATCGATGGCACGCATGTCGACCCGGCGGGTGGCTATGCCTACCTGGGGTACGGTAAGGGTGGCAGGCATTGGGAGCGCGACCTGGAAGCGCGCTATGTGGTGCAGAGTGGCAGGGCCAAGGGCGCCGCGTTTTCGTTGCGGCATAACCTGCATCGAGGGAATACCGCCCAGGCGGAGCTGGACGGGGACCAGATCCGCTTGGCCGTGGAATGGCCATTGTCCGGCGCGCTCTGATCGCCCCCTCAGCTGAACCGGGGCTGCCAGGCAGCCCCGGCCCCCGTCAGACCACCGAACTGGCAGCAGGCTGCAAGCCCCACTGCGCCCACTCCTGGACCTCCATCGCCTTCACCACCTCGGCAAACGTGCGCTCCAGTTCCGCACTGACATTGCCGAACGCCTGGTAATTGGTCAGCAGGTAGCGTTTTACCGTCCTGGGCCAGCGCCGCTCCTGGTGCGCCGCATTGATGATGCTCTTGGCATCATGGTAAGTCGCGCCACGCCAGAGCGCCGTCAGGCGGTTCTCGAAATCGGCGAAGGTCCACAGGTCATTGCGGTCTTCGAACTCGTCCAGCAGTTTGAGTTTGTACGGGGCCATATGTGGCATCGCGAATCTCCCTTGGTGCATTCGAACAATCCGTGCACCGTGGAAGGTACGCAAGGCAGGCAGGTTTTGAAATGAACGCGTCGATCACCCAACCAGGCGTTTTGTAGGCATTTTCTGAACCGCCATCGCCGCCACCCGCGCATGCAAAGGCAGATGACGGGGTCGTCGCGGCCCGGCCGACATCGGTATAATCCCCACTATCACTGCCCGACCAGGCCACACCATGCCGCGCCTTCTCACGTTGCTGTTACCCCTGCTGCTGGCAGCCGCCCTCACTGCCTGCGACCAGAAGCCCTCGCGTGAACAACAGATCCTCGCTCAGCTGCCCCTGCAGGACGCCTACGCGCACAACATCGCGCGCATGGCCGCGCTGCTCGGTCGCAGGCACCCGCAGCTGTCGCAGGCGACCATCGAGGATGTGCTACGCAAGCACCTGACCGTCGAAGACCAGCGCCAGGACCTGTTCCGCCTTTACAGCGAAAAGAACTTCAGCGACGCTGAGTTTGCCACCCTCGTCGAGGCCACCCAGGATCCGGCCAAAGCCCGCGCCCTGGAAGACACCGAAGCCGGCAAGCGCCTGGGCGAGAAGCTCACTGCCCTGATGCGCGAGACGGCCCGCGACGTGAAGGTCCAGGCCCTGGCCGAGCAACGCATGCAGCAAGTGGAAGACGAACTCGAAGCGCTGGAGAAGGCAGGTTCATGAATACGGTTTCCCATCGCGCGCATAACGCGTAAGGTTATTCCTGTTTCGTAGATGCTTATTCCATTATTCGAGGTCAGGATTGCCAAACAGCAAGCACGGATTGCGCCTGGATCTACGCACCCTCATCCTGGTGCTCTGCGCCCTCACCGCCTTGGTCATGCTGTGCGCCAGCTATTTCGCCAGCTACCGGGTGCAGCGCCAGCTGTTGATCGATCACGCCCTGGAAGCCAACCGGGTGTATGCGACCAAGCTGGCCAGCATCACCGAGACCTTCATCAGCAATGCCCAGCAACAGTTGTCGTTCAGCGCCGGGGTGCAAGGGCGGCAGCTGGCTGATGCCCAGGCACTGCAAGCCGAAACAGAACGCGTGCTGAACCAGAGCATGGCCTTCAATTCCACCTTCGTGCTTGATGCCGACGGGGTGCTGCTGGCCATTTCCCCGGCGTCACTGCGGCATCTGGTTGGCAGCCGCATGCACTCGCCCGGGGTCGAGGAAGCGCTGAATGCGCGCAGCCCACTGGTGTCGACGCCCTACATATCGGCGGCCAACAACCTGGTAGTAGCCTTGTCGCACCCGATTTTCGACAGCAACGGTCGCTACCGGGGCTACGTTGGCGGCAGCTTGTACCTGCGTGAGCGCAACATCCTCAACAGCTTGCTGGGTGAACATTTCTACAAGGACGGCTCGTACCTGTACGTGGTCGACCGCAACCGTCGCCTGCTCTATCACCCCGACGGCCAACGGGTGGGCAAAGTGGTTGAAGGCAATGTCTTGATCGACCAACTGGCGACCTTGGGCAACGGCACCCGCCAGCTGACCAACAGCCACGGGGTGGCAATGGTTGCCGGTTTCGCCACCGTGCCCAGCGCCGGCTGGGGCGTGGTGGCGCAGCAGCCGCTGGCGCAGACCGTCGCGCCGTTGAACCGGCTGATCCTGAACGTGGTGGGCACCTCGGTCCCCTTGGCGCTGGTTGGCAGCCTGTTGCTGTGGTGGCTGGCCATGATCATTGCCCGACCACTGTGGCAACTGGCCGCCGGCGCCCGCTCGATGGACCGCGCCGGCACTGCCGAGCGCCTGCATCGGGTGTCGGCCTGGTACTTCGAGGCTGCCCAGCTCAAACGTGCGCTGCTGTTCGGCCTCAACTTGTTGCATGAGCGCATCGGCCGGCTCAACCGCGACGCCCAGACCGACCCGCTGACCGGCCTGGGTAACCGCCGCGGCCTGGAGTTCAGCTTGTCATTGCTGGAGGCCGAAGGGCGGCCGTTTGCCGCCATCGTACTGGATATCGATCATTTCAAGCGGGTCAATGACAACCACGGCCATGAAGTGGGTGACCAGGTGCTGCGCCGGCTGGCGGAGTTGATGCGCCGCTGCTGCCGGGAAGGTGACCTGCTGTGCCGTACCGGCGGCGAGGAGTTTCTGATGCTGCTGCCCGGGGCCAGCCCGGACGTGGCGGCGGTAGTGGCCGAGCGGCTACGGGTGACGGTCCAGGATACCCCGGTCGAGCCAGTAGGTGCGGTGACGATTTCGCTGGGAGTGGCACACTGGCAGGGCGAGACTGGTGGCGAGCCAGGCTATGTGCTGAGTGCCGCCGACCGGGCGCTTTACCGGGCCAAGCAGGAAGGACGCAACCGGGTGGTCATTGCCTGAGCCACTGGCCCTGGAATACCAGAAGACCGCGAAGAAAGTTCCTACTGTGGCTCGTCGATCCTTCGAAAACTGCACGTCGGCGGCGGTCGGTATGAACCACAGGTTCGCTGGCTGCGCTCGATCCTCGATTACCCGTCCAGCGGCAGCACCTGCCGACAGCGCCAAACGAGACATTTCCTACACACAAGCCACACCCTCCCCTGTGCGTTCTGATTGATAATACTGGCTGTGACTCAGCGGCAAGAAGCCCGCCCCATACCTTCATCAAGGAAGTGACTATGTTCAGAACGCTGCCCGCGGCACTTATGGCCGTCACACTCATCGCTTTGCCAGGTTGCCAGCACCAGTTGGCCTCCGAGGCGGAAAAGCAGGCACGCCAGACATTCGTCAGCGACATGCAGCAAGCATTGACGCTGGGCATCGCCACCGCTGATACAGGCCCGCAAATTGGCGTGGTCATGCTGAATGTCAAGCTCGATTCATCCTCCGCACCCGTCAGCTGCAAAGCCAGCAGGGCTCCGTTCCGGTACGAAATCCGGATGCCTGCCGAACTGATACGCACCGGCTTCAAGTCACTGGCCAGTGTGGTGGAGGCGCAGTGCTGGAAGACCATCTATCCCGTGGTGCCCAAGGCCCTGCGCGACGACAACGGTACTGCGGAAATCCGTGCGCCGCTGTTCGTGGTGCTGCCGGCGTCCGCGCAAGCACCTGGAACTGAACGGCGCCAGAGCAACGCGCAGCGTGACTTCTTCTGGCAGCGGCTGTTCAGCGACCTGCCGGTAGACAGCATTGGCCGGGCCTCGGTTTATTACGAGGCAAATGCCCAAGGCGAGGTGCAAGGCTGCCTGGTGCAGATTCATCCCCACCCGCTACGGCCGGACGATTTCCGCCTCGATGGCAACCTGCAGGCCCGGCTCAACAGCCGCTGCATGGCGCTGGACCTGGCCACCCTGCCGGGTTTCAAGGCCGAAAGTGATGGTTTGGCGAAAGGCTACAGCGAGATGGAGTATGCCCCCTGGAAGGTGCGCGTGCGCTGAAACGCACCTAGGCCGAGGCCACCGCGCCGATGAAGTTGGCCAGCTCCGCTGTTCGCGGCGCGGCGAACACCTCACGCGGGTTGCCCATTTCATGCACCTTGCCCTGGTGCATGAACACCAGCTTGTCGCCCACTTCGCGAGCGAAGCGCATCTCATGCGTGACCATGATCAGGGTCATGCCCTCGCTGGCCAGTTGGCGCACCACACCGAGTACTTCATTGACCAGTTCGGGGTCGAGCGCCGAGGTGATCTCATCGCACAGCAGCACTTTCGGTGACATGGCCAGGGCACGGGCGATCGCCACGCGCTGTTGCTGCCCACCGGAAAGTCGCTCGGGATAGGCATCGAACTTCTCCGCAAGCCCCACTCGCGCCAGCATCTGCTCGGCCAGGCGGCGTGCTTCGGCGCGGCCGGCTTTCTTCACCACCTGCGGCGCCAGCATCACGTTTTCGCCCACGCTCAGGTGCGGGAACAGATTGAACTGCTGGAACACCATGCCCACCTTCTGGCGCAACGCACGCAGGTCGGCGCGGCCGGCGTCAAGGTATTCGCCATCCACTTCGATCACCCCGTCACTGATCGACTCCAGGCCATTGAGGGCACGCAGCAAGGTGCTCTTGCCCGAGCCGCTGCGGCCGATGATGGCCACCACCTCACCCTCTTCGATGCTAAGGTCGACGCCTTTGAGCACGTGGTTGTCGCCGTAGTATTTGTGCAACGCAGACACTCTAAGCAGCGGCATGCAGCCTCCTTTCCAGGTAACGGGCGCTCAGCGAGAGCGGATAGCAGAGGATGAAGTAGCCCAGCGCGACCAGGCCGTAGACCATGAAGGGCTCGAAGGTGGCATTGGCGAGCATGCCGCCGGTCTTGGTCAGCTCGGTAAAGCCGATGATCGAGGTAACCGCCGTGCCCTTGACCACCTGCACCGAAAAACCCACGGTCGGTGCCACGGCGATACGCAGCGCCTGGGGCAGGATGACGTAGCGCAGCTGCTCCAGCCGGCTCAGCGCCAGGCTGCCGGACGCCTCCCACTGGCCACGCGGGATCGCTTCGACGCAACCGCGCCAGATTTCGGCGAGAAAGGCACTGGTGAACAACGTCAGGGCAATGGCCGCAGCCATCCAGGCCGATACATCGAGGCCGAACAGGGCGATACCGAAGAACACCATGAACAGCTGCATCAGCAGCGGCGTGCCCTGGAACAGCTCGATATAGCCGCGCGCCAGGCCGCGCCACAACCGCTGCGCGGACAGCCGTGCGACCAGCACCAGCAAGCCGACAGCACCACCACAGAGGAACGCCACCAGCGACAGCAGCAAGGTCCATTGCAAACCGATCAGCAGGTTGCGCAGAATGTCCCAGAAGGTGAAGTCCATCAGCGTCTCCCCATCAGCAGGCGCTGCCCCAGCCACGCCAGCAACTGGCGCAGGAGGATGGCCATGAGCAGATACAGCGCGGTGGTCAGCAGGTAGGTCTCGAACGCGCGGAAGTTGCGCGACTGGATGAAGTTGGCGGCGAATGACAGCTCTTCGGTGGCGATCTGCGAACACACCGCCGAACCCAGCATGACGATCACGATCTGGCTCGACAGCGCCGGCCAGACCTTGGCCAACGCGGGTCGCAGCACCACGTGGCGGAACGCTTCGAAGCGGCTCATGGCCAGCGCCGCGGCCGCTTCCAGCTGGCCTTTTGGAATGGCCTGGATACCGGCACGGATGATTTCGGTGGAATAGGCGCCCAGGTTGATCACCATGGCCAGCACCGCCGCCTGCCACTCGGTAAGGCGCAGGCCCAGCGCCGGCAGGCCGAAGAAGATGAAGAACAACTGGACAATGAACGGCGTATTGCGGATCAGTTCCACATACAGGCCGAACAGCGTATCGAAAGGCCGCACGCGCCAGGCACGTACACCGGCGCCGAGCACGCCGATGGCCACGCCCAGCAGCGTGCCGACTGCGGTCAACTGCAAGGTGAAGCCGGCGCCCTTGAGCAGCAGGTCGACCTGGGCCAGCACGGGGGCGAAGTCGAATTCATAGGCCATGTCGGCAGGCTCCGGGCGACATTCAGAGGTCCGTCGGCAGCGGCTGCTTCAGCCATTTTTCCGCATTGCGGTTCAGGCTGCCATCCGCCTTGGCGGCGTCCAGCGTGGCGTTGACCTTTTCCAGCAGCGCCGGCTCGTTCTTGGCCAGCCCCACGTAGACCGGCGAGTCCTTGAGCTTGACCTTGACCACCGGCACCTTGGCCGGGTTCTTCTCGGCAATGGCCGCCATTACCACGCTGCCACTGGCGATCAGTTCGACCTGGCCGGAAAGGTAGGCGGCGATGGTCGAGTTGTTGTCCTCGAAGCGCTTGATCACCGCGCCCTTGGGCGCTACGGCGCTGAGTTCCATGTCCTCGATCGAGCCCCGGGTGACGCTGATGGTCTTGCCGGCGACCGCGGCGATACCGGCGATGTCGACTTCCGCCGGGCCGAACACCGCCAGGTAGAATGGCGCATAGGGGCGCGAGAAGTCGATCACCGCGGCCCGCTCGGGGTTCTTGCCCAGGCTCGAGATCACCAGGTCGACCTTGCCGGTGGTGAGGAACGGGATGCGGTTGGTGCTGTTCACCGGTGTCAGGGCCAACTTCACCCCCAGCTTGTCGGCCAGCAGTTGCGCGGTATCGATGTCCAGGCCGCGCGGCTTGAGGTCGGGGCCGACCGAGCCGAAGGGCGGGAAGTCCTGCGGCACTGCCACTTTGAGCACGCCACGGGCTCTGATGTCGGCCAGCGCATCGGCCTGGGCGGTGGGCAGTGCCAGGGTGCCGCTGCAGAACAGGCTGGCCAGGAACAAGGTGCGGAATGTCTTCATCGAACGGCCTCGCAGAGATCAACGGAAAGAAGGTGTTGGCCAGGCAGTGCACAGGGCATGCCAGCAAGTGCCGCCACCCCGCACGAACCGGGGCGAAAGCCGGCATTGAACGGTCTTACTGGTCTGAACAGTCAGCCCACGGCGACTGCCGAGCAAACGGCTACGCCCCGCTTTTGTGCAGCCTGCCCGCACCTTGCGCCAGCGCGGCGCAACGCTTGCCAGCGCGGGGCAATAGCCGTAAAAAGCCAGGGTCATCGCCCTCCGACCGGTCTGAACAGCATGCTCGACATCCTCCCCCGCGCCGTCCCCGAACAGGCCCTGCAAGGCATCCGCAAGTTGATTGATGAAGGCGCCTATCAGCCCGGCGATGCCCTGCCCTCGCAACGCGACCTGGCCGAGCAGCTGGGGGTCAGCCGGGCGTCGTTGCGCGAGGCCCTGTCATCTCTCAGCGCCCTGGGCCTGGTCAGCGTGCAGCCGGGCAAGGGGGTGTTCGTGCAGGTGCCGGCGCCCGCGGCTGTCGCCTGGCCCTACGCCGAACAGGTATCGGCCAGCGACACCTTCCAGCTGCGCTACGCCCTGGAAGGGTTTGCCGCTGGCCAGGCGGCACTGGCGCTGACCGCGGACGACATTGACCGCCTCGAGGAGAATGTCGAGGCGATGCGCCGGGAACTGCTTGCCGGCCGCTTCGAAGCGGCCGCCCGGCTGGACTTCGCCTTCCATCAGTTGTTGCTGCAGGCCTGTGGCAACCACGCCATGCTGCAGGTGATCACCGCTGGCCAGGACATTTTCCTGGAAAGCCAGAAGCTGCCGTTCATTCGCCCGGAGCGGGCCATGGAAACCTGGCAGGAACACCGCAAGATTCTTCGCGCCCTGTGCCGTCGCTCCCAGGCTGCGGCGCAGAAGGCGATGCAGGAGCATATCCGCAATGCGGCTTCACGCACCGGGGTGGTGTTTTCGGTGTAGCGCCTGCCCGAGGCGGTCGAAACAGGCATCCGGAGGTCGCCCTGAACGAAGCGGGCCTCCGCCAGGCTCGGTCTACTGGCCCTGATAACAACGATGGCGCGCTGAAGTGCGCCACATTCATCCAGGCTGCCTATGGAAACCGGAGAGCTTCCGTATGTCTGCATCGCATGAGGTATCCCCCGCCACCCTGCGCCGGGTGATCGCCGCCTCGGCCATCGGCAATTTCGTCGAATGGTTCGACTTCGCCGTCTATGGGTTTCTCGCGACCCTGATCGCCAGCCAGTTCTTTGCCAGCACAGACGCCAGCGTGGCCTTGCTGAAAACCTTCGCCGTGTTTGCCGTGGCCTTTGCCCTGCGCCCGCTGGGCGGCATCGTGTTCGGCGCGCTGGGTGACCGCCTGGGGCGCAAGCGCATCCTGTCGCTGACCATCCTGCTGATGGCCGGCTCGACGACCCTGATCGGGCTGTTGCCGACCTATGCCAGCATCGGCCTGGCAGCCCCCGCGCTGCTGACCCTGGCGCGTTGCCTGCAAGGCTTTTCTGCCGGTGGCGAGTATGCCGGGGCATGCGCCTACCTGATGGAACATGCGCCCAACGACAAGCGTGCCTTCTATGGCAGCTTCGTGCCGGTCTCGACCTTTTCCGCCTTTGCCTGCGCGGCGGTGATCGCCTATGGCCTGGAGGCCAGCCTGTCGGCCGAGGCCATGAATGCCTGGGGTTGGCGCATCCCGTTCCTCATCGCCGCGCCACTGGGGCTGGTTGGCCTGTACCTGCGCTGGCGCATGGAGGAGACTCCGGCGTTCCGCGAAGCCCTCGCCGAAGGCAAGGCGCATGAACATTCGCCGCTCAAGGAAACCCTGCGCCGCCATGGCCGGGCGATCCGCAACCTGGGTGCCTTCATCTCGCTCACTGCGCTGTCGTTCTACATGTTCACCACCTACTTCGCGACCTACCTGCAACTGGTCGGCAACCTGACCCGCGCGCAGGCGCTGCTGGTAACCACGGTAGCCTTGCTGTTCGCTGCGGTCGGCTGCCCGCTGGCAGGGGCGTTCTCGGACCGCGTCGGGCGGCGCAGGACCATCGGCTTCACCTGCCTGTGGGTGATGCTGTGCGTGTTCCCGGCCTACTGGCTGGCCAGTTCCGGTTCGATAGCTGGTGCGCTGCTGGGCGTAATCCTGCTGGCGATCGGGGCGTTGTGCAGTGGCGTGGTGACCGCGGCGTTGCTCTCGGAAAGCTTCCCTACCCGCACCCGCTATACCGCTTCGGCGATTACCTACAACGTGGCCTACACGCTGTTTGGCGGTACCGCGCCACTGGTGGCGACCTGGCTGATCGGCCAGACCGGGAGCAACCTGGCTCCGGCGTTCTACCTGGTGGTGATCGCGCTGGTGGCGTTGCTGGGTGGGTTGGCGTTGCCGGAGACTTCACGGATTTCGCTGCATGAGGAGGTGGAAGGCGACGGGGTGAGGGCTGCGGCTCGTCGAACAGTCTGAGTATCCGGGGCCGCTTTGCGGCCCCGACAATCTCAACCTTCCTGCTCCTCTTCGCGCCGGTACGCCCACTGGTACAACGCCGGCAACACCAGCAAGGTCAGCGCGGTGGACGACAGGATCCCGCCAATCACCACCGTCGCCAATGGCCGCTGCACCTCCGCCCCGGTCCCGCTGGCCAAGGCCATCGGAATGAACCCCAGCGACGCCACCAGTGCCGTCATCAGCACCGGTCGCAAGCGCGTCAGCGCGCCCTCCTCGACCGCTACCCGCAGCGTGCGCCCTTGTTCGCGCAGGCCGCGGATGAAGGCGATCATCACCAGCCCGTTGAGCACCGCTACCCCCGACAAGGCAATGAACCCCACGCCAGCGGAAATCGACAGCGGAATGTCGCGCAACCACAGCGCCAGCACCCCACCGGTGAGGGCGAAGGGAATGCCGGTGAACACCAGCAGGCCATCCCTGAGGTTGTTGAACATCATCAACAACAGGGCCATGACCAGCAGCAAGGCCACCGGCACCACCACCTGCAGGCGCGCGGCCGCAGACTGCAACTGCTCGAACTGGCCACCCCAGCGCGTCCAGTAGCCCGGCGGTATCGGCACTTGCTCGAGCAGGCTCTGTTCGGCCTCCTCGACGAACGAGCCCAGGTCCCGCCCACGCACGTTGGCGCTGACCACCACTACCCGCTTGCCATCTTCGCGGCTGACCTGGTTCGGGCCCAGCTGCAGGTTCAGCGTGGCCACTTGCGACAACGGAATGAAACCGATCTGCCCGCCGCCGGCATTGGCCGGTACCGGAATCAACAGGCTGGCCAGCCCGTCGACATCCGTGCGCAGGGTCTCCGGCAGGCGCACGACCATGTCGAAACGGCGGTCGCCTTCGTACAGCGTACCGGCCGTACGGCCGCCCACGGCGATGGCGATGGCGTCCTGCACCTCACCGACGTTGAGGCCATGCCGGGCCGCCTTGTCACGGTCGATATCGATGGTCAGCACCGGCAGGCCGGTGGTCTGTTCGACCTTCACCTCGGACGCGCCCGGCACACCCTGCAGGCTGCTGGCGATCTGCCCGGCGGTGCGGTTGAGCACGTTCATGTCATCGCCGTACAGCTTCACCGCCACATCGCTGCGCACCCCGGAGATCAGCTCGTTGAAACGCAGCTGGATGGGCTGCGACAGCTCATGGTTGCTGCCCGGCACGCTGGCCGCGGCACGTTGTACCTCGGCAATCAGTTCCTCGCGCGGCTTGCCCGGGTCCGGCCATTGCGCGCGCGGGCGCAACATCACATAGGCATCGGAGATGTTCGGCGGCATCGGGTCGGAGGCAATCTCGGCGGTGCCGGTGCGGGCGAACACCCGCTGCACTTCCGGCACCTGGGCAATGATCGCCTGCTCCAGGCGCTGCTGCATGTCCACCGACTGCGACAGGCTGGTACCCGGCACACGCAGGGCCTGCAGGGCGAAATCGCCCTCGCTGAGGCTGGGGATGAACTCGCTGCCCATGCGGCTGGCCAGCAGCCCGGACAGCAGCACCAGGCTGGCGGCAGCGGCGAACGCCAGCCGGCGTCGGCCGAGTACCCAGGCCAGCAGCGGCGCATAGCGCTGGCGCGCCGTCCGCATCAGCAAGCCTTCCTCTTCCTTGACCTTGCCGGTGACGAACAGGGCAATGGCCGCCGGTACGAAGGTCACCGAGAGGACCATCGCACCGAGCAGGGCCATGACCACGGTGAAGGCCATGGGGTGGAACATCTTGCCCTCCACCCCGGTCAGGGCAAAGATCGGCAGGTACACCACCATGATGATCAGCTGCCCGTAGATCAGCGGCCGGCGCGCCTCACGAGCGGCGGCGAACACCTCGTGGAAGCGCTCGGCACGGGTCAGCATGCGCCCATGGCGTTGCTGGGCATGGGCCAGGCGGCGGATGGCGTTCTCCACGATCACCACCGCGCCGTCGACGATGATGCCGAAGTCCAGCGCCCCAAGACTCATCAGGTTGGCGCTGACCTGGTTGGCGAACATGCCGGTGAAGGTGAACAACATCGACAACGGGATGACCATGGCAGTGATCAGCGCGGCGCGAACATTGCCCAGGAACAGGAACAGCACGGCGATGACCAGGATGGCGCCTTCGATCAGGTTCTTCTTCACCGTGGCGATGGCTTTCTCCACCAGGTCGGTGCGGTCGTACACCGTCACGGCGGCCACGCCCTTGGGCAGGTTGCGGTTGATTTCCACCAGCTTGGCGGCGACCGCCCGCGATACCGTACGGCTGTTCTCGCCGATCAGCATGAACACGGTGCCCAGCACCACCTCCCGGCCATTTTCGGTAGCCGCACCCGAGCGCAACTCCTCACCCAGGCTTACCTGGGCGACATGGCTGACCCGGATCGGCGTGCCGTCGGCGGTCGAAATGATGATGTTGGCGATGTCCTCGGCCGACGCCACCTGGCCCGGCGCGCGGATCAGCCATTGTTCGCCGTTGCGCTCGATATAACCGGCACCGACATTGGCGTTGTTGCGTTCCAGCGCCGCGACCAGGTCGTTGAGAGTGAGCTTGTATGCCGCCAGGCGCTTGGGCTCCGGTGCGATCAGGTATTGCTTGGCATGGCCACCGATGCTGTTCACTTCAGCCACCCCCGGCACCGTGCGCAACTGTGGCTTGATGATCCAGTCCTGGATCACCCGCAGGTCGGTGAGGGTGTAGGGCGTGCCGTCCTCCTTCAGGGCGCCCGGCTCGGCCTCCACCGTCCACAGGAAGATCTCCCCCAGCCCCGTGGAAATCGGCCCCATGCCGGCTTCGATGCCGTCGGGCAACTGCTCGCGGGCCACTTGCAGGCGCTCGTTGACCAGTTGTCGGGCGAAGAACAGGTCGGTGCTGTCATCGAAAATGACCGTGACCTGCGACAGGCCCGAACGCGACAGCGAGCGGGTCTGCTTGAGCCCGGGCAGGCCTGCCATGGCGGTCTCGATGGCAAAGGTGATGCGCTGTTCGGTCTCCAGTGGCGAAAAACCGGGCGCGGCGGTATTGATCTGCACCTGGACGTTGGTGATGTCCGGTACAGCATCGATCGGCAGTTTCTGGTAGCTATGGATACCCACCGCGGCCATCAGGACCACGGCCAGCATCACCACCAGGCGCTGCTCGATGGCAAATTGGATCAGGCGTTCGAACATGCTGGCATTCCCGGGTCAATGGCTGTGTGCAGCCGAGCCTTTGCCCAGCTCGGACTTCAGGACAAAACTGCCGGCGGCGGCTACCTGGGTACCGGCGGCCAGACCGCTGGTGATTTCCACCTGGCCGCCGTCACGCCGGCCGGTCTGCACCGGGCGCGCCTCGAAACCTTCTTCGCTACGGGCAAACACCACGGTCTGTTCCTCCCAGGTTTGCAATGCGCTTTCCGGTACCACCACGGCAGCCCTGAAGCGCTCGAGGCTGACGGCAACATTGACGAACAGCCCGGGGCGCCAGGCGCCGTTGGGGTTTTCCAGGCTGGCGCGGACAGTGGCGGCGCGATTCTGCTCGCCGAGCAGGTCGCCAACGTAGTTGACCTGGCCCTCGACCCGGGCGCCCAGGTCTGGCGCGCTGACCGTGACGCTGCGACCGGTCACCACCTTGTCCAGGTCGCGCGGGGCAACGGCGAAGGTGGCCCAGACCCGGTTCAGGTCGGACAGGGTGAAGGCGTTACTGGTCGCATCGACCACTTCACCCACGCTCAGGTGCTTTTCCACCACCACCGCATCGAACGGCGCGCGCAATTCATAGCGATTACCGACACCAGCCGGGCCTACGGCGGCCACCTTCTGCCGGGCGTTGGCCATGGCGATCTCGGCCTCCTGCAGCGCCTGGCGGGCCTGCAGGTAGTCCTGCTCGGCGCTGATGCGTTCCTGCCACAACTGTTGCTCGCGCTGGAAGGTCAGACGCGCCAGCTCCAGGCGGCGCTGGGCGGCCTGCTGTTCGCTGCGCAGGTCAGATATCTGCTGGCTGGCAATCACCGCCAGTACCTGGCCACCCTTGACCGCCTGGCCCAGTTCGGCCTGCACCGCCTCGACCACGCCTGGCACACGCGGCACGACATGCGCCGTGCGGTCTTCGTCGAAACGGATCTCGCCCGGGAAGCTGATGGCATTGCCCAGTTCGCCAGGGCCGGCGGTGGCCAGCTGTACACCGGCAGCTTCGATCTGGGCGCGGCTCAGGTGCAGCTTGCCTGGTTGCTCGCCATGGCTTTCGCCGGCCGGTTCTTCGTCATGACCGTGGCTGTCTTCGCCATGGTCGTCGTGAACGGCTTGTGCACTGGAAGCCTGGCCGAGGGTGCTGGTCCAGACCAGGCCCGCGAGGCCGAGTGCGGCAAGCGCAGCGACCAGAACGGCGATCTTGCGTGGATTAGTCATTGTTGCTCCTGCTGTGCGGGTATTTACTGAGGTCGTCGAGGTCGCCATAGATCCGCTCGACCTGCGCCCGCGCATCGGTCGCCGAAGCCAGCGCCTCGAGGTACAGCCCACGCGCCTCGATCAACGTGCGCTGGGCGTCGAGGACATCGAGAAAGGCGAACTTGCCCATTTCGAAGCCGCGGGTGGCGGTGTCTACCGCCTGCTGCGCAGCAGGCAGGATGGTGCGGTCATAGGCCTGCACGTCCTGCATCGCCGTCGCCCACTGCTCGACAGCGTTGCGCGTTTCACTGCGCAGGCGCAGCGCCACGCCATTACGCAGATCCCGCGCCTGGTCGGCCCGGCGGGCTGCAGCCAGCACGTTGCCCTGGTTGCGGTCGAACAACGGCAAGGGCAGCGACAGGCCGACCACATTGACCCGCTCGCGGTCTTCGCGGCTGTACTGGCTACCGAGGCTGACGGTGAGGTCGGGAATACGCAGGGTCTTTTCCGAGCCGAGGGACGCGTCGCCGCGCTCGACCTGGGTAGCAGCCAGGCGCCACTCGACGGTCTGCTCGACCTGGTCGAGCAACGCCTCAACGCTGGGCGCTGCGCCGGGCGACAGGTTGGTCACCTGCAATTGCCCGAAGCTTGCCTGCGGGCTGCCGGTCAACCGTGCCAGGGCCTGGTAGGCCGCGCTGCGCTGGGTGCGCGCGCGGCGCACCGCAGCCTCGGCTTGCGCCTGCTGCACCTGGGCGCGGGTAATTTCCACGGGTGACGCCTGGCCGGCAGCTACCCGCCCCTGCACCACCCGCAGCCCACGCTCGGTCAAAGCCTGCGATTGCTGCGCCAGCGTCACTGCGGTTTGCGCACGCAAGGCGGCGTGGAAAGCCTGCACCACATCGGCACGCAGGCCATTACGTTGGCGTTCCAGGTCCAGCTGGGCAATGGCCTGGCCGGCCTTGGCCACGGCAATGCGCGCGCCACGCTTGCCGCCCAGTTCCAATGGCTGGCTGAGCGTGACAGTGGTGGTGCTGGTGTCGCGGCGAGTGTCCTCCCGCTCCCAGGCCAGTTCCGGGTTGGGGATCAGCCCAGCCTGGCGCCGCTCGCCATCGGCGATACCGATTTCCCGGCCAGCCGCAGCCAGCTCAGGGTTATGGGCAAAGGCGGCGGCCAGCGCCTCGGGCAGGCTCAGGCTCTGGCTGGCCTGGGCGCCGGGGGCGCCCGCCAGCAACAGGCAAAGCATGGCGATCTTGCGCGGGATGGGCACGTAACAGCTCCTCGTCAGCGAACGTTGGCGAGGCACTGTAGAAAGCGCTGCTTATCGGGGCGGTGGCGTGGAAATTACAATTTTGTAATCAATCCTGCGGACACCATGGTTCGATAATCGCCCACTTTTACGGAGCCAGGGCTTGGCTGGATTGACTAAACTAACCAGTCGGTACAAAACTGGATGCATCCAACAACAACAAAGCGATGCTTGTCATGAAGCCTGTCATTCTCGTGCTCAATGGCCCCAACCTGAACATGCTGGGCACCCGGGAGCCTGCCCAGTATGGTTACGAAACCCTTGCCGACCTGGCGCAGGGTTGTGCCGACACAGCCCAGGCCCATGGCCTGGAAATCGAATTCCGCCAAACCAACCATGAAGGCGAACTAATCGACTGGATCCACGCCGCCCGTGGTCGTTGTGCCGGCATCGTGATCAACCCCGGTGCCTGGACCCACACCTCGGTCGCCATCCGCGACGCCTTGGTCGCCGCCGAGCTGCCGGTCATCGAAGTGCATCTGTCCAACGTGCACAAACGCGAACCCTTCCGCCACCTGTCCTTCATATCCTCTGTCGCCGTCGGGGTGATCTGCGGCTTGGGCAGCCACGGCTACCGCATGGCCCTCAGCCATTTCGCCGAAATGCTCCGGGAGCCCACTGCATGAGCCAGCAAGCCATTCTCGCAGGCCTGATCGGCCGTGGCATCCAGCTGTCACGCACCCCGGCCCTGCACGAACACGAAGGCGATGCCCAGGCCCTGCGTTACCTGTACCGACTGATCGATGCCGACCAGCTGCAACTGGACGACAGCGCCCTGCCCGGCCTGCTCGACGCCGCGCAATACACAGGCTTCACCGGGCTCAACATCACCTACCCGTTCAAGCAGGCAATCCTGCCACTGCTCGACGAACTGTCGGAAGAAGCCCGCGGCATCGGCGCAGTGAACACAGTGGTACTCAAGGATGGCAAGCGGGTTGGCCACAACACCGACTGCCTAGGCTTCGCCGAAGGCTTGCGCCGTGGCCTGCCCGATGTGGCGCGGCGCCAGGTGGTACAGATGGGTGCCGGTGGCGCAGGTTCGGCCGTGGCCCATGCCCTGCTGGGAGAAGGCGTCGAGCGGCTGGTGCTGTTCGAGGTGGACGCGGCCCGCGGGCAGGCCTTGGTGGACAACCTGAATACCCACTTCGGTGCGGGCCGCGCCGTGGTTGGCAGCGACCTGGCTACAGCACTGGCCGAGGCGGACGGCCTGGTCAACACCACGCCGGTGGGCATGGCCAAACTGCCTGGTACACCGCTACCGATAGAGCTGCTGCATGCGCGCCTATGGGTGGCGGAGATCATCTACTTCCCGCTGGAAACCGAACTGCTGCGCGCGGCCCGGGCACTGGGCTGCCGCACGCTGGATGGCAGCAACATGGCGGTGTTTCAGGCGGTGAAAGCGTTCGAGTTGTTCAGCGGACGGCAGGCGGATGCGGCGCGGATGCAGGCGCATTTCGCCAGCTTTACCTGAACGCACAGCCTTGCGCTGCACCGGTGGCAGCGGCCTTGCTTGACACAAGGCCGCTGCCACAGTCGCTACAGGCCACTCACTGCTTCTCATCCAGCAACGCCTGTATCACCTGCTCCTGCCCGGCGTAATCGCCCTCGCCAAAATGCACATGGCGCACCTGGCCCTTGCGGTCGACAAAGTAGTGCGCCGGCCAGAACTGGTTGCCCCAGGCGTTCCACACCTTGTAGTCGTTGTCGACGGCCACCGGGTAAGCAATCCCCAGCCTGGCCACCTTGTCACGCAAGGTGCCGACATCGTGCTCGTAGTCGTACTCCGGGGTGTGCACGCCGACCACCACCAGGCCCTGGTCGGCATAGCGCCGTGCCCACTCGTTCACATGCGGCAGGCTGCGCTGGCAGTTGCTGCAGTCCCAGGTCCAGAAGTCCACCAGCACCACCTTGCCCTTCAGCGCCGGTGCATCCAACGGCGCCGAATTGAGCCACTGGCTGGCCCCCGACAGCGACGGCATGGTGCCGTAACTGTCACGGGCCATCAGGTGCCCGGCCAGGCCAAGGCCGGTCAGGGCCAGGGCGATACCGCCCACCTTCAGCATCAGGCGGCGATCAATTTTCATGGCAACCGCCAGTGGCGTAGCTGCGGTACTGCACGCTTTGCAGCTGGCCCTTGGAGTCGAGGTAGTCCATGCGGGTGTTCACCAGGCCGCAGGCGTTGCTCTGGTCATCCTGCACCGACAACACTTTCTGGACATCCAGGTGGTCGCCGTAGCGGTACTGCATCACGGCAGCGTCGTCCATCGGTGCGCTGGCAGCGTGGGCGGCCAGAGTGCCGAAGCTGAGCACGGCGAACAGGCTGGCGCTGGCGAAGGTCTTGAAGTTCATGGCATCTCTCCTGTGTGACGCTTTGGGGGTGGGGAGTGCTGCTCCCCGGTCGAGAGCCATTTCACGCCCGCCAGGTATCCCGTATGTGTCACCCAGCGTTGTGATCTGCTTCCTCCTGTATCGGCCCACGGGCCAGATACACTGCAATACAAAACCCCGCAGGCAAGCGCGCAGGCGCTCGGTACACTGCGCCCATACCCTTTGCACAGGAACGCAGCGCATGGAACACGTCGATCACATCCTGATCGTCGACGACGACCGCGAAATTCGCGAACTGGTCGGCAACTACCTGAAGAAGAACGGCCTGCGCACCAGCATCGTCGCCGACGGCCGGCAGATGCGCGCCTTTCTCGAAGCCAACAGTGTCGACCTGATCGTGCTCGACATCATGATGCCCGGTGACGACGGCCTGTTGCTGTGCCGCGAGCTGCGCGCCGGCAAGCATCGCAACACGCCGGTGCTGATGCTGACCGCACGCAACGACGAGACCGACCGCATCATCGGCCTGGAAATGGGTGCCGACGATTACCTGACCAAGCCGTTCTCGGCCCGCGAGCTGCTCGCACGCATCAATGCCGTGCTGCGCCGTACACGCATGCTGCCGCCCAACCTGACCATCAGCGAAAGCAGCCGGCTGCTGGGCTTCGGCCAATGGCGCCTGGACACTACCGCGCGCCACCTGCTCGACAGCGAAGGCACCCTGGTGGCCCTGAGCGGCGCCGAATACCGCCTGCTGCGGGTGTTTCTCGACCACCCGCAGCGAGTGCTCAGCCGTGAGCAGCTGCTCAACCTGACCCAAGGCCGCGAGGCCGACATTTTCGACCGCTCCATCGACCTGCTGGTCAGCCGCCTGCGCCAGCGCCTGGGCGACGACGCGCGCGAACCCAGCTGCATCAAGACCGTGCGCAGCGAGGGCTATGTATTCTCGCTGCCGGTGCAACTGCTCGAGTCGCCGTCATGAAGTGGCCACGCACCCTCGCCTCGCGCCTGGCGCTGATCTTCTTCACCGGCCTGGTCCTGGCCTATGGCCTGTCGTTCGGCCTGCAGGCCTACGAGCGCTATATCAGCAGCCGCTCGATGATGCTCAGCACCCTGGAACAGGACGTGGCCACCTCGGTAGCCATCCTCGATCGCCTGCCCGCAGCTGAACGCGCCGCCTGGTTGCCGCGCCTGGAGCGGCGTACCTACCGCTACCGTCTGGACCAGGGCCTGGCGGGCGAAGCGATGCCCAGCAGCGACCCACCCATGGCCGCCGATTCGATCGTCAAGGCTATCGGCAGCGACTACCGCCTGACCTTCCAGGAAATACCCGGGCCGAACGTGCACTTCCAGGCGCACCTGAGCCTGGCCGACGGTGCGCCGCTGACCATCGATGTGACCCCGTCACCGGTGCCGGTGGCCCGCTGGCTACCGGTGGTGTTGCTGATCCAGTTGGCCGTCTTGTTGCTGTGCACCTGGCTGGCCGTGCGCCTGGCAATCGGCCCGCTGACCCGCCTGGCCCAAGCGGTGGACAACCTCGACCCGGACAAGCCCGGTGTACAACTGGACGAGAGCGGCCCACGCGAGGTGCGCTACGCCGCGGTAGCCTTCAACGCCCTGCAAGCGCGGATCGCCGCCTACCTGAAAGAACGCATGCAGTTGCTGGCGGCAATATCGCATGACCTGCAAACACCGATCACACGCATGAAGCTGCGGGTCGAGGTGATGGACGACGGGCTGGAAAAGGACAAGCTGTGGAATGACCTGGGCGAAATGGAACACCTGGTGCGTGAAGGCGTGGCCTATGCCCGAAGCATGGACACCAGTACCGAGCCTCCGTGCCGGGTCAACCTCGATGCCTTTCTCGACAGCCTGGTGTTCGACTATCAGGACAGCGGTGCCCAGGTCGAGCGCCGCGGCAGCAGCGGCAGCCTGCTGCAGACCCGGCCGCATGCCCTGCGCCGCGTGCTGGTGAATCTGGTAGACAACGCCCTCAAGTTCGCCGGGGCTGCCGAGCTGGAAATAGCCAGGGAGGGCGACACGACAGTCATCCGCGTACTCGACAACGGGCCGGGCATACCCGCTGGCGAGCTGGATGAAGTGCTCAAGCCATTCTACCGCGTGGAGGGTTCGCGCAACCGTAGCACCGGTGGCACCGGGTTGGGCCTGGCGATTGCCCACCAGTTGATCCAGGCAATGGGCGGCCGGCTGACACTGAGCAACCGCACGAGCGGCGGGTTGTGCGCGCAGATCGAACTGCAATGACAGCTTTTGCAGGTGCGGCCCTGTCGCGACGCAAGGCCGCTGCTACCAAAAGCGGGCCTTGCCTCTACAGACAGATACACAACCCTACTTCCGCCGACACACTGCAGATACCCCGCTCCAACACACTCCCGTGCACCACCACATTGCGGGAGCCCCCTGATGAAACCCCTGACGCTACCCTCCGGCTGGAAGCTGTTCGCTGTCCTCGCCGGCCTGACCCTGGCGATGACCGCCGTGGTCCTGGCCAGCGAACCTGACCCCGACGGCCTGCGCAGCGCCATCCGCGCCACCGCGCGCAGTTCGTTCGCGCTGTTCCTGCTGGCGTTCCTCGCCTCTTCCCTGGTGACCTTGCTGCCAGGCACCCACAGCCGCCGCGTCCTCCAGGAACGGCGCTACCTGGGGTTGGCATTCGCCTTCTCCCATACCGTGCACGGCGTGCTGATCTACCGCTATGCCCAGCAGTTCCCCGAATTGTTCTGGGCCAACCGCACGCTCACGTCCAGCCTGCCCGGCACCGTCGGCTACCTGTTCTTGCTGCTGCTCACCGTCACTTCGTTCAAGGCCCCCATGCGCCTGCTGGGTGGCCGTGCCTGGCGGGCCCTGCACAGTACCGGCATGTGGGTACTGGCGGCTGTGTTCTGCCTGTCGTTCTACAAACGCATCCCCATGGGGGGCTGGTACCCGCTGGCGTTCGCCCTGATGTTCAGCGCCATCGCCATGAAACTCACCGCCAAGCTGGCCCGCCAGCAACGCCGTAACGCCCACGCCCTTTCCTGAGGAGAACACCGCATGACCACCTTGACTCGCACCCTGGGCACTTTTGACCGTTTCGGCGCCTGGGGCGCCGACCTGCCGTTGCGACTGTTCCTGGCCTGGGAGTTTTTCGAATCTGGCTGGGAGAAATTCAATGGCAGCAACTGGTTCGCTGATTTGCAAGCGAACTTCCCGTTCCCCTTCAACCGGCTGCCCGCGGAGCTGAACTGGCAGCTGTCGATGTGGGCGGAACTGATCCTGCCGTTGCTGCTGTTGCTAGGCCTGGGTACCCGGCTGGCATCGGCGGGGTTGATCGTGGTAACGGTGGTGGCGATTGCCGCAGTGCATTGGCCAGCGCACTGGTCTAGTCTGGCCGAGCTGGCCCAGGGTTATGCCATTACCGACCAGGGTTTTGGCAATTTCAAATTGCCGCTGATCTACCTGGTGGCATTGCTGCCACTGCTGCTCAAGGGGGCTGGGCGATTGAGCCTGGACCATTGGCTCAGAGGGCGGCTCTGCAGGTGAGCAGCCGAGGGCTGCTTTGCAGCCCATCGCCGGCACGCCGACAGCGATAGCACATGGCTTGAGGGCAATGCTGTCCAGGTGGGAGCTGGCTTGCAAGAGCAAGGGGCGCAACGCGCCCCCACCTCACATCAACATGTCCCGATAATGACCCCTTGCTCGCGCAGCCCTTCCAGCAATGCCAACCCCTGCTGCACATCCCCGCCCAACGCCTCCAGCCGCGCCCGCCCACTGCCCTGCTCCAGCGCCAGCAACCGATACGCCAGCGGTGCCAGGCGCGCGAAGCGCACCTGCAACTGCGCATCGCGATACACCAGCAACAGGGTCGGCGCCTCAGGCGCAGCCACAGGCTGGTAATCCGCACCGATCCGCTCCACTGGCCAACGATAAGCCAACACCCGCGCCACACATGACAACAGCGGTTCTCCTTCGAGCAAGTCGCCCACCGGATCGTGAGCCGGGTCCTCGGCATCACTCAGGTACAGCTGCGCCTCGATCCACTCATAGTGCGCCAGTTCCAGCTGCCAGGGCGCATCCAGTTCGACCCCTTGCAGATAATCGACAAAGGCCTCGGCGAGTTCGGTGAACAACGGCGTATGGCTGCGATAGTTGGCATAGAAGTCCCGCACCCGGGCGTGCCAACGCTGTTCACCCAATGCCTGGCGCATCACGGGGAAACTGCCGCCGAGCAGGCCTTCGATAGCACCATAGAACAACTCACGGTAAACCCTCAGCCGCCGCGCCTCCACGCCGGGTGGCGGGGCATGGCGCTGAGGATCGCGCAGGTGGCGGGCCAGGGTGTACTGCTGTTCGCGCAAGGTCTCATTCATTGGCTTGCCCCTCCGCCCCACGCTGCACCGTGCGGATGCGCGCCGTCTCGGCGAGCAGTTCGGCCAGCGGTGGGTAGTTGAAATCACGCTCGAGCACGGTCGGCTGCACGCCAAAGCGCGCACAGGCATGCGCGAACAGCGCCCAGACATCTTCCTTCACCGCGGCCCCATGGGTGTCGACCTTGAGGTCTGGTGCTTCGTCGTAATGACCCGCGATGTGCATGCCGGTCACCCGTGCCTGGGGCAAACCTGCAAGAAAGGCCCGGGCGTCGTAGCCATGGTTGCAGGCGTTGACGAAGACATTGTTGACGTCCAGCAGCAGGTCGCAGTCGGCCTCCTCGATCACCGCACGGATGAAATCGAGTTCGCTCATCGCCTGGTATGGCGCGGCGTAGTAACTGATGTTCTCGACCGCAATGCGCCGCTCCAGGTGCTCTTGGGCCTGGCGTATGCGCGCGGCCACATGGCGTACCGCTTCGTCGGTGAACGGGATGGGCATCAAGTCATACAAGTGCCCGTCATCGCTGCAGTAGCTCAGGTGCTCGCTGTACAAGCGCACCTGGTAGCGATCGAGAAACTGCCGGGTCTGGTCCAGGAAAACGCGATCCAGCGGCGCGCTGCCCCCCAGCGACAACGACAGCCCGTGGCAGGCAATGCTAAAACGCTCGGCCAACTGAGCCAGGCCTTTGCCGTAGGCACCACCCACGGCGATCCAGTTTTCCGGCGCACATTCAAGAAAGTCCACCGCGCCAGAATCCATGGCCAACAGCTCCGGCAACAGCCCGCGGCGCAGGCCTAGCCCTGCCTGCAAGGACCGATGAGACGATGATGCAAGGTGCATAACGGTTCTCCAACAGGCACAACGCCCCACCTGACCAGCAGGGGGGCGTTGCGCGTGACATGGGATTGACAGTCAGGGCTTGCCGGTCAGATGGCTGAACAGCCCTTCAGGCATGCTTTTGCCGTTGGCCTGGTAGATCGCCTTGAGGTGATCCGCAGCTTCCTGTTCGGAAATGAAGCCATCATGGTTGCGGTCGATCTTGTCGAAATCGCCAGCACGGTCCTTGGCCACGACCAGGAACTCATCGCGCGAGACCTTGCCATCGTGGTTGCTGTCGGTCCTGGCGAACGACGCGTCACCACACTTGCCTTCGCCGCACTTGCCTTCAGCCCCGGCCTTGGCGCTGGCACCGCACTTGCCCTCACCGCACTTGCCTTCACTCTGGGTGGCCTTGCCGCTGCCGCCGCACTTGCCTTCACCGCATTTGCCTTCGCCAGGCACCTTGGCTGACGCCAGCTGGTAACCCTGAGCCAACGGCTCGACGGCAAACGCACTGCTAGCCAATGCCATGCTGCCGATCAGCGCAGCGCCGAACAGGCCGAGGGTGTTTCGTACTTGAGTCATGGTGTCGCTCCACTGTAGTAGGAATGTGGAGCCATTAGGCCGTTGCGGTATGTCGTGGATGTATCCCGCAGGCTGCGGTTTTGTATGGCAGTAGGTCGGCCGCGCGGCCAGATACAGTGTGATACACCAAGGCCCGACGCTACGTCAGGCGCTGGTGCAGGGTCAGTCTTCCAGTGGCTTGGGCGGGGCTGCCGGTTTGGCCGGCTTGCCCGGTTTGCTGTCCTTGGCCTTCGCTTCCGGTGCTGCCGCGACAGGCTCAGGCGCCGTCACGGCCTTTTCGCTGGCAGGCAGTTCATCGACCGCCTTGAAGATCACTTTCGGGTCAAGAGCCTCGCCGCTGTCGTCATCCTTGAGCATGTGCCGCTCACCGTCCTTGCCCACCAGGATCACCTTGGTACCCTTGCCCGCACCCAGTTTCAGCTCACGGATCAAGGCCATGGTGGTCTGCTGCTCGAGG
This sequence comes from Pseudomonas sp. BCRC 81390, assembly GCF_030341915.1. Taxonomy (NCBI): domain Bacteria; kingdom Pseudomonadati; phylum Pseudomonadota; class Gammaproteobacteria; order Pseudomonadales; family Pseudomonadaceae; genus Pseudomonas; species Pseudomonas sp. BCRC 81390. Next base: position 63,929 of record NZ_JATAAG010000033.1, on the reverse strand, counting down.
TTCTTGTCCTCACGCTTGCCCATCATCTGCGCCACGCTGTAAAGGACCAGGCCGCGCTCTTTGAACGCCGCTTGTATCGCCGGGTCCTCGAGCGCCTTGTTGAGCCCGCGCAAGGTCGGGTCGGCGCTGCTCGGGGCAATAACCACCAATGGCCTGGCCTTGCCCAGTTCCTTGGCCAATGGCGCGTCGCTGTCGGCAGCCAGCAGTGGGCCAGCGACAGCGAGCAAAGTGGCGAGTGTCAGTGACCGGACGAGCATGTGCATCTCCTTGTTCTTTCGATAAACCAAAGACTGCGGATCAGGGAGAAAGATCCGGCGTGCAAGCCTAAACCAGCTGTGCCCGAATGCGCCTGGGCTAAAGGTAACAGCCAATGTCCACGGCTGACGCGTCAATTGCCTACAGTCCCAAGCGCTACTTTCAAGCAATGAGCATAGCCCAAGCGCTCAACGACGGGACTGGCCTATTGGCCTTGGCCTGCCTCCAATGGCGCCAGTTGGTCGCCGATGGCCTGACGGGTAAGCCTCAGCATCAGCGATCTTCGCGCCACCTCGCGCTCACGCTGCACGCGATTCATCTCGGCCAGGTAGTCCCCTTCGGGCATACCTGCGGCAGCCTCCATCAACTGGTCAATCCGGGAATGGAAGGCTACATCCAGCGCCTCGAAACGATCGCCGTTGGCCTGCAGCAAATGCTCGCGCCAGAAATCGCGATCAACCAAGGCCTGGCTCAAGCGTTCAGGGGTTTCCAGCGCCAGCACTCGATCACGTGCCTGGTCGATACGGGTCTGCTCAACCCCGGCAACTTCGGCAAAGAGCATGTCGCTGGGCTGCGCCGGCAGATGCAGCTGCGTGCGCAAGCCCACGCGGTAAGCCAGCACCAGCTCGATCTGGTCCGGATCTGCGCCCTCGTCGCGGCGTGCCTGGTAATCCTGCTGGGCAATGCGATCAACTTCGTCGAGCCGCCACAGTTGCCGGGCCAGACGCAGCAGCGCTTGCTGCTCTGCCCCGACTGCGGCGTCGCTACGTGCGCGCCAGACCAGCATGCGTAGCTCCAGACCGCTGAATGCCAGCGAAGCGCTGTCCTGACAGGTGACGGGCAAACTTGCCTGGGCGAACAACTCCTCCCGCAGGGTATCGTGTTCACACATGGCGCGGAGCATGGTAAACATCCGCATAGCCAACGCCCGAGAGTGCTGTTGATATTCGGCCGTTTGCACCAGTCTGGCGAGCAAAGCGAAGAAGTCGACACAGCCATCGTAGACCTCCAGTTCATCCCACATCGCTGACTGCTCGGTGCGGTTGCGGCTATCTGCGGCGTCCAGCCAACGCTGCCGGGCCGCGCCGTTACTTGGCACCGGCTCCACATCTATGGGCCAGCCATTCTCAGCCAGGAAGGCCCGCAGGCGCTGCGCATCACTGTCAACCAGCGGGTTGCCATCCAGCCGGATGTGGCTGCTGACCCATGACGGGGCGCGGAAGAAGCCACTGGGCAATACGCGAATACGGTTGTCGCGCAGGTCTGCCAGTTCCAGCTCGAAACTCGCCAGCAGCCCCCTCGGTATCACCTCCAACCCGGTGGCGCGCAAAAGCAGGCGCCGCAACTGCGGCATGCTATGAACGGTAAAGGCCCGGCCCAGCGGGTTGTAGGAAAGATTGATGTACTGCAAGTGCGTGCAGCGCGAGATCAACCGGCATTGCTGGGCATCAAGCACGATCTGGTTATCGAACAGGTCCAGTTCGCGCAACTGGCTCAAGCTGTCCAGGTCCGTAGGCAGCCGGCTCAGTCGATTGCCGGCCAGCTCAAGGATGTTGATGTTGGGAAATGCCCGCAAGAATCCTTGAGGTACGTTACTGATGCCGATCGCCATCAACGAAAGCTCCCGAACGTGGGAAAAACTGATGGTTTGCGGCAATACCGGCAGGTCATCCAGCTCGAGGTTGCGGATGGTCAATCGGTACGCAACGGGCAACGCACCGCCAGCCCTGGCCGCGCGGCGCTGCCAGCACGCCTGCAGGCCGGAAGCCAGGCTGCGCCGGTCGGCTCGCTGTGCACGATCAGCACCTCGCCCACTCCAATCTTGCAGCGCGGTATTCAAGGTCGCCAATTCGCTGTTCAGCCGGGCCAGTTCGGTCTCCACCTCCAGCCCGGCAGCACGCACCTGCGTCAGCCAGGTATCGATCTGGGCATCATCGAGGGTCGGGTAAATCGCACGGACCCTGGCATTCAGTGACCGAGCCGTGCCACGGCCACGCCCACTGAGCGGGTAACCCAACCGCCCGGAGGCCAGCCGCTGCGGCGGCAAGAACCAGCCCGGCGCCGGGACCTGTCCGAGCATTCTGGCCAGTTGCGGTCGCTGCTGACCCGCCAGCGCGCCGAGTAACGCCCGCAGATTGGCAGCGAAGGGATGGCCCAGGCCCATCACCTGGCGCTGATGCTGGTCATAAGCAACGGCCATCACTTCGAACAAGTCACCTGGGCCGGCCAACGAGTGGTTGCCGGCATCGAAAAGTTGAAACTGGCCGTCAAGGTGCAGCAGGTTCAACGACCGCGTGCTGCCCTCGGCGCCCTCCTCCACCAGCAGCGGCCCTTCCAGCGAACCTTCGAACAGACGCCAGCGGATGCCCAGCGGCGCACCTGGCAGCCTGGCGCTCAAGCACAGGGCGATCCGGGCGGTGTCGGCTGTTTGCGGCGTGTCCAGGTACAGCCCCTCGAGCGCCCTGACCAGCCGAATTCGCCGAATGCTCGAGCGCGCAGCCGTGGCCAGGCGCAGCGGCACACGCCGTTGCGTGCGCAGGGCCTGCCGTTCGGCGCTGCTGGCATTGGCCAGGAGTTGACGCGCCGCCAGCCTGTGCAGCCCAGGAAACTGCCGGCGCAGCTGCGCCATATCCGCCGTTTCGCTCGGCTGCGCGCTTTCATACAACGCCCGGAACAATGAAGGTCGGCGCAACTGAGCCAATTCGGCCAAGCCCTGATCATCCGGCATTGTTCCCTCCGCCAGTGCCAGCAAGTGACGCATGGCTTCGGCATCGTGCGTTACCCGGCCATCGTCAAGCGTGGCAATCAGGTCATTCAGCTGCCGATCGATGGCAAAACGGGTCACGCTATCGACCAGTTCGGCGTCGGGTGCATGGCCATACGCATGCAAGGCGCGTAATTGGCCATCGTCCATCTCGTGGGCAAACATGACCAGGTCGATCTGGCGATCATCAAGCTGGCCGAACACTCCGCCCAGACGCCGGAACATGCGGGGGGTATCCGTCCACTCAGCGGGATGGTCGCTCCACAGGCGCCAGGCACCTGCGCCATTGTGGCATAACAGCGGCGCATGACCGGTACGAGCACGCAGGCGCCAATTGCCGTCCTCGGCGCTTTGTTGCACCGGGTAGTAGCGCCCCTCCATTTCCACCCACTGCTCATTGCCCAGACGGTGTACGCCCTGCTCGTCGCGCACCGCTTGCATCGGCGGCCTGGGGCTTTCGAACGACGCGAGGTCTGCCTGCCACAACCGCTGGCTGCCATCGCCAAGCTGGGTCGGCAGCAACCCGTCGACCCAGGCCGAACGGGCCCAGGCGCGACGGGCGACACTGACGCCCGCTGCCGTAGCGGCCAGCAGCGCCACGTCAATCGCGACATTACTCAGGTGCTCGAGCGCCTCGGCTCTGTCGCCCTCGTGCCAGGCTTCCACGCCGTAAAATACCTCACCCAGCATCTGCCAGGCGCTTATCGTCAACATTGCCAGGCCCAGCGCAGGTACGAACAACCCGGCCAGGGTCAGCAATGCCCAGCCCTCGGCCTGCAGCCGTTGATCATGGGCTTGCTGGACGGCGAGATCGACGGCTGCAGTGGGCACGGCAATCATTGCCGCGTCATCCTTGAATTGCCTGACCTTCGCCAGCGCCAGCTTGTCGAACAGTGGCGCCGAATAGCTGTACATGCGCTCCTGCAGATCAGCGTTGGCCAGGTCCGACAGCCCGCGATAGCAATCGATGACCGCGCTGAAGAATGCCTGGCTGTCACGCCGAAGCACGAACCTGGCAAAAAAACGTTGGTAAGCCGGGGTGCGCAAGTGTTTGCCCAAGGCATTGGCGAAATGGCGCAGATCAACATGCGCCTGCCAGGGTGCATGAGGATCGCCAGGAATGTGCACCAGCACACGGTTGCTCGAGCTGTAGAAGGGGCTGTAGGTCTCGTCGCGAACATCTAGCACGGTAATTTGCTGCATGGCGCAACCGAGCAGCATCAGCTGCTTGGTCATTACCGGGCGGCCCTCCAGGGTCAACGGTTGGTGCAGCCCGCAAAGGCGTACCAGCAGCTGGTGTTCTGCCTCGCTCACATGCCCTTTGATCAAGGCGGCATGGGCATCGGCCAGCATGCTGTAGCGGTGGGCACGCGCCAGCAGCGAAACCATCTGCGGGTACTGGACACTGGGCTGCGGATCGGTTTGCCCTGCGTTGGGCAAGCGTGAATCGAGGTAGCGCTGGTAGCGCCCGCCCAGGTCAAGGGTACGACACAGGGCAGCAAACGCTACCGCGCTGGGTAGCTCGCGCGCGTCATCATCCGGGTCCACCAGCGCATTGCCGGCCAACTGCCCGTCATCACCAGCCTGCTCTTCGGTGAAGTTCTTGAGCGCTGCCGCAAGCACGGGCATCCGTCGGTAAACCGGTCGCGTCACGGGGTAGCCGATGGGCTGCGCAGTAATGACCGGCTCGCGCTCGCCCCAGCGCAGTTCCAGGCGCCTGGCGTCGTAGCCCTTGCCCCAGGCTTCGTCCATCGCCCACTGAAGGCGCGGCAAGGCGAACGCCTCGATGCCTTGGCAACCCGCCATCAGGCCATGGGCCAACTGGCTGAAATGCAGGCTCAGGGTCCAGGCTTCGCCAAGCTCACGTAACTGCTCGACACTGGCGCTGCGCAGCCAATCGGGGAGCCGCTGGGCAACCAACCAGTCCTGATAGGCATGGGACGCCTGCGTTGCAGCCACCGGAAGATCATTCGTTGTGGTAGTCATTGCCAGTTTCCTCCAGAGAAACCGGCAAGCTAGCGGGCCTCGAGGGCGGCAATGGGGTGCCTGGCTAACACCTGATCAAAACAACGGAAGCTGGTGATCGATGAGCGTCACGAAATCATCGCCGACCATTGGCAGGATGGCATCGGCCACGGGCTGCAACTGGCGCGACAGATAGTGCTCGTAGTCGATCGGAGATTGCAGGTTTTCCAGCGGCTCGGGGCCAGACGTGGTGATGACGTAGCTGATCCAGCCACCACGCTGGTACTGCGTAGGACGGCCCAAGTGGCGGTTGTAGTCATCGGCCAGCCGCGCGGCGCGAACGTGCGGTGGTACGTTGCGCTGGTAGTCGGCCAATGGTCGGCGCAGGCGCTTGCGGTAAACCAGCAGGTCGTCCTGCTGCCCCGCCAGCGTGCGGTTGACATAGGCGCGTACGTACTCGCGGTAAGGCTGGCCGCGAAACACCCGGCCATAGAGTTCCTGCTGAAATTGCCTGGCCAGTGGTGACCAGTCGGTACGCACTGATTCCAGGCCCTTGTAGACCATTTCTTCGCGGCCGTCAGCCCGCTGCACCAGTCCCGCATAACGCTTTTTGCTACCCTCGTCGGTACCACGGATGGTGGGCATCAGAAACCGCCGGTAATGCACCTCGAACTGCAACTCCAGCGCGCTTTCCAGGTTCATCGAGGCGCGCAATTGTTCACGCCACCATTGGTTGACCTTCGCCGCCAGCGCAAGCCCGATACGCGCTGCCGCCTTCTCGCCATGAGGGCCTTTGAGCCAGACGAAGGTAGAGTCCGTGTCGCCATAAATGACCTCATAGCCTTCGGCTTCCACCAACGCCCGGGTCTGACGCATGATCTGATGGCCACGCATGGTGATCGACGACGCCAGGCGCGGGTCGAAAAACCGGCAACCGCTGGAGCCCAACACGCCGTAGAAGGCATTCATGATGATTTTCAATGCCTGCGACAACGGCGCGTTGCCTTCCCGCTTGGCGGCTTCGCGGCCCTGCCACACCCGCTCGACGATGGCCGGCAGGCAGTGCTGGCTGCGCGAAAAACGCCCGCCGCGGAAGCCTTCCACCGAGTGTGCCTCGTCGGGCAGGCGCAAGCCTTCAACCAGCCCGACCGGGTCGATCAGGAAGGTACGAATGATCGACGGATACAGGCTCTTGTAGTCCAGCACCAGCACCGAGTCGTACAGGCCCGGGCGCGAATCCATGACGAAACCACCGGGGCTGGCTTCATCGGGGCGGCTGCCCAGGTTAGGCGCGACGAAGCCCAGGCGGTGCATCTGCGGGATGTACAGGTGACAGAACGCCGCCACCGACCCCCCACTGCGGTCCACGGCAAGGCCGGTAACCGACGAACGTTCCAGGAGAAATTCGAGCAGGCGGGTGTGGGCGAAAATACGCGTGACCAGCTCGCAATCTTTGAGGTTGTAGCGCGCCAGGGCCGGTTTGTCCTCGGCGAAGCGGCGGTTGATTTCATCCATGCGCTGATACGGGGTGTCGATGGCCTTGCCTTCGCCGAGCAAGGTCTGGGCGACACTTTCAAGGCTGAACGACGGAAAGCTCCAGGTGGCCGAGCGCAGTGCCTCGATACCGTCAATCAACAACCGCCCCGGGGCATCGGCGAACACGCGGCCGCCACTGGCATGGCTGCGCAGGGTCATCGGTGCCCCCTTGCGCCCCAATGCCAGCGGCACCTGCAACAGCTTGGCGTGCTCATGCAACAGGCGCAGGTCGAACTGGACCAGGTTCCAGCCGATGATTGCGTCGGGGTCATGCTCGGCGAACCACTGGTTGAGGCAAGTGAGCAACGCAGCGCGGTCGGCGCAATAGTGCAAGTCGAAGTCGAGGCCGGCGGCGGTACCGTTGGCCGGGCCAAGCATGTACACCTGGCGCTGGCCGCAGCCTTCCAGAGCAATGCTGTACAGCTCGCCCCGCTCGCTGGTTTCTATGTCCAGCGACACCAGGCGCAGTGGCGGGCGATAACCCGGCAAGGGTTTGATCTGGGCATCGCAGAGCACGCCGTGCGCATCAGGTCGGCCGGTGAACTGCACCGGGGCGGTGATGAAGCGCTCCATCAGGTAGCGCTCGGGCGGGCGGATATCGGCTTCGAACACCTCGATACCGGCCGTGCGCAGGCGTTGCTCCAGTTGCATCAACTGCCGGTGCTGGCGGCAGTACAGGCCCAGCACCGGGCGTTGGTCGAAGTCCTTCAGTTGCAACGCCCGCAGTTCCACGCCGGGTTCGTTGCCCAGCAGTACCCGGGCATGCGCTTCCTGCGCCTGGGGAATGAACGCCACCGACACCTGCGGCGCCAGGCGCAACAGCCGCGGCCCCTGGTCGGTGGCCAGCCAGAACTCCACACAGGTGCCTTCGGGCGTGTCATGCCAATGCCGGGTCAGGACAAAGCCCTGCTGCAACTCCACCGCGTCGACCTCTGAATCGTTTGTTGTGCTGATCGTGGCGATTCTACCTCCGGCGCAGCGGCGCCGCGCATTTTTATAGGATCAGGGGCGCCGCCCCACGGCTAACAGGCGGACCGGCGAACTGCGTCTAGCGAGCGCCAGTCACGAACCCATGACGCCGCCCGGCCCAGGCCAACAGCCAGGCAACCCCGACCAGCCCCAGCACCACTCCGCCAAACCACTCCACCCCTGCCCCGCTCAACAACAACCCGCCAATGATTCCGCCCAGGGCAATGGCGCTGTTCCACACCGTCACCAGCATCGACTGCGCCACATCCCCGCCCTCGCCTGCCGCATCCGCACAGGCGGTCTGCAGCAGGGTCGGCGCGCCGCCGTAGGTCACGCCCCACAAGGCGATGCCCAGGTACATCAGCCACGACGACGCCTGCCCCAACACCAGCGTGGCCAGGGCAAAGCCGGCCAGGCTCAGCAACACCAGCGTGCGCAGATGCCGGTCTACCAGCCCCCCCACCAGGCCGATCCCGGCCAGCGCCGACAGGCCAAACACCAACAGCGCCGGGCCGATGTCGGCGGTCATGCCGGCTGCCGCCAGCAACGGCACGATGTAGGTATAGAAAATGTTGTGGCCCAGGATCCAGCAGAGAATCACCAGCAGCACCACCAATACCCCCGGCGTGCGCAGCACCTGCAGGGCCGCCGGACGCTTGCCGGCAGGATGCCCCGGGTAATCCGGCACCGAACGCAGCACCCAGGCCAGCAGCAGTAGCGCTGCCACGGTGACCACCACGAAGGTGGCCCGCCATCCCAGCCCAGCGCCCAGCCAGGTGGCGATCGGCAGCCCGAGCGACAAGGCAATCGGCTGGCCGAGCATGGCCACCGCCATGGCCCGGCCCTGCAGCGCCACCGGCACCATGCGCCGGGCATGGCCGGCAATCAGGCCCCAGGCCAGCCCGGCCGCAGCGCCGGTGAAAAAGCGTAACACCAGGGTCAGGGTGTTGGACGACGACAAGGCGGTCAGGCCGTTGAACAGCACGAAACCGACGATCGCCAGCAACAGGGCGCGGCGGCGATACCAGCCCTGGGTCAGGCTCACCAGCGGGATGGCCGTGAGCAGCGAACCCAGGGCATACGCCGTAACCCATTGCCCGGCCATGGCCTGGCTGATGTGCATGCCGTCGGCGATCTGGCCGAGCAGGCCGGCCGGCAAGGTTTCGCTGAGGATGGCGATGAAGCCGGTCATGGCCAGCGCCAGCAGCCCGCTGAGCGGTAAGCGTTCACTGCTGGCGGCCAGCAGCGGTGTGGAGGATGTCTGGGACATTGCAGATGCCTTGAGTAGGAAAACCAGGCGGACAGTCTGCAAGCCAAGGTCATTGCGGAAAAAGACGGTTACAATGCCGTTCACCCAGGACACCAGTGTCCGCAATCAGAGATACAGCATGGACAGCCTCAGCGGCTTCGTGGTCTTCAACCGGGTAGCCGAAACCCGCAGCTTCGTCGCTGCCGGCCAGTCGCTGGGCATCAGTGCCTCGGCCGTGGGCAAACGCGTGGCGCGCCTGGAAAGCCGCCTGGGTGTGCGCCTGTTCCACCGCAGTACGCGCAGCATCACCCTTACCGCCGAAGGCGCGCTGTTCCTCGAGCGCAGCCGGCGCATCCTGGCCGAAATCGAGGCCACCGAGCAGGAACTGTCCCAGGCCAGCGAGACCCCACGCGGTCGCCTGCGGGTGAGCATGCCGCAGGTCACCGGGCTGGTGATGCCGGCGCTGGCCGAGTTCATGGCACGTTACCCACAGGTGGAGCTGGACCTGGACTTTTCCGACCGCATGGTGGACATCGTCGGCGAAGGCTTCGATGTGGTGATGCGTGGCGGGCAGCCGGGGGATTCACGGCTCACTGCCAAGTTCCTGGGGTACTTCCAGCACTGCCTGGTGGCTTCGCCGGAATACCTGCGCGAACGCGGCACGCCCCTGCACCCGCGCGACCTGGCGGCGCACACCTGCCTGCACTACCGCTTCCCCAGCAATGGCAAGCTGGAAACCTGGCCGCTGCGCCAGGAGCATCCCGAGCAGGGCTATGACATCCCCATCTCGATGGTCTGCAACCATGTCGAGACGCGCGTCTGCTTTGCCGTGAACCACCGCGGCATCACCTGCCTGCCGGACTTTACCGTCCGCCGCGAACTGGCCAGCGGTGCGCTGGTCAGCGTACTGGACAATTTCATGGAGCGGCGCGGCAGTTTCTACCTGCTCTGGCCGTCCGGGCGACAGATGCCAGCGAAACTGCGGGTATTCATCGACTTCATGCTCGAACGTGTATTCAACCGTACAGGTAATTGATGTCCTTGCAGGCCAATGCCGGCACCTGGCCAAGCAGGAACTCGCGCAATTTGTGCATCTGCCGCGCCTTGGGGCTGGCCTTGAGCCAGGTCATGTAATAGCCGTCGCCAGTGGCCACCGCGTGCTTGAACGGCGTGACCAGGCGCCCCGCCCCCAGGTCGGCGCTGGCCAGCACCAGGTCTACCACCGAAATACCCAGGCCTTGCTGGGCGGCAGAGATGCCCTGGTCAAGGGTATCGAACACTTGCCCGTGGTCGATGCTGATATGCAGCGCGTCCATGCGTGCCAGCCAGCGCCGCCAGTCACGCCGGTCGGGCGACGGGTGCAGGAATTCGCACTGGGCCAGGTCGGCCAGGTCCGGTTGCGCCTGGGCCATGTAGTCGGGGTGGCACACCGGAATCAGCCATTCGTCGAACAGCTTGAAGCTCTCGATATCGGCAGGAAAACGCCCGTTGGCCAGCAGGATCGCACAGTCGTAGGGCTCGGAATAGAAGTCCACGCTGTCGATATCCATCCACACGCTGGACAATTGCACGCTGCAGTTATCCTCGACCTTCTTGAAGGCATCCAGCGCCCGTAGCAGCCAGCGCACGGTGAGCGTGGACGGGGCTTTCAGGCGCAGGCCGTAGCGGTCCTGGCGCAGCAGCGCGCAGGCATTTTCGATGATCTTGAAACCCACCTTGAGCTCTTGCGCCAGCAGGCGGCCGTGCTCGGTCAGGGCCAGTTTCGGCCCGCGCCGCTCGAACAGGTCACAACCGAACATGGCTTCGAGCGTCTTGATGTGATGGCTGACGGCCCCTTGTGTCAGGGCCAGTTCTTCCGCGGCACGGGTAAATGAGCCATAGCGAGAGGCCACCTCGAAGGCACGCAGCGCGTGCAAGGCCTGAATCCGTTCCGACATGGCGACGCCCCGAGCATGAATGAGACTAATAGTAGGTCATAGTTCCACGCGTTTTACAACGCCCGGATCGTCTCGGAAAATGCAGGTAAATAATAAAGATAACCAAGATCCTGCCTGCATATGACTGGAAAGTTCATCTAATTATCGCCTGGGGAAATCATGTTTACGGGTTATGGAACTTGCTATCGCCTGGACGCGCTGGAGCTGGCCGCTGAACATGTCCGGTACACGCAACACTGGACCTACAAAACCATAGAACATTTTCGCACTGTCCTAGCCAACCCCGAATTCCCATGCCTGTTTGGCCGCAAGGCGGTGAACGGCGCTACCTGCCACATACTCTTCGCCCGCGCCGAGCAACTGGCCGACGACATCGCCCAGGGCCTGGCCGACTACGTGCGTACGATCGCCCCGATCCCACCCAAGCAACGTATCGGCAGCCCGCTGGTGGTATTCCTCGAAACCGCTGCCGACCATACCCTGGCCGAACAGCAGGCGCTGGCCTGGAAGGTGTTGCGTGGCGTGCATGCGCGCGATCCACACCCTTGGCCGCAAGGCATCCCGACCGACCCCGAAGACAATGGCTGGTCATTCTGCTATGCCGGCATGCCGCTGTTCATCAACATGAACTTTCCCGGCCACCAGCAGATGAAAAGCCGCAACCTGGGGCCGCACATCACCTTCGTCATCAACCCCCGGGCCAATTTCGACGAAGTGGCCAACGCCAATACCGAAAGTGGCCAGCGAATCCGCGAACGCATTCGCGAACGCGTGCGCCACTACAACGACGGGGTCATGCCCGACACCCTTGGCTTCTTCGGCGATGCCGACAATTACGAGTGGAAGCAGTACCAACTGCAGGAGGCAGGGTCGCTCAACCCTTCGCGCTGCCCATTCCACGCCCATGCCGCACAACCGGCCACACCCGACCTACTGATCGAGACCTGACCGTGAATACCGCACTCACCGCTACCTACGCCCTCACCGTACTGCTGCTGATCGCCACCCCTGGCCCGGTGGTGGCCTTGATCGTCAACACCGCAGCCGCCTCCGGCTCGCGCAAAGCCATTTTCACTGCCGTGGGCACCAACTGGGCGTCACTGGTGCTGATCGGCGCGGCCGCCTGGATCATCCTCACCAGCGCGGCCATCGACAAGACCTGGCTGAGCGCCATGAGCCTGCTGGGCTGCCTGTTCATTGGCTACATCGCCGTGGGCACGCTCAGGGAAGCGCTGGCGGCGCCTGCATCCGAGGCACCGGCTGAAACCGCCAAGCCCGGCCGCGGCGGGCTGCTGCAGGGCTTCATGGTGGGCATTTCCAACCCGAAGGACATCATCTTCTTCATCGCCTTCTTCCCGCAGTTCATCCAGATCACCGAGTCGTTCGGCAAGAGCATGGTGGTACTGTCGCTGCTGTGGGTAGCTATCGACTTCGCCGTGCTCAGCCTGTACATCTTCGCCATCGGCAAGATCGCCTCGCAGCGCAGCAACCGCATGATCAGCCTGGCCTCGGGCGTCGCCCTGCTGCTGATCGCGGCTGGCGGCCTGCTGTACAACCTCAGCGAACTGGCAGCCTGAAAGTGTGCAGGCGCCCGTTGCAGCAGAAGGAGAACCCATGACCGCGACAGACCCGAACCGGGCGCCTTCACCGTTGCAACAGGACTACCAGCGCTTTCTCCTGCTGGGCAGCCGGCGTGCCCCGCACACCGTGCATGTCCATGAAACCGGCTACCGCTCCGGTACCATCAACACCGATGCCCTGGGCCTGCGTTATAGCCATTGCGCCGGCAAACGCTTTTCGCCTTCCGAGCGCGGCAGTGCGGCCCGCATCAACCTGCTGGTGGGTGGTTCCACCGCCCTGGGCATCGGCGCCAGCTCCGATGAACATACCGTGGCTTCGCACCTGTCGATGCTCACCGGCGAAGTCTGGCTGAGCCTGGCCGGTTGCGGGCTCAACGCCAGCCAGGAACTGCTGATGTTCCTCACCCACCAGCACCGCCTTGGTCAGATCGGGCATGTGGTGGTGCTGAGTGGCATCAACAGCCTGGCCCACGAAGCCCTCAGCGAAGTCCTTGGCAACCAGCACGACCCGCAGCACGCCAAGGCCTACCAGAGTTTTCTCAACAGTTTCAGCGAAGGCCTGCAGCCTGCCGCGCCGCCCCGCCGGCCATCACTGTGGCGGCGCATCAGCCAGGCATTGGGCGCGCCCACTCCGGTCGAAACGCCAGTCACCTGGCCATTGTCGTCCCCGGAAAAACGCATGGCGCGTGCCGCCGACCATATCGGCCGAACCTTGCGCCAGTGGGACCGCCTGCTGGCTGACAGCCACGCCACCCTCACCTTCATCCTGCAGCCGCTGCTGCCCTGGTGCCGGGACAGCCTGCCGGCTGGCGAGCAAGCCATGCTGGACGCGCTGGAGCGGCGACCGGCAAATTTCGACCGGCTGCTGGACGGCGCCTTCGACAGCCAGTTGCATTCGGCCTTCTTCCGCCGCATCAAGCGCCAGGCCGACCCGGTCCCCTGCTACGACATGAACAGCATGCTCAGCAGCTCGCCGGTGTTCGGCGCTGACCTGTTCATCGACCGCCTGCACCTGAACGACCTGGGCAACAATGCGCTGGCCAAGGTGATTACCGCCAAGCTTGGCCTGGCCCAGGAAAAACACGCCCAACGCAAGGCCTCGCCAGTCAAGCTCGTCTGAGAGTCGGCAGGTGGTCTTCCGGCGAGGCCCTCGGGTGGCTAGAATAGGCCGTCGTTCCGACCTGCCCGAGGCGCCCGCTTGACCGCCATGAACATCGAAGCCGTCCATCAGTACCTGGCAACGCTCGGGGTCTGCCTGTGAGCCGCATGCTTCGCTTGCCCTCACTGCTGATCGCCCTGATGCCTCTGGCCGCGCATGCCCACGAGGTGCGTATCGACCCGCATGCCGACCTGCTCTACCGCCAGGCCTTGCCATTGCTGGAGCAGGCCGACAGCCAGGATGACAGCGCCAGTACGCTGCGTACGGCGGTGACCGGCGACCCGGAACTCAGCCGCCAGGGCCAGGCCATGGCCCATACCCTGCCCACGGCGGTTGCCTTGCTGAAGAAATCCGTGGAGCTAGGCCACCCGGTCGCACAGTACCGCCTGGCGCTGTATTACATGACCTACCTGCCTGCGGCACAGATTCCGGATGCCGCCTGCCCATTGCTCGAAGCCAGCCTCAAGCAGGGCTTTGCCGCACCGGCGCCGGCCATTGCCACCTGGTGCCCCCCCTACAGCGTCAGCGACGAATACCGGGCTGCGCTGGAAGCCATCCCCAACATGGCCACGGTTTATGCATCCTACTACCCGCAGCCGGCCACGCGCCTGGCCTGCAACCGCAACAGGCCGCAGGGGCTGGAAATGCAGTGGGGGCGTCAGCGCGACTACCAGGCCGAGGTGTACCGCCTGCTCGGCGACCTCGACCCGCAACACCGCCAGAGCCTGCTGCAAAAGGCCGTCGAGATAAATGGCTGCGTAACGGCGCAACAGCACCTGACCAGCCATCCCTGAGCGCCCTCTGCAGGAACTGCGTCGACCAGCAAGATCGTTCAAGCCATTCCCGCGCGCCTTCTGGCATGCTGGCCTACCTAGTACATGTACTGCAGCCATCATGCCCCACATTGCACGCCAAGCTTACCTCCACGGTGCCATCGCCAGCTTGCCGCTGTCGCTGGCTGTCGCCCCCTGGGGCCTGCTGGCCGGTTCCATGGCCATCGAAGCCAACCTCAGCGCCTGGGAAGGGCAAGGGCTATCAGCCATTGTCTTCGCCGGGGCCGCGCAACTGGTCGCCATCGGCATGCTCAAGGGCGGCGCCAACCTGGCGTCGATCCTGCTGACCACCCTGCTGCTGACCTCACAGCACCTGCTGTATGGCCTGTCGATGCGCCCGCTGCTGTCCAGCCAGCCATTGCGCTGGCGGCTGGGCCTTGGCTTCCTTTTGACCGACGAGTTCTTTGCCCTCACCAGCCAGTACGACCAGCAACAGTTCAACCGCTGGTATGCCCTTGGCGTTGGGCTGACGTTCTACATCGCCTGGAACCTGTTTACCTTGGCCGGCATCCTGTTGGGGCAGAACATTCCCCATCTGGACCAGCTCGGCCTGGACTTCTCCATCGTCGCCACTTTCGTCGCGCTGATCGCACCGCTGGTGCGCAACCTGGCCACGGTGGTATGCGTGGCAGTGTCGCTGTTCTGCTCGGTACTGTTCAGCCACTGGCAATGGGAAACCGCCCTGGTGGCGGCAGGCCTGCTGGGCATGAGTGCCGGTTTCATCTGCCAGAAATTCAGCGGAGCCCGCTCATGACCTGGCTCCTGATTTTCGCCATGGGCGCCATTGTGTTCCTCAACCGCTATGCATTCCTGGAGCCACGCCTGCCGTTGCGCCTGAGCTCAAATGCCCGGCAATTCCTCGGCTTTGCCGTTCCGGGCATGCTCACCGCGATCTGCGCCCCGATCATCTTCATGCACGGGCACCAGCTCGACCTGAGCCTGCTCAACCCCTACCTGCTGGGTTCGCTGGTGGCCATTGCCCTGGTGCTGTTGACCCGCAGCGTGCTGCTGAGCATGCTGGTGAGCATGTTGATCTTCTACGCCCTGCGCAGCTGGCTGCCATGAGCACGCCCCTGCGCGAGCAGACACACCTCTGGCAGGCGCCGGCACTGGGCGACGTCGAGATGCTGCATGCACGCTATTTCCAGCAGCGCTTCGCCCCGCATGTGCATGAAGGTTACGTGTTCACTGTGATCGAGTCGGGTGCCCAGCGCTTCTGGCACCGCGGTAGCGAGCACCTGGCGCCGGTCGGCAGCATGGTGCTGATCAACCCTGACGAGTTGCACACCGGGGCCACCGCCCACGAAGCGGGCTGGCGCTACCGTGGCTTCTACCCGGAGCATGAGCGGGTAACCGGGGTGCTCGAGGAGTTGGAACTGGGCCGCCAAGGCATGCCCCGTTTCAAGGACAGCGTGATCCATGACCCGGCCCTGGCCAGCGCCTTCAGCCAGTTGCACCAGCTGTCCGAAGCCGGCGCCAGTGCCCTGCAGCAACAGACCGCCTGGCGCCAGGCGGTGCTGGCCCTGGTGCAGCGCCACGGGCAACGCGCCGAACCTGCGGCCCCCGGCCAGGAACCGCTGGCGGTGGCCCGCGCGCGCGAACTACTGGAAAGCCAGCTGGCCGACCCGCCCTCGCTGGAAGCGCTGGCGGCGGCGGTCAACCTGTCACCGTTCCATTTCGCCCGGGTGTTCCGCCAGGCCACCGGCCTGCCGCCCCATGCCTGGCTGAAGCAGCGCCGCCTGGCCCGGGCACGGGAAATGCTCAAGCGGGGCTGGGCAGCCTCGGAGGTGGCGTTCGACCTGGGCTATGCCGACCAGAGCCATCTGAGCCGGCAGTTCAAGCAGGCTTATGGGGTGACTCCCGGGGCCTACCGCAGCGCCTGCCTGCCGGCCTGAGCTGCGACAGCCGGCCACAGGTATTTCCGCCAGCCGCTGCTACACTGACAGAGCTGAACGGAGGATCCTGCCATGTCCGAAAGAGAGCTCACCACCCTGCTGTCGCTGATGAACCAGCGCCAAGCCTGCCTGAGCAGCGCCTGCAAGGAAATTGCCGACTGGATCGACCGGCAGGGCGATGTGCCCGCCGCCGGCAAGATCCGCGCGAGCCTGAAGGCCTTGGAGGCTGACGAGGCCAAGGTGCGCAAGACCCTGACCTCACTGACGCTCGACCGGCCACTGCCGAAGTTTCGCAGCTGAAAATGAACAGGGCCGCAAAGCGGCCCGGTTGCACATCTGTCAGTGGTTCATGTGCATGTGCTCATGCCCGCTGCCCGCCTCGGCGGTGAGCGCTCGCACTTCAGCCTGCACGTCGACGGTTTCCCTGGCACCCTTGGCATCTTCGATAGTCAGGGTCAGCGGCACTTTGTCACCCTCCTTTACCTGACTGCTCAGCCCCATCAGCATCACGTGCAGGCCATTCGGATCCAGCGTAACGGCCTTGCCGGCTGGCAACTCGACGGTTTTCACCTCACGCATGCCCATCACGTCGCCGTTCATGGTCATCTCGTGCACCTGGACGGTCTTGGCCACCTGGGACGCCACGCCCACCAACTTGCTGTCGCTGCTGGCGGTCAGGGTCATGAAGGCCCCGGTGGACTGCTGGTGCGGCACACTGGCACGCACCCAGGCATCGCTCACGGTGGTCTCGGCCAGGGCTGGCAAGGCCAGGCCCATCAGGGCCAGGGCGGCCAGGCCGCGCTTGAACGGTTGCATCGACATTCAGCAGATCTCCATCAGGGTAACCAGGTCTTCGGCGCATTCCTGGGCGGTCAGGGCATGGCCCAGGCTCAGGCGTAACGTGCCGCGCGTATCGTAGACATAGCTGGTGGACGAGTGCGAGACGGTATAGGTATCCCCGGCCGGGACCTTCTCGTAGAACACCTTGAATTCCTTGGCTACTGCGGCGATCTCTTCGGGGGTGCCGGTGAGCGCGGTGAACGACGGGTCGAACGCCTTGACGTAGGCATCCAGCACTTCCGGGGTGTCGCGCTCCGGGTCCAGGGTGATCAGCACCACCTGGAACAGGTCGCGGTCGCGGCCTTTGAGCAGCTTGCGAATCTGTGCGGCCCGCGCCAGCGTGGTCGGGCAGACCGCCGGGCACTGGGTAAAGCCGAAGAAGATCATCGGCATGCTGCCGTAGAAACTCGACAGGGTGCGCACGTTGCCCTGGGTGTCCTTGAGGCTGAACTTGCGCCCAAGGATCTCGTTGCTCATGTTCTTGCCGTACTTGAACTCGAGCCCCCGGGCCGGGCTGCAGCCTGCCAGCAGGCCAAGCCCGAGAACGCCCATCCCGGCGACAACTGCGCGCCGGGTATATAGATCATTCATGAAACCGTCCTTTACAGGGAAGGTGCCGGCCCTCGGGACGGGCCGGACGAAAAGCCGGGGCATTCTGGCATGACACCCCGAGGGGTTCTACCCGAGCAAGACGAAGGACGGCTGCAGCCCTTTGAATACGGGCTGCGGCCTGTTGTCGCAGGGCTTGAAACCGTAAC
>NZ_JATAAG010000033.1:0-46037 GCF_030341915.1 Pseudomonas sp. BCRC 81390 | reverse complement strand
TGTCGCGATGGGGCGCGTAGCGGCCCCTGCAATCTCAGCGGCGATGCCAAGATCCTGGGGCCGCTTCGCGCCCCATCGCGACACAAGGCCGCTCCTACAAGCACACCAGCCAGCCTTAGTAGTAGGCGTTTTCTTTCTGGCTGTGGTCAGTCACGTCGCGTACGCCCTTCAGCTCGGGAATGCGCTCGAGCAGGGTGCGCTCGATGCCTTCCTTCAAGGTTACGTCGGCCTGGCCGCAACCCTGGCAACCACCGCCGAACTGCAGCACGGCGATGCCGTCGTCGACCACGTCCACCAGGCTCACCTGACCGCCGTGGCTGGCCAGGCCGGGGTTGATCTCGGTCTGCAGGTAGTAATTGATGCGCTCGTTGATCGGGCTGTCTTCGTTGACCATCGGCACCTTGGCATTCGGCGCCTTGATGGTCAGCTGGCCGCCCATGCGGTCGGTGGCGTAGTCGACCAGCGCGTCTTCCAGGAACGGCACGCTGACGGCATCCAGGTAAGCGGTGAAGCTCTTCAGGCCCACGGCGGTGTCGTCAGGCTTCTCTTCGCCCGGCTTGCAGTAGGCGATACAGGTTTCGGCGTACTGGGTGCCTGGCTGGGTGATGAAAATGCGAATGCCGATGCCAGGCGTATTCTGCTTGGAAAGCAGATCGGCCAGGTAGTCATGGGCGGCGTCGGTAATGGTTATAGCGCTCATGTAGGTTCCTCACAGACTTGCGGCCAAGTGTACGCCAACCCGGCCTTCGAACAAAGTCCTAGTATTTGACTCGGGAAAGCGCATATTCAGGGGCTGGCTCCCGTGGCGCCGCCAGCCAGGCCTGCATGCGCCGGTACAGGCCGCGCTCCAGCCAGCGGTAGCTGCACCACGACATTAGTCCAATGGACGGCACGCACAGAGCGAATACCAGATACGGGTTCAGTTGCAGGCGCTGGCTGGCGAACCAGCCGGCGTACAGCACCAGCACATGAACCAGGTACACCGAATACGAACAATCGCCCAGGGCCTTGAGCAGCCGGTTGCCACGGAACTGCGGCTCCAGGGCGACGAAGGCCAGCACGATCATTGCGCTCGGCACCCCCCAGTTGAGCAGCCGCCGGGAAGCGTCCAGGTAATAGATGGCCAGACTCGCCAGCACCAGCAACAGCAACGGCAACCCGCGGGCATGGCGGATCAGCCCGCTGCGGTGCAGCACGCCCAGACCGATGCCGAGCAGGAACTCATAGATGATCGGGTTGTTGTAGAAACGGCTGAGCACGCCCAGCCGGCCCAGCACTTCACTGGCCAGCAGCAGCGCAGCGGTAGCCAGCAGTTGGTGATGGCGCTGGCGCACCAGGAAGGCCAGGCCGAACAGCAAGTAGAAGAACATTTCGAAGTTCAGCGTCCAGCCCACGTTCAGGGTCGGGTACAAGCCGTAGCCACCCGGGTTTTCCGCCGGGATGAACAACAGCGACAGCCACAGGTGCTGCCAGGTGAACGCCTGGTGCGGCATCCATTGACTGAAAGCGAGCAGCAGCGTGGCCATCAGCGCCGTGTAGAACCAATAGGCCGGGACGATGCGCAACACCCGGTTGAGCAGGAACTGGCGCGGTTCGATGGCTTTGTCACGGGTCGACAGGTAAATGACCAGCCCGCTGATGACGAAGAAGATGTCGACGCCAACAGCGCCACGGTCAGTGAGCAGTTGGCCAACGGGGCCGGTGGCATGGAAGTCGAAGAAGATCTGCATGAAATGGTGGCAGACCACCACCCAGGCGGCGAACGCCCGCAGTGCCTGAAGCGAATACAGCATGGAATACCCTGCAATTGCCGGTGCATTGAGGCCCGGCGAGCTGCACAGCAGCCCCCGGACCACCCGGCATTTCCGACCGCAGGGTATGCGCAAAGGTCAGCCCGCCCGATCAGAGGTTCTCGTAGCGATTCATGTCCAGCACCCCCGATTCGACCGGCTCGGTCTCCTTGATGAAGCTGTTCAGGTCATGGAAATAGCGCCAGAACCCGGGGTGGCTGCGACGCACACCCCAGCGCATGACGATACGCTCGAAGCGGGCGGTATCATCCCTGGCGTACTCCATGTCCTCGACGAACTCCGGCACATCGCCGGCCGGGATGTTGAAGATGAAGTTCGGGTAGCTGCTGAGCACGCCCGGGTACAGGGTCAGGGTGTCCAGGCCCGGCTGGTAGCGGTACGCCTCACCCAGCAGGAAAGCCACGTTGCTGTGCGCGCGGTTGCGCAGCAGGCTGTACACCTGACGCTGGCCACCCTGCCCTTCGATGCGCAGCAGGGTCGCCTCGGGCAGCTGGTTGATCACCTTCAACCCGGCAGCCAGGCGCGACACCAGGCGGCTGAGCGACTGTTCGACATTGCGGAACTCTTCACTCATCTGTGGCCGAGAGCAGTACGCGCCCTGGCAACGGTTGATCGGGTCCGGCGCGGCATTCAGGCTGCCGGTGCGCTGCAACAGCTTCAGGCCAAAGTCGCGCTTGGGGTCGCGCGGGTCGAGCTTGATGCCTGTTGGGGTGTCGGTGTCGATGTCCTCGTAGTCCATCCACATCTTCACCTTGCCGCTATTCTGGTACCAGTCGCCGAGGATCGCCTTGCGCTGGTTCGCGGGCATCAGGCGCAGGAAGTTGACTTCGGCGCCGTTACGGATCAGGTCGAAGTAGAGGCGCGTCTGCAACTGGTGCGAAACATTGCCGAACACGTCGAAGTTGACCGCCAACTGGTAATAGGTACGCTCGAACAGTGGGTAGTCGAACAGCCACACGGTCAGCGGTACATCGCCGACCAGGCCCTTGGTCACCGAGGCGCTGTCGAAGTGGCGGAAGATACTCAGCAGCGCATTGTCGTTGCCGGCCCACAACGTCGCCCAACCCGGCGCCGGCATGTCGGCATAGGCTTCACGGCGCAGTTTTTCGTACTCGTTGCGCTTGTCGCGGTAGGCGTGCCACAGGCTCAGCACACTGCCCACGTCATCGATCTGCCCGGGCATGGCCAGCAGCGGCGTTGCCTCGCCCCGGTACTGGGCATCGGTGATATAGCGATCGTGGGCCGGCTCCTGGAACAATGCCCAGAAGTTGTCGCGGATCACATCGGTGGCGATCTGCCCGCGGCACACCGGGCCGCGGATGAAGGTGCGCACGAAGTACTCGGCGTTATCCAGCATGAATTGGTAGCGCGCCACCGCCGGGATCGCCTCGAAGGTTTCGAACGGGTTGGCCCGATGGCGCGGCCCGTAGCCTGGCAGCGCGGTGGCATGCCAGTCGCCGGCGTAGAACAGCTGCTTGACCCGTTTGAGCTTCTGCGGCCCCATCGGGTAGGTGATGTGGGTCTTGTGCACGATCACGCCCTGCACCGGGATCAGGCGGTAATAGAAGTCGGTGCCCGGCGGGTCGTTGGGGCGGCGCGTGGCGATCAGGTCGACCGGCTGCCCGCTCGGCGTGCGCGAGCGCACCCACTGGAAGAAGTGGCCCTGCTCGCCTCCGGCGAAGTAGATGTGGGCCAGGAACAGGTGTTCGTACAGCCAGCGTCCGACCAGCGCCTCGGTGGAGCCGGGGCGGTTGAGCAGTTCTTCCCATTCGGCGATCTGCGTGGCTTCGATCGCGCTTGGCTTGATTGGCTGGTACTCGACCGGCGCACCGGCAGCCAGCCAGCGGCGCAGGGTGTCGTATTCCTTGTCAGTCAGGCCGGTCACCGCCAGCGGCATGCCCTCCTTGGGGTGGGCGCCGGCATAAGCGTCGAACTCCTCGGGCAAAGGGCACATATTGTTGCGGTTCAGGCCCAGGACGATTTCTTCTGGCAGCTTGGCGTTGGGCGTAAGCGGGGTCTTGTGCCCCAACTCCAGCATGCGTGCCATCAGCGCGGCCTGGCTGCCCTGGCTGTCGAGGACCGAATAGAAGCCCTTCTTGCGCCACTCGCCCTCGCTGAGGGCGTCGTAGAACAACCGCGTGGTGGGCACCGCCCTGCTGCGCTCGCCCTGGTAGACCGGGACCTTGGTCGCACCGCGCACGGCGCCCTCGGGGCTTTCCAGCTTCAGCTGGCAAGCGGCATCGTTGCAGGCATGGCAGGCCACGCATTTCTCGGTGAAGATCGGTTGGATATCCCGGGTATAGGAAATAGCCGGGCTCGATTGGGGGGCTTGCGCGAACGCCACGCTGCTGATCAACAGCGCGAAAGCGGCGGCAAGGATACGATGCACCATGTGCGAAAAGTCCTGGGTGTAGAAAGCCATCACGTTTTGCCTGGTCGTCCTTGGATGCACCGCTTGCAGACGCCCGCCAACATGAGCAGTTTTCATGCAAATGGGCGACATGCCTAAAAACCGCGCAGCTTTGTTATGATTCGGCACCTTCTGAAATTTGCCCGACCAGGTAGTTCCTATGTCCGACCGTAGCGCTCGTCTCCAAGCACTCCAGAACGCACTCCAGCAGCGCATCCTGATCCTCGACGGCGGCATGGGTACTATGATCCAAAGCTACCGGCTCGAGGAACACGACTATCGTGGCACGCGCTTCGCCGATTGGCCAAGCGATGTCAAAGGTAACAACGACCTGCTGCTGCTCAGCCGCCCCGATGTGATTGCAGCTATCGAGAAGGCCTACCTGGATGCCGGGGCCGATATCCTCGAAACCAACACCTTCAACGCCACGCAGATTTCCCAGGCCGATTACGGCATGGAGGCGCTGGTCTACGAACTGAACGTCGAGGGCGCGCGCATCGCCCGCCAGGTGGCCGACGCCAAGACCCTGGAAACCCCGGACAAGCCGCGCTTCGTCGCCGGGGTGCTCGGCCCGACCAGCCGCACCTGCTCGATTTCCCCGGACGTCAACGACCCTGGCTACCGCAACGTCACCTTCGACGAACTGGTGGCCAACTACATCGAGGCCACCCGCGGCCTGATCGAGGGCGGCGCCGACCTGCTGCTGATCGAGACCATCTTCGACACCCTCAACGCCAAGGCGGCGATCTTCGCCGTGCAGCAGGTGTTCGAAGAAGACGGCATCGAACTGCCGATCATGATCTCCGGCACCATCACCGACGCCTCCGGCCGCACGCTGTCGGGGCAGACCACCGAGGCGTTCTGGAACTCGGTTCGCCATGCCAAGCCGATTTCCGTGGGCCTGAACTGCGCGCTTGGCGCCAAGGACCTGCGCCCGTACCTGGAAGAGCTGGCGACCAAGGCCGACACCCACGTCTCGGCCCACCCCAATGCGGGCCTGCCGAACGCCTTCGGCGAGTACGACGAGACTCCGGCAGAAATGGCCGCCGTGGTCGAGGAATTCGCCGCCAGCGGCTTCCTCAACATCATCGGTGGTTGCTGCGGCACCACCCCAGGGCACATCCAGGCCATCGCCGAGGCGGTGGCCAAGTACCCGCCGCGCAAGATTCCACAAATCGCCAAGGCCTGTCGCCTGTCGGGCCTGGAACCGTTCACCATCGACCGCCAGTCGCTGTTCGTCAACGTCGGCGAGCGTACCAACATCACCGGCTCCGCCAAGTTCGCCCGGCTGATCCGTGAAGAGAACTACACCGAAGCCCTGGAAGTCGCCCTGCAGCAGGTCGAGGCCGGGGCCCAGGTGATCGATATCAACATGGACGAAGGGATGCTCGACTCCCAGGCCGCCATGGTCCGCTTCCTCAACCTGATCGCTGGCGAGCCCGATATCTCGCGCGTGCCGATCATGATCGACTCGTCCAAGTGGGAAGTGATCGAAGCCGGCCTGAAGTGCATCCAGGGCAAGGGCATCGTCAACTCGATTTCCATGAAGGAAGGCGTCGAACAGTTCAAGCACCATGCCCGCCTGTGCAAGCGCTATGGCGCCGCTGTGGTGGTGATGGCGTTCGACGAGGTCGGCCAGGCCGATACCGCCGCACGCAAGAAGGAAATCTGCCAGCGCAGCTATGACATCCTGGTCAACGAAGTGGGCTTCCCGCCGGAAGACATCATCTTCGACCCGAACATCTTCGCCGTCGCCACCGGTATCGAGGAGCACAACAACTACGCCGTCGATTTCATCGAGGCCTGTGCCTACATCCGCGACCACCTGCCGTACGCACTGAGTTCGGGCGGCGTGTCCAACGTGTCGTTCTCGTTCCGTGGCAACAACCCGGTGCGTGAAGCGATCCACTCGGTGTTCCTGTACCACGCGATCCAGAACGGCCTGACCATGGGTATCGTCAACGCCGGCCAGCTGGAAATCTACGACGAGATCCCCGCCGAGCTGCGGGAAAAGGTCGAGGACGTCGTGCTCAACCGCACCGCGCATGGCACCGATGCACTGCTGGCCATCGCCGACGACTACAAGGGCGGCGGCGCAACCCGTGAAGTGGAAAACGAAGAGTGGCGCTCGCTGCCGGTGGAAAAACGCCTGGAGCACGCGCTGGTGAAAGGCATCACCGCGTTCATCGTCGAAGATACCGAGGAATGCCGCCAGCAATGCGCGCGCCCCATCGAAGTGATCGAAGGCCCGCTGATGAGCGGCATGAACGTGGTCGGCGACCTGTTCGGTGCGGGCAAGATGTTCCTGCCGCAGGTGGTCAAGTCGGCTCGCGTGATGAAGCAGGCGGTAGCCCACCTGATTCCGTTCATCGAAGCCGAGAAAGGCGACAAGCCGGAGGCCAAGGGCAAGATCCTGATGGCCACGGTAAAAGGCGACGTGCACGACATCGGCAAGAACATCGTCGGCGTGGTGCTGGGCTGCAACGGCTATGACATCGTCGACCTTGGCGTGATGGTGCCGGCCGAGAAGATCCTGCAAACCGCCCGCGAGCAGAAATGCGACATCATCGGCCTGTCCGGCCTGATCACGCCGTCCCTCGACGAGATGGTCCACGTGGCCCGCGAAATGCAGCGCCAGGGCTTCAACCTGCCGTTGATGATCGGCGGCGCCACCACCTCCAAGGCGCACACCGCCGTCAAGATCGAACCCAAGTACAGCAACGATGCGGTGGTCTATGTCACCGACGCTTCGCGTGCCGTGGGCGTTGCCACCCAGTTGCTGTCCAAGGAGCTGAAAGCGGGCTTCGTCGAGAAGACCCGCGAGGAATACGAGCAAGTGCGCGAGCGCACGGCCAACCGCAGTGCCCGCACCGAACGCCTGAGCTACGCCCAGGCCATTGCAGCCAAGCCGCAATACGACTGGGCCAGCTATCAACCGGCAGTGCCCTCCTTCACCGGCGTCAAGGTGCTGGAGAACATCGACCTGCGCACCCTGGCCGAATACATCGACTGGACGCCGTTCTTCATTTCCTGGGACCTGGCCGGCAAGTTCCCGCGGATTCTCACCGACGAGGTGGTGGGCGAGGCGGCCACGGCGCTGTACCAGGATGCGCGCGAGATGCTCGACAAGCTGATCGATGAAAAGCTGATCAGCGCCCGTGCGGTGTTCGGCTTCTGGCCGGCCAACCAGGTGGCCGATGACGATATCGAAGTGTACGGCGACGACGGCCAGGCCCTGGCTACCCTGCATCACCTGCGCCAGCAGACCATCAAGCCGGACGGCAAGCCCAACTGGTCGCTGGCCGACTTCGTCGCGC
The DNA here is from genome assembly GCF_030341915.1 of Pseudomonas sp. BCRC 81390. Taxonomy (NCBI): domain Bacteria; kingdom Pseudomonadati; phylum Pseudomonadota; class Gammaproteobacteria; order Pseudomonadales; family Pseudomonadaceae; genus Pseudomonas; species Pseudomonas sp. BCRC 81390. The sequence goes on along the minus strand of NZ_JATAAG010000033.1, from coordinate 38,499 downwards.
CGAAGGCCAGCGGCGTCACCGATTATGTCGGCGGCTTCATCACCACCGCCGGCATCGGTGCCGAGGAAGTGGCCAAGGCCTATCAGGACAAGGGTGACGACTACAGCTCGATCATGGTCAAGGCCCTGGCTGACCGCCTGGCCGAAGCCTGCGCCGAATGGCTGCACGAGCAGGTGCGCAAGGAACACTGGGGCTATGCCCGCGACGAGCACCTCGACAACGAGGCGCTGATCAAGGAGCAGTACCGCGGCATTCGCCCGGCACCGGGCTACCCGGCCTGCCCGGACCACACCGAGAAGGAGACCCTGTTCCGCCTGCTGGACGGCACGGCCATCGGCGAAACCGGACCGAGCGGCGTGTTCCTCACCGACCACTTCGCGATGTTCCCGGCGGCGGCCGTCAGCGGCTGGTATTTTGCCCACCCGCAGGCGCAGTACTTTGCCGTGGGCAAGGTCGACCGCGACCAGATCGAGAACTACAGCGCACGCAAAGGCCAGGACATCAGCGTGAGTGAGCGTTGGCTGGCGCCCAACCTCGGCTACGACAGCTGAATCGACGTCGGCTTCTTCGCGGTGACCCGCGAAGAAGCCGGCGATGCCAACCCCGCTTGATTGCCTACACTGTCCGTGATTGCCTCTGCTTTTCCCAGGAGCCACCATGGACGATTCCAGCCAGGGCAAACCCCCAACCTTCTGGCAGATGCTGCACAGCATTCTCGCTGCCGCCTTCGGCGTACAAAGCGGCAAGAACCGCGCCCGCGACTTCACCCACGGCAAGGCCAGCCATTTCATTGCACTGGGGACGCTGTTCACCTTGGTGTTCATCGCGGTGCTGATCGGCCTGGTGCAGTTGGCCCTGCACCTTGCTCGCTAGCTTGTGCCGGCCTCTTCGCGGGTAAACCCGCTCCCACAGGGACATCCCAGTTCTCAAGGCCTGTGCAGTACCTGTGGGAGCGGGTTTACCCGCGAAAGGGCCGGAGCAGGCAAGATAAAGACGCCTGCGGGGTTCCCTCCCGCAGGCGTCTTGGCTGGATCATGGTCTTGAAACAAGTCTACTGGTGGCTGACCCAATACACGGCGGTGACCACCACCAGGACGATCAGGCAAAGGATCGCCCAGGCATCGACACTGCTGTCAGCTTTACGGACCTTGGTTGAGTTTCCCATTGCATTGCCTCTTGTAGTGGTTATGGGAATGCACTTCACACCAGCAGTTAAGACGAGCAATGCCCTTCGCTCAAGCAGGGTCTTTCAATAATCGATCGGCGACAGCAGAAACGGGTACTGGTAGCTGGCCGGACGCCCTTCGGCGCTGTACTGCTGGAAATCGACACCGTAGTCGGCCCGTTCCTGCAGTCGCAGCCAGTGCTTTGCCTTGGCCTGGTCGATCAGCTGCAGCACCGGCACGCTGTGCTCGCGCAGGCCGTCGCGGTTCACCGGCAACCCCTGGGCGTCATCGTGCAGCAGCACCATGGCCCAACCGCCGAGGGTGAAATGCCCGCCCATCAGTACGCTCAGGCGCCCGTCGATACGCGCGCGCAAGGCCTCGGGCGAAGCGTTGACGGCACCGAACAGCACGTCACGCCCCGGTTGGCGGCCTGCCTGTTCAAATGCCTGCATGGCGCCAAAGGCCATCTCGTCATTGGCCGCCCACACCAGGCGCGTGGCCGGGTAGCGCTCCAGCAGTTGCCGCGCCTGCTCATAGGCACGCTGACGGTTCCAGCCGCCATACACCACCTGGCGCAGGCGCACCTGGGGATGATCGGCCAAGGCCCGACGCATGCCCTCTACACGCAACTGCGAGGCCGGTGTGGTCTTGACCCCGGCGAAGGCCACCAGGTCCACCGGCCCGCTGTCACGGGGCAGTTGCGCGGCCATCTGCTGCAGCATCTGGAAGCCGGCCTGCTCGTCGTTGCTGACCAAGGTACCCAGGGGCTCGGCATACTTGTCGGGCTGGGCCTCGATACTCATTGCCTGGCTGGCGGTCAGGCCGTTGTTGACCAGGAACAGCTTGACCCCGGTGCCGCGCGACAGGCGCATGATTTCCGGGGCTACATACTGCTCGTTGACCAACACCAGGTAGTCTGGCCGCTGCGGCCCGCCCAGGATCGCCCTCGCGCGGCTCAGTGCCAGGTCGGCACGGCGCTCGCTGTACTCCACGCGCAAGGTCATGCCCAGCTCGTCTGCGGCGGCCTGCATGAACCGGGTATAACTCGTCCAGAACGTCTCGGAGGACAACCCTGGGTTGAGAAATACCACCGAAGCCGGTTGCGCAGTGGCCGTCAACGGCAAGACAAGACACAAGCTTTGGCACAACGCCTTGAGCATGGGGAGAAAACCCTGCGAAGCAAACAGCGGATTATAAACGCCGGGCCACAGCCAGCGCACAAATGGCAGTCAATCTCACATAGTCCGTTTGGTTCTTTTCATATGCAAAAACATCACTTTAGCGCATAAACGCAACCTGCTATCGTTCCCCGGCTCCGAACCGGAGTGCGCGGCCGTGCGCGCGAATAGCTGCATGCCTGAGACAGGACTTTTATGTACGTATACGACGAGTACGATCAGCGGATCATCGAGGACCGCGTCAAGCAGTTCCGTGATCAGACCCGCCGCTACCTGGCCGGGGAACTGAGCGAAGAAGAATTCCGCCCTCTGCGCCTGCAGAACGGCCTTTACATCCAACGTTTCGCACCGATGCTGCGTGTCGCCGTGCCGTACGGCCAGTTGAACGCCCGCCAGGTCCGCACCCTGGCCAAGATCGCCCGCGATTACGACAAGGGCTACGCCCACATCTCCACCCGGCAGAACGTACAGTTCAACTGGCCGGCGCTGGAAGACGTCCCGGACATCCTCGCCGAGCTGGCCACCGTGCAGATGCATGCGATCCAGACCAGCGGCAACTGCCTGCGCAACACCACCACCGACCAGTTCGCCGGTGTCGCTGCAGACGAAATCATCGACCCGCGCCCATGGTGTGAAATCGTCCGCCAGTGGACCACCTTCCACCCGGAATTCGCCTACCTGCCGCGCAAGTTCAAGATTGCCATCAACGGCTCGCAGGAAGACCGCGCCGCCATCGAGGTGCACGACATCGGCCTGGAGCCGGTGCGCAATGCCGCTGGCGAACTGGGCTTCCGCGTCCTGGTCGGCGGCGGCTTGGGCCGTACGCCGGTAGTCGGCTCGTTCATCAACGAGTTCCTGCCCTGGCAGGACCTGATCAGCTACCTCGATGCCATCCTGCGTGTGTACAACCGTTACGGGCGCCGTGACAACAAGTACAAGGCGCGCATCAAGATCCTGGTCAAGGCCCTCACCCCGGAAGTGTTCGCCGAGAAGGTCGAGGCCGAAATGGTCCACCTGCGCGGCGGCAGCACCACCCTGACCGAAGCCGAAGTCCAGCGCGTTTCGCGGCACTTCGTCGACCCGGACTACCTGGCCCTGGACAACGTCGACTACAGCGCCCTGGATGCCGAATACCCAGGCTTTGCCCGTTGGCGTTCGCGCAACACCCGCGCCCACAAGCGCCCGGGCTACGTGGCCGTGACCCTGTCGCTGAAGCCCACCGGCGTTGCCCCGGGCGACCTGACCGACAAGCAGCTGGACGCTGTGGCCGACCTGGCCGAGCGCTACAGCTTCGGCTTCCTGCGTACCTCTCACGAGCAGAACATCATTCTTGCCGACGTCGAGCAGCGCCAGCTGCACGCGCTGTGGCTGGAGCTGCGCGAAGCCGGCTTCGCCACCCCGAACATCGGCCTGCTGACCGACATCATCTGCTGCCCGGGTGGTGACTACTGCTCGCTGGCCAACGCCAAGTCGATCCCGATCGCCGAATCCATCCAGCGCCGCTTCGACGACCTGGACTACCTGTTCGACATCGGCGAGATCGACCTGAACATTTCCGGCTGCATGAACGCCTGCGGCCACCACCACGTGGGCCATATCGGCATTCTCGGCGTGGACAAGAAGGGCGAGGAGTTCTACCAGGTATCGCTGGGCGGCAATGCCGCGCGTGGCGCGAGCCTGGGCAAGATTCTCGGCCCGTCCTTCGCCCAGGACGACATGGCCGATGTGATCGAGAAGCTGATCGCCGTGTACGTCGAGCAACGTACCGAGGAAGAGCGTTTCATCGACACCTACCAGCGTATCGGCATCGACCCCTTCAAGGAACGCGTCTATGCAGCGAATCATTAAGAACAACCAGATCGTCGACGAAACCTGGCACTTGCTGCCCAAGGACACCTCGTTCGACGAGCTGACCAACTGCGACGACTACATCGTCCCGCTGCAGATGTGGCGCGACCATGCCCATGCACTGAAAGCCCGCGACGGTGGCCTGGGTGTGTGGCTGGACAGTGACGAAGAAGCGGAAGAAATCGGCGAGGACGTGCAACACTTCCAGGTCATCGCGCTGAACTTCCCGGCCTTCACCGACGGGCGCAGCTACTCCAATGCACGCCTGCTGCGTGACCGCTATGGCTACAAGGGCGAGCTGCGTGCGATTGGTGACGTGCTGCGCGACCAGCTGTTCTTCATGGCCCGCTGCGGCTTCGATGCGTTCGCCATCCGTGCCGACAAGGACCCGGAAGACGCGCTGCAAAGCCTGAAAGACTTCTCGGTGACCTACCAGGCCGCCGCCGACGAGCCGCTGCCGCTGTTCCGCCGCCGCTGATCGTCCCCGGCTGTACCAGACGGCCCGCCTTCCTGGCGGGCCGTTGCGTTTCAGTGCCAGCATTCCCCAGGCCACAGTCACAGCACAACCGCCTATTCTTGCATCCCAGTCAAAGGACCTTGGCCGCGCCCCACCTTAATCAATCCGCTACAAACCCGCACACTGCTCCCCACATGAAGAGCGATCGAACCGGGCGCACAGGCCCGGTCCGGCCCCACCTCACTCACAAGGAACAGAACATGAGCATTCCATCCTTCGGCCTCGGCACCTTCCGCCTCACCGGCCAGACCGTCATCGATTCGGTCAAGGCAGCCCTGGAACTGGGCTATCGGGTCATCGACACCGCACAGATCTACAACAACGAAGCTGAAGTCGGCCAGGCCATCGCCGAAAGCGGCGTGCCGCGCAGCGAGCTGTTCATTACCACCAAGATCTGGGTAGCCAACTACGCGGCCGACAAACTGATCCCCAGCCTGCGCGAAAGCCTGCAGAAACTGCGTACCGAGCATGTCGACCTGCTGCTGATCCACTGGCCAGCCCCAGGCAACGGCGTTGAGCTGCCTGAGTACATGGCCGCCCTGGCCGAAGCCAAGGCGCTGGGCCTGACCCGCCAGATCGGGGTGTCCAACTTCAACATCGAGCTGACTCGCCAGGCCATCGACGTGGTCGGCAAAGGCGAGATCGCCACCAACCAGATCGAGCTCAGCCCGTACCTGCAGAACGGCAAGCTGGCTGCATTCCTCAAGGAACAGGGCATCACCGTCACCTCCTACATGACGCTGGCCTACGGCAAGGTCCTGAAAGACCCGATACTGGCCGACATCGCCGCCAGGCACAAGGCCACGGTCGCCCAGGTTGCCCTGGCCTGGGCCCTGCAGCAGGGCTACGCAGTGATCCCGTCGTCGACCAAGCGCGAGAACCTGGCCAGCAACCTGCTCGCCCAGAGCCTCAGGCTGGACGCCGAAGACATGGCCCGGATTGCCGGGCTGGAACGCAATGGCCGCGAAGTCAGCCCCGACGGCCTGGCCCCGGCCTGGGATTGATCGCCATGACCTCTCAAGCCATGAAAAGCGGCCGGGTACTCTTCGCCCTGGCCATCGGCGCCTTCGGCATCGGCACCACCGAGTTCACCCCGATGGGCCTGCTGCCAGTGATCGCCCAGGGCGTCGAGGTGAGCATCCCCAGCGCCGGCATGCTGATCACCGCCTATGCCATTGGCGTGATGGTCGGCGCCCCGGTCATGACGTTACTGTTCAGCCGTTTCGGCAAGCGCGCAGCGCTGATGTCGCTGATGGCCATCTTCACCTTGGGCAACCTGCTGTCGTCACTGGCACCGGACTATTACACCCTGCTCGCCTCACGGCTGGTGACCAGCCTCAACCACGGCGCGTTCTTCGGCCTTGGCGCGGTGGTGGCAGCCAGCGTGGTGCCCAAGGAGAAACAGGCCAGTGCCGTGGCGACCATGTTCATGGGCCTGACCATTGCCAACATCGGTGGCGTACCAGCGGCCACCTGGGTCGGCCAGCAGGTCGGCTGGCGCATGGCCTTCGCCGGCACCGCCGCACTGGGCCTGCTGGCCATGGCCGCGCTGTGGTTCGCCCTGCCCAAGGGTGAGCGCGGCAGCGTGCCACATGTGCGCAAGGAGCTGGCGGTCATCGCCCGCCCCAGCGTGTTGCTGGCGATGGCCACCACGGTGCTTGGCGCCGGCGCCATGTTCACCTTGTATACCTACGTCGCCCCGGTACTGGCCGAACTGACCGGCGCTTCGGACAGCTTCGTCACCCTCGGCCTGGTGCTGATCGGTGTGGGCTTCACCCTGGGCAACAGCCTGGGCGGACGCCTGGCCGACTGGTCGCTGGACGGTGCAGCGCGGATCTTCCTCGCAGCGCTGGCAGCCATCATGCTGCTGATGCCGCTGGTGCTGGGCAGCCATGTCGGCGCCGCCCTGATCTTGCTGGTGTGGGGCATGTTCACCTTTGCCGTGGTGCCACCGCTGCAGATGCGGGTGATGATCGCCGCCATCGAGGCGCCGGGGCTGGCGTCGTCGATCAACGTCGGTGCGTTCAACCTGGGTAACGCCCTGGGCGCTGCGCTGGGTGGTGCGGTGATCAGCCTGAACCTGGGCTATGCGGCGGTGCCAATGGCCGGGGGCGTGCTCGCGGCAGCCGGGCTGCTGCTGGTTTGGCTGGGCGGGCGGCGCAAGGCCGTCGAAAACACCGCTGCCGACGCGGCCTGAATGCGACCACCTGCAGAAGCGGACTGTGCCTGGCCTGGCAGCCGGGCATTGTTCCAGGTAATGCAATTATGAAGTGCCAGGCACATCCATTCTCTGGCCACGCAGCGGCGGCTAAGCTCCTTACCAGCCAATCGAACCGAGGAGTAGCCCATGTCCCGCCCACCCCTGCCGCCCTTCACCCACGCAAGCGCCATCGAAAAGGTCCGCCTGGCCGAGGATGGCTGGAACAGCCGCGACGCGGCCAAGGTCGCGCTTGCCTATACCGTCGACACCGTGTGGCGCAACCGCGTCGAGTTCCCCCGCGGCCGCGCCGAGGTCGAAGCCTTCCTGACGCGCAAATGGAACCGCGAGCTGGAGTACCGCCTGATCAAGGAGCTGTGGGCCTTCACCGGTAACCGCATTGCCGTGCGTTATGCCTACGAGTACCACGACGACAGCGGCCAGTGGTACCGCGCCTATGGCAATGAAAACTGGGAATTCGCCGACGACGGGCTGATGCAGAACCGCCATTCGAGCATCAACGAACAGCCCATCAGCGAAGCCGAGCGCAAGTTCCGCTGGCCGCTGGGCCGGCGCCCGGATGACCACCCCGGGCTGAGCGAACTGGGGCTCTGATCAGCCTGTCGGCAGCGTGACCCTGAGATCCAGGCCACCCCCCGGGCGGTTGCCCAAGGTCACGCTGCCACCCTGCTCCTTGCGGCGCTGGATGGTTTGCCAGGGGCGGTGAAGGAAGAGCAGTGGATTATGCAATGTCCGAAATGCGACAGTGGCTGCCTGTTCGGCGTGAGACAGGCAACCGCGGCGCTGGCTACCCTTCTCTGGCAATGCCTTGCTCCCTTTCGACAGAAGAACTTCGCCCATGACGACTACCTCCGCCTCCATGGCCGCCACCACGCCTGCCGACCCACCTCAAGGCTTTCTGGTCCGCATCGTCGGCGCTGCCGCATTCGCCCATCTGCTCAACGACCTGATCCAGGCCGTGCTGCCATCGATCTACCCGATGCTCAAGAGCGACTTCGCCCTGAGCTTCGCCCAGGTTGGCTGGATCGCCCTGGTCTACCAGGTGACCGCCTCGCTGCTGCAACCCTGGGTCGGCCTGTACACCGACAAACACCCGCAACCCTACCTGCTGCCGGCCGGCATGCTGATCACCTTGGGGGGCATCGCCCTGCTCGCCTGCGCCGGCAGCTACGTCATGCTGCTGGTGGCCGCCGCCGTGGTCGGCGTGGGCTCGGCCACCTTCCACCCGGAAGCCTCACGGGTGGCCAGGATGGCTTCTGGCGGGCGCTTCGGCACCGCGCAATCGACCTTCCAGGTGGGCGGCAACACCGGCTCGGCCCTTGGCCCGCTGCTGACTGCTGCCATCGTCATCCCACATGGCCAGCCCGCCATCGCCTGGTTCATGCTGGCAGCTGCGATGGCGGTGTGGGTGCTGTGGCGGGTGACCGGCTGGACCATGAGCCACGGCCAGACCCGGCTCAAGACCTTCGCCGGCCAGCAGCCGCCAGGCCTGACCCGAGGCGCCATGTGGCGCGCCGTTGGGGTAATCGCTGTGCTGATGTTCGCCAAGTTCGTCTACATCGCTTCGTTCACCAACTACTTCACCTTCTACCTGATCGACCATTTCGGCCTGAGCGTGCAGCACAGCCAGCTGTACCTGTTCGTGTTCCTCGCGGCGGTGGCGCTGGGCACCTTCGCCGGCGGCCCGGTAGGTGACCGGATCGGGCGCAAGGCAGTGATCTGGGTCTCGTTCCTTGGCGTGGCCCCCTTCGCCCTCGCCCTGCCCCATGCCAACCTGGCCTGGACGGCGGTCCTCGCGGTGCTGATCGGCCTGGTGATGTCATCGGCCTTCGCCGCCCTGGTGGTGTATGCCCAGGAGGCCGTGCCGGGCCGGGTCGGCATGGTGTCGGGGGTGATGTTCGGCTTGATGTTCGGCATCAGCGGCATCGGTGCCGCCGGGCTCGGCGAGCTGGCCGACCGGCATGGCATCGAGTGGGTGTACCAGGCCATCGCGTTCCTGCCGCTGCTGGGGCTGGCCACTGCGCTGCTGCCGGCAACCCGCTCGCAAGCCCGCCCCGCCCGCTGCTGTTAAAGTGGCCGGGCCGGGCAGCCTGAACACGAGGTAGCAATGCTCAAACCGCAGCAGGAATTGCTGGTGGAGGTCGATGAATGGACCTGGGAAGTGGGTAGCCGCGCAACCGACTACCCGACCGACTGGTTCATCGAGCCGCACAGCCATGCCAAGCATCAGCTGATCTATGCCATCAAAGGCCTGATGATCGTCGAATCCGGCAATGAACGCTGGACCGTGCCACCCAGCCGCGGGGTGTGGATGCCCTGCGGCCAGGTGCACGCGATACGCTGCGTGGGCGAGGTGAAGATGCGCAGTGTGTTCGTGCGCACCGACACTGCCGTTCAGCTGCCCGGGCAGAGCAAGGCGATCAGCATTTCGCCGTTGCTCAGCGAACTGATCAAGGCCTCGGTGGGTTTCGCGGCGCCGTTTGCCGATGACTCGCGCGAAGGCCGGGTGATGCGCCTGATCCTCGATGAGATCTGCGTGCTGCCCACCCTGCCGCTGAAGCTGGCGCAGCCCGGCGACAGGCGCCTGCGGGCGATTTGCGCGGCATTGCACGAGCGCCCTGACGATAACGCCACCCTGGCCGACTGGGGCGTGCAACTGGGGGTGGACGAAAAGACCATCCAGCGCCTGTTCCGCAAGGAAACCGGCATGACCTTCGGTCAGTGGCGCCAGCAGGCGCGGCTGATGCAGGCGCTGGAACGGATCGCCCTGGGCGAGCGGATCATCGATGTCGCGGTGGCGCTGGGGTATGACAGTCCAAGCGCCTTCGCCAGCATGTTCAAGCGCCAGTTCGGCACCACGCCCAGCCAGTTCTTCAAATGACCTGCAAAACAAACATTGCATGATCTCACGCAGCAACCCGGTCATGGCGTGTACAGTAGGCTCACAACAAAGCCCAGAAGGAGCCCGGCACATGACCGCAACGCTGTCCCCCCTGCAGATCGACTGCGATTTCGACTCCGGCAACATTCAGGTACTGGATGCCAGCAACCCGGCCCAGGTGCACCTGGCCATTCGCCCCGACACCCACAGCGGCCACTACCAGTGGTTCCACTTCAAGGTCAGCGGGCTGACGCCAGGCCAGGTCCACCGCTTCAGCCTCGACAACGCCTCCGGCTCGTCCTACAAGAATGCCTGGAGCGGTTACAACGCCGTGGCCTCCTACGACCAGCAAAACTGGTTCCGCGTACCCAGCCAGTACGACGGCACGGCGCTGTCGTTCGAGGTAACCGCCGAACAGCCGCAGATCTGGTTCGCTTACTTCGAGCCCTACTCGCGCGCCCGCCACAACCAGTTGATCGAACGTGCCCGGCAACTGCCAGGGGTCGAGTTGCTGGCCAGCGGCCGCAGCGTCCAGGGCCGCGACATTCCACTGCTGCGTGCCGGTGATGGCGCCGCAGGCAAGCGCAAGCTGTGGCTGATTGCCCAACAGCACCCGGGCGAACACATGGCCGAATGGTTCATGGAAGGGGTGATCGACCGCCTGCAGGCCGACGACGCGGTGATTCGCCAATTGCTGGTCAAGGCCGACCTGTACCTGATCCCCAACATGAACCCCGACGGTGCCTTCCTCGGCCACCTGCGCACCAACTTCAAGGGCAAGGACCTCAACCGCGCCTGGCAGGACGCCAGTGTCGAGTTCAGCCCCGAGGTGTTCTTCGCCCAGGCACAGATGAAGCAGTACGGGGTGGATGCGTTCATCGACGTGCATGGCGACGAAGAGATTCCCCATGTGTTCACTGCGGCCTGCGAAGGCAACCCAGGCTATACCCCGCGACTGGCGCAGCTGGAAGCGCAGTTCCGCAGCACCCTGTGCAGCCTGACCCGTGACTTCCAGACCGTACATGGGTATACCCGCGACGAGCCGGGGCAGGCCAACACGACACTGGCCTGCAATGCCGTGGGGATGGTCCATGACTGCCTGTCGCTGACCCTGGAAATGCCGTTCAAGGACCACGACGACGCGCCCGACCCGGTCACCGGGTGGTCGGGGGCACGCTCGAAGGCACTGGCCGGGGCAGTGCTGGAGACCCTGGCACAGATGGTGGACGATTTGCGTTGAGCCCTGCCTGACCTCGGTTGCTGTCGGCGCAACTGGGAGCGGGCATGCCTGCTCCTGAAGCTGGAAGTACGTGGGGTGCTTCAGAACTGTACGTCCAGGATCACACTGTCGGCGTAGCTGCCCGCCGGCGGTGTCGCCTGGTCGGTGTAGACCCTGGCGTTGTAGTTGAACACCTGGCTACCGGTGCCGGTACCCGCACCGGGGTTCACATCGGCATCGGCGCTGGCCCGCCGCGCGGCCCCCACCGAACCCCAGCGCTGCGCCCCAGCGCTCTTGAAGATATCGTAGGCGAGGTAGTTGTTCGCCGCTGACTTCATGCGCCGCCGCCCGCCGGCCACGTTCTTGCCATCGTCCAGGCCAACGGTGTAATCACTGCCCTTGGTGCACGACACACTGAGGTTCTGGCTGACCGTACCGAACCCCGCCACCACCGGTGCACTGGCGAAACTGATGTCAGGCGTGGTGATCTGGCAGTCATTGGTCACTGTCAGGCTCACCGTCAGGGTCTTGCTGCCGCTGCCAGTGTCCCGGCCTATGCAAAGCCCGCCAAGCCCGATCCCCTCGCAATAATCCCAGGCCCATTCGACGTTGAGGGTTTCCTGATAGGCCCCTGCGGCAACGTTGCTGCCCACCTGCGTGCGCATGTAGAGCGGCACATTCCTGGGGGTACCGTTGAGCAGGCCCAGCAGATCGAGGATGCCGGTGGAGCGGTATTCGAAGGGGCTGCCACGGGTGATCGGATAGCTGGTGGTGGCGTCGGCATACAGCGTGTAGGGGATGACATCCCCGGTCGGCCCCACCAGGCCGCTGGTGGTGGCAGTGATCTTGATCTTGAACGAGTCAGTGCTACTGAGCACGCTGAGCACCGAACCGCTGCACTGCAGGCCCGAATTGGTACTGGAGGCCATCTGCACCGTGCTGCGTACCTGAGTCGAGTTCAGCGAGCCGAATGCTGCTGGCGCGGTCACCACGGAAGTGCACTTGGCCCAGGCCGTACCCGCGCCCAAGCACAAGGCACCGGCCAGCAATCCGCGCCAGCAGCCCATCACTTGCATTCCAACGGGCCGATCAGGGGGATCGAGCCTTGCGCTTCAGGCAGGTCGAACGCTACCCGGCACTGCCCGCCGCCGGCCAGCTCCACCTGCAGGCTGTTGTGCGGCGCCAGGTTTTCCAGGTACACCAGGCCATCCCATCCGACGACGGCCTGGCTGCCAGTTTCGACATGGGTGACGTGGCTGCCCAGCGTTAGCACCTGCCGATTGGCGTCCACCAGTTCGACGCTGGCCGCCAGCACGCGCCGCAGCGGGAACTCCAGCAGGTAGCCGCTGCCACGGCGCACCGCCACGCGCTGCTCCACTTCCGTGGCAAGGATATCCGGCGGCAAATCCATCGGGTCGATTTCGTACTTGCCGCGGTAGTAACCGCTGCTGTACGGCACCAGCAGATGGCCCCCGGCATCGGTACGGCCGACTTCCTGGTTTTCATAGCGTACCGGCACATCGGCGTAACCATCGGTGCTGACCAGCACGAAGGCATCGTCGATGCGGTTGGCGGCGAACAGCCCCGCATCCATCCACACCAGCGATCCGCTGGCATCGGCCCAACGGGTCATCTCGCCCGAGCTGCCATACACACCTGCCTGCAACTGCACCGACTGCAAGCGCCAGGTGACATCGGCCTGGCGGTAGGCATCGCGCTCGCTACCGGCGGCATAGCCCAGGTTGTAACCGACACCGCCACCAACGGGCACCGCGCGGCTGTAGTTCACGCGCTGCAGGCGCTCGCCCTGCTGGCTGCGCTCCAGGGCCATGGCCAGGGTGCCGTGCAGGTCGAACGGTATCACCAACTGCGCCTGTACCGCCCACTGGCTGTCCCCCAGTTCGCGGTTGGCCGACAGGTACAGGCTGCTGCTGCCCCACATTGGCTTGCTGTAGCTGAAGTTGAGCAGCCGGGTACGGGTGCCGTCGCCAGCCCGCACGTCGAAGTAGCCAGCACCGATGTTGCCGTACTGGTTCAGGTTCAGGCTGAACGTGACCTGTTCGCTGCGCTGGCTCAGTTGCAGGTCCTGGCTGTCGACACGGGTCAGGTCGGCGTAGCTGCCGTAACGTTGCAGGCGCTGGTAGCTGAAGCCGATGCGCTGGCTGTTGTACTGGTAGCCGAGGGCGACCTGATGCCCGTTGTCACCCTCGAACTGGCTTTGCGCCAGGGCCGCGTTGAGTACACCCAGGTTGCCCAGGCGCATGTTGCCGCCCAGCCCGCCCAGCATCAGCGATTCGGCGCTCTCGGCATGGCTTTCCAACGTGAAGCTGTCGCTGACCCCGTAGCGCAGGCTGGCCGAGGCAACCCCGGGGCCGTAGGCGAAATCGCGCACGCCGTAATCCCGGCGCAGGCTACCGGCAGACATCGAATAGTCCACCAGGCCTTTTTGCAGCAGGCTGCTGGTGACATAGAACGGCAAGGTGGTCGACACCTGCCGGCCAAGCGCATCGGTGGTGACCACTACGGCCTCCCCGGCACCATTGATGAACGGCACGTTGGTCAAGGTGTAGGGGCCAGGTTGCAGCTCGCTGGTGCTGGCCTTGTAGCCATTGATGAACAGGTCGAGCGAGGTCGGTACCGCCGCTTCGCCAGCGAACGCCGGCAACGGATAGGTGACCAGGTCGGGGCGTATCGCGAAGTCGCGAGACAAGCGCAAGCCGCCCACCCGCACCGAACTGCTCCAGGGCAAGGCGCCGGTCACCAGGTCACCGGCTTCGTAAGTCAACAGGCGCTGCTCGTCGGTGAAGCGCCAGCTGGTGTCGTAACGCAAGAAGCCCTGGTGCGTCTCGCCGCTCGGCGCACCGTTGAACGCCTGGCGCCACTGCCCGGTGCTGGAGAACGTGCCCCAGCTGTCGAACAGGCGCAGCTCATTCCAGGCCGCCAGGTAGCTGCCAGCATCATCGCTGTCGTTGAGGTACAGGTCGTAGTTGAACAAGGCGCCGAAGCTGCTGCGCGCCTCGGTCGCCGAGTACAGGTTGCGCTCGCCCACCTGCTGGTCGGGCAGCCAGGCGGGCGGTACCTGTAGGTGCAGCCGCTGGTTCTGGCTGTCGTAGTCGGCGTGCAACCCCGCGATGGCGTCCAGGGCCAGTTCACCCTGAGGGTTGCCTGGCAGCGAGACACCGGCCGTGCGCAACACCTCGCTGTTCAGATAAAGCCGCCCGGCGCGCTGCTGCACCGCCACCAATTCAGTCTTGGGCATCTGGTTCACCAGCAACTCGAGGTACAGCGTGGCATCGGCGATGGCGGCAACTTCCGTGGGTGGCGGCGGCAGCTCTTCGGCCAGCACCAGGCCGGAGCCGAGCATGGCCAGCCGCAGGCACCAGCGGGGCACCATCGTCAGCCACCTCACACACGGATTCCTGCCATTGCCGGGTCCCCCCTGGCCCACAAGCGGCATTCAGGCGCTGGCTCATTGGCCCTGGCGGATGGCGTCCGCGCTGCTCTGGCCGTTCACCCGCCCTTTCAACTCGCTGCCCGCATGCACAGCCAGCGGCGCCGGCCAGCGCATGCTGGCCCCCGGCAGTACATAGCCCAGCAGGCCCTCGGCCAGGGCCTTGCTCTGGCTCCCCTGCTGCACCACCACATCGGTCAGGCGTGCGTGCACCGGGCCGGTATTGCGCAGTTCCACATAGGGCTTGCCCTGCACCGTCACCGCACGCCAACTGAGTTGCGGCTTGCCCATGCCCTCGGCAGTGCGTTTGCCCTCAGGGTCGGCCCTGCCCCACAGTCCTTCGCCATAGACGAACAGCGGTACCGAATAACGCATCTGCAGGCGGATTGCTGCCGTGGTGCCAGGCTCGGCCTTGTCGACCGGGATGGCCGGCGGGATTTCGTCAATGATGATGCGGTAGGCCTGCTCCTGGCCGACTGGCGAGGGCGCGGTGCGGGTCAGGCGGATCAGTTGCCTCTGCCCGGGCGCGATGTTGGCCACTGGCGGGCTGCCGATGATCTCGCGCTGCGCCTGGAACTGCTCCTGATAGTCAGCCTGGCGCCAGGCGAACACCCGCACCTGGAGGTTGGCCGCCGTGGTACCGCGGTTTTCCAGCCACAGCGCGCCGGCTTTCTGGTCAGCTTCCAGGACCGGATCGATCGGCCAGATCAACACCGAGGTGGCCGCCCCTGCCGGCAGGCTCGCCAGCCACAACGCTGCTATCCACCCACGCCACCACCCCCGCGCCCACTTCGCGCCTGCCCCCATGAATCTCTCCTTGATACTGGTTTGATGTCGCTGTGTTCACCAGCTCACCGTCACTTGCACCACGTCGGTGTAGGTCCCGGCCGGCAGCGTACCGGTCAGCTGGACCCGTCCGTACACCGGCAGCTTGATCGCCGTCGGGTCGCTGTAGCTCACGGCCACGCTCTGGCCGATTCCCAGGTTCTGGCTGTAGGCGGCATCCTGGTACAGCTGGTATGCCAGCACCTGGGTGCCACCGCTGCGCTTTAGGTTGCGCGTGCCGCCGGCACTGTTCTGCCCACCATCCACGCTCATGTTCAAGGTGACCCCCGGGGTGCACTGGAAGGTCACCGTGGAGCCGCCCAGCGAGGTGCCGAGAACCCCGCTGGCCAGGGCCGACTGTGAGCCATAGTCAAGCGTTCCGTAGTTGCTGACACCCCCCACCACCAGGCACCCGGCGACGATCTGCGCAGTCACCGCAAAGCTGCTGGTGGTCGCCGCATCCAGCGGCGCGGCCAGCAGCACGCCAAGGCAGGTCAGCCCACCCGCCAGCCAGCTGCGCATGGCTCAGAACGACAACTCGACAGATACCGTGTCGGTGTACACCCCTGCCGGCAGGCCCGCCTTGCCTCGCGCCTGGCCGTACAGGTTGACGGTCTGGGCCTCGCCGGAGCTGGTCGGCAAGGTGATGGTGCCGTCGATGGCCAGCAGTTGCGAGTGCCCGGCATCAGTGTAGAAGTCGTACGGCACGTAATGGCCGGCGCCATCGGCCAGGGCACGCGTACCCCCGGTCGACTGGCCGTCGTTGAGGCCAGCCCGCACCCGGATCACCGGTATCGTACCGGCCGAACACAGCACGCTCATCGCCCCCCCGCCACCGCCCATTACCTGGGCGCCGGCGGTGGTGAACAGGGCATCCTGCGTGCCGAAATTCAAGCTACCGAAGTTCATGCCCGAGGTGCCCGAGCTGCCATTGACCTGGCATGCCGCGGTCAGGGTCAGCGTCGAGTTGATGGTCCCGGTCGTGGCGGCATGGGCCTGGAAGGCCAGCGCCAGGCCCAGACTGGCAAGGATGTAGCATGAAAGGTTCGATCGCATCGGGGCGTCTCCTAAGCGTTGTTACCAGTCCAGGGTCACTCTCAGGGTGTCACGGTACAGCCCGGCCGGCAGGGCGCGCGGATGCGCCACCACCACACCGTAGATAGGGATAGGCACCTGGCGGGTGCCGCTGATGGTGAAGGCACGCGCCTGGCCGATGCCGTAGCGGCTGTTGCCACCCGGGTCGATGGCCAGTTGATAGGGAATCAGTTCGCGGCCGTTGCTCAGCCGTCGTATGCCATCGCCGCCATTCAGGCCGCCGTTGATGCGCACGTTGAACGCCCGAACCCCAGGGGTGCAGCTGATCTGCAGGCTACCCTGGCCGCTCAGGTCATCGACCTGGCTGCGCAGCGGCTGGTCCCAGCCAAGGCCCCGCTCGCCGAAATCCAGCACGCCGGGGTTGCCCACCACGGTCGCTTGCGTGCCGTTGCTGCTGACCTGGCAGGCTGCGCTGATCACCAGGCGCGCCTGGATGAAGCCGGTGCTGGTACCATGCGCCGCACCGCTGGTGACCAGCAATGGGCCCAGGGCAAGTAGCAGGATCGAGGTTCGGTGCATGGCCGTCGAGTTCCTGTGCATGGCGGCAGCCCTACCAGGTGAGGGTGATTTTGAGCAGGTCGGCATACCTGCCTGCCTGCGGTACCCAGGCCAGCTTGTCGATGCGTGCGTACAACGGCAGCTCGGCCGAGCCGCTGTCCGGCACCCGCGCCGAATGCGCCACATTCACTGCCAACGGTTCGCGCCAGGCAGCATCGCGGTACAGCCGGTAGGGGATGGGCCGCGCCTTGTCATCGTCGCTGGCCAGAAAACGCAGCTCGCCGATACCGCCATGCTGGCCACCGTCGACGCGTACCTGATACGGGGTTTGCGGATTGCATTCCAGGCGTGGCGGGCGCTGGCTCAGCAACACACCGCTGAGCGGCGCTCCAGGGCCGTCGAGGCGGGCAGCCGCGCCCAGGTCGACAAGCCCCAGCGCCTGGGCGCCGGCGTCGCGCGGTTGGCCGACCAGCATGCAGCCGCGCTGCACCAGCACGCGTACCTCCACCAGGAAGTCCGTCGCCGTGGCACCGGTGCTCACCATCAGGCCCAACAGCGCGGGCAGGAAACGCTCCGTCACCTTGATCATCCTTGTCGATGTGTGCAGACCTGAGCGTAGCAGCGCGTTGACATCATGGCGGTGGCATACAGCCACTTTTTTTTGTGTTAGCAACAAAGCGATAGGGCCACGATAAAAACAGCGGGCCTGATGCAGAACCCTCCGCCACTTCAGGCCTCCAATGCTCAAGGCCGGCACGTGTGTCGATAATCTGTTAGGGTAAACCACTCTCATCCTGCACCAGGCATACGGTACGCATGGACAGACATGACAGGAGCGTTTCATCGATGACTGCAGATAGCACGCTCACCCAGGCCCTTGAACGCTGTGCCCAAGAGCCGATTCAGCTACCTGGCAGCATCCAGCCTCAAGGGTTTCTGCTGGTGCTGGACGAAGCCGATCTGCGCGTGCTTCAAGCCAGTGAAAATGTCGAGCAATGGCTGGGCATACCCGCCCGGGAAATGACCGGTTGCAGCTTCGCCGAGCTGGTCAGCGGTGAATTCGACCTGCGCCTGCACTTGGCCCGCCTGCCCGAGGACGAGGTGTTTCCGTTCCATATCGGTGACGTGCAACTGCGCCAGGGCGCACCGTACAGCGACAAACTGCACCTGCTGACACACCGTCATGACCAGGTGCTGATCGCCGAATTCGAGCCCCCGCGGCTGCCGGCGGACCTTGCCGGGCAGGGCGATTACTACCCGCTGGTGCGCAGCTTCGTCGGCCGCCTGCACCAGGCCAGCAGCCTTGAAGAACTGCTGAAGCAAACCGTGCTGCAACTCAAGCGCATTACCGGTTTTGGCAGGGTCAAGGCCTACCGTTTCGACGCCGAAGGCAACGGCCAGGTGCTGGCCGAAGTCGCCGACCCGGGCTACCCCAGCTATCTGGGGCTGTGCTTCCCGGCTGCCGATATTCCACGCCAGGCGCGCGAGCTGTACCGGGTCAACCGCATCCGCGTGATCGAGGACGCCCACTACCAGCCCTCGCCGCTGCTGCCTGCTGCCAACCCGCGCACCGGCAAGCCACTGGACCTGAGCTTTGCCGCGCTGCGCAGCGTTTCGCCGGTACACCTGCAATACATGCGCAACATGGGCACCCTGGCCTCGATGTCGCTGTCGATCGTGGTCGATGGGCAATTGTGGGGGCTTATTTCCTGCCACCACCAGCAACCGCGCCCGGTGGACCTGCGCACCCGCACGGCCTGCGAGCTGCTGGCCAGCGTGCTGTCGTTGCAGATCGAGTCGCGCGAATCCCACGCCAAGACACGCCAGCTGCTGGAACTGCGCCAGCACATCGTGCGCATGATTTCATCGATGGCCGACCATGACAGCGTCAGCGACGGCCTGCGCGACCTGCCTGACGTTCTGCTGGCGTTCGCGGGCGCTCAGGGGGCTGCGGTCATTTCGGCCGAACGTTGCGACCTGATCGGCAAGACCCCGCCCGCCGGGCAAGTCACTGCACTGGTGCACTGGCTGACGCAACGGGGCGAGGAAACTGTCTTCCACAGCGACAACCTGCAGCGCGACATCGACGAACTGCCCGAGCTCGCGGCTCATGCGGGCGGCGTGCTGGCAGTGGCGATTTCACAGATCCACTCGCATTACTTGTTGTGGTTCCGCCCCGAGCAGGTGCGCACTGTGAACTGGGCCGGGCAACCGACCAAGCAGGTCGGGCCACAGGGCAACCTCGATCCGCGCCACAGTTTCGAGCGCTGGCAGGAACAGCTACGCGGCTACTGCGAGCCTTGGCACCCGCTGCTCCTCGAAGCTGTATTGGAGCTGCGCACCGCCGTGCTCGGCATCGTCCTGCGCAAGGCCGAGGAACTGGCGCAACTGGCCAGCGAACTGCGCCGTTCGAACAAGGAGCTCGAAGCCTTCTCCTATAGCGTGTCACACGACCTGCGGGCGCCCTTGCGGCATATTGCCGGCTACACCGAACTGCTCGGTGAAATCGAAGAGCAGAGCCTGAGCGAGCGTGGCAAGCGCTTCCTGCAACACATCGGCGAGGCCGCACACTTTGCCGGCAGCCTGGTCGATAACCTGCTCAACTTCTCGCAGATGGGCCGCTCCGCCCTACGCCTGTCGGACGTCGACCTCAACGCGCTGGTCGAAGCCGTTCGTAGCGAGCTGGCACCCGACTACGAAGGGCGCGAAATCGTCTGGGACATCGCCCCGTTGCCCAAGGTGATCGGTGACCCGGCCTTCATCAACCTGGCCTTGCACAACCTGCTGGCCAACGCCATCAAGTACACGCGTGGCCGCACCCCGGCGCGCATCGGCATCAGCGCCGTGCAGCACCCGGACGAAATCGAGGTGTGCATTCGCGACAACGGTGTAGGCTTCGACATGGCCTACGCCAACAAGCTGTTCGGCGTGTTCCAGCGCCTGCACCGCATGGAAGATTTCGAAGGCACCGGCATCGGCCTGGCGAGCGTACGGCGCATCATCGAACGCCACGACGGCCGGGTCTGGGCCCACGGCAAGGTCGACCAGGGCGCCACCTTCCACTTCACCCTCCCGCGTCACCCCGCGACCACCTGAGGCACCGCTACCATCATGCTCAAACCCATCCTGCTGGTCGAAGACAATCCACGCGACCTGGAGCTGACTCTCCTGGCGCTGGAGCGCAGCCAGTTGGCCAACGAAGTCATCGTGCTGCGTGACGGCGCCGAGGCGCTGGACTACCTGCTGCGCCGCAATGCTCACGCCGAACGTGACGATGGCAACCCCGCCGTGCTGCTGCTGGACCTCAAACTGCCGAAGGTCGACGGCCTGGAAGTGCTCAAGGAAGTGCGCGCCACTCCCGAACTGCGCAGCATCCCGACGGTGATGCTGACCTCCTCGCGCGAAGAACCCGACTTGTTGCGCGCCTACGAGCTGGGAGTGAATGCCTACGTGGTCAAGCCGGTGGAGTTCAAGGAATTCGTCGCCGCCATTTCCGACCTCGGCATATTCTGGGCAGTCCTCAACGAACCACCCCCTGGCTCGCTGCGCCTGCCCCGGCGCGGCAGCAACTGAGGCCGCCGCGACGATGCAGCCAATGCCGCTGAAACTGTTGATGGTCGAGGACAGTTCGATGGATGCCGAGCTGACCCTGATGCGCCTGGAGCGCAGCGGGCTGCATGTGCAGGCGCAACTGGTATTCGACCATGTTGGCGTAGAGCACGCCCTGCGCGAGGCCCGCTACGACCTGATCCTGTGCGACTGTGTGTTGCCGGGCTCGTCCGGCACTGAAGTGCTGGCGATAGCCCAGCGCCTGGCACCGGACATCCCGTTCATTTTCCTGTCCGGCATTTACGGCGAAGAGCATGCGGTGGAAATGATCCGCCTGGGTGCCACCGATTATGTGCTGAAGAAGAACCTGCCACTGCTGCCCAAGGCAGTGCGCCGGGCCCTGACCGAGGTGCAGGAGCGCCAGCGCCGGCGGCGCGCCGAAGAGGCCCTGGCCGACGTCGAGGCACGTGCGCGCATTGCCATCGACGCGGCCGGCATGGGCACCTGGGACATGCGCCCGCAAGAAGGGCTGTTGCTCTGGGATGACCGCTGCAAGACCTTGTTCGGCCTGCCCACCAGTACCGAAATGACCCTGGACGTGTTCTATGCCGGCATCTACCCCGACGACCTGCCGCTGGTGCGCGAAGCGGTAGACCGCGCCATGCGCCCGCAAAACGGTGGCCAGTACCGGGTGGAATTTCGCATCGCCCAGCCCGATGGCCAGGAGCCGCGCTGGTTGCTCAGCAGCGGCCAGAGTCAGTTCGTCAACGACCAGTGCGTGCGCTTCTCCGGCGTGCTGCAGGACATCCATACCCAGCGCCTGGCCACCCAGGCGCTGCGTCAGCTTAACGAGATGCTTGGTGAACGGGTCGAGCGCCGTACCCGCGAACGCGACCGCGCCTGGGAGCTGTCGCAGGACCTGCTGGCGGTGCTCAACAAGGACCTGACCCCGGTTGCATTGAACCCCGCCTGGGAGGCCAGCCTGGGCTTTTCCCGCGAGCGCCTGAGCCGGTCCTCGCTGCTGCACCTGCTGCCCGAGCCCGACCAGGAACTGCTGCTCACCGAACTGGCCGCCCTCGCCCACGGCCGCACCAGCGCCCGCTTCGTCGGGCGCGTCTTGCATGCCGGCGGCCAGCAGCGCTGGTTGTCGTGGGTGGTGGTGCCGGAAGACACCTTGCTGTACGTGGTGGCACGCGACATCACCAGCGAACGCGAGGCCGCCATGGGCCTGGCCGAAGCCAACGCACGCCTGCGCGAGCAGATCGACGAACGCGAACGCATCGAGGCAGCACTGCAACAGATGCAGCGCCTGGAGGCGGTCGGCCAGCTGACCGCTGGCGTGGCCCACGACTTCAACAACCTGCTGACAGTGATCCTCACCGGTGCCAGCTTCCTCGAACGCGACCTGGCCAAGGGCGACCTGGACAAGGCCCGCTCGCGCCTCACGCACATCCGCGAAGCCGGCGAACGCGGCGCCAAGCTGACCTCGCAGTTGCTGGCTTTCTCCCGCCGTCAGCGCCTGGAGCCAGTGCCGCTGAACCTCAACCGCACCCTGGCCGGCCTGGAGGAGCTGCTGCGCCGCACCCTGGGCGGCAATGTCTCGGTACGCCTGGACCTGGAGCCGACCCTGTGGCAGGCACTGACCGACCCGACCCAGACCGAGATGATCATCCTCAACCTGGCGATCAATGCCCGCGACGCCATGCCTGACGGTGGCCAACTGACCCTGGCGACCCGTAACACCCGTGTTGAAGCCCGCCCGCAACGCCCCGAAGACCCGGACCCGGGCGAGTACGTGGTGATGAGCATACGCGACACCGGCTGCGGCATGAGCGAAGAGGTGCTGGCCAAGGTGTTCGAGCCGTTCTTCACCACCAAGGACATCGGCAAGGGCTCGGGCCTGGGCCTGGCGCAGGTGTTCGGCTTCGCCAAGCAGTCCGGGGGTGGCGTGCACATCGACACCGTGCCGGGGCGCGGCACGCAGGTGGCGGTGTACCTGCCGGCGGTCAAGGATCAAGCGGTGAGTGAACCACTACCGCCGCTGCTCAGCCACTCGATCAGCGCAAGCGGCGGCAACCGGACGATACTGCTGGTGGATGACGACCACCTGGTGCGCGACATGCTTGGCGATGTGTTACGCCAGTATGGCTACCAGGTGCGCCAGGCACACAGCGGCGAACAGGCCCTGGCCTTGCTGGATGAGCGAATCGACTTGCTGCTGAGCGATTTCGCCATGCCCGAGTTCAACGGCGCACAACTGGCCTTGGCCGCACGCGAACGGTATCCGCACCTGCCAGTGGTGTTGCTTACCGGTTACGCGGAATTGCAGGGGCTGGAGCTGCCGGGCAGCCTGGTAGTGCAGAAGCCGGTCCAGGCCGATGAACTGGCCCGGGTGCTGAACGACATGCTGACGACCAGGACCGCGTAGGCGCGGCCTTGCGTCGCGCCTACAAGGAAATGCAAAAGGCAGATACGGCAAAGCCCAGCGCTTACTGTTCAAGCACCGGACCAAGATACGTTTGAAGCTAGAAAATGGCAGGGGCGGCTGGATTCGAACCAACGCATGGCAGGATCAAAACCTGCTGCCTTACCGCTTGGCGACGCCCCTGTATCGGATGCAGCATTCGCTGCTCAGACAATTCCAACTGAGTGACAACTGGGTTGTTGTCTTGGAATGCGCGGCACTTTAACAACAAACTTTCGGTCTGTGAACCCCCTGATGAAAAAAAATTGCCAGAAAACAGCGAGTTAGTCGTTTCCGTGTGTTACCCAGTGACCATCCGTCGCTTTCCGCCCGCCTCGCTTCAACACAATCGCATTCCTCCCTTCCAATCAGATGAGGCAACTGCATCGACCATGGAGGACTCCCATGCCTGTTTCTCACGATCTCTACCAGGACCTGCATTACCCACGTGAAATCGTCCAGCAACGCCGCCAGCAGGACAAGGCGCTGGACCGGCTGCTCGACGAGTACGTGGACATCGATAACCAGGTGCTTGCCGCCGAGTCGATCTCGGCCGGCAACTTCGAGGACGAAGACCTGCGTCACCTCAAGGAGCGCCGGCTGGCCGTGAAATACATGATCGAGCGCCAACTGGAGCGCAAGCTCTGAGCTAACCCGCCAAGGCGGACACCGTCAGGGGGTCTGGCTTGCCGTCATAGAACTGCGCCAACGCCCGCTGGAACAACGGGTTGTCGGGCGCCGCCCGGGCGAACAGGGTCAGGCACGAACGCAGCTTGAGGTCATCGGGGCTGCCGAGTACTGCCCTGGCACTCTTGTCGCGGTGTTGCAGCAGCGCACTCAGGCAAGCTTGCAGGCGCGGCCCCAGCAGCGGGTGAGCAAGGTAGGCCCGGGCTTCGTCGATCCCGGCCAGGGCATAACGCTCGGCCATGGCACTGCGGCCCAGGCCAGCGAGCTGCGGAAACACATACCACATCCAGTGGCTGCGCTTGTGCCCGGCCTGCAGCTCCTGCATCACCTGATCGTACACCCGGTTCTGCGCCTCGACGAAGCGCTCCAGATCATAGTCGGCATGCATGCTCGTCCCTCCTCGGTATCGGTCATGTCCTTCACTGTACGCCTGAGGGCCCGACCTATCGCGCCAGGCGATGATTGCCGCGCACTTTCTGTATTAGTCAAACTGGCTGCCCTCGGGCAAGCTGCATGCTCCCCCCCTATTGCCGAAGGAGCTTCGCTGTGCCCGCCTGGATTCCTACCTCGTTACGCCAGCTCGGCCGGCGCTTGCGTGACACCGCCCCACAGAGCGAACTGCTCAGCTGGTTCGAAGAGCAGGCACGCGGCCGCGGTTATCAGCTCAGCGACGGCCAGCGCCTAGTAATCCAGTGCATGGCCGGGCAACTGGCACAGCTCGAACAAGGCCAACCGCGTAGCCTGTACCTGTACGGCCCGGTGGGGCGCGGCAAGAGCTGGCTGCTCGATGGTTTCTTCCAGGCCGTGCCGGTAGCGGCCAAGCAACGCCTGCATTTCCATGACTTCTTTGCCCGCCTGCACCAGGGCATGCACCGCCACCGCGCGCTGGATGATGCGCTGGGCGCGACCCTCGACGAGTTGCTGGGCGGCTGCCGGGTGCTGTGCTTCGACGAGTTCCACGTGCACGACATTGGCGATGCCATGTTGCTGACGCGCCTGTTCAACGCCCTGTTCAGCCGCGGGGTGTGGTTGCTGGTAACGTCCAATTATGCGCCCGAAGGGCTACTGCCCAACCCGTTGTACCATGAGCGCTTCCTGCCGGTGATCCGCCTGATCAACAGCTCGATGGAAGTGCTCGAGGTCAGTGGCGACACCGATTTCCGCAGCCTGCCGGCCAACCGCGAACATCAGCGCTTCACCCGTGGTTGCTATGCCTGGCCGGGCACCGCGGCACAACGCCAGGCGCTCGGGGTGCCGCAACAACAGCCGCTGGTGCTGGAAGTGAACAAGCGCCCGTTGCGCGCACTGGCCAGCGATGGCCGGCGGGTAGTGTTTGCCTTTGCCGACCTGTGCGAGAACGCCACGGCGGTTATCGACTATCTGGTACTGGCCGAGCGATACGATGAATGGATCATCGACGGGCTGGACAGTCTTTCGGAATGCTCGCTGGCGGCGCAGCAGCGTTTGGTCAACCTGGTGGATGTGCTGTATGACCAGGACCGGCAGGTGATAGTGCTCGGTAAACGGCCGCTGGAAGAGAGCCTGGACGGGCCGCTTGCCGACTTGATGCGCACCCGCAGCCGGCTGGGGCAGTTGCATCAGCTTGGGCCCGAGGATCGAGTTGCCTGACAGGCCTCCTCGCAGGTGCACCTGCGAGGAGGCCCGCAACATCACCTGATCAGCCAGCCCTGGGCAAGTCCGCCAGCACCGCTTCGATCTCCCCGAGTACCGCCGGGTCATCCAGGGTCGAAGGCGGCACGTAGTCCTGCCCGTCGGCAATCTTGCGCAGCACGGCCCGCAGGATCTTCCCCGAACGGGTCTTGGGCAGCCGCTTCACCAGCCGTACCCGGTTGAAGCAGGCCAATGCACCAATCTCCTCGCGCACGCTGCCCACCAGCTCCACCAGCAACTGCGCCTCGGCGATGCCCTCGCCATCCTTGAGCACCACCAGGGCCAATGGCACCTGCCCCTTGATTTCGTCATGCACGCCGATCACTGCGCATTCGGCCACCGCCGGATGACGTGCCACCAGGTCCTCCATCTCACCGGTGGACAGCCGGTGCCCGGACACGTTGATCACATCATCCGTGCGCCCCATGATGTAGACGAAGCCTTCGTCATCCAGATAGCCGCCATCACCCGTGTGGTAGTACCCCGGGTAGGTGCGCAGGTAGGCCTGCAGGTAGCGCTCGTGGTCGCCCCATAGCGTCTGGCTGCAGCCGGGCGGCAGCGGCAGCGCAATGACGATCGAGCCCTGGTGGTTCGGCCCCAGCAAATGCCCCTCGTCATCCAGCACCTGCACGTGGTAGCCCGGCACCGCCCGGTTGCTGGACCCCGGCTTCGCCGCGCTGCCCTCCAGCCCGACGCAGGGTGCGGTGACCGGCCAGCCGGTCTCGGTCTGCCACCAATGGTCGTGCACCGGCTTGCCAGTGACCCGCTCCAGCCATTCGTGGGTGCTGGAATCGAGTTTCTCGCCCGCCAGGAACAACTGGCGCAGCGAGCTCAGGTCATGCTTGCGGATCAGCTCACCGTCCGGGTCCTCCTTGCGGATGGCACGCATGGCGGTGGGCGCACAGAACAGGGCATTGACCTTGTACTGCTCCACCACGCGCCAGTAGGCCGAAGCGTCCGGGGTACGGATCGGCTTGCCTTCGTAGAACACCGTGGTGCAGCCACTCATCAGTGGCCCGTAGACAATCAGCGAATGGCCGACCACCCAGCCGACATCGGAAATTCCCCACCACACGTCGCCCGCCTGCATGCCGTAGATGTGGCGCATGGCATAGCACAGCGCCACGGCGTTGCCGCCGTTTTCGCGCACGATGCCTTTGGGTTTGCCGGTGGTGCCCGAGGTATACATGATGTACAGCGGGTCGCCCGCATCCAGCTCCACCGGTGGCACCGGCTCGGCCTGGGCCAATGCCGCCTGCCAGTCCAGGTCACGGCCCGCCTGCAGTTCGGCGCGGGCTTGCGGCCGTTGCAGCACCAGCACATTGCGCGGCTGGTGCCGGGCCAGCTGCAGAGCGCGGTCGACGAGCGGCTTGTAGGCGATCACCCGGTCGAACTCCAGCCCGCAGGAGGCCGTCAGCAGCAACGTTGGCCGGGCATCGCCGATGCGCAAGGCCAGTTCGTTGGCGGCAAAGCCACCGAACACCACCGAGTGCACCGCACCGATCCGCGCACAGGCCAGCATGGCCATGGCCGCCTGCGGCACCATGGGCATGTAGATGATCACCCCGTCGCCCTTGTTCACCCCCAGCTGGCGCAGCAAACCGGCCAGGCGTGCTACCTCGTCACGCAACTGATGGTAGGTATAGGCCTGCTGCACGCCGGTCACCGGCGAATCGTAGATCAGCGCCAGCTGTTCGCCCCGGCCCTGCTCGATCTGGTGATCGAGGGCCAGGTAGCAGCTGTTCAGTCGGCCATCGGCGAACCAGCGGTGGGTACCGTCGGCGTTGTCCTGCAAGGTCAGGGCAGGCTTGCGGTGCCAGGCCAGGTGCGCGGCCTGTTCCGCCCAGAATGCGGCAGGGTCGGTAATGGAGTGGGCGTAGCTGTGCTGGTAGCTCATATCGAGGGAAACCCGGTATTTGTTGTTATTGAAGGGCGAAACCTGAGTATGGACCGCTACAGCGGCACTGCCATGGGTCTAAAGTCACAACCGACCTGCAAATTTGCAGACAGCGCAAAAGCGCCCCATAACAGTGCAAAGCCTCTAGAATAGGCCACCCCTTCAACTCACGAGCAGCACATGGACATCGATCAGGCCCGAACCTTTCTGGAAATCGTGCGTTGCGGCAGCCTGGTTGCCGCCGCCGAACGCCTGTTCGTGTCACAGACGGCAATTACCGCCCGTGTACAGCGCCTGGAGCAGCAACTGGGTTGCCAGCTGTTCGTACGCAGCCGCAACGGCGCCAGCCTGACCAGCGACGGCAAGGCCTTCGTCAGCTATGCCAACCAGCTGGTGCAAACCTGGGAAGCGGCGCGCCGCGACCTGCCGCTGCCACAAGGCTGCCAGCAAGTGCTGCATGTAGGCGGTGAGGTAAGCCTGGGCAACCCGATGATGCTCGACTGGGTCAGTGCCCTGCATCAACAGCTACCCAGCCATGCCATCCGCAGCGAGGTGAGTGATGGCGAGTCGCTGCTGCGCAAGGTTGAAATGGGCCTGCTGGATGCCGCGCTGGTCTACCAGCCGAACTATGGCCCAGGGCTGCAGGTGGAGCAGCTGATGGAAGAGAAACTGATTCGCGTGCGCCGGGTCGACCGACCCGACCCGTACATCTACATCGACTGGGGCGAAGCCTTCCGCCGCCAGCACGATGCTGC
Source organism: Pseudomonas sp. BCRC 81390 (assembly GCF_030341915.1). Taxonomy (NCBI): domain Bacteria; kingdom Pseudomonadati; phylum Pseudomonadota; class Gammaproteobacteria; order Pseudomonadales; family Pseudomonadaceae; genus Pseudomonas; species Pseudomonas sp. BCRC 81390. Next base: position 10,580 of record NZ_JATAAG010000033.1, on the reverse strand, counting down.
CCTGCCCGACTGCGCGCGCCCGGCCCTGAGCTTCAACCTGGGCCCGTTGGCGTTGCAGTTCATTCTCGAGCAGGGCGGCAGTGGCTACTTCCGTACCCGGGTAGTGCAAGCCTACCTGGACAGCGGGGTGTTCGAGCGGGTCCCGCAGGCGCCGGAATTCACCTACCCGACCTATCTGGTGTACCCGCGCAAACGGGACAGCGAGGCCCTGCAACAAGCCTTCGCCATCCTGCGCCGGCTGGTAGCCGCCGGCGCCAGCGACTGGTCACAACGCTGGGACCCGCTGATCTGACGCTTCGGTTCGGCTGAGTAGCTGGCGCTTGAGGCCGGCGATCAGGTCGGTCTGGGTGATCACGCCCACCAGCTGCTCGGCTTCCAGCACCGGCAGGCAGTGCAGGCCCTGTTCGCACAGCAACGGCAGCAACCGCTCCAGCGGGTGCTGGCTGCTGACGCTGATGACCCGGCGGCTCATTACCTGCTCCATGCGCACCGCCTTGCGGCCGAACAAGCCGCGCCAACTGAAGCGGCCCCGCTGCATGGCCGGGCCGACCAGGTCGCTGAGGCTGACGATGCCCACCAGCTTGCCGTGCTGCAGTACCGGCAGGGTTTTCAGGTGATGGCTGGCGAGCATCTGCCAGGCCTGCTCCAGGGTGGTATCGGGCGAGGCGAACTGAACATCGCGGGACATGACCGAGGCGGCGGTGATGCCGCCCAGGCTGCGCTGCAGGGCGTGTTGTTCGGTGGCAAGGATGATGCGTTCCAGTTCGTCACGGGTGACGTCGACGAACTCGCCCAGTTCCCCCAGCGCCTGGTCCAAGTCTTCGCCACGGATGCCGACCCGTTCGCTGGGCAGCGGGTCATGGGTATGGTGCAGGTCCTTGCGTGGCGCTGCGACTTTCGGATAGCGCACGCCCGTCAGGCGGTTATAGAGGACCGCCACCGTCACCAGGATCAGCGCATTGAGCAGCACCGGCTGCAGCAGGTGATCGCCCATGGCGGTCAGCCCCGAGTCGGCCAGCACCGCGCTCACCGCCACCCCGCCACCCGGCGGGTGCAGGCAGCGCAGCAGGCACATCATCAGGATCGAAATACCCAGGGCGGCGGCGGCCACCCACAACTCCGGGCCGAAGCCCTGGCGCATGGCCAGGCCGACCGCGCCGGCCACGGCGTAGCTGCCCAGCACCGGCCAGGGCTGGGCCAACGGGCCGGAATGCACGGCGAACACCAGCACGGCCGAAGCCGCCAGCGGGCCGAGCAGGTGCAAGGCGATGCCCGGGCCAAAGGCCATGCTGGTCAGCCAACCGGCGAGGAACAGGCCGAACAGTGCGCCGATACCGGCACGCAACCATTCTCTGGGGGGAATATTCAGGGGCGCAGGCAACAGCCGCTGCAGACGAGTATCGGAACGCGAGGCAGACATGAAGGTGGTCGAAGTCTTTGCTTTTTCTGGTTGGAAAAGAAAGCCCAGCCGTAATGGCCTGGGCCGCGTATTGCATCGGCAATCGCCAAAGGGGTTCCGTCCGTGGAGGGATGGAAACCGCAGGGTTTCATGCGAGGGATTTTGCCCGGCAGGGTGAGATTGGGCTAATTCAAAAAAATGCGGCTGCACTGCAATTTTTTTGCATTGCTGATATCGAGGAGTGCGTTACAGCCCATCGCCGGCAAGCCAGCTGCCATAGGTGCCGCGTCAATTCGAAGCTGAAGGAGCAACTGCTTTGCTCAATTTCTGAAAGCTGGCGCGGTCCCTGTAGGAGCGGGCTTGCCCCGCGAACACGGGCGAAGCCCGTGCCATCCGCCGCGGTGTCTTCTTCGCGGCCCCCCCTGCAAGTGCCGCGTCATCCTGAGCCAGCGCTTAAACTGTGGGCTTGCCGGCGATGGGCCGCACAGCGGCCGCGGCATTATCGAACCTTGCGCGGCAGGTCGATAACAACCCGTAGCCCGCCCAAGGGGCTATCCAGCAGCGCCAGGCGGCCGCCCCAGGCCTCGACGATATCGCGCACGATACCCAGGCCCAGGCCATGCCCGTCAACCTGCTCGTCCAGCCGCGACCCGCGTTCCAGCACCTGTTGCCGCTGGCTGCCGGGGATGCCTGGGCCATCGTCATCGATCCACAACCGGTAGCCCTCGGCATCCACCGCAATGCCCAGGCGCACCTCGCTGTCAGCCCATTTGCAGGCATTGTCCAGCAGGTTGCCGAGCAATTCGAGGAAGTCCTCGCGGTCCCATGGCAGCAACAGCCCGGACGGTACATCGCTGGCCAGCAACAAGCCCTCACCATGAATCATCCCCAGCGTCGCCAGCAGCCCCGGCAATTCGGCGTCACAGTCGAACTGCGCGCCCGGCAGCGCGTCACCCGCCAACCTTGCCCGGTTCAGCTCTCGCGTCAGGCGTTGCTGGATCTGCTCCAGTTGCTCACGCATCTGCGCGCGAACCTCGGGCAATTCGTTCAGCCGCTCGCTGGAGGCCAGGCTCAGCAGCACCGCCAGCGGCGTCTTCAGCGCATGGCCAAGGTTGCCCAGAGCATTGCGCGAGCGGCGCAGGCTGTCTTCGGTATGCAGTAACAAATGGTTGATCTGCCCCACCAATGGCGCCAGTTCGCTGGGCACCTCGGCATCCAGCTGCGAGCGCTGGCCCTGCTGCAACTGGGCGATTTGCTGACGCGCGCGCTCCAGTGGCCGCAGCGAGCGGGTCACGGTGATGCGTTGCAACACCAGCACCAGGACCAGTGCCACCAGGCCCATGCCCAGGCCGATCTGCTGCATGCGCCGGAAACCGTCGCGGACCGGCGAATAGTCCTGTGCCACGCTGATCGAGATGTCCTGCCCCAGGCGCCGGTAATCGGCGCGCAAGGCCAGCAATTGCTGACCTTCCGGCCCCAGTTGGTGGCTGTCGGAAAGCCCCGGTGCAGCAGGTTTGGGCATGTCCAGGTCCCACAGCGAACGAGAACGCCAGGTGCCTTTATCGAAATCGATGCGGAAGTAATAGCCGGAAAACGGCCGCTGGTAAGCCGCCGAGATACGCCGCTCATCCAGCTGCAGGCCCGAAGGCCCGCGCACCAGGGCGACCAGCAGGTTCTCGCTTTCCTTGCGCAGGCCGTTTTCCAGGTAACGCTGCAGGCCAGCCTCGAACAGCCACAGGGTCAGTTGCGCCAGCACCAGGCCGACCACCACCAGCACCGCCACCAGGCCCAGGCTGAGGCGCGCCTGGATCGACTTCACGCGGTGCTCCCGGCGTAGATATAGCCTTGCCCGCGGCGAGTCTCGATGACGCTGCGGCCCAGCTTGCGCCGCAAATGGTTGACGTGCACTTCCAGCACGTTGGAATCACGCTCGGTCTCACCGTCGTAGAGGTGCTCGGCCAGATGGCTCTTGGACAGGATCTGCTGCGGATGCAGCATGAAGTAGCGCAGCAGGCGGAACTCGGCGGCGGTCAGCTGGATATCCACGCCGTCGCGGCTGACGCACTGGCGGCTTTCGTCCAGGTGCAGGCCGGCCGCCTCCAGCGTCGGTTGGTTGGCCAGGCCACGGGCACGGCGCAGCAACGCCTGGATGCGCAGTTGCAGCTCTTCGGGGTGAAACGGCTTGCTCAGGTAGTCATCAGCCCCAGCCTTCAGCCCTTCGATACGCTCGGCCCACGAGCCGCGCGCAGTGAGGACGAGCACGGGTGTGGCCAGGCCGGCGGCGCGCCATTGGGCCAGCACCTCAAGGCCCGGCAAGCCTGGCAAGCCCAGGTCGAGAATGATCAGGTCGTACGGTTCGCTCTGCCCCTGGTACACGGCATCGCGCCCATCGGCCAGCCAGTCGACAGCGTAGCCCTGGCGTTGCAGTGCACGGGTCAGTTCATCGGCCAGCGGCACGTTATCTTCGACTAGCAACAGGCGCATTCAGTCGTCTTCCTCGTCCTTGAGCAGGGTACCGGTGCTGGCATCGAGCTTGACCTCGCGCACCACGCCTTCAACCGTCAGCAACTCGACTTCATATTCATAGCGATCGTTGTCTTCCTCCAGCTCGGCCTCCAGCAGGCGTGCCCCGGGGTGACGCCCCAGGGCAGTTTCCAGCAGATGCTCGAGTGGCAGGATGACACCCTTCTGGCGCAGTTCCAGGGCTTCGTCCTGGTCAAGGTCGCGGGCCATGGCCAGCGAACAAGCGGCCAGCAGCACCAGCGCGAGGTAGCGTGCCGACCGCGGCAGGTGGATCATCAGTTGTCCCGCTCGTCCTTGAGGACTTCACCGGTCTTGGCATCCAGGTCGACATCCCACTCGACATTCTGGCTGTCGCGCAGCTCGACCTTGTAGACGTAGCGACCGTATTCGTCTTCCAGCTCGGAGTCGGTGACCGTGGCCCCCGGGTGCTTGGCCACGGCAGCGGCCTTGAGTTCGTCCAGCGACTTGATGGTCTTGGCGTTGACCAGTTTGACCACTTCGTCGGGCTGCACGTCCTTGGCGAAGGCGGCGTTGGCGCCGAACGCGAGGGCGGCGGCGGTGAACAGGGCAGTCAAGGTTTTCATCGTTCTTCTCTCCTGAGAACTGTACAAGTTGTCTACGGGGTTAAGATTACCCAGCGGTCCTTAATTCAACCTGAAAACAACTGCCGGCATGATAGCGCAGGTCAATGGGCCAGCGGCTTGCCGACCTGCACATACCCCGCAGGGTCCCTATAATGCCCACTTACCGCCCAAGAGACCCGCCATGAGTGCCATCCACGTCAAGTACCCCGCCCTCACCTTCAAGGCCGGCCAGCGTGCCCTGCGGCAGATCCGCGAGCGCGGCTTGCAGGCGGCCGATGTGGGCGTGCTGCCGGGTGCCGCGGGTGGGCCGAAGCCGCTGGGCATCCAGGGCCTGGACCTGGCACTGTTCGGTGAATGGCTGCCGTCGGCGCCACGGCAGCGCGCCCTGATCGGTGCCTCGATCGGTGCCTGGCGCTTCGCCAGTGCCTGCCTTGACGACCCGGTCGCAGGCATCCGTCGCCTGGGCGAACTGTATACCGAGCAGGATTTTGCCAAGGGCGTCACGCCCACCGAGATCAGCCGCAGCTGCCAACGCATGCTCGATGACCTGTTGCAAGGCCGCGACGGCGAGCTGCTGGCCAACCCGCACTATCGCCTGAACATCCTGGTGGTCAAGAGCCATGGGCATCTTGCCCACGATCATCGCGCGCGCCTGGGCCTAGGCCTGGGTTCGGTGGTGGCCAGCAACCTGCTTGGCCGTGCGCGCCTGGCCCGTCACTTTGAACGCATCATCCTCCACGATGGCCGCGCCACGCCGCCGCTCGACGCGCTCACCGATTTCCCCTCGCGCTGCCTGCCGCTGGACCTGGCCAACCTGCGCCATGCCCTGCTCGCCTCAGGCTCCATCCCCATGGTCATGGAGGGTGTGAAAGACATCCCCGGTGCCGGTGCCGGCACCTACCGTGACGGCGGCCTGCTCGATTACCACCTTGACCTGCCCTACCGCGGCGACGACCTGGTGCTGTACCCGCACTTCACCGACAAGGTCGTGCCTGGCTGGTTCGACAAGGCCCTGCCGTGGCGCAGGGGCGATGCCACGCGCCTGCAGAACGTGCTGCTGATCACACCGTCGCCGCAATACCTGGCCGCCCTGCCCTACGGCAAGCTACCCGACCGTAACGACTTCAAGCGTTTCATGGGGGATGCGCCAGGCCGCAAGCGTTACTGGTACAAAGCGATTGCCGAAAGCCAGCGGCTGGGCGACGAGCTGCTGGAACTGATCGCCACCGGGCGGTTGCACGAACGCCTGCAAGCCTTGTAGCGGGCATGCTGGTAGACTGCGCGCATTCTTGATTCATAAAGAGTTACGACAGCGTGGAAATCTTCAAGGAATTTACATTCGAATCGGCCCACCGCCTGCCCCACGTCCCGGCTGGGCACAAATGCGGTCGGCTGCACGGTCACTCGTTCAAGGTCGGCCTGCACCTGACCGGCCCGCTCGACCCGCACACCGGCTGGATTCGTGATTTTGCCGAAGTGAAGGCGATCTTCAAGCCGATTTACGATCAGCTGGATCACAACTACCTGAACGACATCCCGGGGCTCGAGAACCCGACCAGCGAAGTCATCGCCAAATGGATCTGGGACCAGGTCAAGCCGCTGATGCCCGAGCTGTCGAAAGTGCGTATCCACGAAACCTGCACCAGCGGCTGCGAGTACACCGGCGACTGATGCAGCAGGGGCTGGCCCCACTGCGTTCACAACGATCCGCGATGGGTTGGCCAGATGGTCGGAGTGCGCCAGCCGCGCTGGCCGTTGGGAGAGGCCGCTATTCCAGTGTGCTGTTCAAGAACGCCGGGGCGATGTAGCGCTGGTAATGCGCTTCGGACAACAGGAAGAACTCGCGGTCGATGGCATCGCGCAGCTGCGGCAGCTCCCAATCGCGGAATTCCGGCAGCAGCACCATGCCGTAAGCTTCCAGGTCGCGGATCATCCGGGCCCCGCGGGCAATCAGCTGGTATGCCCAGCAATACTCGGACTGCTGCTCGACAAAGCGGATGGACCGCTGCTCCAATTGCTGGCGCAGCAGGGCTTTGTCGAACACCTCCAGCTTGGCCATCATCACCTGCACCAGCAGTTGCTCCAGACGCAACCACACCGCACGCTTTTGCGCATCGTCGTAGCCGTTCCAGTGGATCACTTCATGGTGAAAGCGCTTGCAGCCACGGCATACCGTGTCGCCATACACCGTTGAGCAGAGGCCGACACACGGGGTCTTGATGGACTTGTTGGACATGAAAAACAACAGCTTGGCGGTGGAACACGGGCCCATGTTAGCCCTTTGTCTAACCAGGGTCACTCGTTAAAGTCGTCTTCGCCGCCTTACCTTCAGGCTTTTTTTGCCGTAGAATCATCCCGCCTTTTCAAAGGCAACAATGTCCGTTGGAAGCTGTTTTCAAAGCGTCACGAGCACAGTTCATCCGGTAGAACGGCGTTGGCCCGGGCCATGCATCCCTCGCATGCCCGTGCCAGCCCTCATCAGCTTTCCGTTCTGCAGGCGTAAAACTTTGAAAGCAGCTTCTGTAAGGATTCTTTGCGACCCTGGCTGGGCGGCCCACAAAGCCGTGGCAGCGCATGGGTGCATTGAATGCTGGATGAGCGTCCCGGACCCCCTTTAGGGACCACTGATGAGGGAAATAACTGTGCTTGAAGCCTACCGCAAACACATCGAAGAGCGTGCCGCCCTGGGCATCGTGCCCCAGCCGCTGAACGCCGAACAAACTGCAGGCCTGGTCGAGCTGCTGAAAAACCCGCCGGCCGGCGAAGAAGCCTTCCTCGTAGACCTGATCACTCACCGCGTACCACCAGGGGTCGACGAAGCCGCCTACGTCAAGGCCGCTTTCCTGTCCGCTATCGCCAAGGGCGAAGCCAAGTCGCCTTTGATCGACCGCAAGCACGCCACCGAACTGCTGGGCACCATGCAGGGCGGCTACAACATCGAGACGCTGGTTGCGCTGCTGGATGACGCCGAACTGGGCGCCGTCGCGGCCGAACAGCTCAAGCACACCCTGCTGATGTTCGACGCCTTCCACGACGTGGCCGAAAAAGCCAAGGCCGGCAACGTCCATGCCAAGGCCGTGCTGGAATCCTGGGCTGCCGGCGAGTGGTTCACCTCGCGCCCGGCGATCGCCGACAAGTACACCCTGACCGTGTTCAAGGTGCCTGGCGAAACCAACACCGACGACCTGTCGCCTGCCCCGGACGCCTGGTCGCGCCCGGACATCCCGCTGCACGCCCTGGCCATGCTGAAAATGGCCCGCGACGGCATCGAGCCGCAGCAGCCTGGCTCGGTCGGCCCGCTGGCCCAGATCGAAGCGGTCAAGGCCAAGGGCTTCCCGGTTGCCTACGTCGGTGACGTGGTCGGTACCGGCTCCTCGCGTAAATCGGCTACCAACTCGGTGCTGTGGTTCTTCGGCGACGACATCCCGTACGTACCGAACAAGCGCGCCGGTGGCTTCTGCTTCGGCACCAAGATCGCCCCGATCTTCTACAACACCATGGAAGACGCCGGCGCCCTGCCGATCGAATTCGACTGCACCAACCTGGCCATGGGCGACGTCATCGACGTTTACCCGTTCAAGGGCGAAGTGCGCCGTCACGGCAGCGACGAACTGGTCACCACCTTCCAGCTGAAGACCGAAGTGCTGCTGGATGAAGTCCGCGCTGGCGGCCGTATCCCGCTGATCGTCGGCCGTGGCCTGACCGAAAAGGCTCGCGCCGAGCTGGGCCTGGGCGCTTCCGACCTGTTCAAGAAGCCGGAGCAGCCTGCCGATTCGGGCAAGGGCTACACCCTGGCGCAGAAGATGGTCGGTCGTGCCTGCGGCCTGCCGGAAGGCAAGGGCGTGCGCCCAGGTACCTACTGCGAGCCGAAGATGACCACCGTCGGTTCCCAGGACACCACTGGCCCGATGACCCGCGACGAGCTGAAAGACCTGGCGTGCCTGGGCTTCTCCGCCGACCTGGTAATGCAGTCGTTCTGCCACACCGCGGCTTATCCGAAGCCGATCGACGTGACCACCCACCACACCCTGCCAGACTTCATCCGCACCCGTGGCGGCGTGTCGCTGCGCCCGGGCGACGGCATCATCCACAGCTGGCTGAACCGCATGCTGATGCCTGACACCGTGGGTACCGGTGGCGACTCGCACACCCGCTTCCCAATCGGCATTTCGTTCCCGGCCGGTTCCGGCCTGGTAGCCTTCGCTGCTGCCACCGGCGTCATGCCGCTGGACATGCCGGAATCGGTACTGGTGCGCTTCAAGGGCAAACTGCAGCCAGGCATCACCCTGCGTGACCTGGTTCATGCCATCCCTTACTACGCTATCCAGAAGGGCCTGCTGACCGTCGAGAAGAAAGGCAAGAAGAACATCTTCTCCGGCCGCATTCTCGAGATCGAAGGCCTGAACGACCTGACCGTCGAGCAAGCCTTCGAGCTGTCCGACGCCTCGGCCGAGCGTTCCGCTGCCGGTTGCACCATCAAGCTGCCGGAAAAGGCCATCGCCGAGTACCTGCAGTCGAACATCACCCTGCTGCGCTGGATGATTGGCGAAGGCTACGGCGATGCCCGCACCCTGGAGCGCCGCGCCCAGGCCATGGAAGCCTGGCTGGCCAAGCCTGAGCTGCTGTCGGCCGACGCCGATGCCGAATACGCTGAAATCATCGAAATCGACCTGGCCGACGTCAAGGAGCCTGTGCTCTGCGCGCCGAACGACCCGGACGATGCACGCCTGCTGTCCTCGGTACAGGGCGAGAAGATCGACGAAGTGTTCATCGGTTCGTGCATGACCAACATCGGTCACTTCCGCGCCGCCGGCAAGCTGCTGGACAAGGTCAAGGGCGGTATCCCTACCCGCCTGTGGCTGGCTCCGCCAACCAAGATGGACGCCCACCAGCTGACCGAAGAAGGCTACTACGGCATCTACGGCAAGGCCGGTGCGCGCATGGAAATGCCAGGCTGCTCGCTGTGCATGGGTAACCAGGCACGTGTGCAGACCGGTTCGACCGTGGTGTCCACTTCGACCCGTAACTTCCCGAACCGTCTGGGCGACGCCACCAACGTGTACCTGGCATCGGCCGAACTGGCTGCTGTCGCTTCGATCATCGGCAAGCTGCCGACCGTCGAAGAGTACATGCAGTACGCGAAAGACATCGACAGCATGGCTGCCGACGTCTACCGCTACCTGAGCTTCGACCAGATCGCCGAGTTCCGCGAAGCGGCAGCCAACGCCAAGATCCCGGTGGTCCAGGCGTAAGCTGAACGGCAAGTTGTAAGCTGCAAGCTACAAGAAGAAGCCCCGGCAGAGATGCCGGGGCTTTTTTTGCACTCAAGGGCGCTAAACCGAATATTCCTACAACGTTTTAGGAAGCCCGTTGCTCCCCCGCGAAGTCGTTCCTCGCTAGTGTTCTGACCGTTGCGTCAATCACTGGAAAAGGAACGCCTCATGAGCATCAGCAAAGCCATCCACATCGCCATGCAGGAAGAGATTCCCAACACCTACGGGCGCTGTCATTTCTGCGAACGCTCCGGCCTGCCGATCCTGCTGCTGCGCGAAGCCTACGCCCCGCGCCCGGATACCGAGCGCCCCTATCGCCTGGCGCACGACAGCGAGATCACTTTTCACCCGATGCACACCGACCAGTTGCGCCTGTTGCGCCAGGGTTACGTCTACGTGCTGCTCGACCAGGAAATCTGGCAAGCCTACGAGGTTGCGGCAGCCGGGACCCTCAAGCGTTTCCCAGTGTCGCAGATGCCCCTGGCGCCACCCAGGCCAGTGCCCCAGTGGTGCGCCACCGAGGGCCATGACGTCATCGCCTCGTTCATCAACATCGATACCCTGCTCTACCGCAAAGCCTGGATCGCCTTCGCCAACGACCCCTGGCCGCGGGTGGTACTCGACCGCTACCGGCAAGGTATCGCCAGCGGCGACCCGGGCACCCTCGCCCGCTTTGTCGAGGTGGATCTGGACACCGCGCGCAACGACCCTGCCAGCCTCGGCATCGCCATGACCGACAGCTTCCGCTTCGGCCTGGAGGATGTGCTGGAGTTCTCGACGTTTTCCTCCGCCAGGTATGCC
>NZ_JATAAG010000032.1:0-252 GCF_030341915.1 Pseudomonas sp. BCRC 81390 | reverse complement strand
GCAGATAGGGGTTTTGCGAAATGAATCTTGACGATGACCTACTCTCACATGGGGAAGCCCCACACTACCATCGGCGATGCATCGTTTCACTGCTGAGTTCGGGATGGGATCAGGTGGTTCCAATGCTCTATGGTCGTCAAGAAATTCTGTTGCCAGAACGTCTTGGTAGACACTCCAGCCAATCCGGATATGTGATGTTCGTGGTTCGTTGCGAACTTTCGGTTCGTATCATCTTCACCACCGCAATCTGCG
>NZ_JATAAG010000031.1:0-1032 GCF_030341915.1 Pseudomonas sp. BCRC 81390 | reverse complement strand
CGGCCAGACCAGCCTGGTGACCATCAGCTTCAGCGAAGCGGTGAGCGGCTTCACGCTTGCTGACCTGACGGTGGCCAATGGCACCTTGAGTGGGCTGAGCAGCGTCGATGGTGGCGTGACCTGGACCGCGACCCTGACGCCGGCCAGCGGGATCACCGACACCAGCAACCTCATCACCCTGGACAACAGCGGCGTGTCCGACGCGGCGGGCAACGCCGGCAGCGGCAGTACCGCTTCGAACAACTACAGCATTGATAGCCAGCGCCCGACGGCGACCATCGTGCTGGCCGACAGTGCGTTGCGTGCTGGCGAGACGACCCAGGTCACCATCACCTTCAGCGAAGCGGTGAACGGCCTCGACCTGGCCGACCTCAGCGCGCAGAACGGCACCCTGGCCAACCTGGCCAGCAGCGACGGCGGCATCACCTGGACCGCGACCTTTACCCCGGCGCTGGCGGTGCAGGATGCCAGCAACGTCATCAGCCTGAACAACAGCGGCATCGCCGACCTGGCCGGCAACGTCGGCACCGGCACCACCCAGTCGGCCAACTACACGGTCAATACCGTGCTGCCCAGTGCCACCATCGTGGTCGCCGATAACGCGCTGCGTGCCGGTGAGTCGAGCCTGGTGACCATCACCTTCAGCGAGGCGGTGAGCGGCTTCGACAACAGCGACCTGAGCGTGAGCAACGGCAGCTTGAGTGCCGTGAGCAGCAGCGATGGCGGCGTGACCTGGACGGCGACGTTCACCCCGGCCGCCAACGTCGAGGACGCCAGCAACCTCATCAGCCTGGACAACAGCGGCGTGGTCGGCGCCTCCGGCAATGCCGGGGTCGGCACCACGGACTCCAACAACTATGCCATCGACACCCAGCGCCCAGCGGCCAGCATCGTGGTTGCCAACAGCAGCCTGGGCGCCGGCCAGACCAGCCTGGTGACCATCAGCTTCAGCGAAGCGGTGAGCGGCTTCACGCTTGCTGACCTGACGGTGGCCAATGGCACCTTGAGTGGGCTGAGCAGCGTCGATGGTGG
>NZ_JATAAG010000030.1:0-240 GCF_030341915.1 Pseudomonas sp. BCRC 81390 | reverse complement strand
CAAGACCCAGGGCAGTGTCGATTTCGAAACCCCGGCGAACGACGTCTACAACAATGGCTCGACCGTCAGCACCACGATTACCGGTGCGACCGGTGGCAACTTCGAACAGCTGACGCCGAATCCGACCCCGGCTCAAACCACGATCAACGACTCGGTCGATGTCACCACAGCGACCCTGACGGCGACGCCGTCTGTGACCGAAGGTGGCGTGATCACCTACACCGTGACCCTGAGCAACCC
>NZ_JATAAG010000003.1:0-15710 GCF_030341915.1 Pseudomonas sp. BCRC 81390 | reverse complement strand
TGAAATGGTAATGCCAGGTGACAACATCCAGATGACTGTCACTCTGATCAAGACCATCGCAATGGAAGACGGTCTGCGCTTCGCTATCCGTGAAGGCGGTCGTACCGTCGGCGCCGGCGTCGTAGCAAAAATTATTGAATAAGTAGTTGATTTACTTGATCAGGCCGGTATAATGGCCGGCCTGATACAGCGTTACAGGTCAGTAGCTCAATTGGCAGAGCGACGGTCTCCAAAACCGTAGGTTGGGGGTTCGATTCCCTCCTGACCTGCCATTTCACCTCGGTGTGATGGCTTTCTTCTCACAGGATCCTCCTCGATGACTCCCAAAACTGAAGCCCAAGAATCGCGTTTTGATCTGTTCAAGTGGCTGGCTGTAGTGGCTTTGGTGGTTGTCGGTGTAGTGGGTAATCAGTATTACTCCGCCTCTCCGATCCTGTATCGCGTCCTTGCACTTCTCGTCCTGGCTGCTGTCGCGGGCTTTGTAGCTCTGCAGACTGCGAAGGGCAAGTCGTTCTTTGCGCTGGCGAAGGAAGCTCGTACCGAGATTCGTAAAGTCGTGTGGCCGACCCGCCAGGAAACCACCCAGACCACGCTGATTGTCGTGGCTGTCGTGCTGGTTATGGCACTGCTGCTGTGGGGTCTTGATTCCCTGCTCGGCTGGGCGGTCTCCTTGATCGTTGGCTAAAGGTGTCCCGTGGCTAAGCGTTGGTATGTTGTGCATGCTTACTCGGGTTACGAGAAGCATGTAATGCGCTCCCTGATCGAGCGCGTCAAGCTGGCTGGCATGGAAGACGGTTTCGGCGAGATCCTGGTCCCGACCGAAGAAGTCGTCGAAATGCGCAATGGCCAGAAGCGCAAGAGCGAGCGTAAATTCTTCCCTGGCTATGTTCTGGTCCAGATGGAGATGAACGAAGGGACTTGGCACTTGGTCAAGGATACCCCTCGCGTGATGGGCTTTATTGGCGGTACTGCAGACAAGCCTGCACCGATCACCGATAAAGAAGCCGAAGCTATCCTGCGTCGCGTTGCCGACGGTAGTGACAAGCCGAAGCCGAAGACGCTGTTCGAGCCGGGTGAAGTGGTTCGAGTCATTGACGGTCCGTTTGCAGACTTCAATGGTAGCGTCGAAGAGGTCAACTACGAGAAGAGCCGGCTGCAGGTTGCAGTGCTCATTTTCGGTCGCTCTACTCCGGTAGAGCTCGAGTTCAGCCAGGTCGAAAAGGTCTAGGCGAACGCAGCATCCCATACCCCGCAGCCCTGTGTGCTGCGGGGTTTTGTCGTCACTGGGATAAAACGCAAGTCATCCGGGGAGCCATCAGGCGTTCGTACCCGATTTTGGAGTAGCTCATGGCTAAGAAGATTCAGGCTTACATCAAGCTGCAAGTTAAGGCCGGCCAGGCCAACCCAAGCCCACCCGTTGGTCCAGCACTGGGCCAACACGGTGTGAACATCATGGAATTCTGCAAGGCCTTCAACGCCCGTACCCAGGGTCAAGAAGCCGGCCTGCCGACTCCTGTGATCATCACTGTCTACAGCGACCGTAGCTTCACCTTCGAGACCAAGAGCACCCCTGCCTCGGTTCTGCTGAAGAAAGCTGCTGGCCTGACCAGTGGTTCGGCTCGCCCGAACACCGTTAAAGTCGGTACCGTTACCCGCGCTCAGCTGGAAGACATCGCCAAAGCCAAACAGGCTGACCTGACTGCCGCTGACCTGGACGCTGCTGTACGCACCATCGCTGGCTCTGCCCGCAGCATGGGCCTGAACGTGGAGGGTGTGTAATGGCTAAGCTGACCAAACGCCAAAAGGCAATCGCCGAAAAAATCGAAGCAGGCAAAGCCTACAACTTCGAAGAAGCGGCCACTCTGCTGGCCTCGCTGCCGGCTGCCAAGTTCGTAGAATCCTACGACATCGCCGTTAACCTCGGTGTTGACCCGCGTAAATCCGACCAGGTCGTACGTAGCGCTACCGTGCTGCCACACGGCACTGGCAAGACCGTTCGCGTTGCCGTCTTCACCCAGGGCCCAGCTGCTGAAGCCGCTCTGGCTGCCGGCGCTGACCGCGTAGGTATGGACGATCTGGCTGCCGAAATGAAAGGCGGCGACCTGAACTATGACGTCGTTATCGCATCGCCTGATGCCATGCGCGTTGTAGGTCAGCTGGGTCAGGTTCTGGGTCCTCGTGGCCTGATGCCTAACCCGAAAGTGGGTACCGTAACTCCAGACGTAGCCGGCGCCGTCAAGAACGCCAAGGCTGGTCAGGTTCGCTACCGTACCGACAAGAACGGTATCATCCACACCTCCGTTGGCAAGGTCGGCTTCGAAGCTGGCAAGCTGAAGGAAAACGTTGAAGCCCTGATCGCTGACCTGAAGCGTATCAAGCCGGCTTCCTCGAAAGGTATCTACGTCAAGCGCGTTACCCTGAGCACCACCATGGGCCCAGGTCTGGTCATCGATCAGAGCTCGCTGAACGTGTAAGTACTTGGTGGCGCGACCTGTCGCGCCACCAGCAAAAATTGGGGTCCCTGCCTGGCGGGGGCTATCCAAGACCGTAGGCGGCGCAAGCCTTAAAAAACCAGCCCACGCAGATGGTGCTCCCGATTCGTTACCGAATCAGACACCAAAACGACATCCGGCTTCGGCCAGATGAAACGGTAAAAACCAGGAGTAAACCCGTGGCAATTAAACTCGAAGACAAGAAGGCCATCGTCGCTGAAGTCAACGAGGCTGCCAAAGTCGCTCTGTCCGCTGTCGTGGCTGATGCCCGTGGTGTGACTGTAGGCGCAATGACCGGACTCCGTAAAGAGGCCCGCGAAGCCGGCGTGTACGTGCGTGTCGTACGTAACACCCTGCTCAAGCGCGCTGTTGAAGGTACCGAATTCTCGATCCTCAACGACGCGTTCAAAGGCCCGACCCTGATTGCTTTCTCCAACGAACACCCGGGCGCTGCTGCTCGTCTGTTCAAAGAGTTCGCCAAGGGTCAGGACAAGTTCGAGATCAAGGCAGCTGCGTTTGACGGCAAGTTCCTTGCCGCTAACCAGATCGACGTGCTGGCAACCCTGCCAACTCGCGACGAGGCTATCGCACAGCTGATGAGCGTAATCCAAGGTGCAACCAGCAAGCTGGCTCGTACCCTGGCAGCTCTGCGCGACCAGAAAGAAGCTGCTGCTGCCTAAGGCGCACGCAACTCTTTCAAAATCATACGTTTAATTTGATGGCTGCGTAGGCTGTCACCCCAATACAGGATTTAAGTCATGTCTCTGACTAACGAACAAATCATCGAAGCGATCGGCCAGAAAACCGTTCTGGAAATTGTTGAACTGATCAAAGCGATGGAAGAAACCTTCGGCGTTACCGCTGCTGCCGCTGTTGCCGCTGGCCCAGCTGCTGGCGCTGCTGCCGCTGTTGAAGAACAGACCGAGTTCAACGTCGTTCTGACCGAAGCTGGCGACAAGAAAGTAAACGTGATCAAGGCCGTTCGTGAACTGACCGGTCTGGGCCTGAAAGAAGCCAAAGAGAAAGTCGACGGCGCTCCTCAGGTTATCGCTGAAGGCGTTTCGAAAGAAGCCGCTGAAGACGCGAAGAAGAAGCTGGAAGAAGCTGGCGCTAAAGTCGAGCTGAAGTAATCTCGACCTTGCGACTCCAGTCCGAGCGTTGAGCGAAGGGCTGATGGCTGGTGGCTTATGCCACCGGCCTTTTTCCGTTATTGGTGGCCGGTCAGGCCGGCCCCGATAACAAGCTGCAAGACACCCATGTGGGTGGCGCAAACCAAGGGGTTTGCACGATTTTCTGGCTGCTCCCGCCGGGAGAAGCCAAACAAGCAGGTGACCAAGCTGGGGAACGCTGATGGCTTACTCATACACTGAGAAAAAACGTATCCGCAAGGACTTTAGCAAGTTGCCGGACGTCATGGATGTGCCTTACCTCCTGGCCATCCAGCTGGATTCGTATCGCGAATTCCTGCAAGCGGGAGCATCCAAGGATCAGTTCCGCGACGTCGGCCTGCACGCGGCCTTCAAATCGGTATTTCCGATCATCAGCTACTCCGGCAATGCTGCCCTGGAGTACGTAGGCTATCGCCTGGGCGAACCCGCCTTCGATGTGAAGGAATGTGTCCTGCGTGGCGTGACCTTCGCGGTCCCACTGCGGGTCAAGGTGCGCCTGATCATCTTCGACAAGGAATCGTCGAACAAAGCGATCAAGGACATCAAAGAGCAAGAAGTCTACATGGGTGAAATCCCCCTGATGACTGAGAACGGTACCTTCGTTATCAACGGTACCGAGCGTGTGATCGTTTCCCAGCTGCACCGTTCGCCTGGTGTGTTCTTCGACCACGACCGTGGCAAGACGCACAGCTCCGGCAAGCTGCTGTACTCCGCTCGCATCATCCCTTACCGCGGTTCCTGGCTGGACTTCGAGTTCGATCCGAAGGACTGCGTGTTCGTACGTATCGACCGTCGCCGCAAACTGCCGGCCTCGGTGCTGCTGCGCGCCTTGGGCTACAGCACTGAAGAGGTGCTGAACACCTTCTACACCACCAACGTCTTCCACATTTCCGGTGAGAAACTCAGCCTGGAACTGGTGCCGCAGCGTCTGCGTGGTGAGGTTGCCGTCATGGACATCCATGACGAAACCGGCAAGGTCATTGTCGAGCAGGGCCGCCGTATTACCGCGCGCCACATCAACCAGCTCGAGAAAGCTGGCGTCAAGCAGCTGGACGTTCCAATGGAATACGTCCTGGGCCGTACGACTGCCAAGGCCATCGTGCATCCGGCTACCGGCGAGATCCTGGCCGAATGCAACACCGAGATGACCACCGAGCTGCTGATCAAGGTTGCCAAGGCACAGGTCGTTCGTATCGAAACCCTGTACACCAACGACATCGATTGCGGTCCGTTCATCTCCGACACCCTGAAGATCGACACCACCAGCAACCAGCTGGAAGCTCTGGTCGAGATCTACCGCATGATGCGTCCAGGCGAGCCGCCAACCAAGGATGCTGCCGAGACCCTGTTCAACAACCTGTTCTTCAGCGCCGAGCGTTACGACCTGTCTGCCGTTGGCCGCATGAAATTCAACCGCCGTATCGGTCGTACCGAGATCGAAGGTTCGGGCGTGCTGAGCAAGGAAGATATCGTCGAGGTCCTGAAGACCCTGGTCGACATCCGTAACGGCAAAGGCATCGTCGACGACATCGACCACCTCGGTAACCGTCGCGTACGTTGCGTCGGCGAGATGGCCGAGAACCAGTTCCGCGTTGGCCTGGTGCGTGTCGAGCGCGCGGTCAAGGAACGCCTGTCGATGGCAGAAAGCGAAGGCCTGATGCCGCAAGACCTGATCAACGCCAAGCCGGTTGCGGCGGCGGTGAAAGAGTTCTTCGGTTCTAGCCAGCTGTCCCAGTTCATGGACCAGAACAACCCGCTCTCCGAGATCACCCACAAGCGCCGTGTCTCCGCACTCGGCCCAGGCGGTCTGACCCGTGAGCGCGCCGGCTTCGAAGTCCGTGACGTACACCCGACTCACTACGGTCGCGTGTGCCCGATCGAGACCCCTGAAGGTCCGAACATCGGTCTGATCAACTCCCTGGCAGCCTATGCCCGCACCAACCAGTACGGCTTCCTGGAAAGCCCGTACCGCGTGGTGAAGGAAGGCGTGGTCAGCGACGACATCGTGTTCCTCTCGGCCATTGAAGAAGCGGATCACGTCATCGCCCAGGCTTCGGCAGCGATGAACGAGAAGAAGCAGCTGATCGATGAGCTGGTAGCGGTTCGTCACCTGAACGAATTCACCGTCAAGGCGCCGGAAGACGTCACCCTGATGGACGTTTCGCCGAAGCAGGTTGTTTCCGTCGCTGCGTCGCTGATTCCGTTCCTCGAGCACGACGACGCCAACCGTGCATTGATGGGTTCGAACATGCAGCGTCAGGCTGTACCGACCCTGCGCGCCGACAAGCCGCTGGTAGGTACCGGCATGGAGCGCAACGTAGCCCGTGACTCCGGTGTCTGCGTGGTTGCTCGCCGTGGTGGTGTGATCGACTCGGTCGACGCCAGCCGTATCGTTGTCCGCGTTGCCGACGACGAAGTGGAAACCGGCGAAGCAGGTGTGGATATCTACAACCTGACCAAGTACACCCGTTCGAACCAGAACACCTGCATCAACCAGCGTCCGCTGGTGAGCAAGGGTGACAAGGTGCAGCGTGGCGACATCATGGCCGACGGCCCGTCCACCGACATGGGTGAACTGGCACTGGGTCAGAACATGCGCATCGCGTTCATGGCGTGGAACGGCTTCAACTTCGAAGACTCCATCTGCCTGTCCGAGCGTGTGGTCCAGGAAGACCGCTTCACCACCATCCACATCCAGGAACTGACCTGTGTGGCGCGTGACACGAAGCTTGGCCCAGAGGAAATCACTGCGGATATCCCGAACGTGGGTGAGGCCGCACTGAACAAGCTGGACGAAGCCGGTATCGTCTACGTGGGTGCCGAAGTCGGCGCTGGTGACATCCTGGTCGGCAAGGTCACGCCAAAAGGCGAAACCCAGCTGACGCCGGAAGAAAAACTGCTGCGCGCAATCTTCGGTGAGAAGGCCAGCGACGTTAAGGACACCTCCCTGCGCGTGCCAACCGGCACCAAGGGTACCGTCATCGACGTACAGGTCTTCACCCGTGATGGTGTCGAGCGTGACAGCCGCGCCTTGGCCATCGAAAAGATGCAGCTGGACGAGATCCGCAAGGACCTCAACGAAGAGTTCCGCATCGTCGAAGGTGCTACCTTCGAGCGTCTGCGTTCTGCCCTGAACGGCCAAGTGGTCGACGGTGGCGCGGGCCTGAAGAAAGGCACCGTGATCACTGACGAAGTGCTGGACGGTCTGGAGCACGGCCAGTGGTTCAAACTGCGCATGGCCGAAGATGCACTGAACGAGCAGCTGGAAAAGGCTCAGCAGTACATCGTCGACCGTCGCCGTCTGCTGGACGACAAGTTCGAAGACAAGAAGCGCAAGCTGCAGCAGGGCGATGACCTGGCGCCGGGCGTACTGAAGATCGTCAAGGTTTACCTGGCAATTCGCCGTCGCATCCAGCCGGGTGACAAGATGGCCGGTCGTCACGGTAACAAAGGTGTCGTCTCGGTCATCATGCCGGTCGAAGACATGCCGCACGACGCCAACGGTACTCCGGTCGACGTCGTACTGAACCCGCTGGGCGTACCTTCGCGTATGAACGTCGGTCAGATCCTCGAAACCCACCTGGGCCTGGCGGCCAAGGGGCTGGGCGAGAAGATCGACCGTATGATCGAAGAGCAGCGCAAGGCCGCTGAACTGCGCGTGTTCCTGACCGAGGTCTACAACGAGATTGGCGGTCGCCAGGAAAACCTGGACGAGTTCACCGACGAAGAGATCATGGCCCTGGCCAACAACCTGAAGAAGGGCGTGCCGATGGCCACCCCGGTCTTCGACGGTGCCAAGGAGCATGAGATCAAGGCCATGCTGAAGCTGGCCGACCTGCCAGAGAGCGGCCAGATGGTGCTGTTCGATGGCCGTACCGGCAACAAGTTCGAGCGTCCTGTGACCGTTGGTTACATGTACATGCTCAAGCTGAACCACTTGGTGGACGACAAGATGCACGCGCGTTCCACTGGTTCCTACAGCCTGGTTACCCAGCAGCCGCTGGGTGGTAAGGCGCAGTTCGGTGGTCAGCGTTTCGGGGAGATGGAAGTGTGGGCGCTGGAAGCATACGGCGCGGCATACACCCTGCAAGAAATGCTCACAGTGAAGTCGGACGACGTGAACGGCCGTACCAAGATGTACAAGAACATCGTGGATGGCGATCACCGTATGGAGCCGGGCATGCCCGAGTCCTTCAACGTGTTGATCAAAGAGATCCGTTCGCTCGGTATCGATATCGATCTGGAAACCGAATAACACGTGACGCGAAGGGGAGTGGGGCAGGTAATGCTCGCTCCCTGCTCCGCCAGGAGGAAAGGCCTTGAAAGACCTACTGAATTTGCTGAAAAACCAGGGTCAAGTCGAAGAGTTCGACGCCATCCGCATCGGTCTGGCGTCGCCTGAAATGATCCGTTCGTGGTCGTTCGGTGAAGTTAAGAAGCCGGAAACCATCAACTACCGTACGTTCAAGCCTGAGCGTGACGGCCTGTTCTGCGCCAAGATCTTTGGCCCAGTCAAGGACTACGAGTGCCTGTGCGGCAAGTACAAGCGCCTCAAGCACCGCGGCGTGATCTGCGAGAAGTGCGGCGTTGAAGTTGCCCTGGCCAAGGTTCGTCGTGAGCGCATGGCGCACATCGAACTGGCCTCGCCGGTTGCCCACATCTGGTTCCTGAAGTCGCTGCCGTCCCGTATCGGCCTGCTGATGGACATGACCCTGCGTGATATCGAGCGCGTGCTCTACTTCGAGAGCTACGTGGTTATCGACCCGGGCATGACCACCCTGGAAAAGGGCCAGCTGCTGAACGACGAGCAGTACTTCGAAGCGCTGGAAGAGTTCGGTGACGACTTCGATGCCCGCATGGGTGCCGAGGCTGTCCGCGAGCTGCTGCACGCTATCGACCTGGAGCACGAGATCGGCCGCCTGCGTGAAGAAATTCCGCAGACCAACTCGGAAACCAAGATCAAGAAGCTGTCCAAGCGCCTGAAGCTGATGGAAGCGTTCCAGGGCTCGGGCAACCTGCCTGAGTGGATGGTTCTGACCGTCCTGCCAGTGCTGCCGCCGGACCTGCGTCCGCTGGTTCCGCTGGATGGCGGCCGCTTCGCGACCTCCGACCTGAACGACCTGTATCGTCGGGTGATCAACCGTAACAACCGTCTGAAGCGCCTGCTGGATCTGTCGGCGCCGGACATCATCGTGCGCAACGAAAAGCGCATGCTGCAGGAAGCGGTCGACGCCCTGCTGGACAACGGCCGTCGCGGTCGCGCCATCACCGGCTCGAACAAGCGTCCGCTGAAGTCCCTGGCTGACATGATCAAAGGTAAGCAAGGTCGCTTCCGTCAGAACCTGCTCGGTAAGCGTGTGGACTACTCTGGCCGTTCGGTAATTACCGTAGGTCCGACCCTGCGTCTGCACCAGTGCGGTCTGCCGAAGAAGATGGCCCTCGAGCTGTTCAAGCCGTTCATTTTCGGCAAGCTGGAAATGCGTGGTCTGGCGACCACCATCAAGGCTGCCAAGAAGATGGTCGAGCGCGAGCTGCCAGAGGTCTGGGACGTGCTCGCCGAGGTGATCCGCGAACACCCCGTACTGCTCAACCGTGCGCCTACCCTGCACCGTCTGGGTATCCAGGCCTTTGAGCCGGTTCTGATCGAAGGCAAGGCCATCCAGCTGCACCCGCTGGTCTGTGCCGCGTACAACGCCGACTTCGACGGTGACCAGATGGCCGTTCACGTGCCGCTGACCCTGGAAGCCCAGCTCGAAGCGCGCGCGCTGATGATGTCGACCAACAACATCCTGTCGCCAGCCAACGGTGAGCCAATCATCGTTCCGTCGCAGGACGTTGTACTGGGTCTGTACTACATGACCCGCGAAGCCATCAACGCCAAGGGCGAAGGTCGCGTATTCGCTGACCTGCAGGAAGTCGACCGCGTATTCCGCGCCGGCGAGGCTGCTCTGCACGCGAAAATCAAGGTTCGTATCAACGAAACCGTGAAAGAGCGTGACGGTTCCGTGGTCAAGAACACCCGCATCGTCGACACCACTGTCGGCCGTGCGCTGCTGTTCCAGGTTGTACCGGCGGGCCTGCCGTACGACGTGGTCAACCAGCCGATGAAGAAGAAGGCGATCTCCAAGCTGATCAACCAGTGCTACCGCGTGGTTGGTCTGAAAGAGACCGTTATCTTCGCTGACCAGCTGATGTACACCGGTTTCGCTTACTCGACCATTTCCGGCGTCTCCATCGGTGTTAACGACTTCGTTATCCCGGACGAGAAGGCCCGCATCATCGGTACCGCTACCGACGAAGTGAAGGAGATCGAGAGCCAGTACGCTTCCGGCCTGGTAACCCAGGGCGAGAAGTACAACAAGGTCATCGACTTGTGGTCGAAGGCGAACGACGAAGTGTCCAAGGCGATGATGGCCAACCTCTCGAAAGAGAAGGTCATCGACCGCGAAGGCAAGGAAGTCGAGCAAGAGTCCTTCAACTCGATGTACATGATGGCTGACTCCGGTGCGCGGGGTTCTGCGGCCCAGATCCGTCAGCTGGCCGGTATGCGTGGCCTGATGGCCAAGCCGGACGGCTCGATCATCGAGACGCCGATCACTGCGAACTTCCGTGAAGGCCTGAGCGTTCTGCAGTACTTCATTTCGACTCACGGTGCTCGTAAGGGTCTGGCGGATACCGCACTGAAGACTGCGAACTCCGGTTACCTGACTCGCCGTCTGGTAGACGTTGCCCAGGATCTGGTGGTTACCGAGATCGACTGCGGCACCGACCAGGGTCTGCTGATGACTCCGCACATCGAAGGCGGCGACGTTGTAGAGCCGCTGGGTGAGCGTGTACTGGGTCGTGTTATCGCCCGTGATGTGTTCAAGCCAGGCACCGAGGACGTCATCGTTCCGGCCGGTACTCTGGTCGACGAGAAGTGGGTCGAGTTCATCGAGCTGAACAGCATCGACGAAGTCGTCGTACGTTCGCCAATCAACTGCGAAACCCGCTACGGTATCTGCGCCAAGTGCTACGGTCGTGACCTGGCTCGCGGTCACCAGGTGAACATCGGTGAAGCTGTCGGCGTTATCGCTGCGCAGTCGATCGGTGAGCCGGGTACCCAGCTGACCATGCGTACGTTCCACATCGGTGGTGCTGCAAGCCGTACCTCGGCTGCCGACAGCGTCCAGGTGAAGAATGGCGGTATGGTGCGTCTGCACAACCTGAAGCAGGTGGAACGTGCCGATGGCAACCTGGTTGCCGTATCGCGTTCGGGCGAACTGGCCATTGCCGACGAGTTCGGCCGTGAGCGTGAGCGCTACAAGCTGCCTTACGGTGCGGTGATTTCGGTCAAGGAAGGTGAAAAGGTCGAAGCTGGCGCCATCGTCGCCAAGTGGGACCCGCACACCCACCCGATCGTCACCGAACTGAAAGGTACCGTGACCTTCGTGGGCATGGAAGAAGGCATCACCATCAAGCGTCAGACCGACGAACTGACCGGTTTGACCAACATCGAAGTTCTGGACGTCAAGGATCGCCCTGCCGCTGGTAAGGAAATCCGTCCGGCAATCAAGATGGTCGACGCTTCCGGCAAGGACCTGTACCTGCCAGGTACCGACGTACCTGCCCAGTACTTCCTGCCGGCCAACGCCCTTGTCGGTGTGGCTGACGGTGCCCAGATCGGTGTCGGTGACGTTATCGCGCGTATCCCGCAAGAAACGTCGAAGACCCGTGACATCACCGGTGGTCTGCCGCGCGTTGCCGACCTGTTCGAAGCACGCCGTCCGAAAGAAGCCTCGATTCTGGCTGAAGTCAGCGGCACCATCGCATTCGGTAAAGAGACCAAGGGCAAGCGCCGCCTGGTCATTACCCCGACCGATGGCAGCGAACCGTACGAAGAGCTGATTCCGAAGTGGCGTCACCTGAACGTCTTCGAAGGCGAACAGGTAAACCGCGGCGAAGTTATCTCCGACGGCCCGAGCGATCCGCACGACATCCTGCGTCTGCTGGGTGTGAGCGCGCTGGCGAAGTACATCGTCAACGAGATCCAGGACGTTTACCGTCTGCAGGGCGTGAAGATCAACGACAAGCACATCGAGACCATCCTGCGTCAGATGCTGCGCAAGGTCGAGATCACCGAGTCGGGCGATTCCAGCTTCATCAAGGGCGACCAGATGGAACTGACCCAGGTGCTGGTAGAGAACGAGCGTCTCGCCGCCGAGGACAAGTTCGTCTCCAAGTTCACCCGCGTGCTGCTGGGTATCACCAAGGCCTCGCTGTCGACCGAGTCGTTCATCTCCGCGGCTTCCTTCCAGGAAACCACCCGCGTACTGACCGAAGCGGCGGTAACCGGCAAGCGCGACTACCTGCGCGGCCTGAAAGAGAACGTGGTCGTGGGTCGTCTGATCCCGGCCGGTACTGGTCTGGCCTACCACAGCGAGCGCAAGCGTCGCCGTGACGCCGACAAGCCGCTGCGTGTGAGCGCCAGTGAGGTGGAAGCCGCACTGACCGAAGCGCTGAACTCCAGCGGTAACTAAGTACAGGGCAGGGCCCCGGCGCAACTCGCAAGGCCATCGGTGACATCAATTGTTGCCGATGACCGGGCGGGGAGGGCCGGGGCCTCGTCTTGACTGGGTGCAAGATCCTCTTTAGACTTTTGTACCCTTAAATTTGGTGAGGCTCCGTCTCGCCAATTTTTGGCTTTCTTGCAAGACAATAGCGTCGCAAGACAATCAGTGGAGCTAGTAGATGGCAACTATCAACCAGCTGGTACGTCAGCCGCGTAAGCGTACCGTCGAGAAATCCGACGTACCTGCGCTGCAGAACTGCCCGCAGCGTCGTGGCGTGTGCACCCGTGTGTACACCACCACGCCGAAAAAACCTAACTCGGCACTGCGTAAAGTATGCCGTGTGCGCCTGACCAACGGTTTCGAGGTTTCCTCGTACATCGGCGGTGAAGGCCACAACCTGCAAGAGCACAGCGTCGTCCTGATCCGTGGCGGCCGTGTAAAAGACTTGCCAGGTGTTCGTTACCACACCGTTCGCGGCTCTCTGGATACTTCGGGCGTTAAAGGCCGTAACCAGGGTCGTTCGAAGTACGGTACCAAGCGTCCGAAGTAATCGGTCGTTTGCAGACATCCATTTATTTGAGTCGATAAGAGTAAGGTCGGGCAGGGGTCGAGAGACCTGGTCCCGGGCTAACCTGAAGACCGTTTGAGGGCTTATCATGCCAAGACGTCGTGTAGCAGCAAAACGTGAGATCCTTGACGATCCGAAGTACGGATCCCAGATTCTCGCCAAGTTCATGAACCACGTGATGGAAAGCGGCAAGAAGGCCGTAGCCGAGCGCATCGTTTACGGTGCCCTGGATACCGTCAAAGCACGCAAGAACAGCGACCCCCTGGAAATCTTCGAGAAAGCTCTCGACGCCATCGCTCCGCTGGTCGAAGTTAAGTCCCGCCGTGTCGGCGGTGCCACTTACCAGGTTCCGGTTGAAGTTCGTCCATCCCGTCGTAACGCTCTGGCAATGCGCTGGCTCGTAGACTACGCCCGCAAGCGCGGCGAGAAGTCGATGGCCCTGCGCCTGGCCGGCGAGCTGCTGGATGCTGCTGAAGGCAAGGGTGCTGCAGTCAAGAAGCGTGAAGACGTGCACCGTATGGCCGAAGCCAACAAAGCGTTCTCGCACTACCGCTTCTAATTCAAGCATCAATCATTTTGCGAGGGCTTTATGGCTCGTACTACAGCAATTAACCGCTACCGTAACATCGGTATCTGTGCCCACGTTGACGCGGGCAAGACTACCACTACCGAGCGGATCCTGTTCTACACAGGTCTGAGCCACAAGATGGGCGAGGTGCATGACGGCGCCGCGACCACCGACTGGATGGTGCAGGAGCAGGAGCGCGGTATCACCATTACCTCTGCTGCCGTTACCACCTTCTGGAAAGGTTCCCGTGGTCAGTATGACAACTACCGCGTAAACGTCATCGATACCCCCGGCCACGTTGACTTCACCATTGAAGTAGAGCGTTCGCTGCGCGTACTCGACGGCGCGGTCGTTGTGTTCTGCGGTACCTCCGGCGTTGAGCCGCAGTCCGAAACCGTATGGCGTCAGGCCAACAAGTACGGCGTTCCGCGTGTTGTCTACGTGAACAAGATGGACCGTGCCGGTGCCAACTTCCTGCGCGTTGTCGGCCAGATCAAGAACCGCCTGGGTCACACCCCGGTTCCGGTCCAGCTGGCTATCGGTGCAGAAGACGACTTCCAGGGTCAGGTCGACCTGATCAAGATGAAAGCCATCTACTGGAACGAAGACGACAAGGGCACCACCTACCGCGAAGAAGAAATTCCTGCGGATATGGTTGAGCTGGCCAACGAATGGCGCAGCAACATGGTCGAGGCTGCTGCCGAAGCCAACGAAGAGCTGATGAACAAGTACCTTGAAGAAGGCGACCTGTCCGTCGAAGACATCAAGGCTGGTCTGCGCGCCCGTACTCTGGCGAGCGAGATCGTTCCTGCTGTCTGCGGTTCCTCGTTCAAGAACAAGGGCGTGCCCCTGGTTCTCGACGCCGTTATCGACTACCTGCCGGCTCCGACCGAGATCCCTGCAATCAAGGGTATCAACCCGGACGACGCCGACCTGGCCAAAGACGACCCGGCTGTTCGCCAAGACGAGCGTCACGCCGACGACAACGAGCCGTTCTCGGCTCTGGCGTTCAAGATCGCTACCGACCCGTTCGTAGGTACCCTGACCTTCGTTCGCGTCTACTCGGGCGTTCTGAGCTCCGGTGACTCGGTCATCAACTCGGTAAAAGGCAAGAAAGAGCGCGTTGGTCGTATGGTGCAGATGCACGCCAACCAGCGTGAAGAGATCAAGGAAGTACGCGCTGGCGACATCGCGGCCCTGATCGGCATGAAGGACGTTACCACTGGTGAAACCCTGTGCGACGCCGACAAGCCAATCATCCTTGAGCGTATGGACTTCCCTGAGCCGGTAATTTCCCTGTCGGTTGAGCCGAAGACCAAGCAAGACCAGGAAAAGATGGGCATCGCTCTGGGCAAGCTGGCCCAGGAAGACCCGTCGTTCCGCGTCAAGACCGACGAAGAAACCGGCCAGACCATCATCTCCGGTATGGGTGAGCTGCACCTGGACATCATCGTTGACCGCATGAAGCGCGAGTTCAACGTTGAGGCCAACATCGGCAAGCCGCAGGTTTCCTACCGCGAGAAGATCACCAAGTCTGGTGTCGAGATCGAAGGTAAGTTCGTTCGTCAGTCCGGTGGTCGTGGTCAGTTCGGTCACTGCTGGATCCGCTTCTCCGAGCCGGATCAGGACGAAAAAGGCAACATCACCGAAGGCCTGGTCTTCACCAACGAAGTCGTTGGCGGTGTGGTTCCTAAGGAATACATCCCGGCGATCCAGAAGGGTATCGAAGAGCAGATGAAGAACGGCGTTGTTGCCGGCTATCCTCTGATCGGTCTGAAGGCTACCGTGTTCGACGGTTCGTACCACGACGTCGACTCCAACGAGATGGCGTTCAAGATCGCGGCCTCCATGGCGACCAAGCAGCTGGCCCAGAAGGGCGGCGGTGTTGTGCTTGAGCCGATCATGAAGGTTGAGGTAGTAACCCCTGAAGACTACATGGGTGACGTGATGGGTGACCTGAACCGTCGTCGTGGTCTGATCCAGGGTATGGATGACTCGGTTTCCGGCAAGGTTATCCGTGCAGAAGTCCCGCTGGGAGAGATGTTCGGTTATGCGACCGACGTTCGTTCCATGTCTCAGGGTCGCGCAAGCTACTCCATGGAATTCTCCAAGTACTCCGAAGCTCCGTCGAACATCGTCGAAGCACTCGTTAAAAAACAAGGCTAATCCAGCCCTTTAGGCAAGAGGTTCACTGTCGTGGCTAAAGAAAAATTTGATCGTTCCCTTCCCCACGTTAACGTCGGCACCATCGGCCACGTTGACCACGGTAAGACCACTCTGACCGCAGCTCTGACTCGCGTCTGCTCCGAAGTATTCGGTTCGGCAGTCGTTGAGTTCGACAAGATCGACTCGGCTCCGGAA
>NZ_JATAAG010000029.1:0-15278 GCF_030341915.1 Pseudomonas sp. BCRC 81390 | reverse complement strand
GTCAGCTGTTCGAAGTTGCCACCGGTCGCACCGGTAATCGTGGTGCTGACGGTCGAGCCATTGTTGTAGACGTCGTTCGCCGGGGTTTCGAAATCGACACTGCCCTGGGTCTTGCCGGCTTCAACGGTAATGGTCTGGCCGTTGGACAGCGTCACGGTCACCGGGGTCTGGGCAGGGTTGCTCAGGGTCACGGTGTAGGTAATCACGCCACCTTCGGTCACCGACGGCGTCGCCGTCAGGGTCGCTGTGGTGACATCGACCGAGTCGTTGATGGTGGTTTGAGCCGGGGTCGGGTTCGGCGTCAGCTGTTCGAAGTTGCCACCGGCCGCACCGGTAATCGTGGTGCTGACGGTCGAGCCATTGTTGTAGACGTCGTTCGCCGGGGTCTCGAAGTCGACGCTGCCCTGGGTCTTACCGGCTTCAACGGTAATGGTCTGGCCGTTGGACAGGGTCACGGTCACCGGGGTCTGAGCCGGGTTGCTCAGGGTCACGGTGTAGGTGATCACGCCACCTTCGGTCACCGACGGCGTCGCCGTCAGGGTCGCGGTGGTGACATCGACCGAGTCGTTGATGGTGGTTTGAGCCGGGGTCGGGTTCGGCGTCAGCTGTTCGAAGTTGCCACCGGTCGCACCGGTAATCGTGGTGCTGACGGTCGAGCCATTGTTGTAGACGTCGTTCGCCGGGGTCTCGAAGTCGACGCTGCCCTGGGTCTTGCCAGCTTCAACGGTGATGGTCTGACCGTTGGACAGCGTCACGGTCACCGGGGTCTGAGCCGGGTTGCTCAGGGTCACGGTGTAGGTAATCACGCCGCCTTCGGTCACCGACGGCGTGGCCGTCAGGGTCGCAGTGGTGACATCGACCGAGTCGCTGATCGTAGTCTGGGCCGGGGTCGGATTCGGCGTCAGTTGCTCGAAGTTGCCACCGGTGGCACCAGTAATCGTGGTGCTGACGGTCGAGCCATTGTTATAGACATCGTTCGCCGGGGTCTCGAAGTCAACGCTGCCCTGGGTCTTGCCGGCTTCAACGGTAATGGTCTGCCCGTTGGACAGGGTCACGGTCACCGGGGTCTGGGCAGGGTTGCTCAGGGTCACGGTGTAGGTGATCACGCCACCTTCGGTCACAGACGGCGTCGCCGTCAGGGTCGCTGTGGTGACATCAACCGAGTCGTTGATCGTGGTTTGAGCCGGGGTCGGATTCGGGGTCAGCTGTTCGAAGTTGCCACCGGTCGCACCGGTAATCGTGGTGCTGACGGTCGAGCTATTGTTGTAGACGTCGTTCGCCGGGGTCTCGAAATCGACACTGCCCTGGGTCTTACCGGCTTCAACGGTAATGGTCTGGCCGTTGGACAAAGTCACGGTCACCGGGGTCTGGGCAGGGTTGCTCAGCGTCACGGTGTAAGTGATCACGCCACCTTCGGTCACAGACGGAGTGGCCGTCAGGGTCGCGGTGGTGGTATCGATGGTATCGGTAATCTGGGTAACCGTCGGCGTCTGCGGCACGGTCACCGTCAGTCCGTTACCACCGCTGGTACCCGTCACTGTCGCCGAAATCTGGCCACCGTCGATGTACGGGGTATCGTTCGCGGGCACTACCACGCTGACGCTACCGCTGGTCTGCCCAGCGGGAATGACGATCACTGCACCGTTGGACAGGGTGACAACCAGGTTGCTGGTCGGCGCCTGACCAACCGTGGCGGTATAAACGATAACGCCACCCGCTTCGCTGATTGAAGGGGTAGCGCCAAGAACCAGGCCAGTAGCGACGTTGGCTTCCGTGGTCGGCGTAGTCACGAGGGTATTGCTGGTGGTGTCCAGCACGCCAACGTATTCATCACCAGACGCGGCGGCGAAGCCCAGCCCCTCTGTCTGGAAGCCGACGGTAGGATCAACCCGGCCCGCGGTTTCCTCGAGCATGACGAAGCTGTGACCACCGCCCAACGCGCCACCACCGCCCGCTGCCGATGGGCCAGCCGCAGTCGCTTCGAGCGCGGTAGTCGGGTCGACACCAGCCGCGATCGCTTGCTGCAGCTCTTCCACCGAAGGTGCAGCCTGGGCAGTCGCCTGGCTAAGGTCAGCGCTGCTGTCCGGCGCATCAGCGCTCCACTGGCTGTCGCGGCCCAAGTCGAGCAGACGGCCATCGGCAAGTTCCAGAGTGACCGCGCCACCCGGGCCGGTGAGAACTTCCTCACCCGCCAACAGACGGTCACCTTCGATCAAGACACGCCGGATGCCCTCTGGGGATACCGCAATAACCTGGCCGACAATACTTTTGACGATGGCTACAACGCTGCTCATTGGACTCTCCGTGTGACCCGATGGGTACTTCCCTGCCAGAGCGGCACTCGCAAGCCACTTCAGGCGGAACTATGTCGATGATCTCTTGACGCTTTCTCGCGTCAATATTTCGTCTACAACGATTTTTGGGCGTACAACTGCCAAACTATTGACCTTATACATGCCATCCTAAACAATCGGCAATGTAATGTCACATTGATATTTGAACCTTAGCCAACCGTTTCTCGAGAACAACTGCCGCACGTCATCAAAAGCGCGCGCGACAGCCTCTTCAAGTACTGTTTCATGTATTTGGATAGCCACCGAAATGGCGCCAGCCAAACCGTTCATCGGGATCTGTATTGGAGGGAGGCGCCAATATTCTGGATGACTTTCCCCAACCCGTGCCACGGAGGGAGGACAAGCATAAACCTTGCCGAATGGCAGGCTGATACGCGCCGCAAGCCAAGCGGAATCGGGTTCGCAGGCAAATTCGTTCGGCAGCCACCCGCAGCACTGCTTAACCCGACGCGACGATTTGCGTCAGATCAAAGAGATAAAAAAGAACCGTACGGATACTACGAGCTCAACCGGACAACGCATTGCGCATTGCCACAACCAGGCCTGATGGAAGCCAGCGGATTGAGTACATGAATTTTGACTAACTAGATGTCGAAAACCGTCAACATGCCAGCGCCTGATTAATGACAACGTTAGAGGACTAATCCTATTGCATCCCTGACGCCAACTGTCTGGCAGGCTATGCTGGAAATCAGCCCTCGCTTTTACGCTGAATGTTTCAACAATGAAACAACCATGAGGCATCGTCGCGCAGGAATGAAGACCGTAGAATTGTTTACTCAGTATCGATTCGAGGCGACCATTGGCCGGTTGCCCGGGCATCAGGCGCCGCAGCCCTCGTGAAAGCTGCCTGGCAGCAGTATTTGAAACGCCAAGGTGAGCCAGTCGACCTCAACGGCCGATCACCCTTCCCACCCACCACAAGGATGAAGAGAGCGCCGCGTGGAATCCGAAGTCAGTCGAGTCCAACTCAGCCACGATCCACGCAGTCAGCATGACGATCCCCTGCTGGATAGT
The DNA here is from genome assembly GCF_030341915.1 of Pseudomonas sp. BCRC 81390. Taxonomy (NCBI): domain Bacteria; kingdom Pseudomonadati; phylum Pseudomonadota; class Gammaproteobacteria; order Pseudomonadales; family Pseudomonadaceae; genus Pseudomonas; species Pseudomonas sp. BCRC 81390. Next base: position 11,907 of record NZ_JATAAG010000029.1, on the reverse strand, counting down.
CTGCTGAGCCTGTGTGTCCTGCATCAAAAGCCTGCCAGCCGGGTCATGCTGACCACCGGCCTGCCGCTGCCAGCCCAGCGCCTGAGCCCCGAGCTGCTGCCTCGTGCTGCCGCCAGAGCCGGGCTGCAGGGGCGCCTGTTGCAGCGCAAGCTGGAGCAGATCCCGAGCATCGCCATGCCGGCCATGCTGTTGCTAAAGGAAGGCCGCAGTGCCGTCCTGCTGGGCTGGGAAAACGAAGACACTGCACGTCTGCTGCTCAGCGAGAGCGACGGTGGCGAGGTCCATGTCAGCCGCGAAGCCTTGCAGAGCGATTACAGTGGCCGGGTGTTCTTCGCCCAGCCGCAGCACAAGTTCGACGTCAACCACGGCAACCTCATCCCGCGAGCGAAATCATGGTTCCGTGACACCTTGCTGCGCAGCAAGTGGCTATACATCGATGCGATCGCCGCCAGCCTGGTGATCAACCTGATTGCCCTGGCCGCCCCCTTGTTCGTGATGAACGTGTATGACCGGGTAGTGCCCAACCAGGCCACTTCGACCCTTTGGGTACTGGCCATCGGTATCGCCGGCGCCTATATCTTCGACCTTATCCTGAAGGGCCTGCGTGGCTTGTGCCTGGACCTGGCGGGCAAGAAGACCGACCTGATCATCTCGGCAACCCTGTTCGAACGTATCGTCGGCATGTCGATGAAGTACCGCCCGGCCAGGGTCGGCAGCTTTGCCCAGAACATTCACGAGTTCCAGGGCCTGCGCGACTTTCTCGCCTCGCTGACCCTTACCAGCCTGATCGACCTGCCGTTTACCGTCCTCATCCTGGTGGTCATCGCCGTCATTGGCGGGCACCTGGTGTGGATCCCGATCATCGCCTTCCCACTGGCCCTGGGTATCGGTTATGCCCTGCAGCGGCCACTGATGGCGACCATGGAGCGGACCATGGCTCTGGCCTCCGAGCGCCAGTCCAGCCTGATCGAGACGCTGGCCGGCCTGGATGCGGTCAAGGTCAACAATGCTGAAAGTGAACGCCAGTACCTGTGGGAGCAGACCTTGGGTACCCTCAGCCGCCTGGAACTGCGGGTGAAGTTACTGTCGAGCCTGGCGATGAACATCACCCTGCTGATCCAGCAACTGGCAGGGGTGGCGATGATCTGCGTCGGCGTTTATCTGATCATCGACGGTAACCTCAGCATGGGCGGCCTGGTTGCATGCTACATGCTCAGCGGCCGTGCCCTCGGCCCGCTGGGCCAGCTCAACGGCTTGCTCGCCCGCTACCAGCAGGCCAAGGTGACCATGGTCTCCACCGACCACATGATGGAGCTGCCACAAGAGCGCAACTTCGAAGAGCGCCCGCTGAGCCGCAAGGTGCTGCAGGGCAGCGTCGAGTTCCGCGGGGTTGACTTCACCTATCCGAACCAGCAGAACCAGGCCCTGAAGAACATCAACCTGACCATCCGCCCCGGCGAGAAGGTGGGCATCATTGGCCGTAGCGGCTCGGGCAAGAGCTCGCTGGCCAAGCTCATTGTCGGCCTCTACGAGGCCGATGGCGGGTCGCTGCTGGTCGACGGCGTGGACATTCGCCAGATCGACGTCAGCGAACTGCGTCACAACATTGGCTACGTGCCGCAAGACATCCAGTTGCTGGCGGGCACCTTGCGCGACAACCTGGTCAGCGGCGCCCGTTACATCGAGGACGAGTTGATCCTGCAAGCCGCCGAACTGGCGGGCGTCCATGAGTTCGCCCGGCTGCACCCGGACGGCTACGAACTGCAAGTAGGTGAACGTGGACAGAACCTGTCCGGTGGCCAGCGGCAGAACGTCGCCCTTGCCCGTGCCCTGCTGCTCAACCCGCAGCTCCTTCTACTGGACGAGCCGACCAGCGCCATGGACAACACCGGTGAAGAACGCCTCAAGCAACGCCTGCAAGCAGTGGTGGAAGGCAAGACCGTGCTGCTGGTCACGCACCGTGCCTCGCTGCTGTCGCTGGTAGACCGGCTGATCGTGATCGATCGCGGGCAGATTGTTGCCGACGGCCCCAAGGCCGCGGTCATGGATGCGTTGAAGAAGGGGCAGATCAGTGTTGCATAAGCTGGATATGGGGCAATTCAAGGATGGCCTGCGCCGCTATTTCAAAGGCTCCGACTCACTGGGCGGCCAGCCCCTGCCCGAGGTAAACAAGGCCCTGATCGAGGACGCACCGCGGGTCGTGCGGCTGACCATCTGGGGCGTGATCCTGTTCTTCGTGTTTCTTATCGTATGGGCCAGCGTCGCCCCCATCGATGAAGTCACGCGGGGCGAAGGCAAGGCCATTCCGTCATCCAAGGTACAGAAGATCCAGAACCTGGAAGGCGGCATTGTCGCCGAGATTTTCGCCAAGGAAGGGCAGATCGTCGAAGTGGGCCAGCCATTGTTGCGCCTCGATGAGACCCGCTTCGCCTCCAACGTTGGGGAGACCGAGGCCGACCGCCTGTCCATGGCCCTGCGGGTTGAGCGCCTGAGTGCCGAAGTTGAAGACCGCCCTCTGAAGATCGACGAAGCGCTGCGCAAGGCCGCACCAAGCCAGGCCGCCAGTGAAGAGTCGCTGTACCAGAGCCGGCGCCAGCAACTGCAGGATGAGATCGGCGGCCTGCAACAACAGCTGGTACAGCGCCAGCAGGAGCTGCGTGAATATAGTTCCAAACGCGCCCAGTACGCCAACAGCCTGGAGCTGCTGCGCAAGGAAATCAGCATGTCCGAGCCGTTGGTGGCTACCGGTGCGATCTCTCAGGTCGAAGTGCTGCGCCTGCGTCGTGCCGAAGTGGAGAACCGTGGCCAGCTGGATTCCACCGCGCTGGCCATCCCGCGGGCGGAAGCGGCAATTCGCGAGGTGCAAAGCAAGATTGAAGAGACCCGCGGCAGATTCCGCAGCGAAGCGCTGACCCAGCTGAACGAAGCACGTACCGAGTTGAACAAGGCCACTGCGACCAGCAAGGCCCTGGACGATCGGGTCAACCGTACCATGGTCACGTCGCCAGTGCGCGGCATCGTCAAACAGCTGCTGGTCAACACCATTGGCGGGGTCATCCAGCCTGGCAGCGATATACTCGAGGTGGTGCCATTGGACGATACGCTGGTCATCGAGGCGAAAATCCTGCCCAAGGACATCGCCTTCCTGCACCCGGGGCAGGAGGCGACGGTCAAGTTCACGGCCTATGACTACACCATCTACGGTGGGCTCAAGGCGAAACTCGAGCAGATTGGCGCCGATACCATCACCGATGAAGACAAGAAGACCACCTACTACCTGATCAAGCTGCGTACTGACCGCAGCCACCTGGGAACTGACGAGAAACCGTTGCTGATCATTCCGGGGATGGTGGCCACGGTGGACATCATGACCGGCAAGAAGACCATCATGAGCTACCTGCTCAAGCCGATCATGAAGGCGCGTTCAGAGGCGCTGCGCGAGCGTTGATGGCCTAGTTCGCGGTAGGAGCGGCCCATTTTCGACACAAGGCCGCTCCGGTAGCGCATCGTTCCTCGGGATACCTGCAAGCTGTCAGCGCCAGGGCGCAGGCTCGCCGACCAACTGCCCCTGGATTCCGCCCACACCCATCTCGCGCAACACCAACCGCTCCCCTTCCGTCTCGACCCGCTCGGCAATCAGCGGCAGGTCAATGCTGTGTGCCGCGCGCTGGATCGCCTCGATGAACAGCCGCTTGTGCTGCTCATGGTCGATGTTGCGGATATAACTGCCGTCGATCTTCAGGTACGCCAGGCCCAGGTGCGCCAGGTTGCCGATCATGCTGAAACGCCCGCCAAAGCGTTGCAGTGCCAGACCGAAGCCAAGCGCGTGCAGGCGTCGGGTCAGCTGTTCCAGAGCTGACTGCTCGGGCAGTTGCTCTTCGCCGATCTCGAAAATCAGCCGCGGCCCCAGCACTGTATGCTGGCTCAGCAATTCGAAGACACGTTGCAAGGCCTTGGGGTCGGCCAGGGTCGCTGCAGACAGGTTCAGCGCCAGCACCTGGTCATGCCCGCGCAGGTGCGCAAGCACTTTCTCCAGCACCAGCACATCCAGTCGTGGCATCCAGCCGAAGCGTTCCAGCCAGGGCAGGAAGCGGCCTGCCGGCAGCGCATCGCCCTGGCCGTCCTGCAAGCGTGAAATCACCTTGTGGTGCAGCACCCGTTGCCCAGTGCCGCAATCCACCACCCGCTGGAAGAACAGCTCGAAACGCCCGCCGATGAACGCCTGGTCGAGCCGCTCGTGCCAGGCATGCTGGCTGTCGGCCGCCACGGCTGCAACGCCCTGTTCGAGGCAGACCCAACCCGGCGTCGGCTGGTTCTCGGCGCGGGCCAAGGCCTCATCGGCAAGCTTGAGCAGTGCCTGCGGTGAATCACCTGGGCTGTAGGGTGCCAGGCCGATGCAGGCAACCGGGTCGATGTCACTGGCGCCCGTCTCATGCAGGCTGTGCAAAGTCGCTTCCAGGGCCTGCGCAAGATGCACCGCCTCTTCATGCACCATGCCTGGGGCGAGCACGGCAAACTCGCCACCCCGGCTGCGGGAGATCAGGTCGTTGGTTTCCGGGTAACTGGCACAGGTGCGGCGCAACTGCTCGCCCACGGCCTGCAGCAACTGGTCGGTACGCTGACCACCAAGGCGGGCGTTCAACCCTGCCAGCCCCTGTACCCGCAGCAACAGCAGGTAGCCAGCGCGCGCTTCTTCCAGGTTGCTTACACGGGTGTTCAGCTGCATCTCGAAATAACGCCGGTTGGACAACCCGGTCAAGCTGTCCTGATAGGACTCGGCACGCAGCCGCTCACTGCGCTCGGCCTGTTCGGTAAACAGGGCCTTGAGCTTTTCGACCATCTGGTTCATCGCCTGCACCACGCGGCGCAGCTCGGGCGTACGCGGCAACTCTGGCAGGCTGAGGAATTCGCGGCGGGCAATAGCGTGGGACTGCTCGACCATATAATCCAGCGGGCGCAACTGGCGGCGCAGCAGCAAGGCGCCGAGCACCGCACTGGCCGCGCCACACAGCAGCAACCAGCCCAGGCTGCCCAGGGCACTTTGCCAGAGCTTGGCAATGGCGAACATCGGGTGGCTGATCACTTCAACACGTGCGGCCTGCTGCCAACCGCGGCTGACGATGGCATCGCCACCGGCGGCTTCCAGGCCGATCAGGCGTATGAACCAGCGTGGCACACCGCCAGGGTCCGGTTCGGCATGGCGTTCCACCAGTACCGCATTGGAGCCCAGGTCGATGACCTTGATGCTCGCGTAGTAACCGCTGTCGAAGATTGAACTGACCATCAGTTCCACCATCGCCGGGTCGTCGATATTCGGCGTCAGCGACAGCGCCAGCGCCGTCGCCGCGTCCTGGGCGTGCGAGCGCAACTGGTTGACGTACTGGCTGCGCGAACTTTCCAGGCTGACCATGAAACTGCCACTGAAGGCGACCACCAGGAACAGGCAAATGGCCAACAGCAATTGTTTGAACAATGACATCTGTGCTCCTTCAGTAAACCGGCTCGGCCGGGAACCCTTCGGCCTGCATTTTCTTCAACAGATCCTGCCAGCGTGACAGCCGCTTGGTATCGCCGACCTTCTTGTTACCAGCGGCCCCCGTCAGCCACAGCCCCTCGCCATTGAAAGCGTAAACCGGCAGCAGGTCGGTACGCTGGCTCGCCGGCTTGATGGCGTCCATCAGGCTGTCGAGCACCAATGGCTGTGCCTGTGGGCTTGAATAATAGGTCAGGACCATATGCGCCCGGTTCTGCCGCAACGCCTTGACGTAGGTGATACGCAGTTTCTCGCTGGGGATACCCATGCGCCTCAGGCTGAAATACTTGGCGATGGCGTAGTCCTCGCAGTCCCCTGCACCCTTGATCAGCGCCTGGACCGGTGTAGCCCAGTAATCGACCTCGTGCCACAGGTCGATGTCCTCGACATAGCGCAGTTGCTGGTTGAAGAAGCTGTTGACCACCTGCAGCCGCTCGAGCTCCGTACCCTGCTTCTGGGTAGCCATCAGGTTCTGCCAGGCATCGATACGGCCCTGCCCGCTCCCCAGCGGGCCATACAGGGCCTGCGACTTGCGGCTGATCTGGGAAAAGTCCCAATCCGCGTGCAGTCCGCCCAGCAGCAAACTGCCCAGCAGCGCAGCAAGGCCGATACGTTGCACAACGGATTTGAGCATCCAGGATACCGCCACTGCGAAGCCCTGTTCCGGCCTGTCGAAAGCAGCGATGGTGCGGCTTGCAGCGGCAAAAAACAATGGCACCCTGCAATCATGCATCCACTTGTCAGACGACCTACACTTTCTAGTTATAACCTTCTATGGAGCGCTTCCTTTGCCCGGCGTCTTCATCCACCATAGCCGCGCTTTTGGGGCGTCCGTTCCACTGAGGTGCGGGTTTGATACTCCCGAGAGCTCTACTAGTGTCATTGGATCCAAGTTTAGTCATCGTTGAGGCAGACGTCGCGTGGCCCAGAAAATCAAATTGAGCAATGTGCTGGCCAGCGAGCAGCTGTTGCCGCACCAGGCCCGTGGAGTGATTGAAGAACGCCTGCGCAGCGCCATTCTTGATGGCCGTTTGCCCGCAGGTACTGCCGTGCGACAACAAGAGCTCGCGACCTTGTTCGGCGTCAGTCGCATGCCGGTGCGCGAGGCCCTGCGCCAGCTCGAAGCTCAATCATTGTTGAAAGTCGAGATGCACAAGGGCGCAGTGGTTGCGCCGTTGATTGGGGAGGACGCGGTGGATACCTATGCCCTGCGCGTCCTGCTTGAGACCGAGGCGCTGCGTCAGTCCATCCCGTTACTTGATGCCAGCGACATTGCCAGCGCCCGCGGGTATATCCAGCAACTGGAGAACGAAACCCGGCATGCCGAAATCGGCCGTCTCAACCGCCTGTTCCACATGTCGTTGTACAACAAGGCACCTAACAAGAAATTGCTGCGTTTGATCGAAGACGAATTGAACGAAGAAGAACGCTTCCTGCGGTTCCATCTTTCTACCATGGGCTTGGGCAAGCTTACCCAGGACGATCACAACGCACTGGTGGATGCCGCCAGCGACAAGCTGGTAGATGAAGCGATAGCGGTACTGGAAAGGCACCTCAATACCGCAGCACGGGTAATCCGCACGTACCTGGATACCCAGTTGGGGCGTTAACCGGGCGTTGACTGCAAGCAGGGGGCAGCCATGGGTTGCAAATTGATTCGCCACTGCCAACAATGAGACTAATTATCATTCATGTCCATTGACGGCAGTGTCCCCGCCCATGCCCAGCAACGATTCCTTGCAAACGCTCTACAGTGACCACCACAGCTGGTTGCATGCCTGGCTGCGCAGCACGGTGGGCAATGCCGCCGATGCCGCGGACCTGGCCCAGGACACATTCGTGCGCCTGCTCCAGCGGCGTGAACACCTGCAACTGAACACGCCACGGGCCTTCCTGCGGACAGTCGCGCGTGGACTGGTGATTGATCACTGGCGACGCGAGGAACTGCACAGAGCCTATCTCGAGGCGCTTGCCCATATGCCGGAAGCGCAAGCCCCTTCGGCCGAAACCCGGGAGCTGCTGCTGGAGTTGCTGGAGCGCATCGCGCGCATGCTCGACGGCCTCAAGCCCAAGGTACGGCGTGCATTTCTGCTGGCCCAATGCGAGGGGCTCAAGCACCAGGCCATTGCCGAACAGATGGGAATCTCGGTGCGTACCGTGGAGCGCTACATCGCCGATGCGCTCTACCATTGCTACCTGTTGCGCTACACGGACGAGTGCGATCGATGAGCGCCGCACAACCTGATGCAACGTCGGTCAAGCAGGCCATCCAGTGGATGCTGAAACTGCGCGAGAACGGGCATGACCCTGCACTGCAGCAACAGTGTGCGCAATGGCGCAGCGCCCGCCACGAAAACGAACAGGCTTGGCAACGGGTGATTCACCTGCAACAGGAACTGGACCTGCGCACCATTCCAGGAGCCGGGTTGGCCTTGCAGACCCTGGAGAGCAGCCAGCGCCGCCTGCATCGCCGGCAGGCCTTGAAGCTGCTTGGCGGAGTGGCAATGCTGGGTTCAGCGGCATGGCTGGCCAACGACCTTGACGCCACCAGCAGTTGGACGTCGGACTATGCCACCGGCACCGGCGAAAGGCGCACCTTCCGGCTTCCCGATGGAACGCTGCTGCAACTGAATACCCGCAGTGCGGTAGACCTGGCTTCCACTGAGCGGCAGCACCTGCTCCGCCTGAAGCAAGGGGAGTTGATGATTACCTGCAACCCGCAGCGGCAGCTTCTGGTACAAACTCGCGACGGGTTGCTGGAAGTGTTCGGCGGACGCTTCGTGGCACGCCAGGACAGCGATTGCACGCGGGTGAGTGTCAGCCATGGCAGGGTCGCGATACATCGGCCTGACCAAGCCCCTACCGAGTGGATCGAAAGTGGCCAAAACTGGCGCCTGGATGCGCTAGGCGCCTACCGGCTCGACCAGGTGGACATGGATGGGATGGCCTGGACGGAAGGGCTGATCGTCACCCGCGACATTCGCCTGGCCGACTTTCTCACGCAGGTCAGCCGTTATCGCCACGGTTACCTGGGCTGCAGCGATGACATCGCCAACTTGCGCATGTCAGGCGTATTCCGCCTGGATGATCCGGAGCAACTGTTGCTGGTACTGCCACGGACACTGCCTGTGCAGCTTCGCCAACTCACACGCTGGTGGGTGCGTGTGGAGGGGTTGGCCTGACTTGGTAGTGGCTGTTGCCTTCATGGCCGCGACGCGTCCCTACAGCTTTTTTGACGGGTTTTGGCTACCGGTCCGGCAAGGACAGTAAGCGATCCTCCCGCCCTCACTCTTGATGGACCCATCATGCCTACCGCCCATACGAACACGCGCCTACTCAATGCGAATGATTTTCGACCTGTCTTAGACTCAACCCTGCTGCGCAAAGCCGTCAGAGCCGCCCTGTTTGGTACTGCGTTAGGGCTGACAACAGCCATGCCGGTATCTGTGGCAGCTGAAACTGTCGAACTCAGCCCACGTTATGCAATCCCGGCTGGCCAGCTGGATGATGTGCTCAATCAGTTCGCCCGACAGGCCGGCATCACGCTCTCATTTACGCCGCAGCTCACGCAGGGTTTGCAATCCAACGGCCTGCAGGGGCAATACCCTACCGACAAGGCACTGCGCCAGTTGCTCAATGGCAGCGGCCTGGAGGCGGTCAGCCAGGATGGGCGCAGCTATGTATTGCAAGCACAGCCGCAAGGCGCAGCATTGTCGTTGCCAGACACCGATGTCCGCGGTTTCACCCTGGGCAATGCACTAGGCAGCATGGACGGTTACAACGCTACCCACAGCCAGGTAGCCACCAAGACGAGTATGCCGTTGGTAGAGACATCTCAATCAGTCTCGGTGGTTACCCGTCAGCAGATAGAGGACCAAGGCTCACAGACGGTTGCCCAGGCCATGCGCTATACGCCCGGGGTACTGACCAATCCCTACGGTGCGACTCACCGCTACGACTATGTGGCCATGCGTGGCTTCAATGACGGCTCGGTGGACAATATCTATGTCGATGGGCTCAAGTCGATGGGGGACAATGGTACCTACAGCACCATGCAGGTGGACCCGTACTTCCTGGAACGAATAGACATCCTGAAGGGGCCTTCTTCGGTGTTGTATGGCCGAAGCTCACCCGGAGGCCTGGTCGCCCTCACCACCAAAAAGCCGTTGTTTACCCGCTATCGTCAGGTTCAGGCAACGGTCGGTACCCAAGGCCAGCGCGGCATGGGCTTCGACTTCAGTGGCCCTGTGGATGACGACAAGCGCATTGCTTACCGCCTGACTGGCCTTGCGGATGCTTCCGACACGCAGTTCGACCACAACAAGGAAGAACGCTACGCCATCGCGCCGGCAATCAGCATGGATTTCAGCGAGGACACCTCGCTTACCTTGCAGGCCTACCTGCAACACGACCCCAACGGCGGATACCACGGCGGCAACCCAGCAGATGGCATGCTGCACAAGCGCAACGGCTTGCGCCTGTCGGACCATTTCTTCGAGGGCGAGCCGGGTATCGACAACTATGAGCGCACCCAGCAGTCGTTCAGCTACCAGTTCGAGCACCGCTTCAACGACGTGTTCACGGCGCGGCAGAATTTCCGCTACCAGGATTCGGACGTGTCGATGGACCAGGTGTACTCCGCCGGTTGGGCGGATGCCGACAGTAATATCCTCAACCGCGCCTACACCGGCGGTGATGAGCGCCTGCATTCGTACATCATCGACAATATGCTGCAGGCGGAATTCTTTACAGGGGTCGCCAAACATACCTTGCTGCTGGGCGCCGACTATCAACGACGCAAGGCCGATGTGGCCTGGCGTTACGGCACAGTCGACCCGCTGGATGCCGGAAGCCCGCAGTACGGCAATGGCAACCTGCAGGTGCTGGGCGAAAATCGCTACCAGCGGCGTTTGCAACAAACGGGCGTGTACATGCAGGACCTGGTGGAACTGGACCAGTGGCGCTTGTCCATGGGGTTGCGCCAGGATTGGGTGAAGGTGTCCGAGGAAAACCGCGATAGCAACAGCAAGGTCAGTGACCAACGCTCCAGGTTCAGTACCCGCGCCGGAGTGCTCTACCTGTTCGAAAACGGCATTGCGCCTTATGTCAGCTACTCGGAGTCGTTCAATCCTAATACCGTTTCCGACCAGAACGGTCGCCCATTGGCACCGACCGAGGGCACCCAATGGGAGGCCGGTCTCAAGTATCAGCCACCCGGCAGCGACAACCTGTTTACCGCATCGTTGTTCCGCATCGAGCAGGAGAACCTGGCGTCCAAGCAGCCTGACGAAGATTTCTATCGCCCTGTAGGCCAAGTACGCTCGCAAGGGCTGGAGTTGGAGGCCCATATGCAGCTGACCGACAGCTTGAAGTTGCTGGGCGGCTATACCTTCACCGACATCGAGTACACCAAGTCCATGCCCAGCCTTGTATCCGGCAACCTGGACAACAAGGGTAATTCGCCAACCCAGGCGCCGAAACAGATGCTCTCCCTTTGGGCTGACTACAACTTCCGGCAGGGGCCTCTGGATGGCCTGCGACTGGGCGGTGGGGTGCGATATGTGGGGTACAGCTGGGCCGATGCGGAAAACAGCATGAAAGTGCCCGCCTACACCCTGTTCGACGCCTCGATCGGCTATGACCTGGGCAAGCTCGGCCTTCAAGGTGTAGATGTTCGCCTCAACGCCAACAACCTGACCAACGAGAGCTATATCACCTCGTGTGCCAGTTTGGACTACTGCTACATGGGTGAAGAACGCAATGTGAGTGCCACCGTCAGCTATCAGTTCTGACCTCGCGGTAGCCGCACGCTCCTATACCGGTATCGCCCTGGCTTTAGCGTTATGGCCTGGAAAAGACAAAGCCCCTGTCTGCAGCGCAGACAGGGGCTTTGGGTTTGAATCTTGACGATGACCTACTCTCACATGGGGAAGCCCCACACTACCATCGGCGATGCATCGTTTCACTGCTGAGTTCGGGATGGGATCAGGTGGTTCCAATGCTCTATGGTCGTCAAGAAATTCTGTGTGCTGGCCCGTCCATCGGACGTGCCTGCGAATCTCTGTAGTTCCTACTTAAAGACAAAACCCCTACCTGCGTGCGCAGATAGGGGTTTTGCGAAATGAATCTTGACGATGACCTACTCTCACATGGGGAAGCCCCACACTACCATCGGCGATGCATCGTTTCACTGCTGAGTTCGGGATGGGATCAGGTGGTTCCAATGCTCTATGGTCGTCAAGAAATTCTGTTGCCAGAATGTCTTGGTAGACACTCCAGCCAATCCGGATATGTGATGTTCGTGGTTCGTTGCGAACTTTCGGTTCGTATCATCTTCACCACCGCAATCTGCGTCAGCAAATTGCTTGGGTGTT
>NZ_JATAAG010000028.1:0-229 GCF_030341915.1 Pseudomonas sp. BCRC 81390 | reverse complement strand
CGCTTTACGCCCAGTAATTCCGATTAACGCTTGCACCCTCTGTATTACCGCGGCTGCTGGCACAGAGTTAGCCGGTGCTTATTCTGTCGGTAACGTCAAAACAGCAAGGTATTAACTTACTGCCCTTCCTCCCAACTTAAAGTGCTTTACAATCCGAAGACCTTCTTCACACACGCGGCATGGCTGGATCAGGCTTTCGCCCATTGTCCAATATTCCCCACTGCTGCCT
>NZ_JATAAG010000027.1:0-615 GCF_030341915.1 Pseudomonas sp. BCRC 81390 | reverse complement strand
TTGTTGGTCAGGGTCACGGTGTAAGTAATTACGCCGCCTTCGGTAACCGAAGGAGTCGCAGTCAGCTTGGCCACCACTTCGTCAGTGGTGTCGGTGACCTGAACCTTGGCCGCATCCCCCAGCTGCAGGTTTTCGAATGTACGACCATCGATGTCTACAGCCGACTTGATGCCCAGGCTGACTTCGCCAGCATCTTTGTACACGTCATCGCCCTGCGCAGCATGCTCGTACGCTGCGCTGGTCTGGCCGGCTTTGATGGTGACCTGGGCGTTGTTGCTCAGGGTCACGACCAGGTCGTGGGCCAGCGCCTGGTTGATGTTTACCGTGAAGGTCGGTTTGACGTTCTCGGCCACCGAAGGCTGGTCGGCAGTGATGGTGACCTTGACCAGATCGCCTTCGTTGCCCGGCGTACCCGGCTCGTCGGTGACCGTGGTGCTGACCGGGGTCTTGTCCAAGGTCAGTTGCTCGAACTTGCCGACATCGGTGCCACTGACCGATGCAATCGACTTGATCACCGGGTCATTGGCGCCTGCGTAGACGTTGTCCGGAGCGGTGACCGTGACCGAACCGGTCGTGCCATTGGCGGGCACGGTAATGGTTTTGCCGTCGCTCAGC
>NZ_JATAAG010000026.1:0-495 GCF_030341915.1 Pseudomonas sp. BCRC 81390 | reverse complement strand
GCGCAACGCCATCCAGCGCGAGCAACTGCCCAACGGCATACTGGCGCTGACAGTGCCCGACCCGGTCGGCATGGTGATGGAGCTGAACGCGCAGCGCACGGGCTGGGTACAGCGCATGCAGGAGTGGCGCGCGCAGCCGCAGCGGCACTTCGAATACTTCACCTCGCAGGCGCTGCTGGGCATCCGCCAGCTGCACGCCGCCACCGCCGCCGCGCAGGGTGTCGAGGATGCACAGCGCGAGGCGCGAGAGGTCGAGCAATGGAACCACAGCGCGCTGGCCGGCAAGGCGCCTCTGCCGTCGGTGGACATCGAGGCAAGGAGCGAACGCAACATCGCGCGCAAACAGCAGGAAGCCCGCGAGCGCCTGGAGGAGCGTTACGACGAAAGCGCCCGCGCCGCGTTCCAGGCCGATTACGACCGCGAGCTGAAGAACTGGCAGGCAATGATCGACCAGGTCGGCAAGCTGTATGCACGGCACTACGCCGCGCGCGCGTT
>NZ_JATAAG010000025.1:170688-316247 GCF_030341915.1 Pseudomonas sp. BCRC 81390 | reverse complement strand
AGGCCTGCCGCCAGCGTTCAATCTGAGCCATGATCAAACTCTTCAGTTCAATACTGCTTGGGTTTTTAAGAAACCCTAAACTTGGCTCAGCAATCTCAAATGACTATGTGATTTTTCGCATGGCCACTTGTGATGCTGATAATCTTTGTGACTATCAGTCCGTACTCACAAGCACCCACACGAATTGCTTGATTCGATTTGTTAAAGAGCGTTTGGTTAAGAATGTTTCGTCTCAACCGAGGCGCGCATTCTACGCTTTCCTCATTGGCTGTCAAGCGTTTATTTTGAAGTTTTTTGCGAGAAACTCGTTTAGCTTCAAACACTTGACTCGCTGCGATCTCTCGTAGCGGGAGGCGAATCATACAGCGTTTAAACCCGCTGTCAACCTTCATCTCAACCGCCGCCGATCATGCGACCGTAGCCCTTCCAACCTCTTCGCCACTAATTAACTCATTGATTATCAAGGAGTTTTTCGTTCCGATGTCGCTGGAAGTGGGGCGCATTATAAGGGCATTCGAAACCGCGTCAACCTTTAATTTCAAGAAACCTTCATATCACTGAAAAACAAAGCGGGGAGGCCTGACGGCCTCCCCGCTTCTATATAGCTACACCTACCAGCAATCACTCCGCCTTGAGGGTAACCCGCGCAAACGACTTCTTGCCCGCCTGGCAAACGTGGGTCGCCCCCAGGGCAAACATGAAGTCACGCTCGACCACGACACCATCAACCTTTACCGCGCCGCCACTGAGCAGATCACGAGCCTGCGCCGAGTTCTTCACCAGACCAGCACGATTCAGCACCGCAGCGATCGGCAGGTCTTCCGCCGCAGTCACTTCAACCTCCGGCAGGTCTTCCGGCAACTCGCCATCCTTCATGCGGTTACCTGCTGCACGGTGCGCATTGGCCGCAGCTTCTTCGCCATGGAAGCGCGCAACGATCTCTTCCGCCAGCTTGATCTTGATGTCACGCGGGTTGGCGCCATTGGCGACGTCGGCACGGAACTGCTCGATCTCTTCCATCGAGCGGAAACTCAGCAGCTCGAAGTAGCGCCACATCAGGGTATCCGGGATCGACACCAGCTTGCTGTACATCACGCCCGGCGCTTCCTGGATACCGACATAGTTACCCAGCGACTTGGACATCTTCTTGACGCCATCGAGCCCTTCGAGCAGCGGCATGGTCACGATGTTCTGCGCTTCCTGGCCATAGGCACGCTGCAGCTCGCGCCCCATCAGCAGGTTGAACTTCTGGTCGGTGCCACCCAGCTCGACATCAGCCTTCAGTGCCACCGAGTCATAGCCCTGGACCAGCGGGTACAAGAATTCATGGATAGCGATCGGCTGGTTGGTGGTGTAGCGCTTGTCGAAGTCATCACGCTCAAGCATGCGCGCCACGGTGTACTGCGAAGCCAGGCGAATGAAGTCAGCCGGGGTCAGCTTGTCCATCCAGGTGGAGTTGAACGCGACCTCGGTCTTGGCTGGGTCGAGGATCTTGAACACCTGCTGCTTATAGGTCTCGGCGTTTTCCAGCACCTGCTCGCGAGTCAGCGGCGGACGCGTGGCACTCTTGCCGCTCGGGTCGCCGATCATGCCGGTGAAGTCACCGATCAGGAAGATGACCTGGTGCCCCAGGTCCTGGAACTGACGCAGCTTGTTGATCAGCACTGTGTGCCCAAGGTGCAGGTCTGGCGCGGTCGGGTCGAAGCCGGCCTTGATGCGCAGAGGCTGGCCGCGCTTGAGCTTCTCCACCAGTTCCGACTCGACCAGTACTTCTTCCGCACCGCGCTTGATAAGCGCCAGCTGCTCTTCAACCGACTTCATAGACAAACCCGCAAGGCTCAGATTCAGGGGGAGCCAACCATACAAGATCGGCCGTCAATTACAAGTTTCGCAAAGGAATGTGACCCGGGCACAGGCTTGCGGCGTCTACGCGCCCTTGCGTGAAAATGGTTTTGGTTATATTTTATACAGTTATTTCATCTTCATCATGTCATTCATCTTTTCCATTTCACCTTTTTCAAAGTCACCGTGCCCATGACCAACGAACCGCCTAAAGCGCCCCCGCTTTATCCGAAAAGCCATCTGTTGGCCGCCAGCGGCATCGCCGCCCTGCTCAGCCTGGCCCTGCTGGTATTTCCCTCCAGCGAAGTGGAAGCCAAGAAAACCACCCTCAACCTCGAGCTGGAAAGCCCTGCCGAGCAGTTGAAGGACGAATCCCGCGCTGCGCCCCTGGTACAGGCAGAAGGTGAGCAAGGCTCGCCATTCGCCCAGATAGAGGACGCCACCCCCGAAACCCAGAACGCCAAGCAGGAAGACGCCCCAGTCGCAGCACCGGTCGCCGAAACCACCAAGGAGCCCGGCCACCGCGAAGTCACTGTAGCCCGCGGCGACACGCTCTCCACCCTGTTCGCCAAGGTGGGCTTGCCGACCAATGCAGTGCATGACCTGCTGGCCAGCAACAAGCAGGCCAAGCAGTTCAGCCAGCTCAAGCATGGCCAGGTGCTGCAGTTCGAACTCGACAAGGACGGCCAGCTGGCCAGCCTGCACAGCAAGGTCAGCAACCTCGAAACCATCCGCCTGACCAAGACCGACAAGGGCTACACCTTCAACCGCGAAATCAGCAAGCCGGTCGTGCGTACCGCCTATGCCCATGGCGTGATCAAAAGCTCCCTGTCGGCCTCGGCGCAGCGCGCCGGCCTGTCCCACAGCATGACCATGGACATGGCTCGCGTGCTGGGTTACGACATCGATTTCGCCCAGGACATCCGCCCAGGCGATGAATTCGACGTGGTCTACGAGCAGAAGGTGATGGACGGCAAGGTCGTCGGCACCGGTAACATCCTCTCCGCACGGTTCACCAACCGTGGCAAGACCTACACCGCCGTGCGTTACACCAACAAGCAGGGCAACACCAGCTACTACACCGCCGACGGCAACAGCCTGCGCAAGGCGTTCATCCGCACCCCGGTGGACTTCGCCCGCATCAGCTCGCGCTTCTCCGCAGGCCGCAAGCACCCGATCCTGAACAAGATCCGCGCGCACAAGGGCGTTGACTACGCCGCCCCACGCGGCACCCCGATCAAGGCGGCCGGTGACGGCCGTATCGAACTGGCGGGACGCCGTGGCGGTTACGGCAACACCGTGATCATCCAGCACGGCAACCGCTACAAGACGCTGTATGGCCACATGCAGGGCTTCGCCAAGGGCATCAAGACCGGCGGCATGGTCAAGCAAGGCCAGATCATCGGCTACATCGGCACCACCGGCCTGTCCACCGGCCCGCACCTGCACTACGAGTTCCAGGTCAACGGTGTGCACGTCGACCCGTTGAGCCAGAAAGTGCCAATGGCCGACCCGATCGCCCGCAACGAACGTCAACGCTTCCTGCAGCAGAGCCAACCCCTGATTGCCCGCATGGACCAGGAAAAGGCCACCCTGCTCGCGGCGAACAAGCGCTAAGCCATGGCGCGCTACCTGGGGGTGATGTCCGGCACCAGCCTCGATGGCCTGGACATTGCCCTGATCGCACAAGGCGAGCAGCCTGAGCTGCTCGCCACCCACTACCTGCCCATGCCAGGCGACCTGCGCCAGGAACTGCTTGCCCTCTGCAGCAGCGGCCCTGACGAGATCGCGCGCGCCGCGCTGGCGGAAAACCGCTGGGCCACGCTTGCCAGTGAAGGCATTCGCCAACTGCTGGCCAGCCAGGGGTTGCAGGCTGATGCCATCCGCGCCATCGGCAGCCATGGCCAGACCATCCGCCACGAGCCCGCACGCGGTTTTACCGTGCAAATCGGCAACCCGGCGCTGCTCGCCGAGCTCACCGGCATCAGTGTGGTCGCTGACTTCCGCCGCCGCGATGTGGCAGCCGGCGGTCAAGGCGCACCGCTGGTCCCGGCCTTTCATGAAACCCTGTTCGGCCATCTCGGCCAGCGCCTTGCCATTCTCAACGTGGGCGGCTTCAGCAACCTGAGCCTGATCGAGCAGGACAAGCCGGTCCGTGGCTTCGACTGCGGCCCGGGTAACGTGCTGCTGGACGCCTGGATCGAGCGCAAGCGCGGCCAGGCCTATGATGCGGATGGTGCCTGGGCGGCTTCGGGCACGGTACAGGCCGATTTGCTCGACGCACTGCTGGCCGACCCGTTCTTCGCTGGCAGCGGCCCGAAGAGCACAGGTCGCGAGGTGTTCAACCTGGCTTGGCTGGACGGTCACCTTGCCCGCCTGCCTGCCTACCGCGACGAAGATGTGCAGGCAACACTGCTGGAGCTGACCGCACGCAGCATCATCGACTCGCTGAGCAATGCCCAACAAGGCACCGAAGCGCTGTTGGTGTGCGGCGGCGGCGCGCGCAACGGCGCCCTGATGGCACGGCTTGGCCAGCTACTACCCGCCGCCCGGGTCGCCAGCACCGGCACCCACGGTGTTGACCCGGACTGGGTCGAAGCCATGGCATTCGCCTGGCTGGCCCATTGTTGCCTGGAAGGTATCGCCGCCAACCGCCCTAGCGTGACAGCGGCCGAAGGCCTGCGGGTATTGGGCGCAATCTACCCAGCCTGAGCATCCAGCAGAAAGCAAAACGCCGCGCAATTGCGCGGCGTTTTCGTATGGCCAGGCTTTAGATCGAGAACGACGAGCCGCAGCCGCAAGTAGTTGCAGCATTAGGGTTCTTGATCACGAAGCGCGAGCCTTCCAGGCCTTCCTGGTAATCCACCTCGGCGCCGGCCAGGTACTGGAAGCTCATCGGGTCGACCACCAGGGAAACCCCTTCGCGCTCGACGATGGTGTCATCCTCGGCCACGTCTTCATCGAAGGTGAAGCCATACTGGAAGCCGGAGCAACCGCCACCGGTGACGAACACGCGCAGCTTCAGACGATCGTTGCCTTCCTCGGAAACCAGGTTCTTCACCTTCTGCGCAGCACCGTGGGTGAATTCCAAAGCCGTAGGGGTGAAGGTTTCGACGCTCATGTTGATTCTCCCGGCGCGGTAGCCGCCATAAAACTCGATGACGCGCATTATCCGCTTTCCCGAGAAAATCGGTCAAGAATTGTGCGGCTTTAGTCGCGACAAACAAAAAGGCCCGCACGACGCGGGCCTTTCCACCGATGATGGCTTACGGCAGCAGGCCAGCGTGGGACAGGCCCATGCGCTCGTCCAGGCCGAACAGGATGTTGAGGTTCTGCACCGCCTGGCCGGATGCGCCCTTGACCAGGTTGTCGATCACCGAAAGCACCACCACCAGGTCGCCGCCCTGTGGGCGATGAACGGCAATGCGGCAGACGTTGGCGCCGCGCACACTGCGGGTTTCCGGGTGGCTGCCAGCCGGCATCACGTCGACGAACGGCTCGTCGGCATAGCGTTTCTCGAACAGCGCCTGCAGGTCGACCGAAGTGTCGGCAACGGTCGCGTACAGGGTGGCGTGGATGCCACGGATCATCGGCGTCAGGTGCGGCACGAAGGTCAGGCCGATGTCTTTGCCAGCCGCCAGGCGCAGGCCCTGGCTGATTTCCGGCAGGTGGCGATGGCCCTTGACCGCATAGGCCTTCATGCTCTCGCCGGCTTCGCAGAACAGCGAGCCCACCGCCGCACCACGGCCAGCACCGCTGACCCCGGACTTACAGTCGGCGATCAGGCGCGACGGGTCGGCCAGGCCTGCCTCCAGCAGCGGCAGGAAGCCCAGCTGGGTAGCGGTCGGGTAGCAACCCGGCACGGCGATCAGGCGTGCCTGGCGGATTTTCTCACGGTTGACTTCAGGCAAACCGTAAACCGCGTCCTTGAGCAGCTCCGGTGCGCCGTGCGGCTGGCCGTACCACTTGCCCCACTCGGCGGCGTCCTGCAAACGGAAGTCGGCCGACAGGTCGATCACCTTGGTACCCGCCGCCAGCAGCTCGCCGGCCAGGGCATGGGCGACGCCGTGCGGTGTGGCGAAGAACACCGCGTCACAGGCCGCCAGGGTCTTGCTGTCGGGCACGCTGAATGCCAGCCCGTCATAATGGCCGCGCAGGTTCGGGTACATGTCCGCCACCGCCACGCCCGCCTCGGAGCGCGAAGTGATGACCGCCACTTCGGCCTGTGGATGCTGTGCCAGCAGACGCAACAGTTCGACGCCGGTGTAACCCGTGCCGCCGACGATACCGACCTTGATCATAACGCTTGCCCCTTATCAACGAGCCGTCTGGAAAGCGCACGATAATAGGGGTGCAAGGCGCCTGTAACAACTCTTCGGATGACCCTTCGGGCGCTTGACCACTACTATCTGACGACCGTGAATACCTGAAGGAACTCCCCCATGCTTTACCTATGGATCAAAGCGCTGCACATCGTCAGCGTGGTCTGCTGGTTCGCCGGCCTGTTCTACCTGCCGCGGCTGTTCGTCTACCACGCCCAGAGCCAGGACAGCATCAGCCAGGAACGTTTCGTGACCATGGAGCGCAAGCTGTTCCGCGGCATCATGAACCCGGCGATGATCGCCACCTACGTGTTCGGCGGATGGATGCTGTACCTCACCCCCGGCTGGCTCAGCCAGGGCTGGCTGCATGCCAAGCTGACCCTGGTCATCCTCCTGACCGTCTACCATCACATGTGCGGCGCCCAGCGCAAACGCTTCGCCAGCGGCACCAATACCCGCAGCCACGTCTACTATCGCTGGTTCAATGAAGTGCCCGTGCTGTTTCTGCTGGGCATCGTGATCCTGGTGGTGGTCAAGCCGTTCTGACGCCGCCCCCGCTCAAGGAGCCTCGCCATGGCACTACCCGCCTCGCTCGACCAACGCCTGCGCCTGCCAGTGGTTGCCGCACCGATGTTCCTGATTTCCAACCCCAGGCTGGTGCTGGCGTGCTGCTCCGGTGGAATAGTCGGCAGTTTCCCGGCCCTGAACCAGCGCGACAGCGCCGGTTTCAAGGCCTGGTTGGAGGAAATCGAGAACGGTCTGGGGCAATTGCCGGCGCCAGCCCCGTATGCCGTGAACCTGATCGTTCATTCGACCAACCCGCGCCTGCAGGCCGACCTGGCGTTGTGTGTGGAGCACCGCGTGCCGATCGTCATCACCAGCCTGGGCGCAGTGAAGGAAGTGGTCGATGCCGTGCACGGTTACGGCGGCCTGGTATTCCACGACGTCACCACGCGCCGCCATGCCGAAAAGGCAGCCGAGGCCGGGGTCGATGGGCTGATTGCGGTGGCCGCAGGCGCAGGCGGCCATGCCGGCACCTGGAGCCCGTTCGCCCTGGTCGCGGAAATTCGCCAGTTCTTCGACAAGACCTTGCTGTTGGCCGGCTGCCTCAACCATGGCCACGAGATCCTGGCGGCACAGATGCTCGGCGCCGACCTGGCCTACATGGGCACCCGCTTCATCGCCACGACCGAAAGCCAGGCCCAGAATGCCTACAAGCAGATGCTGCTCGATGCCCATGCCGCCGACATCATCCACACTCCGGCAGTGTCCGGCGTGCCTGCCAGCTTTCTGCGCGCGAGCCTGGAGCAGGCCGGCTACGACCTGGACGCACTCAAGCGCGGCCACGAGCACGGCAAGCTCAAGCCGATACACGACGAAGCCAAGGCCTGGAAAACCGTGTGGTCGGCGGGCCAGGGTGTCGGCAGTATCGACGATCTGCCGGATGCCGGTGCGCTGATCGAACGGCTCTACAACGAGTACCGGGAAGCCGTGCAGCGCTACCAGGCCCTGGCTCATTGCGCCTCGTAGCAAAAGGCAACACCTGGTCCGGCCAAGCTGTACACTAGGCGCCTCTTCAGCCCCCAGGAGCCTTGCATGACCCGTTACGCCATGATCACTGGTGCTTCCAGCGGCCTGGGCCTGGCCCTGGCGGAAGCGCTGGCGCGGCGCGGGCGCAACCTGATCCTGGTGGCACGCCAACGGGAGACGCTGGAGCCGGTAGCCATCGAGCTTACCCAGCGCTTTGGCGTGGAAGTGCTGTTCCGCGCTTGCGACCTCAGCCAGCCACTGCGCCTGTCGGGCTTCGTGCTGGAACTGGAAGAAGGCGAACGGCGCATCGATCTGCTGGTCAACTGTGCCGGCTTGCGCACCTACGGCCCGTTCCTGGCTCATGAGTGGGCCGACGAGCAGGACCTGCTGGAAGTCAACGTGCTGGCCCTGAGCCGGCTATGCCACGCCATCGGCAACCTGATGGCGGTGCAGGGCGGCGGTCAGATCCTCAATGTTGCAGGCCTGGCCGGCGTGGCGCCGGGCCCTTGGATGGCCGCCTATGCCGCCAGCAAGGCCTATGTACTGAGCTTCTCGCAGGCCCTGCGCGAAGAACTTAAGCGCACCGGCATCAAGGTCTCGGTGCTGTGCCCCGGCCCGGTGCGCTCCTCGCGTCGGCGTATACCGCGGCTCGATGGCAAGCCACGCTGCCTCAGCCCGGAGGAGGTGGCGCTGTACACCGTGCGCGCACTGGACAAGAACCGCGCACTGATCATGCCCGGCCGGCGCAACCGCTGGCTGGCTTTCGCACCGCGCCTGCTGCCCCGCTGGCTGGTGCGCAAGCTGGCCGGCTTCATCCACCGCCGCTACTGCCCGCTCGGCATGGAATAGCCACTGGGCGAGCGACGCCTGGCTGAGTACACTCGGCCCGACCCTCACCATGGAGCAAGTGCTGTGGACGATTTATTCATCAAGATCATCAACCGGGAAATCCCGGCGAAGATCATCTACGAGGACGACCAGGTCCTGGCGTTCCACGATATCGCCCCCCAGGCGCCCGTGCATTTTCTGGTCATCCCGAAAAAGCATATCCGCACCCTCAATGACCTGACCGAAGAAGACAAGGGCCTGGCGGGCCACATCCTGTTCACCGCCCAGCGCCTGGCCAGGGAACTGGGCTGCGAGGACGGCTTCCGCGTAGTCATGAATTGCAACGAGCAAGGCGGCCAGACCGTTTACCACATCCACATGCACGTGCTTGGCCAGCGCCAGATGCACTGGCCACCGGGCTGATCCACGGCAAGCCACCCTGCCACTATTGCGGTAAACTGTCGGGCACATTCTTGCGGAGGTGCCCGATGGCTACCGAACGTCACTACTCGCCGCTCGACCGCTTGTTGCTGCAGGCCGACACCGCCATGCGCACCTTGCTGCCCTTCAGCGGCCAACCCGCCCGCCCCTCGCCGGCTATCGTGCAGCCGGACATCGACCTGGACGAACAGCAGGCCCGCCACGTTGCCGGGCTGATGCGTATCAACCACACCGGTGAAGTCTGTGCCCAGGCGCTGTACCAGGGCCAGGCCCTGACCGCCAAGCTGCCTGAAGTGCGCAAGGCCATGGAGCATGCCGCCGAGGAAGAAGTGGACCACCTGGCCTGGTGCGAACAGCGTATCCGCCAGCTGAACAGCCACCCCAGCGTGCTCAACCCACTGTTCTACGGCATGTCGTTCGGTATCGGCGCACTCGCCGGACTGGTCAGCGACAAGGTCAGCCTGGGCTTCGTCGCTGCCACCGAACATCAGGTGTGCAAGCACCTCGACGAACACCTGGAGCAGATCCCGCAGGAAGACGAAAAGTCCCGGGCCATCCTCGAACAGATGCGTATCGATGAGGAACAGCACGCCGACTCCGCACTGGCAGCCGGTGGTTATCGCTTCCCCGCCCCGGTCCGCTTTGGCATGAGCCTGTTGGCCAAGGTCATGACCAAGAGCACCTACCGTATCTGAAGGCATTACCATGACGGACCGTTTCGACGCCAAGGACCTGGCGCGCGCCGTGCACGCCGGCATTCTCCAGCCTGGCCAGGACCAGGCCCTTGTGGCCTTCCTGCGCCAGCAACCGGCACCCCGCGGCAGCTTCCAGCTGGCCCATGTCGCATTCTATTTCGGCGCCATGCTGATCATGGCGGCCATGGGCTGGCTGCTCACCGAAGCCTGGATGAGTATTGGCGACTGGGCACTGCTGGCCATTGCCAGCCTTTACATCCTGCTGCTCACGCTGTTCGCCGTTAACCTGCAACATCGCGCCCAGCCCGTCGCGGCCGGGGTGCTGGCAGCAGTCGCGGTCAGCATCGTGCCACTGGCGGTGTTCGCCGTCGAACGGCTGGCCGGCTGGTGGCCACTCGACGACGTGCAGGCCAACTATCACCAGTATTACACCTATGTGCAGGGCGGCTGGCTGGCAATGGAAGCGGCTACGGTAGTCGCCGGGCTGCTGATGCTGAGGCTGGTCCCCTACCCGTTCATCATCATGCCGGTGGCCGTGGCCTTGTGGTTCATGTCGATGGACCTGAGCGAATGGTTGTTCGGCTCGCCGTTCAGCTGGGAGCAACGCCGCGAGGTGTCGTTATGGTTCGGGCTGGGCCTGCTGGCGGTATTCATCGTGGTCGACGGCCGCACCCGCGAAGACTACGCGCACTGGGGTTATCTCGCCGGGCTGGCGGCTTTCTGGGGCGGGCTGACGCTGACGGACAGCGGCAGCGAGCTGGGCAAAGCCATGTACTGCCTGGTCAACGTTGCACTCATGGGCATGGCAGTACTGCTGCGCCGGCCGGTGTTCATGGTTTTCGGCGCGCTGGGAGTGGGGGCCTACCTGGGCTACCTGTCGTATGAGGTGTTTGCCGAGTCGCTGCTGTTCCCGCTGGTGGTGACCTTGATCGGGCTCGCAGTCATAGGGCTGGGCCTGGCTTATCAGAAACGGCGGGAGCGATTGAGCCAGGTGATGCGCGGTTGGCTGCCTGACCGGGTGCGGGCGGCATTGCCTGCGCTTCGCAGGTGATAACGTTGGGGCTGCGCGCAGCAGCCCCATAACCATGGCCTTAACCCAGCTCTACAATTTCATAACCGTGGCTGATCTCCACCCCGGCACGCTCCAGCATGATCGAGGCCGAGCAGTACTTTTCCGCCGACAGCTCCACCGCGCGCTTGACCTGCGCCTCTTTCAGCCCGCGCCCTTTCACCACGAAGTTCATATGAATCCTGGTGAACACCTTCGGGTCCTCGCCTGCACGCTCGGCCTCAAGGAACGCCTCGCAGCTTTCCACCGCCTGCCGCGACTTCTTCAGAATGCTGACCACGTCGAAGCTGCTGCAGCCACCCAGGCCCAGCAACAGCATTTCCATCGGCCGCACCCCCAGGTTGCGGCCGCCGGCCTCGGGTGGGCCGTCCATCACGACGACGTGGCCGCTCCCCGATTCGCCGAGGAACATTGCCTCACCGGCCCACTGGATACGTGCCTTCATCTAACCGGACTCCTGACTTTTGGAAAAGGGTGTCAGCTTAGACCTTGTATGGTCGTGGGAAAAGTACGAGTCCCGTCGGTTTAATACCGAAACATTCTGTTGTGTCTGATAAGCTGGCGCCAAATGACTGGCGCTTCGCGCCAACCACCCCTTTCAAAAAGCCAATGCGTCGCATCGAACAGGATTTCGTGATGGTTGCTTCTGCCTTACCCGCCAAGATAAAGAACATCGACAGGCTGCTGGTGCACTGCCAGCGCCGCCGCTACCCCGCCAAAAGCAATATCATTTGCGCCGGCGACCGGGCCGAGACGCTGTCATTCATTGTCAAAGGATCGGTCACCATCCTCATCGAGGACGACGAAGGCCATGAAATGATCATCGCCTACCTGAACAGTGGCGATTTTTTTGGCGAACTGGGTCTGTTCGAGCCTGCTGGCAGCGAGCAACACCGCAGTGCCTGGGTGCGCGCGAAAACCGAATGCGAAGTGGCCGAAATCAGTTACGAGAAATTTCGCGAACTGGCGCGCCAGGACCCGGAGATTCTCTATGCGCTGGGCAGCCAGATGGCCCAACGCCTACGCAACACCACGCGCAAGGTAGGCGACCTGGCGTTTTTCGACGTGACCGGGCGGGTTGCACGTTGCCTGCTGGACCTGTGCAAGCAACCTGACGCCATGACCCACCCCGACGGCATGCAGATCAAGATCACCCGTCAGGAGATCGGGCGTATCGTCGGTTGCTCCCGGGAAATGGTCGGCCGCGTCCTCAAGGACCTCGAGGAGCGCAGCCTGGTGCAGGTCAAAGGCAAGACCATGGTGGTCTACGGTACCCGCTAGTCGCTGGGCAGTTCTGCCAGCACCTTGGCGTAGGCCTGCGACAGGCGCTCGAACCAGGGTGCCTCGGGCACTACTTCATGCAAGGCGATGTGTGCGTCGGCACGGCAGCGCTGGTCCAGTTCGCAACATTCATTGAAGCGGTTGACCGCTGCCACCATCGACTCGCGCTCGTTGTCCAGCAGCAGTGCACCATGCACCAGCACCACCGGACGCTTGCCAGCCAGGCCCTGACGCCAGCGTTGTGCAGTGCCCACCAGTTTGCGGCCGTTGAGGTTGACATTGTAGCGGCCATCGCAGAACGCCCCGTCGATCTCGCCTACCGATGCTACCCCGCCCCACTCGCGCAGCACCTCGCACAGCGGCAGGCACAGGCGTTCGTAGGCGTTTTCTATACGGCCATGGTCACCTTCGCTGCGTGGGGCGACGTAAACCAGTGCAACGTTCACCGTCGCATGCGACTGCGGCACGGGCTCGCCGCCGGTCTCGCGCAGCAGCACCGGCCAGCCGGCAATGGCCAGCTCCGCACAGGCGGCCTCGAAATTGTCCAGGCGGCTCATGCGCCGCGGCATGACCAGGGCGTGGTCGGTGGGTCGCCAGAACAGTACGCCACTGTTGCGTTCGCCGCGGCACACGGCGGCCAGCAATTCCTGTTCGGCGTGCAGGCCTTGTTCGACGGTCAGGGCCAGGGGTTGATCGGTCATTGATCCACCTTCGATATCGATGTCTACGGGCTCTTCCCCGGTGAACCCGCGAAAGGGCCAGGCCAGGCAAACAAAAAAGCCGGCGCAAAAGGCCGGCTTTGTTTGGTCAGTCCAGTTGCTGAACAGTCTTCTTCACCAGTTCCGGGAAGAACAACCGCTGCAATTCCAGCCCAGGCTGCTCGGCACGCATGAATGCCTCACCCACCAGGAACGAATAAACCTCATTGATTTCCATCAGTTCCACATCGGCCCGGTTCAGGATGCCGCTTTCGGTAACCACCAGGCGATCACGCGGAATACGTGGTAGCAGGTCAAGGGTGGCTTCCAGACTGACCTCGAAGGTGTGCAGGTTGCGGTTGTTCACCCCCACCAGCGGCGTATCGAGGATTTTCAGTGCGCGCTCCAGCTCATCGCCGTCGTGCACTTCCACCAGCACGTCAAGGCCGACATCCTTGGCCGTGGCCGCCAACTCGGCCATCTTCACGTCATCCAGCGCTGCCACGATCAGCAGCACACAGTCTGCGCCCAAGGCGCGGGCTTCGACGATCTGGTACGGGTCGACCATGAAATCCTTACGGATCACCGGCAGCGAAACTGCCGTGCGGGCCTGCTGCAGGTATTCATCGGCACCCTGGAAATAATCCACATCGGTCAGCACCGACAGGCAGGTCGCCCCGCCTTTTTCGTAGCTGACGGCGATTTCCGCCGGCACGAAATGCTCGCGGATCACACCCTTGCTCGGCGAGGCCTTCTTGATTTCGGCAATCACAGCCGGCTGCTTGCGCCCGGCCTGCTCGATCAACGCCTTGGCAAAGCCACGCGGGGCGTCGGCCACCTTGGCCAGCGCTTCCAGTTCAGCCAGGCTGACGCGCGCACTGCGCTCGGCCACTTCCTGGAACTTGCGGGCAATGATCCTTTCCAGCACCGTCGGCACACTCATGCTTCGTTCTCCACCTTGAATACTGCAGTAAAGGCACCCAGTTCCTGCAGTTTCTCCCAGGCCAGGCCGGTGTGCAGTACGTCGTGGGCCAGTTCCACACCAGCTTTCAGGCTCATGGCATGGTCAGCGGCATACAGCGCTGCGCCAGCATTGAGCACGATCATTTCGGCCGCCTTCTGGCCGTTCTCGGTCTTGCGCCGCCCCAGCGCGTCACGGATCAACTCCAGAGACGCCTGCGGGTCCTCGACCGCCAGGCCGTGCAGGCTCTGGCTCTTCATGCCGAGGTCTTCCGGCTCGACCCAGTATTCAGTGATCTCGCCATTTTTCAGTTCGGCAACGAAGGTGGGCGCGGCCAGGCTGAACTCGTCCAGGCCGTCTTTCGAATGCACGACCAATACATGCTTGCTGCCCAGGCGCTGCAGCACCTCGGCCAATGGCCGGCACAGGGCCTGGGTGAACACCCCCACCACTTGATGCTTCACTCCGGCCGGATTCGTAAGCGGGCCGAGCATGTTGAACAGGGTACGCAGCCCCAGGTCGCGACGCGGGCCAGCGGCATGCTTCATGGCACTGTGGTGGCTTTGTGCAAACATGAAGCCGATACCCAGGCTGTCGATGCAGCGGGCTACCTGGGTGGGCGTCAGGTTCAGATAGATGCCAGCCGCCTCCAGCAGGTCGGCACTGCCGCTCTTGCCCGAAACCGCGCGATTACCGTGCTTGGCCACGGTGCAACCTGCCGCTGCCAGGACGAACGAGGAGGCGGTAGACACGTTGAAGATGTTGGCACCATCACCGCCGGTGCCGACGATATCAACCACGCCATCGAGGCTTTGCAGCTCGACCTTGTCGGCCAGTTCACGCATCACCGATACCGCACCGACGATTTCGTCGATGCTTTCGCTTTTCATGCGCATGCCCATGAGGAAGGCACCAATCTGCGCTTCGCTGCACTGGCCAGTCATGATCTGGCGCATGACGTCGCGCATTTCTTCGGTGGAAAGGTCCAGGTGGCCGACGATACGGCTTAACGCGCTCTTGATATCCATGGTCGATCCTTAGCGGTGGCCGCCGGTCTGCTTGAGGAAGTTGGCGAACAGCTCGTGGCCCTGTTCGGTAAGGATCGATTCAGGGTGGAACTGCACCCCTTCGATATTCAAGGTCTTGTGGCGCAGGCCCATGATTTCGTCGACCGAACCATCAGCGTGGGCCGTCCAGGCGGTCACTTCCAGGCACTCGGGCAGGGTTTCGCGCTTGACCACCAGGGAATGGTAGCGGGTCACGGTCAGCGGGTTGTTCAGGCCGGCGAACACGCCAAGGTCACGGTGCTGGACCGGGCTGGTCTTGCCATGCATCACCTGGCGGGCACGCACCACGTCACCGCCAAAAGCCTGGCCGATCGACTGGTGGCCCAGGCATACCCCGAGAATCGGCAGCTTGCCGGCAAAGTGCAGGATGGCCTCGATGGACACGCCCGCCTCGCTCGGCGTGCATGGCCCTGGGGAAACGACGATGCGCTCGGGGTTCAGGGCTTCGATCTGGGCGATGGTCATCTCGTCATTGCGAATGACCTTGACCTCGGCACCCAGCTCACCAAGGTACTGAACGACGTTGTAAGTGAATGAGTCGTAATTGTCGATCATCAGTAACATCGGGTTAAACCTCTTGAATCTACTGACTTCAGAATTCGAACCTTCCTGCACCCGCCAACAGGCGCAGCATTGCCACAAGGGGCGGTAGACAGGAAGGCAAACGGGGACGGGCCGGGCGGGCCGGCAGGGGATAAAGTCAGGCGCGCCAACGCCAACGGGCGTGGGCCTTGATTACGCGCATCAAGAGTTTGCTGACGATCAACACAGGATAGGTCTCGCTCATACGTCACGGCACAGTAGCCTACCGGGGCGACGGGCGCAATATGCCCGTAAACACGGGGAAAACGAATGGACTTGGGAGGGATGCCCTGCGATTTGCTAAGGTCGATCGGGTTGTTCCGATAAAAACAATGAAAAGGATGTTCACCGATGCGAAAAGCCACGCTATTGCGCTTTACCCTCGCCTCACTGGCCTTGGCCTGCAGCCAGGTGTTCGGCGCCTCCTCGCCCTACTCCTCGCTGATCGTATTTGGCGACAGCCTGGCCGATGCCGGGCAATTCCCCGACCTGACCGGCGGCACGTCTGGCTCACGGTTCACCAACCGGGATGCTAATGGCAACTTTGCTCCGGTGTCGCCGATGATCCTGGGTGGTCGGCTGGGCATCGCCCCAGACGATCTGAACCCCTCAACGTCGGTGGGCATTCGGCCCGATGGCAACAACTGGGCCGTTGGCGGCTACACCACCCAGCAGATCCTGGATTCGATCACGACGATTTCCGAGACCGTCATTCCGCCCGGCAATCCTGGCGCCGGGCTGGTGCTTCGCGATCGCCCCGGCTACCTGGCCAACGGCCTGCGTGCCGACCCCAACGCACTGTACTACCTGACCGGCGGCGGCAACGACTTCTTGCAAGGGTTGATCGGCAGCCCCGCCGACGCGGTGGCCGCCGGTGCCCGCCTGGCCGCCAGCGCCCAGGCGCTGCAACAAGGTGGCGCCCGCTACATCATGGTCTGGCTGCTACCCGACCTCGGCCAAACCCCAAACTTCAGTGGCACGCCCGAGCAAAACCAGCTGTCGCTGCTGTCTGGCGCGTTCAACCAGGCGCTGCTCGGCCAGCTGGGGCAGATCGATGCCGAGATCATTCCGCTCAACATTCCCGTGCTGTTGGGCGAAGCGTTGGCCGACCCCAGCCAGTATGGCTTGGCCAGTGGCCAGAACCTGGTCGGTACCTGCTACAGCGGCGAAGGCTGCGTGGAGAACCCGGTTTATGGCATCAATGGCAGCACGCCAGACCCGACCAAGCTGCTGTTCAACGACGCGGTGCACCCGACCATCGCCGGCCAGCAACTGATTGCCGACTACGCCTATTCGATCCTTGCCGCCCCCTGGGAGCTGACCCTGCTACCGGAAATGGCCCACGCCAGCCTGCGCGCTCACCAGGACGAACTGCGCAACCAGTGGCAGACGCCCTGGCAGGCGGTGGGCCAATGGCAGGCTTTCGTCTCCACCAGCGTGCAGGACCTGGACTTCGATGAGCAGCGCAGCGCGGCCAGCGCTGATGGCCGCGGCTACAACCTGACCCTGGGCGGCAGCTATCGGCTGAACGAGGCCTGGCGCCTGGGCCTGGCCGGCGGCGTGTATCGGCAGAAGCTGGAAGCCGGGGAACAGGACTCGGACTACAAGCTGGACAGCTACCTGGCCAGTGCCTTCGCCGAATACCGCCAGGACCGTTGGTGGGCCGATGCGGCGCTGACCGCCGGGCACCTGGACTACAGCGATCTGAAACGTACCTTCGCCCTCGGCGTGAACGGCCGCAGCGAAAAGGGTGATACCGACGGCGAGGCCTGGGCGATGTCGGCGCGGCTCGGCTATAACCTGGCGGCCGAGAACAGCGGCTGGCAACTGGCGCCGTTCGTCAGCGCCGATTATGCGCGGGTAAAGGTGGATGGCTATGACGAGAAGAGCGGGCGTTCGACGGCGCTGGGCTTCGATGATCAGGAGCGCACGTCACGTCGACTGGGCGTGGGGTTGCTGGGCAGCGTACAGGTTGCATCAGGCACCCGGCTGTTCGCCGAGGTGGCGCAGGAGCATGAGTTCGAAGATGATCAGCAGGATGTGACAATGCACCTGACCAGTCTGCCGGCAAATGACTTCACTCTTACCGGGTATAAGCCGCACAGCGACCTGACCCGGGCCAGCCTTGGGCTGAGCCATGAGGTGGTGACGGGGGTGCATTTGCGCGGGAATTACAACTGGCGCAAGAGCGATGAGCTGACGCAGCAGGGGGTTAGCCTGGGGGTCAGTGTCGACTTCTAGGTTGCCGGGGCCGCTTGGCGGCCCCAACCAATCTACTTGGCGGAGGTCTGCTCGGCCAACGCCACCGCGCGGAACATTGCCCGGCGCTTGTTGATGGTTTCTTCCCATTCCAGCGCCGGCACCGAGTCGGCAACGATGCCGCCACCGGCCTGCACATGCAGTTCGCCATCCTTGATCACTGCGGTACGGATGGCAATCGCGGTATCCATGTTGCCATTCCAGGCAAAGTAACCGACCGCCCCACCGTAGACCCCACGCTTGACTGGCTCAAGTTCGTCGATGATTTCCATCGCGCGAATCTTCGGTGCCCCGGAAAGCGTACCGGCCGGCAGGATCGCCCGCAGTGCGTCCATCGCCGTCAACCCTTCACGCAGCTGGCCCGTGACGTTGGACACGATGTGCATCACATTGGAATAGCGTTCGATCACCATCTTCTCGGTCAGGCGCACGCTACCGGTGGAAGACACACGGCCGACATCGTTGCGGCCCAGGTCGATCAGCATCAGGTGCTCGGCGATCTCCTTGTCATCCGACAGCAGGTCGTCTTCCAGCGCACGGTCGGCCTCTTCGGTGGCACCACGCGGGCGGGTACCGGCAATCGGCCGAACGGTAACCAGGTTGTCCTCGACCCGCACCAGCACTTCAGGCGAACTGCCGACCACGTGGAAGTCGCCAAAGTTGAAGAAATACATGTACGGCGTCGGGTTGAAGCAGCGCAGCGCGCGATAGAGGTCGATGGGCGCGGCCTTGAAGTCGATCGACATGCGCTGCGACGGCACCACCTGCATGCAGTCCCCGGCCAGGATGTATTCCTTGATACGGCCAACGGCGTTTTCGTAATCCTCGCGGGTATAGCTGGAACGGAAAGCCGGCTCGGCGGCCTGCGGGCCGCTCAGGTCCAGGCCACGGCGTGGCGTGATCGGCTGGCGCAGGGTTTCCAGCAGCCCTTGCAGACGTGCCTGGCCATGTTCGAATGCCTGCTGTTCAGCCGGGTCGACCAGCACGATGGCGTGCATCTTGCCCGCCAGGTTGTCGAACACCACCACCGCGTCCGACACCATCAACAGGATATCCGGCACGCCCAGCGGGTCCGGGTTGGGACTGGCGCCCAGGCGTTTTTCCACGTAGCGCACGCAGTCATAGCCGAAGTAACCGACCAGGCCGCCGTTGAAGCGCGGCAGGCCAGGGATGTCGGCGACCTTGTAACGGTCCTTGAAGGTTTCGACGAAGGCCAGCGGGTCTTCGACGTCGTGGCTTTCCAC
Organism: Pseudomonas sp. BCRC 81390; assembly: GCF_030341915.1. Taxonomy (NCBI): domain Bacteria; kingdom Pseudomonadati; phylum Pseudomonadota; class Gammaproteobacteria; order Pseudomonadales; family Pseudomonadaceae; genus Pseudomonas; species Pseudomonas sp. BCRC 81390. The sequence goes on along the minus strand of NZ_JATAAG010000025.1, from coordinate 297,428 downwards.
CTCCACGCCATCTTGCAGGATGCTGACGTGGTAGCCGTGTACCCGCAGCACCGTGCGCGACGGCAGGCCGATCATCGAGTAGCGGCCCCACTTCTCGCCGCCCTGTACCGATTCGAGCAGGTACGAGTTCGACTGGTCGGCCAGTTTCAGGTAGATCGACAGCGGGGTGTCGAAGTCGGCCAGGGTTTCGCAGGCCAGGGGAATGCGGTTGTAGCCGGCAGCGGCCAGGCGCAGGAATTCTTCGCGGGTCATGGGTAGCCTCGTGGCAAGCAGCAATGGGTCAGGCAAACGGACGGGCCGGCACGCGCCGGCAGGCAGAAGTCAGGCGCGCCAACGCCAACGGGCCAGGGCCTTGATGACTTTCATCCAGAACTTGCCAGTAACCGCCACGGTGGACTCTCTGTCTTGTGAGGCTTGAAGGTCCGCCAACGTTATCCCAGTGGCCAGGTCTGCGCAACCTGGCAGCAGTGCGCGCAGGTCATCGATCACCAGGCTGGGGCATTCGTCGTGAATCGGCCGGCCATGGTTGTAGCCGTAGCTCAGGCCCACGCATTGCACACCCGCTGCCTTGGCGGCCAGCACGTCACTGCGCGAGTCACCGACGAACAGCGACTGCTGCGGGGTAACGCCGGCCATCTGCATGACGAACAGCAGCGCCGCCGGGTCCGGCTTTTTCTGTGGCAGGGTGTCGCCGCCGATGATCCAGCGGAAGTACTTGCCGATCTTCATCTGGTCCAGCAGCGGGCCGACGAAGCGCTCGGGCTTGTTGGTGATCAGCGCCATCTCCACGCCCCGCTTGTGCAGCCAGCGCAGGGTGTCCTGCACGCCGGGGTAGACCACGGTCAGTTCGTGGCTTTCGGCATAGGCATCCATGAACAGCGCCAGCGCCTGCTCGGCCAGCGCGTCGTCCACGCCGGCGTGGTCGATGCCCCCCGCCAGCGCCCGGCGCACCAATACCTGGGCGCCGTTGCCGACCCAGTGACGCACCGCCTCAAGGCCGGCAGGCGGGCGCCCGAGTTCGAGCAGCATGCGGTCCACGGCTGCGGCCAGGTCTGGCACGGAGTCGATCAGGGTACCGTCCAGATCGAACATCACCAGCCTGGGCAGCGTCCCCGGGAACAGCTGCTCGAAGCCGCTCATGGGCGCGCCTGGGCCAGTTCGGCGCGCATCCTGGCGATGACTTCCTGGTAGTCCGGGGCGTTGAAGATCGCCGAACCGGCCACGAAGGTGTCGGCGCCAGCGGCGGCGATCTCGCGGATGTTGTTGACGTTGACGCCACCGTCGATTTCCAGGCGGATATCACGGCCACTGGCATCGATCAGCGCACGTGCCTCACGCAGCTTGTCGAGGGTACCGGGGATGAACTTCTGCCCGCCAAAGCCCGGGTTGACGCTCATCAGCAGCACCATGTCGATCTTGTCCATCACGTACTTCAGGGCGTCCAGGCTGGTGGCCGGGTTGAACACCAGGCCAGCCTTGCAGCCGCCGTCCTTGATCAGTTGCAGGGAGCGGTCGATGTGCTGCGTGGCTTCCGGGTGGAAGGTAATGTAGGTGGCGCCGGCTTCGATGAAGTCGCCGATGATGCGGTCGACCGGGCTGACCATCAGGTGCACGTCGATCGGCGCGGTAACGCCATACTTGCGCAGGGCGCTGCAGACCATCGGACCAATGGTCAGGTTGGGCACGTAGTGGTTGTCCATGACATCGAAATGGACGATGTCGGCACCCGCCGCCAATACCTTGTCGACGTCCTCGCCCAGGCGGGCGAAATCGGCGGAGAGAATGGAGGGGGCAATAGCGTAGGGCTGCATGGCGCACCTGTTGGCAGAATCACGGTGGCGCGCATTGTAACCCAGGCAAGCGGATGAGGGCTGACTAGCATCAACCTGTGCTGGCCTCTTCGCGGCTAAAGCCGCTCCCACGGGTGTAGTGTCAACTCGAAGCCAGCGCAGTAGCTGTGGGAGCGGCCTTGTGCCGCGAAGCAGGCGACGCGGAGGATGGCACCGGCTGCGCCGGTGTTCGCGGGGCAAGCCCGCTCCTACAGGAATAACGCCAGCTTTGAACATTTGAGCAGGACAGTTGCTCCCAGAGGTGTAGTGACAACTCGAAGCAGCGCAGTACCTGTGGGAGCGGCCTTGTGCCGCGAAGCAGGCGACGCGGAGGATGGCACCGGCTTCGCCGGTGTTCGCGGGGCTAGCCCGCTCCTACAGGAATAACGCCAGCTTTGGACATTTGAGCAAGACAGTTGCTCCCACAGGGGCCACGCAGGCATTGGAAGCTGCACAAACCCGGTAGGAGCGGCTTTAGCCGCAAAGAGGCCAGCACAGGCAACATACCTTCAACCGGGCTGCTGGGTTCTCAACTTCTCGCTACGCCCGCGCAACCACTCCAGGGTCAGCAGCAGTATCACCGAGAAGGCGATCAACAAGGTGGCCGCCGCCGCAATCGTCGGGCTCAGGTTTTCGCGGATGCCACTGAACATCTGCCGTGGCAGGGTCGCCTGCTCCGGGCCGGCGAGGAACAACGTCACCACCACCTCGTCGAACGACGTGGCAAAGGCGAACAACGCCCCCGAAATGACCCCGGGCGCGATCAGCGGCAGGGTGACCCGGCGGAAGGTCAGCAGCGGCGAGGCGCCCAGGCTGGCCGCCGCGCGTACTAGGTTGTAATTGAAGCCTTGCAGGGTCGCCGACACGGTAATGATGACGAACGGCACACCCAGCACCGCATGCACCAGAATCAGCGAAGTGAAGCTGTTGCCCATGCCAAGCGGGGCGAAGAACAGGTAGCTGGCCACACCGATGATCACCACCGGCACCACCATCGGCGAAATCACCAGCGCCATGACCAGCGACTTGCCCGGGAAATCGCCACGGGTGAGGCCGATCGCCGCCAGGGTGCCGAACACCATGGCCAGCACCGTGGCCGCCGGGGCGACGATGATGCTGTTCTTCAAGGCGCGCATCCATTCGGCCGAACCGAAGAAGTCCTGGTACCAGTGCAGCGAGAAGCCCTGCAACGGGTACACCAGGAAGCTGCCACTGTTGAACGACAGCGGCACGATCACCAGCACCGGCAGGATGAGGAACAGCAGGACCAGACCGCAAAGAATACGCAGGCTGTAGAACCACACCCGCTCCACGGGCGACATGTAAGGGCTCAGCATGACAAGGCTCCTCAGCTCAGGCGCAGGCGGCTGGCGCCGACCAGCCAGCTATAAATCAGGTACAACAACACGGTCGCCAGCAGCAACAGCCCGCCCAGCGCGGTGGCCATGCCCCAGTTGATGCTGGTGTTGGTGTAGAAGGCGACGAAGTAGCTGACCATCTGGTCGTTCGGGCTGCCCAGCAACGCCGGGGTGATGTAGTAGCCGATGGCCAGAATGAACACCAGCAGGCATCCCGCGCCAACACCGGCGTAGGTCTGCGGGAAGTACACCCGCCAGAAGCTGGCGAACGGGTGGCAGCCCAGCGAGATCGCCGCGCGCATGTAGCTGGGCGAAATGCCCTTCATCACGCTGTACAGCGGCAGAATCATGAACGGCAACAGGATGTGCACCATCGAGATGTACACGCCGGTACGGTTGAACACCAGTTCCAGTGGCTGGTCGATGATGCCCATGGCCATCAGCGCACTGTTGATCAGGCCACCGGACTGCAGCAGCACGATCCACGCGGCCACTCGCACCAGGATCGAAGTCCAGAACGGCAGCAGCACGAGGATCATCAGCAGGTTGCTCTGCCGGGTCGGCAGGTTGGCCAGCAGGTAAGCCAACGGGTAGGCCAGCACCAGGCAGATGGCAGTAATCACCACACCCATCCACAGGGTGCGGGCAAAGATGTCCAGGTAGATGGCCTGGTCCGGTGTGGCCTTGGCCAGCTCGCCAAGGTCATCTATACGATGGTCGAGCGAGGCCAGCAGGTAGAACGAGGTCACCGTGCTGGTGTTGCGGCGGATCGCCTGCCAGTAGGCCGGGTCACCCCAACGCTCGTCGAGCGCCTGCAAGGCATCTTTATAGGAAGCGGGTTCGCTCTTGAATGGCAGCGCCCGCGCGGTCTTGGCCAACAGGCTGCGGTAGCCGGCCAGCTCCATGTTCAGGCGTTTGGACAGGTCGCCCAGGGTCTGGTTCTTGCGCGATTCGGCCAGGTCCAGGCTCAGCGCCTTGTATACGTCCTCGCCCGGCAGGCTCTTGCCGTCCCACTGGGTGATGACCTCCACCGTACGCGGCAGACCGCCAACCACTTCCGGGTTGCCGACGCTCTTGTACAGCAGTGCCGCGATCGGCACCAGGAACACCAGCAGGAGAAACAGCGCCAGCGGCGCGATCAACGCCTGCGCCTTCCAGCGGTTGACCCGCTCGGCGTGCTTGAGGCGCTGCTTGAGACTTGGACCTGCGCCTTCGTTGAGGGGCACTGCAATGGCCATGGCGAACTCCGCAATACAGGCTGAAATAGGGGCCGCCAGGCGGCCCCGCACACCGGCTGTTACTTCTTCGCCGCCCAGGCGTTGAAGCGTTGCTCCAGTTGCTCGCTGTTGTCGGCCCAGAAGGCCACGTCGATCTGCACCTGGTTGGCAATGTTCTCAGGCGTGGTCGGCATGTCTTTCTTCACCTCGTCCGACAGCAGGCTCACGGCTTTCGAGTTGGCCGGGCCGTAGGCGATGTTCTCGGAATAGGTCTTCTGCTGCTCGGGCTGCACGCTGAAGGCGATGAATTTCTTCGCCTCGTCGGCGTCCTTGGCCCCTTTCGGGATGGCCCAGGCGTCGAAGTCGTAGATGCCGCCGTTCCATACCACCTTGAGGTTGCTCTCTTTCTGCACGGCGGCGATGCGGCCGTTGTAGGCCGAGCTCATGACCACGTCACCGGATGCCAGGTACTGCGGCGGCTGGGCGCCGGCTTCCCACCACTGGATGCTTGGCTTGAGTTCGTCGAGCTTCTTGAACGCGCGGTCCACGCCCTCTTTGGTGCCCAGCACCTGATAGACGTCCTTCGGCGCGACACCATCGGCCATCAGGGCGAATTCCAGGGTGTACTTGGCGCCCTTGCGCAGGCCGCGCTTGCCCGGGAATTTCTTGGTGTCCCAGAAATCCGCCCAACTGGTGGGTGCGGTCTTCAGCTTGTCGGCGTTGTAGGCCAGCACCGTCGACCACACGAAGAAGCCCACGCCACAGGGCTGGATGGCACCTGGCACGTAGTCGGCCTCGTTGCCGAACAGGGCCGGGTCGAGTTCTTCGAACATGCCCTCATCACAACCGCGGGCCAGCTCTGGCGACTCCACTTCCACCAGGTTCCACGACACACTCTTGGTGTCGACCATGGCTTTGACCTTGGCCATCTCGCCGTTGTATTCGCCAGCGACGATCTTGCCCTTGCCGGCCTTCTCCCATGGCTCATAGAACGCCTTGACCTGGGCCGCCTTGTTGGCACCACCGAAGGACACCACGGTCAGGTCTGCGGCCATGGCCTGGCCAGCGGCGAACAGCCCCAGGGCCAGGGCGGTCAGTTTCAACTGCTTGCGCATTATTATTCTCTCCACAGTACAGGGTTGGTGAAGCAATCCATCAATGGGCTTCGGCAATCGGATCGAGCGCGCGGGCGTGCTCCACCTCCCAGCCCAGCGGTACTACATCGCCCACGGCCAGGGCCGGGTCGAGCTCGGCAATGGGCTGCTTCACGAAGAAGTCGCCCTTGCCGCAAACTTCCAGGCGCACCCGTACGTGGTCGCCCAGGTAGATGAATTCGGCCACCCGCCCAGAGAAGCGGTTCACGCAGCGCTCGCTGTGGCCGTTCAGGCGTACACGCTCCGGGCGGATCGACAGGGTCACCGGCTCGCCGGCCTGGCCGACATTCACCGCCAGCGCCTCGACCCGCTCGCCACGCGCCAGCTGCACCTGGCAGCGTTTGCCATCGCTGGCCAGCAAGGTGCCATTGATACGGTTGTTCTCGCCGATGAAGTTGGCCACGAAGGTGTTGCAGGGCTCTTCGTACAAGGTGCGCGGGTCGGCGATCTGCTGGATCTCGCCCTGGTGGAACACCGCCACGCGGTCAGACATGGTCAGCGCTTCGCCCTGGTCGTGGGTCACGTAGACTACGGTTACGCCCAGGCGCTGGTGGATGTGCTTGATCTCCATCTGCATGTGCTCACGCAACTGCTTGTCGAGGGCACCCAGCGGTTCGTCCATCAGCACCAGCTGTGGCTCGAACACCAGGGCACGGGCCAGGGCCACGCGCTGCTGCTGACCGCCGGACAGCTGGCCCGGGTAGCGTTTGGCGAAGGCGTCGAGCTGGACCATGTTCAGCACGCGCTTGACCCGCTCGCTGATGTCGGTCTTGCTCAGGTTGCGCACGGTCAGCGGGAAAGCCAGGTTCTCGGCCACGGTCATGTGCGGGAACAGCGCGTAGTTCTGGAACACCATGCCGATGTCGCGCTTGTGCGGTGGCACGTTGTTGATCGAACGCCCGGCCAGCTGGATTTCACCGGCGGTGGGGGTCTCGAAGCCGGCCAGCATCATCAGGCTGGTGGTCTTGCCCGAGCCGGACGGGCCGAGCAGGGTGAGGAATTCGCCCTTGCGGATATCCAGGTTGAGGTCTTTGACGATCAGCGACTCGCCGTCGTAGCTCTTCTGCACACCACGGAAGCTGACCAGCGTTTCGCTGGTTGCAGCGTTCGACTTCGCCTCGCTCATGCCTGCACCTTCTTGTTGGATGACTGCGTAGGCAGAAGAGTAGAGAAGGCGCAGGCGCGCGGAAATCGGGGGTGCTGAGAGAATGCCATCATCCGGATGGAAGATTTATTGTAGGGATTTCCCTACAAGGATGGCGGGTTTGGAACGCTCATCCGAGCCACCCGCCAAACCTGTGGGAGCGGGCAAACCCGCGAAAGGGCAGGTTCAGCCATGGAGATCCGCAGGTCAGGCGCTTTCGCGGGGACGCCCGCTCCCACAGGGACCTCGGCAAGTTCCGAGAACAGGCATGTCGCAATCAGACCAGCTTGTGCTCCATGGCGTACTTCACCAACTCTGCCAGCGAGTTCACCTTCAGCTTCTGCATCAACCGCGCCTTGTGCGTGCTGATGGTCTTGCTCGACAGCGCCAGCTGCTGGGCGATGTCGTTGACGTTGGCACCCTGGGCCAGGCGCTCGAACACCGAAAACTCGCGCTCCGACAATAGCGTGTGCAACGGCCGTGACTCGGTCAGGCCCACTTCGAACACCATGCGGTCGGCCAGCGCCGGGTCGATATAGCGCCCCCCGGCAGCAACCCGGCGAATGGCGGTCAGCAACAGCGCCGGGTCGCTGTCCTTGGTGGCGTAGCCCGCCGCCCCGGCCTTCAGTGCACGCGCCGCCATCTGCGCCTCATCGTGCATCGACAACATCAGGATCGCCGGCGCGTCATGCAGTGCCCGGATCCGCGGGATCGCCTCCAGGCCATTCACGCCCGGCATCGAGATATCCAGCAACACGACTTCGCACGGCGTATGGCGCAGGGTTTCCAGCAGTTGCTCGCCGTTAGCTGCCTCCCCCGCCACCTGCATGTCCTTGGCCAGGCCAATCAACTGCTTGATGCCTTCGCGGACAATGGTGTGGTCTTCGGCCACCAGCACTCGAATCACGATCGCTCTCCTACTCCAACGGAATGGCCACGCTCAGGCTGGTGCCTTCGCCCGGCTCACTGTCCAGCGCCATGCTGCCGCCCAGCATCAGCACCCGTTCACGCACACCTACCAGGCCAAACGACGCAGGCCGAGGCTGGTCGCGGCAGAACCCTTGCCCATCATCGCTGACGGTCATGCGCAATTGCCCGTGCTCATGCACCAGTTCGATCTCCACACTGTGCGCCTGGGCGTGACGCATCACGTTGGTCAGCGCCTCCTGGAGAATACGGAACAGCCCAGTGGCCTTGGCATCGCTCAATGCTGGCAGATTATCCGGTACTTGTACCAGGCAGGGGATTTGCGTGCGCGCCTCGAAGCGCCGCGCCTGCCATTCGATGGCCGAGGCGATGCCGGCATCGAGGATCGGCGGGCGCAAGGCGGTGGCCACATCACGCACCAGCTGGAACAGCTGGGCGATCAAGCGCTTCATGCTGTCCAGGCGCTCGTGCAGGCCTGGGTCCAGCTCGGCAAAGGCCAGTTCGCACATCGACACTTCCAGCTTGAGCACGGTCAGCATCTGCCCCAGTTCATCGTGCACTTCGCGGGCGATGCGGGCCTTTTCTTCCTCGCGCACGCTCTCCAGATGAGCCGACAATTCGCGCAGTTGCTCCTGAGACCTGGCTAGCGCCAACTCGGCCCGCTTGCCCTGGGTGATGTCCCACACCACGCCATCCCATACCACGCGGCCATCGGCCAGGCGACGGGTACTGGCCTTGATGTCGGCCCAGCGCTGTTCGCCCTGACGGGTCAGGATACGCCCCTGCCAGGACCAGTCCTGGTCGCTGGCCAGGGCCAGGTCCTGTACCCGGTGGTAATCAGCACGGTCGTCGGGGTGCACCAGGTTGCGCAGGCCCATCTGCGGGTGCTGGATCTCGCTGGGCGCATACCCCACCAGCGCCTCGCTGCCCTCGCTGATGTAAGGGAACTCCAGGTCACCCTCGGCCGGGTCGCGTTCCAGGCGGAACACCAGCCCCGGCACGTTGCCGGCAATCCCCTTGAGCCGCGCCTCGCTTTCTCGCAGCGCCGCCAGGGCGCGATGGCGCTCGGTGACATCGGCGAGGTAAACCACCAGGTACTCGGAATCACGAAAGCGCAGGAAGCTCAGCGACAACTCCACCGGCAGCAGGCTTTGGTCGGCCCGCCGGCATTGCGTCTCGAACTGGCCGACACCGCCTTCCCCGGTGCGCGCGCCCTTCCATAGCTCCAGCCAGCGGTCCATGGTCAGGTTGGGTTCGAAGGTGCTCAGCGGCCGCTCCAGCAGCTCGCCTTCACCGTAGCCCAGCATGCGTTCGGCGGCGTGGTTGGCGTAGCGTACATGGCTGTCCCAGTTGACCCAGAGGATGCCCACCGTGCTCTGGTCGATGGCGAACTGGCTCAGGCGCAGTGCTTCCTCGCGCACCTGCCGCTCTGCCAGGTTCTCCCGCGTGGCCAGCAGGCTGCGCTCCAGCTGGCGTTGCTGCCGGCGTTGCCACACCAGGGTCGCCAACGCGCACAGCAGCAACATGCCGGACAACAAGGCCAGGTTCTGCCAGAAACCGGTCGACTCACTCAGGCGCGGGTATTTCGGCTGCAGCCAACGCTGGTGCAGTTGCTCCAGCTCCTTGGCCGGCAGCGCCTGCAGGCCACGCTCCAGCACATCGGCCAGCAGCGGCTGGTCGCGCCGCGAACCGATGCGCAGCAGCTGCGGCAAGCCGATGTCACCCACCACCGCCAGCTCACCGAACTCGCTCTCGCGTGACAGGCGGCTGAGCTGGGCTTCGTCCAGCACCGCGAAACTGGCCTGGCCGCCCACCACCAACTGCAACGCTTCGCGCTCGTTGGGCACCCCTTGCAGGTTGAGGTTGTTGTAGTTAGCACGCAGGTAGTCCGCCAGCTGGCTGGGCATGCGTACCGCCACACGTTGCTCGGCTTCGAGTTTTTCCAGCTCCACGGCCATGGCCCCGGTGCGAGGCCCGACCACCAGTTGCGGCACGCGCATGTAGGGGTCGCTGAACAACCACAGGCGCAGGCTGGCGGGAGTCTGGGTCAGGCCCGGGGCAAAGTCGATCTCACCCGCCTGCAGGGCATGTTCGAGGCTGGCCTGGTCAGCGAAATTGCGCCAGGTCAGGTCCAGGCGCAGCGCCTGTGCCAGGCTGCTGACCAACTCCACATTGGCCCCGTATAGCTGCTGCAGGCGCCGGTCGAACTGGGCGTAAGGCGCCTGCAGCACCAGGCCGACGCGCAGGCTGCGATGGGTGTCCAGCCATTGCTGTTGCGCAGGTTCCAGCACTACCGAGGGCTGCGCCTCGGGTTGGGCCAACGCCATCAAGGGCAGCCATAAACAGCCGATAACCAACAGGCGACGCATTCGCTTCATCTACACGCTCGTCTTGGCAAAGGCGGCCATGCGGCATGGCCGTCACGGGCAAATACTATTAGGCTGCCGGTATCATTCTGGTCTTGGGTTGATTCATGTCCACACTTTATCGCACGACGCTGGCAATGTGCTGCCTGGCCTCGTTCCTTCCACTCGGCGCCCTGGCCGCCGAGGCCGAACAACCGCCTGCTGCCAGCGAGGCCCCGGCCGCACCAGCCCCACGCCCGCCGTTGCTGGAGCGTAGCCAAGAGGACGCCCAGGCGCTCGAACGGCTGGTGCCCAAGGCCGAGCAACAGACGCTGCAGGGCGGTGCCGAAAGCTTCCTGGCACTGTGGAAACCGGCCAACGACAGCGACCCGCAAGGGGCCGTGATCATCGTGCCCGGGGCTGGCGAAACGGCCGATTGGCCAAACGCGGTCGGCCCGCTGCGGCAGAAATTCCCCGATGTCGGCTGGCACAGCCTGAGCATCAGCCTGCCCGACCTGCTCGCCGACAGCCCACAGGCGCGGGTCGAAGCCAAGCCCGCTGCCAAGCCGGCGCCAGAACAGGGCGAAAGCGCCCCAGCCAAGGACCTGCCGGCCGATGCCAACGCCAACGTCGCCCAGGCCACCGCGGCCGATGCCGACACGGCAGAAAGCACCGATGCCGAACAGGCCAGCGAGCAAACCGACCCGGCCGATGCCGCGCGCATTTTTGCGCGGCTGGACGCCGCGGTGGCCTTCGCCCAGCAGCACAACGCCCGCAGCATCGTGTTGATCGGCCATGGCAGCGGCGCGTATTGGGCGGCCCGCTACCTGAGCGAAACGCAGCCACCGCAGGTACAGAAGCTGGTGATGGTGGCCGCGCAGACACCGGCGCGAGTGGAACATGACCTGGAAAGCCTGGTACCGACCTTGAGGGTGCCGACTGCCGATATCTACTACGCCACCCGTAGCGGTGACCGCAGCGCCGCCGCGCAGCGCCTGCAGGCCAGCAAGCGGCAGAAGGACAGCCAGTACCGGCAGTTGTCGCTGATTGCCATGCCCGGGAACAAGGCGGCTGAACAGGAGCAGCTGTTCCGCCGGGTGCGGGGGTGGATGAGCCCGCAAGGCTGAGGTTGTGTTGCGCCGGTAAGATCGAGCGCCGCCCGCGCGGCGCTCGATTTACGCATCACCGCAAACTCCAGCCAGGTACCTGTCAAAGCCCTCGCCGTTTGCGGATCAAGGCGTAGGCCTGGTGCAACTCCCGCGTACGCTCGGTCGCTTCACGTAGTTGTGCCTCGCTCGCCCCCGTTCCCGCCAGCTTGTCTGGGTGGTGGCGGCTGACCAGCCGACGATAGGCTTGCTTGACTTTGTCGCCGTCGGTATCCGCCTCGACCGCCAACAGCCGCAGCGCGGCCGCATAGGTCATGGGCGCCTCGCGCGCACCGGCAGCCCTGCGCGGCTCGTACTCCAGCGACATGGCCTGAACCTGACGTCGACTCAGGCCCAGTTTCTGCCCCCAGTCCAGCAGCAGTTCGCGCTCCTTGTTGCCCATCTTGCCGTCGGCCCAGACCATGCGCCAACAGGCGCGCAGGGTACCTTCCGCGGCATGTGGCTGCTGGCGGATGCGCCGCAAATGCCCGCTCAGCCGGTCCTTGCCAGCCTTGCCGCGGTTGAACGCGGCAATCGCGCGCAACCGCGCCTCTTCGGCCAGGTCCAGGCGCACCATTTCCTGACGCGCCTGCTGGATATGCTGCTCGGCCACCCGGCCATCGCACTTGGCCAGACGACCGAGCATCACGAACAGCAACTCATCGTCCGGCAAGGCCGGGCGCCCGCCCAGGCGTTCGCGCAGGTCGTCCCAGCCCTGCAAACGCAGGCGGCGGTCGATGAACTGCCCGAGCAAGGCGCCGAGCAGAGCGCCGGGGATACTGGCGACGGCGAAGCCGGCACCGGCACCAATCACCGTGCTTGGCCACCACATGTCAGGCGCGCTCGCCGATCAGGCGCTCGGCCTCGGCCAGGCGTTCGAGGGTACCGACATCCACCCAGTGCCCGCGGTAGTGTTCGCCACTGACCTGCCCCGCCGCCATGGCCTGACGCAGCAGCGGCGCCAGCTTGAAGGCCCCAGGCTGGCAGCCCTCGAACAGCGCCGGGTGCAGCACCGAGAGGCCGCTGAAGGTGAGCGTGCCAGGCGCATCATCGCCATCGACCACCTGTCCACCGACCAGGCGGAAGTCACCACGCCCATGGTGGCCCGGGTTATCGACCAGTACCAGGTGCGCCAGGCCTTGCAAGGGCGCCTGCAAGCGGGTGAAGTCATAGTCGGTCCAGACATCGCCGTTAACCAGCAGGAACGGTGCATCCCCCAGCAGTGGCAAGGCCCTGAAGATGCCACCGCCGGTTTCCAGCGGCTCGCCTTCCGGCGAATAGCGGATGCTCAGGCCGAAACGGCTGCCATCACCCAGGTGGTCTTCGATCTGCTGGCCAAGCCAGGCGTGGTTGATCACCACCTCGCTGATGCCCGCCGCGGCCAGGGCGCGCAAGTGATACTCGATCAGCGGCTGGCCCGCGACCGGAACCAATGGTTTAGGCGTATGCAGGGTCAACGGCCGCATGCGCTCGCCTTTGCCCGCTGCCAGGATCATTGCCTTCATGCACGCGCTCCGGCCTGCAACTCGGTAATCAGTTCGCCCAGCTCCGCCAATTCGGGCCGACGACCGATCACTTCTTCTATATAGGCGAAGAAACGCGGCACGTCGCCCAGGTAGCGCGGTTTGCCATCGCGGTGACAGATGCGGGCAAAGATGCCGATCACCTTGAGGTGGCGCTGCACACCCATCAGATCGCTGGCGCACTGGAATGCCTCGAAGTCAGCCTGCACCGGGACACCGGCAGCCCGCGCCTTTTGCCAGTAATCACGCAACCAGCCCTCGACACGCGCCTGAGGCCAGCTGATGAAGGCGTCCTTGAACAGGCAGGTGATGTCGTAGGTGACCGGGCCATAGACCGCGTCCTGGAAGTCCAGCACACCGGGGTTGGGCGTGCTCTGCATCAGGTTGCGCGGCATGTAGTCGCGGTGCACCAGCACCTTGGGCTGGGCCAGGGCGCTGTCGATCAGCAGCTGGCTGACCCGCTGCCAGACGGCTTTCTGGGCATCGCTGAAGGCCAGGCCAAGCTCACGGCCCACGTACCACTCGGGGAACAGCTCGACTTCGCGGCGCAACAAGGCGTCGTCGTAGCTGGGCAGCGGCGCGTCCATCGGCAGGCGCTGGAAGGCCAGCAGGGCGTCGATGGCATCGCTGAACAGGCTGTCGGCGTTGTCGGCATTGATGATGTCGAGGTAGGTCTGGCGGCCCAGGTCGCCCAGCAGCAGGAAGCCACGCTCGAGGTCCTGGGCATGGATCAGCGGCACATGCACGTCGGCGCTGGCCAGCAGGTGGTCAATGGCGACGAACGGTCGGCAGTTTTCCTGTGGTGGCGGCGCATCCATGATCACGAAGCTGTGCCCGGCGCCCTGCCAGCGGAAATAACGCCGGAAGCTGGCGTCGCTGCTGGCCGCGGTCAGACTGCCGGCGGGCACTTCGCCCCAGGCGTTTTTGCGGAAAAGATCTTTGAGCTGCTCATCGAGCCAGACCGTCAGTTGTTGCAGGCGTACATCGTGTTCAGGCATTACAAGGGTCTCCGACGGCCCTAGCCGTCAAGCGGGTCATGCTTTATTATCCAGCATCTTTTTCAGACCATCGAGAGGCGTGCGGCCCCACACGCGGGCAGATGGCACGCAGGAAGCCCGGACTAATAAGATGGCATTGAAATCCCCCGCGTTTCGTAGAAAGTTTCCGTTGCTGGTAACCGGCGGTCTGCTGGCCCTGCAACCTCTGGCCACGTCTTACGTGGTGGCAGCCGAACAGTTCGACTGCCAAGTGTCCGCCTCCGGTGGTTGGGACTGCAAGCCCAAGACCCCAGTCAACAACCTGCCGCCGCGCCCGGTGCATGAGGGTGCTGCCGTAAGCACCGGCACCGAAGCCGCGAGCGAAGGCGAAACGGCGGACCGGCCGATGCTGGTCACCGAAGCCAAGGGCCGTGCCCTGAAGTCGCGCAGCGAAGACTACAGCCACCTGGACTGGGTACCGCGAGAAAAGCTCACTGCCGCGCAGCTGGCCGAAACCGGCCCGTACTGTGGTGGCGCGTACATCGAGCCAACCCGCCCGGGCATGGCCGATACCACGCCGAAGGACGAGTCGCCGACCTACATCAACGCCAAGGTGTCCAAGTACCAGCAGGAGCAGCAGATCGCTACCCTCGCCGGTGACGTGGTCATGCGCCAGGGCAGCATGCAGGCCGAGGCGGACGAGGCGAACCTTTACCAGACCGAAAACCGTGGCGAGCTCAAGGGCAACGTCAAGATCCGTGACAACGGTTCGCTGGTAGTCGGTGACCAGGCGCAGATTCAGCTCGACACCGGCGAAGCCCAGGTCGACAACGCCGAATACGTGATGCACAAGTCGCACATCCGTGGCAGCGCCCTGTACGCCAAGCGTGGTGAAAACGCCATCATCCGCCTCAAGGATGGTACCTACACCACCTGCGAACCGGGCAGCAACGCCTGGCAGCTGAAGGGCAACAACATCACCCTGAACCCGGCCACCGGTTTCGGTACCGCGACCAACGTTACGCTGCGGGTCAAGGATTTCCCGGTGTTCTACACACCGTACATCTATTTCCCGATCGACGACCGTCGCCAGTCCGGCTTCCTGCCGCCATCGTTCAGCAGCACCAGCGACACCGGCTTCATGCTGGTCACGCCGTACTACTTCAACCTGGCGCCGAACTACGACGCCACGTTGTACCCGCGCTACATGACCAAGCGCGGCCTGCTGATGGAAGGCGAGTTCCGCTACCTGACGCCTTCCAGCGAAGGCCAGTTCGGTGGCGCGTACCTCAACGACAAGAACGACGACCGCAAAGACCAGACTGACTACAAAGAACAGCGCTGGATGACCAACTGGCAGCACAAGGGGGGCTTGAACGAGCGCCTGATGACCGAGGTGGACTACACCGACATCAGCGACCCGTTCTACTTCCAGGACCTGGAAACCGACCAGATTGGTGTGGAATCCCAGGACCTGCTGAACCAGCAGGGCGCGTTGACCTACCGGGGTGACAGCTACACCGCGCGGCTGAACGTGCATGCCTACGAGATGGCCACCATCTCGAGGATCACTCCGTATGATCGCCTGCCGCAGATTACCTTCAACGGTAAGCTGCCGTACGAACCAGGTGGGCTCAACATCGCCTACGAAACCGAGGCAGTCCGCTTCGATCGTGACCTGAAAGACGACTTCGTATTCGACAAGGACGGCAACCCGGACTTCTCCGCTGGTGCAGCAGGCCGTCGCCTGGACCAGAACGTCAGCGGTATCGCCCGTGCCAACGGCAACCGCTTCAATGTGGCACCGTCGATCAGCCTGCCGATGGAAGCCAGCTACGGCTTCCTGACCCCCAAGCTGAAATATGCGTACACCCATTACGACCTGGATCTGGACAGCCAGGGCAAGGCCCAGGCCATCGCGCAGTCGGCCAACCCGGCGTACGGCAGCTACAACAGCTCGTTGAACCGCGACATCCCGATCTTCAGCGTGGACAGCGGGCTCTACTTCGACCGCAAGACGTCGTTGTTCGGCACCAACTACAAGCAGACCCTCGAACCGCGCATGTTCTATCTCTACGTCCCGTATGAGGACCAGAAGGACATCCCGCTGTTCGACTCCGGTGAAACCCTGTTCAGCTACGACTCGCTGTTCCGTGACAACCGCTTCAGCGGCACCGACCGCATCGGTGACGAGAACAAGCTGTCGCTGGGCGTGACCACCCGCTGGATCGAGGACAATGGCTTCGAACGCCAGAACTTCAGCATTGGCCAGGCGTATTACTTCAAGGACCGCAAGGTCCAGCTGCCAGGCATCAATTACAAAGAGCGCACAGACTCGCAGTCCGACGTATCGCCGTACGCCCTGATGTACAACTACTTCTTCAACCGCGACTGGCGCTTCAATTCGGACTTCAACTGGGACCCGGACAGCCGCAGCACCCGTTCGGGCAGCGCGATGTTCCACTACCAGCCTGAAGACAACCCGAACAAGGTGGTCAACCTCGGTTATCGCTACCGTAACGACACCATCTCCTACGACTCCGCGACCGGTACCTGGAAAGTGGGCGGCGGCGACTACGGCGTACCGGGTAGCCCGAACTACATCAAGGACTACTACAAGATCCAGCAGCATGACTTCTCGGTCATCTGGCCGATCGTTCCGCAGTGGAGCGTCATTGCGCGCTGGCAGCATGACTACAACCGCAACCGCACCTTGGAAGCCATGGGCGGTTTCGAATACGACAACTGCTGCTGGAAGCTGCGTCTGATCAACCGTTACTGGATGGACTACGACGACTTCAGCCAGGCGCTTCCGACGAACGAAAAAGGCGACCATGGCATCTTCCTTCAGATCGTCCTGAAGGGTCTCGGTGGTGTAGTCGGCAACAAGGTCGAGTCTTTCCTCGACGAAGGCATTCAAGGTTACCGTGAACGTGAAGACCAAGCTTATTGATCGACTGCGCCCAGCGTTGCTGGGCGTCGCATTGCTGAGTGGCGCGGTGCATGCCGCGGTGCAACCTCTTGATCGCGTGGTGGCCATCGTCGACAACGACGTGGTCATGCAAAGCCAGCTGGACCAGCGCATCCACGAAGTGCAGCAGACCATCGCCAAACGTGGCGGCGGCGTGCCGCCGACGGGTGCCCTGGAGCAGCAGGTGCTGGAGCGCCTGATCGTCGAGAACCTGCAGCTGCAGATCGGCGAACGCTCCGGCATCCGCATCACCGACGAAGAGCTGAACCAGGCCATCGGCACCATTGCCCAGCGCAATGGCATGTCGCTGGACCAGTTCCGCGCGGCCCTGGCCCGTGACGGCTTGTCGTTCGACGACGCCCGCGAGCAGGTCAAACGCGAGATGATCATCAGCCGCGTGCGCCAGCGCCGCGTGGCCGAGCGCATCCAGGTGTCCGAGCAGGAGGTGAAGAACTACCTCAACTCCGACCTCGGCAAGATGCAGATGTCGGAAGAGTACCGCCTGGCCAACATCCTCATCCCGACCCCGGAAGCGGCCAGCTCGGATGACATCCAGAAGGCTGCGCGCAAGGTCGGTGACCTGTACCAGCAACTGCGTCAGGGCGCCGACTTCGGCCAGATGGCAATTGCCAACTCGGCCAGCGAAAACGCCCTGGAAGGCGGCGAGATGGGCTGGCGCAAAGCCGGCCAGCTGCCACCGGACTTCGCCAAGATGCTCAGCAGCATGCCGGTTGGCGAAATCACCCAGCCGATCCGCATTCCCAACGGTTTCATCATCCTCAAGCTCGAGGAGAAGCGCGGCGGCAGCGAGAACGTGCTGCGTGACGAAGTGCACGTGCGCCACATCCTGATCAAGCCGAGCGAAATCCGCAGCGAGGCGGCCACCGAGCAACTGGCCGAGCGCCTGTACGAGCGCATCAAGAACGGCGAAGACTTTGGCGAACTGGCGAAGAGCTTCTCGGAAGACCCAGGCTCGGCGCTCAACGGCGGCGACCTCAACTGGGTAGACCCGAACAGCCTGGTGCCCGAGTTCCGCGAGCAGATGGCCAACGCCACCCAAGGCGAAGTCACCCGTCCGTTCAAGACCCAGTACGGCTGGCATGTCCTGGAAGTGCTGGGCCGCCGCGCCACCGACAGCACCGAGCAGGCTCGCGAACAGCAGGCCCTGAGCGTACTGCGTAACCGCAAGTACGACGAAGAGCTGCAAACCTGGCTGCGCCAGATTCGCGACGAAGCCTACGTTGAAATCAAGCTGCCTGGCGCTGACCAGGCCGCCCAGTGAAGCCCCTGCGCTTCGCCGTCACCCCCGGCGAACCAGCCGGCATAGGCCCCGACCTGTGCTTGCTGCTCGCCGCAGACGCCCAGCCGCACCCTCTGATCGCCATCACCAGCCGTGACCTGCTTGCCGAGCGGGCCACGCAGTTGGGGCTGGCTGTCGACCTGCTGCCGGTAGCGCCGGGCCAATGGCCCGAGCAGCCGGCACCGGCGGGCAGCCTGTACGTCTGGGACACCCCCCTGGCGGCCCCGGTGGTGCCAGGCCAGCTGGACAAGGCCAATGCCGCGTTCGTGCTGCAAACCCTGACCCGCGCTGGGCAAGGCTGCCTGGACGGGCACTTCGCCGGGATGATCACCGCCCCGGTGCACAAGGGCGTCATCAACGAAAGCGGCATCGCCTTTTCCGGGCATACCGAATTCCTCGCCGAACTGACCCATACCGCACAGGTGGTGATGATGCTGGCCACCCACGGCCTGCGCGTGGCCCTGGTGACCACGCACCTGCCGCTGCGTGACATTGCCGAGGCCATCACTGCCGAGCGCGTCGAACGTGTGACCCGCATCCTGCATGCAGACATGCGTGACAAGTTCGGCATTGCCAACCCGCGCATCCTGGTATGCGGCCTCAACCCGCACGCGGGTGAAGGTGGCCACCTGGGCCGCGAGGAAATCGACATCATCGAGCCGACCCTGGCCCGCCTGCGCACCGAGGGCATGGACCTGCGCGGGCCGCTGCCGGCCGATACCCTGTTTACCCCCAAGTATCTGGAGCACTGCGACGCAGTGCTGGCGATGTACCACGACCAGGGCCTGCCCGTACTCAAGTACAAAGGTTTTGGCGCAGCCGTGAACGTCACCCTGGGCCTGCCGATCATCCGCACGTCGGTTGACCACGGCACCGCCCTGGACCTTGCCGGCAGCGGCAAGGTCGACACCGGCAGCCTGCGCGTCGCGCTGGACACCGCCTATCAGATGGCCGAGAACCGACCATGAACGAGCAATACCAACACCGGGCGCGCAAGCGCTTCGGCCAGAACTTCCTGCACGACGCCGGCATCATCGACCGCATCCTGCGCGCCATCAACGCCAAGGCCGGTGAACACCTGCTGGAAATCGGCCCGGGCCAGGGCGCCCTGACCGAAGGCCTGCTGGGCAGCGGCGCACAGCTGGACGTAGTGGAGCTGGACAAGGACCTGGTGCCGATCCTGCAACACAAGTTCGCCAACCGCAGCAACTTCCGCCTGCACCAGGGCGACGCGCTGAAGTTCGATTTCAACCAGCTGGGTGTACCACCGCGCAGCCTCAAGGTAGTGGGTAACCTGCCCTACAACATTTCCACCCCGCTGATCTTCCACCTGCTCAGCCACGCCGGGCTGATCCGCGACATGCATTTCATGTTGCAGAAGGAGGTGGTCGAGCGCATGGCCGCAGGCCCTGGCGGTGGTGACTGGGGGCGGTTGTCGATCATGGTGCAGTACCACTGCCGCGTCGAACACCTGTTCAACGTCGGCCCGGGCGCCTTCAATCCGCCGCCGAAAGTGGACTCGGCGATCGTCCGCCTGGTGCCGCACGAAGTGTTGCCGCACCCCGCCAAGGATGCGCAACTGCTGGAGCGCGTGGTACGCGAGGCGTTCAACCAGCGCCGCAAGACCCTGCGCAATACCATGAAGGGCCTGCTCGACAGCGCGGCCATCGAGGCAGCAGGTGTAGACGGCAGCCTGCGCCCTGAACAGCTGGACCTGGCGGCCTTCGTGCGCCTGGCTGACCAGCTGGCCGACCAGCAGGCCTGACAGCCTGGATCAGCCTTTTCGCGGGCACGCCCGCGAAGAGGCCGGTACCGACCATAGCTATCTCCAAGCCGCCACACCGCTGGCCCTCCCCCCGCTCAATGGCCTAGACTGCATTATTGCGTCAGTTCTCCCAAGGCCCTTGCATGTCCGACCCCCGCTATCAGATCGACGTCAGCGTCGTGACCCGCTACCTCAAAGAACAATCCGACCCTGAAAACAGTCGTTTCGCTTTCGCCTACACCATCACCGTGCAGAACAACGGCTCGCTCAAGGCCAAGCTGCTGTCGCGCCACTGGCTGATCACCAACGGTGACGGCGAAGTCGAAGAAGTGCGCGGCGCTGGCGTGGTCGGCCAGCAGCCCAACATCGACCCTGGCCAGAGCCACACCTACAGCAGCGGTGCCGTGATCAGCACCCGCGTAGGCACCATGCAAGGCAGCTATCAGATGTTCGCCGAAGACGGCAAACGCTTCGATGCGCCGATCGCCCCCTTCCGCCTGGCGGTGCCCGGAGCGTTGCACTGATGGCCACCTACGCTGTCGGGGATCTGCAGGGCTGCCTGCAGCCACTCAAGTGCCTGCTCGAACGCGTCAGCTTCAACCCCGCCGTCGACCGCCTGTGGCTGGTCGGTGACCTGGTCAACCGCGGCCCCGAG
The DNA here is from genome assembly GCF_030341915.1 of Pseudomonas sp. BCRC 81390. Taxonomy (NCBI): domain Bacteria; kingdom Pseudomonadati; phylum Pseudomonadota; class Gammaproteobacteria; order Pseudomonadales; family Pseudomonadaceae; genus Pseudomonas; species Pseudomonas sp. BCRC 81390. The sequence goes on along the minus strand of NZ_JATAAG010000025.1, from coordinate 277,118 downwards.
TCGCTGGAAACCCTGCGCTTCTTGTATTCGATCCGCCAGTCGCTGGTATGCGTGCTGGGCAACCATGACCTGCACCTGCTGGCCGTATGGCATAACGTCGAACGCCTGAAGAAAAGCGACACCCTGCGCGAGATCATCGAAGCGCCGGACGCCGACCAGCTGTTCGACTGGCTGCGCCAGCAGAAACTGCTGCACTACGACGAGCCCCGGGGCATTGCCCTGGTGCACGCCGGCATTCCACCGCAATGGACCTTGGGCAAGGCCCTGGCCCTGGCCGGTGAGGTCGAGGAAGTGCTGCGTGACGACAGCCGCCTGAAGCAGTACCTGGACGGCATGTACGGCAACGAGCCGAACAAGTGGAGCAAGAACCTCTGCGGCGTCGAACGCCTGCGGGTCATCACCAACTACCTCACGCGCATGCGCTTCTGCACTGCCGAGGGCAAACTCGACCTCAAGAGCAAGGAAGGCCTGGACACCGCCCCCAAAGGCTACAAGCCCTGGTTCGCGCACAAGGAGCGCCGCTCACGCCACGTGAAGATCATCTTCGGCCACTGGGCGGCCCTGCTGGGCCAGGTTGACGAACCCGGCATCATTGCCCTGGACACCGGCTGCGTGTGGGGTGGCGCCATGACCCTGTACAACGTCGACAGCGGCGAATACCACCGCTGTGACTGCGCCGACGACGGCACCCTGCGCCAACCGGCACAACCCACTACACTCAACGACCCCACCTGAAGGAAGTAGTAACCATGAGCGAATTCAAGCGCATCCCTCCCGAGCAGGCCTTGGAGCTTCGCAAGAAAGAAGGTGCGGTCGTCGTCGATATTCGCGACCCTCAGGCTTTCGCCGCCGGCCACATTACCGGTGCCAAGCATCTGGATAACCAGTCGGTCGCCGAGTTCATTCGCAACGCCGACCTCGATGCCCCGACCTTGGTGGTGTGCTACCACGGCAACTCCAGCCAGAGCGCCGCAGCCTACCTGGTCAACCAGGGGTTTTCCGACGTTTACAGCGTCGACGGCGGCTTCGAACTGTGGCGCGCCACCTACCCGGCCGAGACCGCCCAAGGCGCTGCCGAATAATTTTTTCATCTACACTGCAGCCCGCGCACAGCGTGGGCTCGCGGCTTATCTGACGAACGGTCGGCCGCAACTTCTCCGTACCTCGCCCTTGACCTTGCGGATAACCAACTATTCTTAAGCGCAGGCCATCCAGAAAAAGGGGAGAGCCGGTACACCGGCGTGCGGGTCATCGGTAGCGTTACAGGGTGTTTGGGGGGTATACAGCAATCGGTAACCCCGGTTGCGTGCCAGCATCAGCTGACTGATCCGGCGTCGTCTCCACGTATCGAGCGAGGTGACGTCATGAGTATTTTTAGCCACTTCCAACAACGTTTCGAGTCAACGCGCCAGGAAGAATTAACGCTGCAGGAGTACCTCGAGCTGTGCAAAGAGGATCGCAGTGCCTACGCATCGGCAGCCGAACGCCTGTTGCTGGCCATCGGTGAGCCAGAGCTGATCGACACCTCTACCAACTCCAGGCTGTCGCGTATCTTCTCCAACAAGGTCATCCGCCGCTATCCGGCGTTTGCCGACTTCCATGGCATGGAAGAGTGCATCGACCAGATCGTGTCGTACTTCCGCCACGCCGCCCAAGGCCTGGAAGAGAAGAAGCAGATCCTCTACCTGCTGGGCCCGGTGGGCGGCGGTAAATCGTCGCTGGCGGAAAAACTCAAGCAGCTGATGGAAAAGGTACCGTTCTACGCCATCAAGGGCTCGCCGGTGTTCGAGTCGCCATTGGGGCTGTTCAATGCCAGCGAAGACGGGGCGATCCTCGAGGAGGAATTCGGCATCCCGCGGCGCTACCTGAACACTATCATGTCGCCTTGGGCCACCAAGCGCCTGCAGGAGTTCGGCGGCGACATCAGCAAGTTCAAGGTGGTGAAGCTGTACCCGTCGATCCTCAACCAGGTCGCCATCGCCAAGACCGAACCGGGTGACGAGAACAACCAGGACATCTCGGCCCTGGTCGGCAAGGTGGATATCCGCAAGCTCGAGGAATTCCCGCAGAACGACGCCGACGCCTACAGTTATTCGGGCGCGCTGTGCCGGGCCAACCAGGGCCTGATGGAATTCGTCGAGATGTTCAAGGCCCCGATCAAGGTCTTGCACCCGTTGCTCACCGCCACCCAGGAAGGTAACTACAACAGTACCGAAGGCCTCGGTGCCATCCCCTACTCCGGGATTCTCCTGGCCCACTCCAACGAATCGGAGTGGCACACCTTCCGCAACAACAAGAACAACGAGGCGTTCATCGACCGGATCTACATCGTCAAGGTGCCGTACTGCCTGCGCGTCAGCGACGAAATCAAGATCTACGACAAGCTGCTGATCAACAGTTCGCTGGCCAAGGCCCACTGCGCCCCGGACACGCTGAAGATGCTGGCCCAGTTCACTGTGCTTTCGCGCCTGAAAGAGCCGGAAAACTCAAACATCTACTCGAAAATGCGGGTGTACGACGGGGAAAACCTCAAGGACACCGATCCAAAGGCCAAGTCGATCCAGGAATACCGCGATGCCGCAGGCGTCGACGAGGGCATGAACGGCCTGTCGACCCGCTTCGCGTTCAAGATCCTGTCCAAGGTGTTCAACTTCGACCCGCATGAAGTGGCTGCCAACCCGGTGCACCTGCTGTACGTGCTGGAACAGCAGATCGAGCAGGAACAGTTCCCTGCCGAAGTGCGCGAGCGCTACCTGCGCTACCTGAAGGAGTACCTGGCACCGCGCTACATCGAGTTCATCGGCAAGGAAATCCAGACCGCCTATCTCGAGTCCTACAGCGAGTACGGGCAGAACATCTTCGACCGCTACGTGCTGTACGCCGACTTCTGGATCCAGGACCAGGAATACCGCGACCCGGAAACCGGCGAAATTCTCAACCGTATCGCCCTCAACGAAGAACTGGAGAAGATCGAGAAGCCGGCCGGCATCAGCAACCCGAAAGATTTCCGCAACGAAATCGTCAACTTCGTGCTGCGTGCGCGGGCCAACAACAACGGCAAGAACCCGAGCTGGCTGAGCTATGAGAAGCTGCGAGTGGTAATCGAGAAGAAAATGTTCTCCAACACCGAGGACCTGCTGCCGGTCATCAGTTTCAACGCCAAGGCCAGCAAGGAGGACCAACAGAAACACAACGACTTCGTCACGCGCATGGTGGAACGTGGCTACACCGACAAACAGGTTCGCCTGCTGTCGGAATGGTATCTGCGGGTCAGGAAATCGCAATAAAGCGGCAAGCTACAAGCCGCAAGCTCCAGGCTGTACGGCGCCGAGCGCAAGCCCGGCGCTGCAGCCTGCAGCAGCGGTGGCTGCTCTTTCCTGCAGCCTGAAGCTTGTGGCTTGCAGCTGCTCCAGCTACCGGAGGGACCATGAGCTACGTTATCGACCGACGCCTGAACGGCAAGAACAAGAGCACGGTCAACCGCCAGCGCTTTCTGCGACGGTACCGCGAACACATCAAGAAGGCCGTCGAAGAGGCGGTGAGCCGCCGTTCCATCATGGACATGGAACATGGCGAGCAGATCAGCATTCCGGGGCGCGACATCGACGAACCGGTGCTGCACCATGGCCGCGGCGGCAAGCAGACCATCGTGCATCCGGGCAACAAGGAATTCACCGCCGGCGAACACATCCCCAGGCCACAAGGTGGCGGGGGAGGTAGCGGCCGTGGCAAGGCCGGCAACTCCGGCGAGGGCATGGACGACTTCGTCTTCCAGATTACCCAGGAAGAGTTCCTCGAGTTCATGTTCGAGGACCTCGAACTGCCCAACCTGGTCAAACGCCACCTGACCGGTGCCGACACCTTCAAGACCGTGCGCGCCGGTATCGCCAACGAAGGCAACCCGTCACGCATCAACATCGTGCGCACCCTGCGCTCGGCGCATGCCCGGCGCATCGCCCTGACCGGTAGCAGCCGTGCCTTGCTGCGCGAAGCGCAGAAGGAGCTTGCCCGCCTGAAGGTGGAGGAGCCGGATAATTTCACTGATATCCAGGAAGTCGAACAGGAAATCGAACGCCTGAAGGCCCGCATCAACCGCCTGCCCTTCCTCGACACCTTCGACCTCAAGTACAACCTGCTGGTCAAGCAGCCCAACCCCAGCTCCAAGGCGGTGATGTTCTGCCTGATGGACGTGTCCGGTTCGATGACCCAGGCCACCAAGGACATTGCCAAACGCTTCTTCATCCTGCTGTACCTGTTCCTCAAGCGTAATTACGACCGCATCGAAGTGGTGTTCATCCGCCACCACACCAGCGCCCGTGAAGTCGACGAGGAAGAATTCTTCTACTCCCGGGAAACCGGCGGCACCATCGTTTCCAGCGCGCTCAAGCTGATGCAGGAGATCATGGCCGAGCGCTACCCGGCCAGTGACTGGAACATCTACGCCGCCCAGGCCTCGGACGGCGACAACTGGAACGACGACTCGCCGATCTGCCGCGATATCCTGTCCAAGCAGATCATGCCGCATGTGCAGTACTACACTTACGTCGAGATCACCCCACGTGAGCACCAGGCGCTGTGGTACGAATACGAGCGCATCGGCGAAGCCTTCCCCGACACGTTCGCCCAGCAGCAGTTGGTATCGGCCGGCGATATCTACCCGGTCTTCCGTGAACTCTTCCAGCGCAGGTTAGCCACATGACCGCCAGAGCACAGAGACGCCAACCCATTTCCACCGGGTCCGAGTGGACGTTCGAGCTGATCCAGACCTATGACCGGGAAATCAGCCGCCTGGCCGAGCGTTACGCCCTGGACACCTACCCCAACCAGATCGAAGTGATTACTGCCGAGCAGATGATGGATGCCTACGCCTCGGTCGGCATGCCGCTGGGCTACCATCACTGGTCCTATGGCAAGCAGTTTCTCAGCACGGAAAAGTCCTATAGCCGTGGCCAGATGGGCCTGGCCTACGAAATCGTGATCAACTCCGACCCTTGCATCGCCTACCTGATGGAAGAAAACACCATGTGCATGCAGGCACTGGTGATCGCCCATGCCTGCTACGGCCATAACAGCTTCTTCAAGGGCAACTACCTGTTCCGCACCTGGACCGACGCCAGCTCGATCATCGACTACCTGGTGTTCGCCAAGCAGTACATCGCCCAATGCGAAGAGCGCCACGGCATCGATGCCGTGGAGGACCTGATCGACTCCTGCCATGCGCTGATGAACTATGGCGTCGACCGCTACAAGCGGCCCTATCCGATTTCCGCCGAAGAGGAGCGACGCCGGCAGAAAGAACGCGAAGAGCACCTGCAACGGCAGATCAACGACCTGTGGCGGACCATCCCGAAAAGCGCAGACAAAGGCAACGAACGCGATGATGCGCGCTTCCCCGCCGAACCACAGGAGAACATCCTGTATTTCATCGAGAAGAACGCCCCGCTACTGGAGCCGTGGCAACGTGAAGTAGTGCGTATCGTGCGCAAGATTGCCCAGTACTTCTACCCGCAGCGCCAGACTCAGGTGATGAACGAAGGTTGGGCTACGTTCTGGCATTACACCTTGATGAACGACCTGTACGACGAGGGCCTGATCACCGAAGGCTTCATGATGGAGTTCCTGCAGTCGCACACGAGTGTGGTGTTCCAGCCTGGCTTCGACAGTCCGTACTACAACGGCATCAACCCGTACGCACTGGGCTTTGCGATGTACACCGACATCCGCCGTATGTGCGAAAACCCGACCGAGGAAGATCGCCGCTGGTTCCCCGACATTGCCGGCAGTGACTGGCTTTCTACCATCAAGTTCGCCATGAGCAGCTTCAAGGACGAGAGCTTCATCCTGCAGTACCTGTCACCCAAGGTGATGCGTGACCTCAAGCTGTTCAGCATACTCGATGATGACCAGCGCGACGACCTGCTGGTGCCGGCCATTCATGACGAGGCCGGCTACCGGACCATTCGCGAGCAACTGGCAGCGCAGTACAATCTGGGTAACCGTGAACCGAACGTGCAGATCTGGAGCGTCGATCGCCGCGGCGATCGCTCGCTGACCCTGCGCCATCAGCAACACAACCGTAAACCGCTGGGCGATTCCACCGATGAAGTGCTCAAGCACCTGCACCGCCTGTGGGGCTTCGACATCCACCTGGAGACCGTGCAAGGCGACCAGGTGATGAAGACCCACCACATGCCACCGCGTGGCGAGCACGGCGAAAACGCCGACTACGGGCGCATGGACCTGGCTGTCATCCACCACCTCTGATGCTACGCCATGGCTGCCGACGGGTTATCCTGTCGGCAGTTATGGAGAGCTGCACATGCACATCTACAAAGTCGGCGGCGCCGTGCGCGACCGCTTGCTCGGCCGCCCGGTGAGCGATATCGACTGGCTGGTGGTCGGCGCCACGGTCGAGGAAATGCACGCCAAGGGCTACCGCCCGGTCGGGGCTGACTTCCCGGTATTCCTGCACCCGAAAACCGGCGAGGAATACGCCCTCGCACGCACCGAGCGCAAGAGTGGACGTGGTTATGGTGGTTTCACCTTCCATGCCAGCCCCGACGTGACGCTGGAAGAAGACCTGATACGCCGCGACCTGACCATCAATGCGATGGCCGAGGACGAAGCGGGGGTCCTGTACGACCCCTACCATGGCAAGCGCGATCTTGATCAGCGCCTGTTACGCCACGTTTCCCCGGCATTTGCCGAAGATCCCTTGCGTGTGTTGCGGGTTGCGCGCTTCGCTGCGCGTTATGCACCGCTGGGTTTCCGAGTGGCCGAGGAAACCTTGGAACTGATGCGCCAGATCAGTGCTTCGGGTGAGCTGCAGGCGTTGACTGCCGAACGCAGCTGGAAGGAAATCGAGCGGGCGTTGATGGAAGCGCAGCCGCAGGTATTCTTCCAGGTGCTGCGTGCCTGTGGTGCCCTGCCGGAGTTGCTGCCTGAGCTTGAAGACGATACCCAGGCGCTGCTGGCGCTGGAACAGGCTGCACTGCATGAGCAGGCCCTGCCGGTGCGCTGGGCCTGCCTGCTGCACGGGCTGGCCCCTGCCTCGATCAAGACCGTCAACCAGCGCCTCAAGGCGCCGCGGGAATGCCAGGAGCTGGCGTTGCTGATCGGCGAGTGCCTGGCGCAAGGCAACCAGGCGCTGGCGTTGCCGGCGACGGCGCTGCTGGAGCTGTTACAGAAGTTCGATGTGTACCGGCGGCCGCAGCGGTTCGAGGACTTCCTGATTGCTTGCCAGATGATCGCGCTGAGCGAGGGCAAAGCAGGTTATCCACAGGCCGATTACCTGCGAGGGGCGGCAACGGCAGCGCGGGCGGTGGATGTGAAACCGCTGGTGCAGGCCGGGCTGACTGGCCAGGCACTGGGCGAAGCGCTCAAAGCCGAGCGGTTGAAAGCGCTTGAGGCTTACCCGCGCAGTTAGACGGCCCTTTCGCGGCTAACGCCGCACCTCAAGGCTCAAGCCGTCCGTGTAGCGGCTTGAGCCGCGAAAGGGCCGGTACAGGCTCAAGCCGGAGTCAGCTGCAGCCCACGCCACTCGAAGGCAACCGGCGCCAGTACCTGGTCAATCCGCGCCTCCTGCCACAACTGCGCCATGCGCTTGCCCACCCCCGGATGCACCAGGTCGGGCGCCAGCAGCGCTAGCGGCCACAGCACGAAGGCATTCTTCAGAATCTCGGCACGGGGCAGCACCAGCCCATCGAACGTGCCGAGCAAATCGTCATACATCAGCACATCGATATCCAGCGGCAGCCCCTTGCGGTTTGGCGCATAGCGGCCGTTGTCGGCCTCGATGAACTTCAGTCGGCGGTCCAGCTCGATCAACGGCAATGCCGTCTGCCCGGTTACCACGAAGTTGATGAACGGCCCGCTCTTGATGCCTACCGCCTGGCTTTCGAATGCCGGCGAACAGCGCATGCCGGTGAGGATGCCGGCCAACGCATCGAGCCCGGCGCACAAGTGCGCCTCGCGGTCGATATTGCTGCCAAGGCCCAGGTAAACCGTGCTCAGAGACATCCGCGCTCGATCTCCACGCCAACACCACCGCGGGCCGCAGGCACCGCACCCGGCTTGGTCAGCTTCAACCGCACCCACGGGATGTGGAACTCGTCCATCAACGTTGCCACCAGGCGCTCGGCAAAGGTTTCCACCAGTTCGAAGCGGGCCTGTTCGGCAAACGCCTGGATACGCGCCGACACACTGGCGTAATCCAGCGCCAGGCCCAGGTCGTCACCAGCAGCAGCCGGGCGGTTGTCCCAGGCAAAGCTCAGGTCCAGGCGCAAGCACTGGCGAATATCCCGCTCCCAGTCATAGGCACCGATGACGGTATCGACTTCCAGGCCTTCGATGAACACTCTGTCCAAGCACTTCTCTCCACAGCACGACAAGGGCGACTGGCGCCGTTAGAATCAGGGCGTCCTCGCCCGGAATAGTTAGCATGTTTTGGTTACTGGCGCTGCTCGCCTACCTGCTCGGCTCGCTGTCCTTCGCCATTGTACTCAGCCGCCTTGCGGGCAGCCCGGACCCGCGTTCCAGCGGTTCAGGCAACGCTGGCGCCACCAACATGCTACGCCTGGCAGGCCGCAAACTGGCGATCCTGACCCTGCTTGGCGACCTGTGCAAGGGCCTGTTGCCAGTATTGCTCGCCCGCCTTGCCGGGCTGGACCTGCACGCCCAGGCCTGGGTTGGCGTGTGCGCGGTGCTGGGCCACCTGTTTCCGCTGTACTTCCGCTTCCGCGGCGGCAAGGGCGTGGCGACTGCCGCCGGCATGCTCATGGCCCTGTACTTCCCGGCCGCACTGCTGGCCATCGGCGCCTGGCTGCTGACCTTCTACCTTACCCGCACCAGCTCGCTGGCCGCGCTGATCGCCACGCCGCTGACCTTGCCCTTGCTGGCCTGGCGCGAGCCCGAGGCGCTGCTGCCGATCAGCGTGCTCACGCTGATGATCGTATGGCGCCACCGCAACAACCTGCGCGACCTGTTCGCCGGGCGTGAACGGCATTTCTAGCCATCAGACCGGCGGCAACTGCTCCATCGGCCAGCGTGCCTGCACACTGATTGCCAGGTCCTGCTGCTGCCCGGCCAACAACCGCTGGCAGCCAGCGTAGGCGATCATCGCGCCGTTATCGGTACAGAACTGCGGGCGCGCGTAGTACACGTTGCCCTTGATGCTGGCGAGCATGTCTTCGAGGGACGCCCGCAAGGCCTTGTTGGCGCTGACGCCACCGGCGATGACCAGGCGCTTGAGGCCGGTCTGCTTCAGCGCCCGCTTGCACTTGATGGTCAGAGTCTCCACCACTGCCTGCTGGAACGCCAGGGACAGGTCGCAACGGGTTTGTTCGTTGTCGTCACCAGCATCGCGGCACTGCTGCCAGGTGTTCAGGGCGAAGGTTTTCAGGCCGCTGAAGCTGAACTCCAGGCCCGGCCGGTCGGTCATCGGCCGCGGGAAGACGAAGCGCCCCGGCACACCGCGCTCGGCCAGGCGAGCGATTTCCGGGCCACCGGGGTAGTTCAGGCCGATCAGCTTGGCCGTCTTGTCGAACGCTTCGCCAGCGGCGTCGTCCAGGCTCTCGCCCAACAGCTCGTAGTGGCCGATGCCATCGACGCGCACCAGCTGGGTGTGGCCGCCCGAGACCAACAAGGCGACGAACGGAAACTCAGGCGGATTCTGCTCCAGCATGGGCGCCAGCAGATGGCCTTCCATGTGGTGCACGCCAATCGCCGGGATGTCCCAGGCAAAGGCCAGCGCCTGGGCACAGGATGCGCCCACCAGCAAGGCCCCGACCAGGCCGGGGCCAGCGGTGTAGGCAATGGCGTCGATCTCGGTGGCGACGCAGCCGGCCTCGTCCAGCACCTGGCGGATGAGCGGCAACATGCGCTTGACGTGGTCACGCGAGGCAAGCTCGGGTACCACCCCGCCGAACACGCGGTGCAGGTCGATCTGGCTGAACAGGGCGTCGGCCAACAAACCGCGCTCGCTGTCATATAATGCGACGCCAGTTTCGTCGCAGGATGTTTCCAATCCCAGTACTAGCATGGGTTCGTCCCTTGTGGGGGCTGAATTCGAAGCCGCGCATGATAGTCCCCGTGTCGGATGCCGACCAGCGGTTTTCGATCAGAGGCTTTGCATTCCGGCTTGCTAAGGGTTAACATCCGCAACCCTTGAAAACCGACGTTCTCCAGCACACCTTTGTTTTGCCAGGAGCACGTCTACCCCGGTAATGAATTAAGGTAGCCCTGGATGCCAGCCGTCAAAGTTAAAGAGAACGAACCCTTCGACGTAGCTCTGCGTCGTTTCAAGCGCTCCTGCGAAAAAGCCGGTGTACTGGCTGAAGTTCGTAGCCGCGAGTTTTACGAGAAGCCGACCGCCGAGCGTAAGCGCAAAGCAGCTGCTGCTGTTAAGCGTCACGCCAAGAAAGTTCAGCGCGAACAGCGCCGCGCCGTTCGCCTGTACTAATACAGGCGCTCTACGCAAGGCTTCTGCCCTGCCCGGCTCACCGCCGGGCGATGGCAGTGGTCGCTTCAAACTTGAGCAGCTAGCTCAAGGCCCTGCACAAGCTTCTAGCGAACTGCACATGGGCAACCTGCCTGAAACGTCAGAGCTGGTCCTCCTTGTTGTATGACCAGACGTGCACGTCCGACTGACGGGCCCTACAGGGCTGGCGACGAGCACATTTTCCCTCGTACTTCTCCAAGCGGCACCCGCCCCATTCGGCGCGTGAGCGATTAGACTTGCCAGTTGCCAGATGACGAGACTGCCATGGCCGGGCTGATTCCCCAGAGTTTCATTGACGACCTGATCAACCGCCTCGACATCGTCGATGTGGTGAGTTCGCGCGTCCAGCTGAAAAAGACCGGCAAGAACTACTCCGCCTGCTGCCCGTTCCACAAGGAAAAGACCCCTTCCTTCACGGTCAGCCCCGACAAGCAGTTCTACTACTGCTTCGGCTGCGGTGCCGGTGGCAACGCCCTGGGCTTCGTCATGGACCACGACAACCTGGACTTTCCCCAGGCAGTCGAGGAGCTGGCCCGGGCCGCCGGCATGGAAGTACCCCGCGAGCAAGGCCGCCGCGACCACAAACCGCGCCAGCCCACCGATTCGCCGCTGTACCCGCTACTGGACGCGGCCTCGGAGTTCTACCGCCAGGCCCTGCGCAGCCACCCGACCCGCAAGGCGGCAGTGGATTACCTCAAGGGCCGCGGCCTGTCCGGGGAGATCGCCCGCGATTTCGGCCTGGGTTTCGCCCCGCCAGGCTGGGACAACCTGCTCAAGCACTTGGGTGCCGATAGCCTGCAGCAGAAGGTGATGATCGACGCTGGCCTGCTGATCGAGAACGCCGAAACCGGCAAGCGCTACGACCGCTTCCGCGACCGGGTGATGTTCCCGATCCGTGACAGCCGCGGGCGCATCATCGCCTTCGGTGGCCGGGTGCTCGGCGACGACAAGCCGAAGTACCTGAACTCCCCGGAAACCCCGGTGTTCCACAAGGGCCAGGAACTGTACGGCCTGTACGAGGCACGCAAGCACAACCGCAACCTCGACGAAATCATCGTCGTCGAGGGCTACATGGACGTCATCGCCCTGGCCCAGCAGGGCCTGCGCAATGCCGTGGCCACCCTCGGCACCGCCACCAGCGAAGAGCACCTCAAGCGCCTGTTCCGCGTGGTACCCAGCGTGCTGTTCTGCTTCGACGGCGACCAGGCCGGGCGCAAGGCCGCCTGGCGTGCCCTGGAGTCGACCCTGCCGAACCTGCAGGATGGCCGCCGTGCGCGCTTCCTGTTCCTGCCCGAAGGCGAGGACCCGGACAGCCTGGTGCGCGCCGAAGGCACCGATGCCTTCATGGCCCGCATCAACCAGCACGCCCAGCCGCTGGCCGACTACTTCTTCGAGCAGCTGGGCGTCGAAGCCGACCCGCGCTCGCTGGAAGGCAAGGCGCACATGGCGACCCTGGCAGCACCGCTGATCGAAAAGATCCCCGGCGCCAACCTGCGCCAGCTGATGCGCAATCGCCTGCGCGAAATCACCGGCCTCGACCCGCAGCAGGTCGAGCAACTGGCGCAGCACGCGCCGGCCCCCGGCAACGTGCCGGACTATGACCCTGGCTACGATTACGATGCCATGGCCAGCTACACCCCCGACTATGGCGACATGCCGCCGCACGACTACGCCCCTGCCCAGCAGGAACAGGCGTGGAAGCCGAACAAGGGCGGCGGCAAGAAACAATGGGGCGACAAACCCTGGGACAAGAACCGAAAGGGCGGCAAACCCTGGCAACAACGTGACGAAGCGCCACCGCGCGTGCCGGCCCCGGTCGAGCCGCCAACCCTGGCCGCCCTGCGCACGCTGCTGCACCACCCGTTGCTGGCCGGCAAGGTGGAAGATGCCAGCCACTTTGCCGACGAAGAACACCTGTACAGCCAGCTGCTGGTGGCCCTGATCGAAGCCGCGCAGAAAAATCCTGGGCTAAGCTCAATGCAGTTGATCGCACGCTGGCACGGCACCGAACAAGGCCGTCTGCTAAGGGCGCTGGCGGAAAAGGAATGGCTGATCGTGGCCGACAACCTTGAACAACAGTTTTTCGACACTATAACTAGCTTGTCCGCCCGCCAACGCGAGCGCAGCCTGGAACAACTGCTCAGGAAATCACGTCAAAGCGAATTGACCAGCGAGGAAAAATCCCAGCTCCTCGCCCTGCTGAGCCGGAATGTTCCCGCACAAACGCCGACCTCATCTGGCGCGTGAGGCCCATGCTCGGGTATAATCCTCGGCTTGTTTTTTGCCCGCCAAGACCTTCAGTGGATAGGGTGTTATGTCCGGAAAAGCGCAACAGCAGTCTCGTATCAAAGAGTTGATCACCCGCGGCCGTGAGCAGGGCTACCTGACTTACGCGGAGGTCAACGACCACCTGCCTGAGGATATTTCAGATCCGGAACAGGTGGAAGACATCATCCGCATGATCAACGACATGGGGATCAACGTATTCGAGAGTGCTCCGGATGCGGATGCCCTTCTGTTGGCGGAAGCCGACACCGACGAAGCTGCGGCCGAAGAAGCCGCTGCTGCGTTGGCGGCAGTTGAAACCGATATCGGCCGTACGACCGACCCGGTGCGCATGTACATGCGCGAAATGGGTACCGTCGAGCTGCTGACCCGCGAAGGCGAGATCGAAATCGCCAAGCGTATCGAGGAAGGCATCCGTGAAGTCATGGGCGCCATCGCCCACTTCCCGGGCACTGTCGACTACATTCTCGGCGAATATGACCGTGTCACCAGCGAAGGTGGCCGGCTGTCCGACGTTCTCAGCGGTTATATCGACCCTGACGACAACATCGCTGCACCGACCGAAGAAGTGCCGATCCCGGGCACCAAGGCCGCGGCCGCGAAGGAAGAGTCCGACGACGACGAGGAAGAATCCGAAAGCGGTGACGACGAGGAAGAGGCCGAGAGCGGCCCGGACCCGGAAGTCGCCCGCCAGCGTTTCGGTGCCGTCGCCGACCAGCTGCAGGCCACCAACAAGGTCCTGAAGAAAAACGGTCGCGCCCACAAGGACAGCATCGAGGCCCTGCAGGCCTTGGCCGACCTGTTCATGCCGATCAAGCTGGTACCCAAGCAGTTCGAGGTACTGGTAGAACGTGTACGTGACGCCCTGAACCGTCTGCGCCAGCAAGAACGCGCCATCATGCAGTTGTGCGTACGTGATGCGCGCATGCCACGCGCCGACTTCCTGCGCATGTTCCCGGGCAACGAAACCGACCAGACCTGGAGCGGTGACCTGGCCAAGCGCAACACCAAGTGGGCTGCCGCCCTGGGTGAAAAGGACGCTGCCATTGTCGCTTGCCAGCAGAAGCTGATCGACCTTGAGAACGAAAGCGGCCTGACCGTTGCCGAGATCAAGGAAATCAACCGTCGCATGTCGATCGGTGAAGCCAAGGCCCGCCGCGCCAAGAAAGAAATGGTCGAGGCAAACCTGCGTCTGGTGATCTCCATCGCCAAGAAGTACACCAACCGTGGCCTGCAGTTCCTCGACCTGATCCAGGAAGGCAACATCGGCTTGATGAAAGCGGTGGACAAGTTCGAATACCGTCGCGGCTACAAGTTCTCGACCTATGCCACCTGGTGGATCCGTCAGGCAATTACCCGTTCGATCGCCGACCAGGCACGCACCATCCGAATTCCGGTGCACATGATCGAGACGATCAACAAGCTCAACCGTATTTCCCGCCAGATGCTGCAGGAAATGGGTCGCGAACCGACCCCGGAAGAACTTGGCGAGCGCATGGAAATGCCTGAGGACAAGATCCGCAAGGTGCTGAAGATTGCCAAAGAGCCGATCTCCATGGAAACCCCGATCGGTGACGACGAAGATTCGCACCTGGGCGACTTCATCGAGGACTCGACCATGCAGTCGCCGATCGACGTGGCCACGGTCGAAAGCCTCAAGGAAGCCACCCGCGACGTGCTCTCCGGCCTCACTGCGCGTGAAGCCAAGGTGCTGCGCATGCGCTTCGGTATCGACATGAACACCGACCACACCCTTGAAGAGGTGGGCAAGCAGTTCGACGTGACCCGTGAGCGGATCCGTCAGATCGAAGCGAAGGCGTTGCGCAAACTGCGCCACCCCACTCGCAGCGAGCACCTGCGCTCCTTCCTCGACGAGTGATGACAAACCCCGGCCCAGGCCGGGGTTTTTCTTTCCGCTTCCGGAAGCTTCCACATGGATCGTGCAGGCCTCCACGAAAGACTCCACCTTCCACCCCACACCGGCAGCAATGCCCGTCTACACTCGATTCAGTCCCCCCTGAATGCGAGGCCGCTATGTCCCTGTTGCCGGCCATCCTGTTGATGTTCCTGGTTTTGTGGAACACAACGGCCGGCGCCCTGACCCTGACAGACGAGGAAAAGGCCTGGCTGGCTGCCCACCCGCAGCTGAGCCTGGGTGTAGACGCCTCTTGGCCACCGTTCGAGTTTCGCGACCAGGAGGGCCGCTACCAGGGATTGGCCGCCGATTACATCGCCACCATCCAGCAACGCCTGGAGGTGGCGCTCAAACCGGTCGAACCCCACAGTTGGACCGAAGTACTGGCGCTGGCGCGGGAAAACCGCATCGACCTGCTGCCCGGCATCATGTCCACCCCCGAGCGCCAGGCCTACCTGGCCTTCACCCGTCCGTACCTCGACTTCCCCATCGTCATCCTCGCGCATAAGGGCGGAGCACAGCCGCGCAACCTCGACGAACTGTACGGCCTGAAGGTGGCCGTGGTGGAAAACTACGCCCCTCACGAATTGCTGCGCACGCATCACCCAGACCTCAACCTGGTGGCCCTGCCCAATGTCAGCTCCACGCTGCAAGCCCTGGCCACCGATGAGGTGGACGCCGTGGTCGGTGACCTTGCGTCGAGCATCTGGAGCCTGCGCCAGCTCAAGCTGGACGGCCTCTATGTCAGTGGCGAGACGCCTTACCGCTACCAGTTGGCAATGGCCGTCCCAAGCGACAAGAAGGTACTGGTTGGCATTCTGGACAAGGTGATGGCCGACATGAGCAGCGGCGAGGTCAGCCAGATCCAGCAACGCTGGGTGGGCAATGTGGTCGACCAACGGATGTTCTGGTCCGACCTGGTGGTGTATGGCCTGCCAGCGGTACTGATATTGATGGCGGTGCTGGCGGTGGTCATTCGCATCAATCGCCGCCTCAGCTCGGAGATTTCCCGGCGCATCGCCCTCGAACAGGAGCTGCGCAGCAGCGAGTATCGCTACCGCAGCCTGGTCGAGGGCCTCTCCGCGATAGCCTGGGAGGCCGACGCCAACGACTTCGTCTACAGCTACGTTTCACCCCACGCCGAAGACCTGCTGGGCTATCCGCTGAGCGACTGGTTAAAGCCCGGTTTCTGGCGCAGTATCCTGCACCCGGATGATGCCCTGTGGGCCCAGGCCTATTGCGACAGCGAAACGGCGGCCGGACGGGACCACAGCCTGGACTACCGGGTGATCCGGGCCGATGGCCAGCCGCTGTGGGTACGCAACATCGTCAGCATGATCGAGCATGGCCACAAGCCGGTGATGCGCGGGCTGATGATCGACATCAGCGAAACCAAGCGCACCGAGAATGCCCTGCGCCTGTCGGAACAGAAGTTCGCCTCGGTGTTCCAGCAGTGCCCTGACATATTGCTGATTGCCCGCCACAGCGACGGCTGCCTGCTGGAGGTGAACGAAGCCTTCGAGGAGCAGATCGGCCTCACCCCGGACCAGGTGATCGGCCGCACTGCCACCGACCTGAACCTGTGGGGCCTCGAAGGCAGCGGCCCGCGCCTGCTCGAACGCTTGCACCAGGGTGGCATCCGCAACCTGGAGATGAGTTTCCGGCGCAGCAACGGCCAGCTGTTCACTGGCCTGACCTCGGCCGAAACTTTCGAGCTCGACGGTACCCCGGCGCTGGTGGTTGCGGTACGCGACATCAGCCAGCTCAAGGAAACCCAGGAGCAGCTGCAGACCTCGGAAGAAAAATTCGCCAAGGCCTTCCATGCCTCCCCCGACGGCCTGCTGCTGTCGCGCCAGGCCGACGGCCTGCTGCTTGAAGTGAACGAGGGCTTCTGCCGCCTGACCGGTTACGACCTTCACCCGACCCTTGACCAGACCTCGCTGGACCTGGGTATCTGGGTAGACCTCAACGAACGCAAGCGCCTGGTCGACCAGCTCAACCGCGACGGTTTCGTGCGCGACTTCACCTGCCACATTCGCCGTAGCGACGGACAGATTCGCCTTTGTGAACTGTCCGCGCGGCCCCTGCCGATTGCCGGCGTCGACTGCATGCTGACCATCGCCCGCGACATCACCGAGCGCCACCTGATGCAGGAAAAACTGCAGCTGGCCGCCACCGTGTTCGAAAACACCGCCGAAGGCGTGCTGATCACCGACATCGACCAGCGCATCAGTGCCGTCAACCGCGCCTTCAGCGAAATTACCGGCTACAGCGAGATCGAAGCGCTCGGCCAGACCCCGCGCCTGCTCGCCTCCGGCCAGCACGACAGTGCCTTCTATGCCGCCATGTGGCATCAGCTGACTGCCGAAGGCCACTGGCAAGGCGAGATCTACAACAAACGCAAGAATGGCGAACTGTACCCTGGCTGGCTGACCATCAGCGCCGTACGCAACAGCGAGCGCGAGATCACCCACTTCGTCGCCGTGTTCGCCGACATCTCCAGCCTCAAGCACGCCCAGGCCAAGCTGGACTACCAGGCCCACCACGACCCGCTCACCGGCCTGCCAAACCGCGCCCTGTTCGAGAGTCGCCTGCAGGCCGTGCTTACAAGTGAACAGCAATCCAACCGCCAGGGCGCGGTACTGTTCCTCGACCTTGATCGCTTCAAGCACATCAATGACAGCCTTGGCCATCCGGTCGGCGACCTGCTGCTCAAGGGCATCGCCCAACGCCTGAAGGAGCAGGTACGCGACGTCGACACCGTGGCCCGCCTGGGCGGTGACGAATTCATCATCCTGCTGCCCGGCCTGCACAAACCCAGCGACGCCAGCACCATCGCCAACAAGCTGCTGGCCTGCTTCAATGCGCCGTTCCAGGCCGGCGAGCACGAATTCTTCACCAGTGCCAGCATCGGCATCAGCCTTTATCCACAGGACGGCACCGACGTTTCCACCCTGATCCGCAACGCCGACGCGGCCATGTACCGCTCCAAGGCCAAGGGCCGCAACCGCGTCGAAGCCTATACCGTCGACCTCACCGCCCAGGCCAGCGAACGCATCGCCCTGGAGCATGAGCTGCGTCGCGCCATCGAACGCAACGAAATGAGCCTGTGCTTCCAGCCCAAGCTCAGCCTCAAGACCCAGAGCCTGGTGGGTGCCGAAGCGCTGATCCGCTGGAGCCACCCGACCTTCGGTGAGGTACCGCCGGAGCACTTCATCCACCTGGCGGAAGAGAACGGCACCATTCTCCAGCTTGGCGACTGGGTGCTGGAGCAGGCCTGCAGCCAGATGCAGGCCTGGAAGCAGCACTACGAACCTTTCGGCCCGCTGTCGATCAACCTGGCCGGCGCGCAACTGCGCCACCCGCACCTGGCCCGACGTATCGAACAACTGCTCAAGCACTACCAGTTGAGGGCCGGCGACCTGCAGCTGGAAATCACCGAGAACTTCATCATGAGCCAGGCAGAAGAAGCCCTGGCCGTGCTGTACCAGTTGAAGAAACTGGGCGTGCAACTGGCCATTGACGACTTCGGCACCGGGTACTCCTCGCTGAGCTACCTCAAGCGCCTGCCGCTGGACATCCTGAAGATTGACAAGTCGTTCATCCGCGGCCTGCCCGACGACCCACACGACGCCGCCATCGCCCGCGCGATCATCGCCCTGGGCCGCAGCATGCAGCTGACCATCATTGCCGAAGGCGTGGAAAACCAGGCCCAGCAGCGTTTTCTGGCAGCTGAAGGGTGCGAGCAGATCCAGGGCTACATTGTCAGCCTGCCATTGCCACCGGAGGAGTTTGCGGCAGGGTTCCTTCGCATAGCACTATCGGATCTTTCAGATGGCACAGGTGCGAAACCCTCGTTATAATCCGGCCACTTACTGAGGGCCTATAGCTCAGTCGGTTAGAGCAGAGGACTCATAATCCTTTGGTCCACGGTTCGAGTCCGTGTGGGCCCACCAGCTACGACGAAGCCGCGCGATTGCGCGGCTTTTGCGTTTCTAGCCCTGCGAAAACGCAAGGTGACTTTGACGTTCCAAACACGCCATAACCAAACAACCTGCTCAGAAAATAGACAGTGAGCCGAATAGCCGGCATTATCGGCTCATCATGTGAGCCGAATAGGCTCGTTAATCGGCTCAGCGAATCTTATGAACGACCCGCTCTGGATGTGGCAGCAGCCCAACTGGCCACACTTCAGCTGGCAAGCCGAAGCGCTCGCACCGCTGCTGCGCGCTTGCGGTCAGGCCCAGGGACGTTTGTTGGGCATGCTCGGCGCGGTGGGGAAGGACACCGAAGTGCAGAGCAGCCTGGATGCGATGCTGCAGAACATCATCACCTCTTCAGCCATCGAGGGTGAGCAGCTGAATGTCGGTTCGGTACGCTCATCACTGGCACGGCGCTTGGGGCTGAACGAGGAGGGCCGCACCACCTCCCGCTCCGAGGGCCTGGCGGAACTCCTGCTCGACGCCACCCGTGCCCACCAGCAACCGCTGGACGAACAGCGACTGTTCACCTGGCACCGTTGGTTATTCCCCAGCGATGAGCAACTGCTGGCTCGACCGTTACACATCGGCGCACTGCGTGGCGATGAGCCGATGCAGGTCGTATCAGGCCGGATCGACCGCCCTACCGTACATTTCGAAGCCCCTCCTCGCGCAGGGCTGGAGGTGCAACTGGCAGAATTCCTCGCCTGGTTCGAGCGCAGCCGCACTGAGACCAGCCTCGACCCCTTTGTACGCGCCGGCATCGCTCATTTCTGGTTCGTTACCTTGCACCCTTTCGATGACGGCAACGGTCGCCTCACACGCGCAATTACCGACCTGGCATTGGCCCAGGGCGAGCAGCAGGCCATCCGCTTTTACGCCATGTCCGCAAGCATCCTCGATGACCGCACCGGTTACTACCGCATCCTCGAGGCCAGCCAGAAAGGCTCCCTGGACATTACCGCCTGGCTGCAATGGTTCCTCACGACGTTGCTCAAAAGCCTGGAACAGGCCCTTGCTCGTATTGACCGCGTGCTGGCCAAGGCACGCTTCTGGCAGGAGCATCGCAGCCAGGCGTTGTCGGTAGAGCAGATCAAAGTGCTCAATCGCCTGCTGGACGGTGGAGAACGTGGCTTTGAAGAGGGCATCAGCGCCGCTCAGTACCAAGCGGTGGCCAAGGTGTCCAAAGCCACCGCGACCCGTCACCTGAGCGACTTGCTGGAAAAGGGCTGTATCGAACGACTGCCTGGTGGCGGGCGCAGCACACGCTATCAAATAACACGCTGAGCAGTTGAACCGCACCCCACTGCCGCACTGCTTCATCAGGCCGTAGAACAGTGGCTCCCCCCCGCGCCAAAAGAACGCGGAAGCAGACTTGACCCTCACGCTACGGGAGGCTTGACCATGTGTATGGTCAACCAGACGTGATGGGATGTAACGACAATGATGAAACAGCAACCCCTTCTCGAGGGTATTCCCCGCCGCCGCTCAGCGCTTACCATGGCCCTTGCGCGTGCGGCTCATCAACTTCTCGACGAACCTACGCTATTGCAGGACAGGCACGCGTTCGATGTACTGGGCAGCAGCCTGGCACGGCAAACGGTCGTCGACCCTTATGCCTACAATGCGCCAATGCTCCGTACGCTGCGCGCGGCAGTGGTCGCACGCAGCAAGCTGGTGGAAGACCGAGTGGCCCTTGCCATAAGCGCTGGGCTGCGCCAGGTCGTGATCCTCGGAGCCGGCCTGGACACGCTGTCGCTCCGCCTTCCCGACAGCGTCAGATGCGTTGAGCTGGATCAGGCAGAGATCCAACAATGGAAACTGGAGCGTTTGCAGAAGAGCGGTGTCGCGATCCCTTCCAACGTCGCCTTCGTTACCGCAGACCTTGCCGAAGTTTCTTTGCCAGCAGTGCTCGATAAACATGGAATCGACCCGGAACGCCCGACCTTTTTCAGCTGCCTGGGCGTACTTCCCTACCTGGAAACCTCCGTCGCTTTGGCAATGGTCCGCCAGGTTGCCCTTTATCCGTCCCAGAGCGAAATTGTGTTCGATGCGCGCGTTACGCGCGGCTTGCTGTCACCGGTCGAGCAATGGATGGACGATATGGCTGCACGCTCATTCGCGGCCGCAGGCGAGCCTTGGCTAAGCGCGTTTGACCCCGCCGAACTGCAGGCGACACTCCTTGGCAGTGGGTTCTGCGAGGTGGAATGCCTGGACGCTGAAGCCATCAACGCTCGCTACTTCATGCGCCGGCGAGACGGCCTGCAGACTCTGGATGGCGGTTTGCGCCTGTACAGGGCCACCGTCGGTTAACCTACATTCGCCACCGGGTTATAGGAGGAGATATTGCCGTGCGACTTAAAGTCGGCGAACTTGCCAGGCGGTCGGGGCTTTCGGTACGCACCCTGCACCACTATGACAGCCTTGGGCTGCTTAAACCGTCCGTTCGTTCTGACGCCGGCTATCGAATTTATGGCGCGACAGACATCCAAAGGCTCGGCAAGATCCTGGCGCTTCGCGAGCTGGGCATTCCGCTGGATGAAATTCGCCACACCCTTGATGGAGGCGTGCTTTCAACTCCAGCGGTTCTCGCTGCACAGCTGGCCCGTGTCGATGCGGAAATAGCACGTCAGCAGAAGCTTCGCGCCAGCCTGGAACGTCTCCAGCGCGCACTACTTGAAGAGGAACCGTCTGAGGCGGCTTGCCTGAACACGCTGGAAGCCCTGGCGTGCTACCGCCAACACCTCACCGAGGACGATCTCAGCTTGCCTTTGCTGGGAAGCAACGGAAAATTCGCGGCTGCTTGGCAGGGGCGGGTTGATGGCCTTCGCGCTTTGCTTGCAAAGGGCGTGTCACCACGCGCATCGGTTGCTCGCCTTGCAGCACGCGACTGGATGGCGCTGTTGGAAAAAGACACGCGGTCCAATGCCGGAATGTTCGTGCGCGTAGATAATCTGCTGACTTCGCAAAGCGCCGATCTGGCGAATACAGGTTTTACTCCACAACTTGCAGAGTACATCCTCAGTGCGTTCTGTGAGCACCGCCTGCTGGTGTATCGCAAGCACCTGGCTGCCAACGCCTATAAACATCTGCGACGCACCTACATCGACGTGATGCGCGAGTGGCCGCGCCTGCTGGACAGGTTGGA
This sequence comes from Pseudomonas sp. BCRC 81390, assembly GCF_030341915.1. Classification (NCBI taxonomy): domain Bacteria; kingdom Pseudomonadati; phylum Pseudomonadota; class Gammaproteobacteria; order Pseudomonadales; family Pseudomonadaceae; genus Pseudomonas; species Pseudomonas sp. BCRC 81390. Next base: position 255,291 of record NZ_JATAAG010000025.1, on the reverse strand, counting down.
AGCCCTGCGCAAGGCTCGTTGTCCGACCACGAACGCCGAGGTGCAGGCTATCGCCAGGTCCTGGCTGGACATGCGCCGCAAGCTCGCGCTGGACGACGCTGCCCTCCAGGCGATGCGACGGGCCGAGGCGTCGGAGCCAGAGTTGCGCATCGGCACCTGGCTCCATCCTGGTCTGCTGACGTTCCTCAAGGGCGCTGTCGCTTCGGTTTCTGCAAGTGCGGATGGCCTAACCCCCAACACCTGACTCACACATCTCCCGACGCCTCACCTGCTGCCTGCACAGCACCTTGCCAACACAAGCCACTGCGACTGCCCTTGCCCTCATCGCCAAGGGCTGGCTAGGCTAGCAGGCCAACCGTAGAGACTTGCCATGTCGGATTCCCGCTCCATCACGCTGGATGAAATCGATCGCCAGCTGATCGCCCTGCTGCAGATCAACGCCCGCGAAAGCGTCGCCACCCTCGCCCGCCAGCTGGGTATCGCCCGCACCACCGTCAACTCGCGCCTGGAGCGGCTGGAGAAGAACAAGGTCATCTCCGGCTATGGTGTGCGCCTGGGCCAGCGGGTGCTGGGCGGCGGGCTGCAGGCGTATGTGGGGATCAAGGTGCAGCCGCGCTCGGGCAAGGAGGTGGTGCGGCGCCTGAGTGCCATGGGGCAGGTGCAGCAGCTGTGTGCGGTAAGCGGCGAGTTCGACTATGTGGCCTGGTTGCGTACCGACTCGCCCGAACAGCTGGACCAGTTGCTCGACCAGATCGGCAGTCTCGACGGGGTGGAGAAGACCACCACGTCGATCATCCTCAGCAGCAAGGTGGACCGCGGGCAGCCGCTCTGAGCCAGCTGGCGCTCAGGCCTCCTGGCCGTCGAGCAAGCCCTCCAGGATCGCCGAGAGGCTTTCGGCGCAATGCTGCATCGACCAGACCATGGCACGGCTGCGCTCGGGGGCATGGTGCTGGGCGTAGTCGCTGGCGATCTGGTTGAGGCCACGGGCCAGAAGGCAAGCGTGGACCAAGGCATCTGCGGCGTCGATGCCGGGGCGGATGGCGAACAGCGATGGGTGGCTGGAGTCGCAGTTGCAGAAGGATTTCTCGGCGGTGGGTCTGAGTTTTTCGGGTTGACCGGAATCAGCACTCTTCATGATGCAATTTCCAAATTGAGACTTGAGGAAACTGCCGGCCAACTCCTTCTCACGGGACTGGGCGGCAGCCATGCACGGGGTGAGAAACCGGCCAACTTGGAAATCCGGCCAGGCCGAAGCCTGCCCGCGCACAGCTGCCATGACACAAGCCTTGGTGCGAAGTTGGAGGATGGGTTCTCACACCCGATCGCCCGAACGGGGGCGACCCAGTGAAGTTAACGATGAGGCGTTTCCCACGCAGCCAGACCGAGGCTATAGCGGGCGTAGGGTAATTCTTTAACGCACGGCTCGGGTGTAGGAAATGGCTGATCACCCCCCGATTCAAAGCCGATAGTTAAGGCGTCCACCTTGAGAAGGCATCCAACTGATTCGTCTTAAGTGATCAATTGCCAGTCATAGAGACGAAATAAATGACATTTGGACAACACTATGCACCTTAATAACGAACACCCCACTCCCTAGAATGGCCCCAGGCATCTCCTATACTCAGGCTCCGCTCCCGGCGCAGCCCCTCTGGCAAGGTCAAGTCCATGAACAAGAAAAACCGCCACCCCGCCGACGGCAAAAAGCCCATCACCATTTTTGGCCCGGACTTTCCCTTCGCCTTCGACGACTGGCTGGAACACCCCGCAGGCCTTGGCAGCATCCCGGCCGAGCGCCACGGTGAGGAAGTGGCCATCGTGGGCGCCGGTATCGCCGGGCTGGTGGCGGCCTACGAGCTGATGAAGCTGGGCCTCAAACCGGTGGTGTACGAGGCCTCCAAACTGGGTGGCCGGCTGCGCTCGCAGGCCTTCAACGGTACCGACGGGGTCATCGCCGAACTGGGTGGCATGCGCTTCCCGGTATCGTCCACCGCCTTCTACCACTATGTGGACAAGCTGGGCCTGGAAACCAAACCCTTCCCCAACCCGCTGACGCCGGCCTCGGGCAGCACCGTGATCGACCTGGAAGGCCAGACCTACTACGCCGAGAAACCCGGCGACCTGCCCAAGCTGTTCCAGGAGGTGGCCGACGCCTGGGCCGACGCGCTGGAAAGCGGTGCCCAGTTCGCCGACATCCAGCAGGCCATCCGTGACCGTGACGTACCGCGCCTGAAAGAACTGTGGAACAAGCTGGTACCGCTGTGGGACGACCGCACCTTCTACGACTTCGTGGCCACCTCGCGCTCGTTCGCCAAGCTGAGCTTCCAGCACCGTGAAGTGTTCGGCCAGGTCGGCTTCGGCACCGGCGGCTGGGACTCGGACTTCCCCAACTCGATGCTGGAAATCTTCCGCGTGGTCATGACCAATTGCGACGACCACCAGCACCTGGTGGTCGGCGGGGTCGAGCAGGTGCCGCAAGGCATCTGGCGCCATGTGCCGGAACGTTGCGTGCACTGGCCCGAGGGCACCAGCCTGAGTTCGCTGCATGGCGGCGCGCCGCGTACCGGGGTCAAACGCATCGCCCGCGCTGCCGATGGCCGCCTGGCGGTCACCGACAACTGGGGCGACACGCGGCATTACAGCGCCGTGCTCGCCACCTGCCAGACCTGGCTGCTGACCACCCAGATCGACTGCGAGGAATCGCTGTTCTCGCAAAAGATGTGGATGGCCCTGGACCGCACCCGCTACATGCAATCGTCGAAGACTTTCGTCATGGTCGACCGGCCATTCTGGAAGGACAAGGACCCGGAAACCGGCCGCGACCTGATGAGCATGACCCTCACCGATCGCCTCACCCGCGGTACCTACCTGTTCGACAACGGCGACGACAAGCCGGGGGTGATCTGCCTGTCCTACGCCTGGATGAGCGACGCCCTGAAGATGTTGCCGCACCCGGTGGAAAAACGCGTGCAGCTGGCCCTGGACGCGCTGAAGAAGATCTACCCGAAGACCGACATCGCCGGGCACATCATTGGCGACCCGATCACCGTTTCCTGGGAAGCCGACCCGTACTTCCTCGGCGCCTTCAAGGGTGCGCTGCCCGGCCACTACCGCTACAACCAGCGCATGTATGCGCATTTCATGCAGCAAGACATGCCTGCCGAGCAGCGTGGCATCTTCATCGCCGGTGACGACGTGTCCTGGACCCCCGCCTGGGTCGAAGGCGCTGTGCAGACCTCACTGAATGCGGTGTGGGGTATCATGAACCACTTTGGTGGCCGCACCCACCCGGAAAACCCTGGCCCAGGCGACGTGTTCAACGAAATCGGCCCGATCGCCCTGGCGGACTGAGACAAGGAGGCAGCATGCGCATCGCTCTGTTCCAGGGCGCGCCCAAGCCACTGGACGTGCCCGGCAACCTGCAACGCTTGCGCCACCAGGCGCAACTGGCGGCCGAACGCGGCGCGCGGTTGCTGGTGTGCCCGGAAATGTTCCTGACCGGCTACAACATCGGCCTGGCCCAGGTCGAGCGCCTGGCCGAGGCCGACGATGGCCCGGCAGCCCTGGAGGTGGTGGAGATCGCCCAGGCGCACCGCATCGCCATCGTCTATGGCTACCCGGAGCGCGGCGATGACGGCGCGATCTACAACAGCGTGCAACTGATCGATGCCCAGGGGCGCAGCCTGGGCAACTACCGCAAGACCCACCTGTTCGGTGAACTGGACCGCTCGATGTTCAGCGCAGGCCCCGACCACTTCCCCGTGGTGGAGCTGGATGGCTGGAAGGTCGGCCTGCTGATCTGCTACGACATCGAGTTCCCGGAGAATGCCCGCCGCCTGGCGCTGGACGGCGCCGAGCTGATCCTGGTGCCGACGGCGAACATGACGCCGTACGACTTTGTCTGCCAGGTGACCGTGCGGGCGCGGGCACAGGAGAACCAGTGCTACCTGGTATATACCAACTACTGCGGTGCGGAAGGCGAGATCCAGTATTGCGGGCAGAGCAGCATCATCGGCCCCGATGGCAGCCTGCTGGCGATGGCCGGGCATGACGAGTGCCAGTTGCTGGCTGAACTCGAGCACGAGCGGGTGGTACAGGGTCGGGCGGCATTTCCCTACCTGACCGATCTGCGCCAGGAGCTGCACCGGCGTAAAGGCTGACAGGGGCCGTTTTGCAGCCCATTCGCGGGTAAGCCCGCTCCCACAGGCACTGCACAGCTTTCAGGCCTGTGATTTACCCTGTGGGAGCGGGTTTATCCGCGAAGAGGCCGGCCCTGCGAACAAATGGGTTAGCATGAACACCTGCCCCGGAGTTTCCATGCCTGACGCCACCCGCCACCTCACCCTCGCCAACGGCCTGCAACTGACCCTGCGCCACGCCCCGCGCCTGAAGCGGTCAGCCGCTGCCCTGCGGGTGCACGCGGGCAGCCACGATGCCCCGAGCAAATGGCCCGGCCTGGCCCACTTCCTGGAGCACCTGTTCTTCCTCGGTACCCCGCGCTTCCCGCTCGCAGACGGCCTGATGCGCTACGTGCAGGCGCTGGGCGGCCAGGTCAATGCCAGTACCCGGGAACGCACCACCGACTTTTTCTTCGAAGTGCCGCCCAGCGCCCTGGGGGGCGGGCTCGAGCGCTTGTGCCAGATGCTCGCCGAACCGGACCTGGGCATCGAGCGCCAACGCTGCGAACGTGAAGTGATCCATGCCGAGTTCATTGCCTGGTCACGCAACCCGCAAGCCCAGCAGCAGTTCGCCTTGCTGCAGGCCGTGGCGCCCGAGCATCCACTGGGTGCCTTTCATGCCGGCAACCGGTACACCCTGGCCTTGCACGACCCAGCCTTCCAGCAAGCGTTGCAGGGTTTTCATCAACACTTTTACCAAGGTGGCCAGATTACCTTGAGCCTGTGCGGCCCACAGCCGCTGGACGAACTGGAAATGCTCGGCCGGCAGCATGCCGCGCAGTTCACAACGGGTGGACGGGTACCTCAGGCCCTGCCACCGCCGCTGGCCACGGCGACCCTGCCGCGCGTATTCAGCCACACGCACCTGCCGGCGGGTGCCGAGCAAGCCCTGGAGCTGCTGATCAGTTGCCTTGGCGACAGCCGCCCGGGCACCTGGCTGGCTGCGCTTCGCCAACACGGCTGGCTGCAAGGTTTCAAGGCCGAGGCGTTGTATGCATACGCCGGGCAAATGTTGTGGCATATCGACCTGCAGCTTACCGAGGACGCGTGCCGGGAAGAGGTGGATGCCCTGCTGCAAGGATGGTTCGGCTTCCTCCGCCAGGCCGAAGCCGAGCAATTGAACGCTGAGTTCGGCTTGCTGCAGCAAAGCCGTGAACGCAGTGCCAGCGCGCTTGAACTGGCCCGCCGGGACAGCGCCGGCCTGCCATTCAGCGGCCTGGATACAACAGGCCTGCAGGCCTTCCGTACCTTGCTGGCGGGCTTGCCGAGCAGCGTACATGGGCATTGGCATTTGCCCGCTGTAGAGCCCTTGCTGGTGGTCGACCTGCCTGCTGCCAGGCCGCAACCATTGCCAGCAGCCCTGAAGATCAGCGACCAGCTGCCGGCCACCCGTCAGTACGCAACGCTGTACCTGCGCTGGCAGGTCCCGGCCCCCTCGCGCCAGCCGCTGTACGCGGTGCTCGAACGCGCCTTGCAGCCCCTGCAGGAGCGCTGCGCGCGGGCAGCGGTACAGTTGCAGTTGAGCGCCGCTGGCGAGTATTGGCAATTGCGCTGCGCCGGGTTGCCGGCAGCGGTGTTGCGTACCCTGGAACAGGCTTTGATGCTGCTGCTAGAGCCACCGGACGACAGCTGGCTCGCCCCCTCGATCCCGCCTCCGCCGCTGATACCGATCAGGGCCTTGCTCAAGCAACTGCCGAATTCCGTGCTGGGCGCTTTGCCTGCGCCTGTTCCACCCGGCACGCTGGCGCGGCCTCAGCTCGACAGCCTCTGGCAAAACGCACGCTGGTACGGCCTGGCGGTTGGCTTCGGCGATAGCGCCCTGAATGCCTTGGCAGCGGCGTTGCAGCATTGCCCTGGTCAAGCCGCGGCACCTGGCCCGCTGCCGACCTGGGCCAGCCACCGCTGGCAGCAGGTCGACGTTCCTGGCAGTGAACACGCCTTGCTGCTGTTCTGCCCATTGCCACCGGCGCTGGAAGCCGCTGGCCGCCTGCTCGCCCAATTGCTGCAAGGGCCGGTCTATCAACGGCTGCGGGTAGAACTGCAACTCGGCTACGCGGTATTCAGTGCCTTTCGTCAGGTCGAAGGGGTCGGCGGCCTGCTGTTCGGCGTGCAGTCGCCGCATGCCAGCCAGGCGCAGATACTCGACCACCTGCTCACCTTGCTACGCCGGGGTGTTACTTGCGACCCTGCCGCTCGTCAGGCACTGGCCGGGCAGTTCGCGGAACCCGCGATGGCCAACGAGGAAGTCGCCGAATGGGCATGGCAGACATACCTGGCTACGCAAGCTGGGGGGCTGGATGCGCTGCGCGGGGCGATTCTAAGCACGCAACAGGCGGACCTTGAGCACCTGCTGGGCTACCTGTTCGACAGCGACAGCCAGTGGCTGTGCCTGGCCAACGCCGCCGCACCAGAAGGCGCCTGGCTGACCGCAACCGCGTGATTATTACGCGAACTGCAAGGGCACATTTCTGAATAATTAACCTTTCGGTACACCTATTTCTTGTAAGATAGCGCAATCCCGATTCAAGGGAACCTCCAGCTCATGGCGGTACCCTAGTATTAGCTGACAAACCCAACCCTCATCCGGAAGGAGTAATTCCATGTGGACCAAACCTGCTTACACTGATCTTCGCATCGGCTTCGAAGTCACCATGTACTTCGCCAACCGCTAAGCCTGGCTTACGGTTCAACGCCTCGGCCTGCCGGGGCGTTTTCGTTTATTCGCTACGGTTTTCTGCATAGAGAGTGGCCATGTATATCCAGGTTCTCGGCTCCGCCGCCGGTGGCGGGTTCCCTCAGTGGAACTGCAACTGCATCAACTGCAAGGGCTACCGTGACGGCACCTTGCGGGCCACGGCACGCACCCAGTCGTCGATCGCCCTGTCCGATGACGGTGTGCACTGGGTACTGTGCAATGCCTCGCCCGATATCCGCGCCCAGCTCCAGGCCTTTGCGCCGATGCAACCGGCTCGTGCCCTGCGCGATACCGGCATCAATGCCATCGTGCTGCTGGACAGCCAGATCGACCACACCACCGGCCTGCTCAGCCTGCGCGAAGGCTGCCCGCACCAGGTGTGGTGCACCGACATGGTCCACCAGGACCTGACCACCGGTTTCCCGCTGTTCAACATGCTCAGCCACTGGAACGGCGGCCTGCAATGGAACCGCATCGAACTGCAAGGCAGCTTCGTGATCGACGCCTGCCCCAACCTGCGCTTCACCCCGTTTCCCCTGCGCAGCGCCGCACCGCCCTACTCGCCGCACCGCTTCGACCCGCACCCGGGCGACAACCTTGGCTTGCTGGTCGAGGACACCCGCACTGGCGGCAAGCTGTTCTATGCCCCGGGCCTGGGCCAGGTGGACGACAATTTGTTGAGGATGATGGACGGCGCCGACTGCCTGCTGGTCGACGGCACACTGTGGGAAGATGACGAGATGCAACGCCGTGGCGTGGGCACCCGTACCGGGCGTGAAATGGGCCACCTGGCTCAGAACGGCCCTGGCGGCATGCTGGAGGTGCTCGAGGGCTTCCCGCGCCAGCGCAAGGTGCTTATCCACATCAACAACACCAACCCGATCCTCGACGAGGACTCGCCCGAGCGCGCCGAAGTGCTGCGCCGAGGCGTGGAAGTGGCCTTCGACGGCATGAGTATCGAGTTGTAAGCACAGCCCTTGAGGTGACACAAACCCTGTGGGAGCGGGCATGCCCGCGAAAAATCCGACACGGTGTATGGCACCGGCTTCGCCGGTGTTCGCGGGCATGCCCGCTCCCACAGGGGGCGAGGTGAGCCGAGACTCAGCTATACAGGAGCCAGCCGAATGAGCGACGCACTGCCAATGTCCCCTGCCGAATTCGAGCAGGCCCTGCGCGCCAAGGGCGCCTATTACCATATCCATCACCCCTACCACGTGGCGATGTACCAGGGCCGCGCCACCCGCGAGCAGATCCAGGGCTGGGTGGCCAACCGCTTCTACTATCAGGTCAACATCCCGATGAAGGATGCGGCGATCCTGGCCAACTGCCCGGACCGCGAAGTACGCCGCGAATGGATCCAGCGCCTGCTCGACCATGATGGTGCGCCCGGCGAAGACGGCGGTATCGAAGCCTGGCTGCGCCTGGGCCAGGCCGTGGGCCTGGACCCGGACCAGCTGCGCTCGCAGGAGCTGGTGCTGCCCGGCGTACGTTTTGCCGTGGACGCCTACGTCAACTTTGCCCGGCGGGCCAGCTGGCAAGAAGCCGCCAGCAGCTCGCTGACCGAGCTGTTCGCCCCGCAAATCCACCAGTCGCGCCTGGACAGCTGGCCGCAGCACTACCCCTGGATCGACCCGGCCGGCTATGAATACTTCCGCACCCGCCTGGGCCAGGCCCGGCGTGACGTGGAGCACGGCCTGGCGATTACCCTGCAGCACTACACCACCCGCGCAGGCCAGGAGCGTATGCTGGAGATCCTGCAGTTCAAGCTGGATATCCTCTGGAGCATGCTCGATGCCATGAGCATGGCCTACGAGCTGAACCGTCCGCCCTATCACTCCGTCACCCAGGAACGGGTGTGGCACAAGGGGATCACCCTATGAGTTTCGACCGTAATCAAGTGCCGAACTGGCGCCCCGGCTACCGCTTCCAGTACGAGCCGGCGCAAAAGGGCCATGTGCTGCTGTACCCTGAGGGCATGATCAAGCTCAACGACAGCGCAGCCCTGATCGGCGGGCTGATCGACGGCCAACGCGACGTGGCTGCGATCATCGCCGAACTCGAACAACAGTTCCCCGGTGTCCCGGAAGTGGCCGATGACATCGAGCAGTTCATGGAGGTGGCCCGTGCCGAACACTGGATCGTCCTCGCCTGAATTGCCGCCCACGCCCGCAGTGGGCCTGCCGCTGTGGCTGTTGGCCGAGCTCACCTACCGCTGCCCGCTGCAGTGCCCGTACTGTTCCAACCCGCTGGACTTCGCTGCCCAGGGCCAGGAGCTGAGTACTGCGCAGTGGTTCAAGGTGATGGCCGAAGCGCGGGAAATGGGCGCCGCACAAATCGGCTTTTCCGGCGGTGAGCCGCTGGTCCGCCAGGACCTTGCCGAACTGGTCGGCGAGGCGCGCCGGCTGGGTTACTACACCAACCTGATCACCTCCGGCATCGGCTTGACCGAGGCGCGCATCGCCGACTTCAAGAAGGCTGGCCTGGACCATATCCAGATCAGCTTCCAGGCCAGCGACGAGCAGGTGAACAACCTGTTGGCCGGCTCGAAGAAGGCTTTCGCGCAAAAACTGGAAATGGCCCGCGCGGTGAAAGCCCACGGTTACCCGATGGTGCTCAACTTCGTCACCCACCGGCACAATATCGACAGGATCGACCGCATCATCGAGCTGTGCATCGCCCTGGAAGCGGACTTCGTCGAGCTTGCCACCTGCCAGTTCTACGGCTGGGCCCACCTCAACCGCCTGGGCCTGCTGCCGACCCGTGCGCAACTCGAGCGGGCCGAACGCATCACCAACGAATACCGCGACAAGCTCAAGGCCGAAGGCAACCCGTGCAAGCTGATCTTCGTCACCCCGGACTACTACGAAGAACGACCCAAGGCGTGCATGAACGGCTGGGGCAGCCTGTTCCTTACCGTCACCCCGGACGGCACCGCGCTGCCGTGCCACGGCGCGCGCCAGTTGCCGGTGCAGTTCCCCAACGTGCGCGACCATGACCTGCGGCACATCTGGTACGACTCGTTCGGCTTCAACCGCTTCCGTGGCTATGAGTGGATGCCCGAACCGTGCCGTTCCTGCGACGAAAAGGAAAAGGACTTCGGCGGCTGCCGCTGCCAGGCCTTCATGCTTACCGGCGATGCCAGCAACGCCGACCCGGTGTGCGCCAAGTCGGCCGACCATGGCATCATCCTCAAGGCCCGCGAGGAGGCGGAAAGCGCCCAGCTCGCCATCGAACAGATGACCTTCCGCAATGAGCGAAACTCCCGTGTCATCGCCCGTGGCTGAGTTCAGCGCGGCGCAGGCGGTCGCCGCCGGCACCGATTTCGCCGAACTCAAGGTCAGCGCTGCCGGGCTGTTCTGGAACGAGTTCCGCCCCGCCGACGGCGCATGCCGCATCTGGCATTGGCAACATCAGCAGGCGCGCTGCCTGACCCCCGATGGTTTCAGCGTGCGCAGCCGCGTCTATGAATACGGCGGCGGCAGCTTCTGCCTGGGTGGCGACGGCGTGCTGTTCGTCAACGAGAAGGACCAGCAGGTGTATACCCAGGGCTTGGCAGCAACGCCACCACGCGCCCTGACCGACCGCGCCAATTGCCGCTACGGCGACCTGCAGTGGCACGCTGGCCTGGTGCTGGCGGTCGAGGAGCAGCATGGCGAACGGGTCGAACATCGGCTGGTGGCACTGGCTGAGCGCAGCCGGCAAGTGCTCGCCGAAGGCGCCGATTTCTACGCCTCGCCTACCGTGAGTGCCGATGGCCAGCGCCTGGCATGGATCGAGTGGGACCGCCCGGCACAGCCCTGGACGGTCACCCGGCTGATGTGTCGCAGGCGTGACGACAGCGGTCGATGGGGGCCCGCGCAGTTTGTGGCCGGTGCCGATGAGTCGCTACAGCAGCCACGCTTCGATGCACAAGGCCGGCTTTACTGCCTGTCTGACCGTAACGGCTTCTGGCAACCCTGGGGCGAGGTTGATGGTCACTGGCAGGCGCTGCCTGCCGAGCCAGCAGACCATGCCGCCGCACCCTGGCAACTGGGCGCGAGCACCTGGTTGGCGCTGGGCCAGCAAAACTACCTGGCCAGCTGGTTCGAAAACGGCTTCGGGCAGCTGGGGCTGCGCAACGCCAATGGCCTGGAGCGATTCGCCAGTGCCTATACGCGCTTTCGCAGCCTGGCCATGGATGACGAACACCTGTACGCCATCGCCGCATCGCCGATCAGCCCACCGGCAGTCATCAGTATCAGCCGCAGCAACCATCAGGTCAGCGTACTGGCCGGTGGCGCCGAAGTGCTTTCGGCCACGCAGATCAGCCTGCCGCAGCCGATCCACTATGGCAGTGACGGCCACCAGGCGCACGGTTTCTTCTACCCGGCAGCCCGCTCACAAGGGGCCACACCGCTGGTGGTGTTCATCCATGGCGGCCCGACCTCGGCCTGCTATCCGGTGCTCGACATGCGCGTGCAGTACTGGACCCAGCGCGGCTTCGCCGTAGCCGACCTCAATTACCGAGGCAGCACCGGTTACGGTCGGGACTATCGCCAGGCTTTGCACCTGCGCTGGGGGGAAAGCGACGTGGCCGATGCCTGTGCGGCAGTCGAATACCTCGCCAGCCGTGGCCTGGTCGACCGCAACAAGGCGTTCATCCGCGGCGGTAGCGCCGGCGGCTATACCACTTTGTGTGCCCTGGCGTTTCATGATGTGTTCCGCGCCGGCGCGAGCCTGTACGGGGTCAGCGACCCGCTGGCGCTGGGCCGGGCCACGCACAAGTTCGAGGGTGACTACCTGGACTGGTTGATCGGTGATCCGCAGCAGGACGCCGAGCGTTATCGCCAGCGTACGCCGCTGCTGCATGCCGGGCAGATCAAGGTGCCGGTGATTTTCTTCCAGGGCGAACTGGATGCGGTGGTGGTGCCGGAGCAGACGCGCTCGATGCTGGCAGCGTTGCAGGCTAGCGGGATCGATGCCGAAGGGCACTTCTATGCAGGCGAACGGCACGGGTTCCGCAAGGCCGAAAACCTGGCGCACGCGCTGGAAGAAGAATGGAAGTTCTATTGTCGGGTGTTGAGGGGCTGAGAGTCTGGGGCCGCTTTGCGGCCCCAGAAGGGCTCAGCGCTTGGCGATGATGTACACCGCGTGCACGATCCCCGGAATGTACCCCAGCAAGGTCAGCAGAATATTCAGCCAGAACGCCCCGCCGAACCCCACCTGCAGGAATACACCCAGCGGCGGCAGGATGATGGCGATGATGATGCGTATGAAGTCCATGCGAGTCTCTCCTGTAGGGGTTACCTCACAGACTAGCCACCCGCCACAGAGGTTCCACCCGCAAAAAAACGCCCCGGGCCGAATGAAACAGGCCAGGGGCGATGCGCAGGAACGCCAGACGGTTCGTAGAATTCTCGGTTTCGCCAATACGCTATGCCGGCATTTCCCGGCGGGCCTGCTGCCGGGTGTGCAGGCGGGCAAAGGCGCGGGCCAGGCGCAGCAGCATTTCGTCGATGTTGCCCTTGCTCACGGTCAGGGCCGGCGAAAAGCGCACCACATCCGCCTGCGGGGCATTCAGCAGAAGGCCTTCATGCAGGGCTGCGGCCACCAGCTCGCGGGCCAGGTTTTCCTTCAGTTGCAGCGCCCATAGCAGGCCCTGCCCACGCACTTCGCCCTGACCGTAACGCCCGGCCAGGCGGCTCAGGCCTTCTCGCAGGTGGCGCCCGTTGTCCCGCACCTGGGCAAGCAGGCCAGGCTCGAGTACAGCGTCCAGCACCGCCAGGCCCGCAGCACACATCAGCGCGTTGCCATGGTGGCTGCCTTGCAGTTCGCCTGGTTCGGCGCAGCACGCCGTGCCCCGGGCGAGCAATGCCGCCAGTGGCACGCCACCGCCCAGGCCTTTGCCCAACGTGACGATGTCGGCGCGCACGCCATAGGTTTCTTCGGCCAGCAGCGCACCACAGCGGCCGATACCGGTCTGCACTTCATCGAGGATCAACAAAATGCCCAATTCGCGACAGAGGGTTTCTACCCCCTTGAGGTACTCCTGCGTCGCCGGGATGACACCCGCCTCGCCCTGGATCGGCTCGAGCATGATCGCCACGGTGCGTGAGTCCACCTCAGCGTGCAGCGCCGCCAGGTCGTTGAACGGCACCTTGCTGAAGCCAGGCAGGCCGGGCTCGCAACGATTGCACGGCAACGGGTCGGATACCGACAGCGCACCCAGGCTACGGCCATGGCAGGCCTGGCTGGCGGTGATGATGTGATAGGCGCCGTTGCGGTGCAGCTGGCCCCACTTGCGCGCCAGCTTGATCGCGCCCTCGCACGCTTCGGCGCCGCTGTTGAGCAGGTAGGCCTGGTCGCTGCCGGTGCTCTGGCACAGGCGGTCGGCCAATTCCAGCAGGCCACGGCTGTGGAACCCTGCCCCCGGGTTGATCAGCGCCTGGGCCTGGTTGCCCAGTGCCTTGACCAGCACGCTGGGGCTGTGCCCCAGGCTGTTGACCGCGCCACCCTGGGTGAAGTCCAGGTAGGCATGCCCTTCGTTGTCCCACAGCCAGGAACCCTGGCCACGTACGAATACCTGCGCTGCACGTTCGCTGCCAGGCATCAGTTGCTCATGCGACAGCTGCGACGCTTGCGGCACGATCACCGGCGCACGCTTGGGCTGGGCGACGGTGGCGAGGGCCGGGCGGCGCAGCTTGAACAGGTTCATCAGGGCTCCAACCAGTCACAGCGGAAGGCGTTGTCGGTGCGGTCTGGATGCCGTCACTCGATATTTTGCCTTGCCTATCAAAAGTGTTTTTCATCCAGGGTAACAATCGAACCATTCATCGCTGTAACCCTTTGGAATACAGCGATAGACTAGGCCTCGCAGGGGGTTTCGACCATTTCGTTTTTCCAGCATTTTCGATAAGTATTACTTATGGATTTTCGTCAACTGCGTTATTTCGTCGCGGTGTATGAAGAGGGCCATGTGGGCCGCGCCGCCGAACGCCTGTCACTGTCCCAGCCGGCGCTTTCGCAACAGATCCGCCAGCTGGAGCACAGCCTCGACCTGAGCCTGTTCGAGCGCAGCAACAAGCGCCTGCTGCCGACCCTGGCTGCGCATACCCTGTACAACCACGCCCTGCCACTGCTCGACGGCCTGCAACGCGCCCACGAGGCCATGCGCAACTTCAAGGGCCAGTCGCTGCGTACCCTGGCCATCGGCGTGCTGCAGACCGTGCGCCCCAGCCTCGTACCACAACTGCTCGAACGCCTGCGCAGGGCACAGCCGCACCTTGTGGTGCAGATCTACGAATTGTCGGGGCTGGAAATCGAACGGCGCCTGCTCAACGGCAGCCTGGACATCGGCATCAGTTACCTGCCGCCACGCCAACCGGGGCTGCATGGCCTGTTGCTGTACGAAGATGAGCTGCAGTTGGTCATCCCCGCGACGCACCCGTTGAAGGACTTCAAGAAGGTATCCATCCGCCAGGCCGCCGAGCTGCCCATGCTGATGCTGGGTGAAGAATTCCAGATCCGCCAGATCTGGCAGGCGCAGCTGGCCAGCCAGGGGCGTCGGCCGCAGGTGCAGGCCGAGATGAACAACATGGCAGGGATACTCGACAGCCTCGCCCACACGGCGCTGGCGACCATCCTGCCGGGCCGGGCCAAGGAGGCTGCCGAGGAAGACCAGGCGCTGCTGTGGAAACCGTTGAGCGAGCCGCGCGTGCCGCTGAAGGTTGGCTTGGTATTTCGCGATGCCCAGCGCCAGCAGGCCTCTGTGGAGCTGCTGCGCACGCTGCTGGAGGAGGAGACAGATGCCCGCCTGTCGGGGGCATCGCCACTGGATGTGCTCGCCTGAAAAAACGCGTGCACAAAGAAAACCCCGCCTAAGCGGGGTTTTCCAGACTGTTTCCCTGTGACATCCGTATCGCCCCGCCATCCTGGCAGGTGGTCCTTCGTTGTCTTCCTTGATCTGTACTTTGCGCTTCCTGCGCAACGTCCATGTGGGAAAGATTAACCGTGGATCCAAAGTGATAACAGTGGAGAAAAGTCACCACGTCATGTAGGAAAAAGCTTACACGGGCAACGTTGTTCGCCTGTGGCCTGTGAATCGGGGCCGCCATGCGGCCCCAAAACCTGTCAGAACTGTTCGGCATCCAGCAGGTACAGCGATTCACTCCCCGCCTTCACCGCAGCCACCAGCGAATCCACCCGTGGCAGCAACCGCGCAAAGTAGAACCGCGCCGTACCCAGCTTGCCAGCATAGAACGCCTCATCCCCTTCACCTGCCTGCGCCGCCCGTGCCATCAACGCCCACATGTAGGCGTAGGCCACGTAGCCAAAGGCGTGCAGGTACTCGACCGAAGCCGCGCCGATTTCATTCGGGTTGCCCTTGGCCTGTTCCAGCACCCACTCGGTCAGTCCGTCCAGCCGGTCCAGGCTGGCCGCCAGCGGCTTGGCAAATTCCGCCAGCTGGCTACCTGCACTGGCAATGAACTGGCGAATCTCGTCGGAGAACAGGCGGTAGTACGCACCACCACTGGCCACCACCTTGCGCCCCATCAGGTCCAGGGCCTGGATGCCATTGGTGCCTTCGTAGATCTGCGTGATACGCACATCGCGCACCAACTGTTCCTGCCCCCACTCGCGAATGTAGCCATGCCCGCCGAACACCTGTTGGCCGTGCACCGCGCATTCCAGGCCGAGGTCGGTGAGGAAAGCCTTGGCTACCGGCGTCAGCAATGCCACCAGCTCTTCGCTGCGCTTGCGCACGCTGGCATCCTCGCTGTACTTGGCACTGTCCAGTTGCATGGCCACGTAGGTGGAGAACGCCCGGCCACCTTCGATCAGCGCCTTCATGGTCAGCAACATGCGGCGCACATCCGGGTGGACGATGATCGGGTCGGCGGCCTTGTCCTTGGCTTGCGGCCCGGTCGGGGCGCGGCTCTGCAGGCGATCGCGGGCGTATTCCACGGCGTTCTGGTAGGAGCGCTCGGCCGAGGCCAAGCCCTGGATACCCACGCCCAGGCGCTCGTAGTTCATCATGGTGAACATCGCCGCCAGGCCCTTGTTCGGCTCGCCGACGATGTAGCCAACGGCTTCGTCGAAGTTCATCACGCAGGTGGCCGAGGCCTGGATACCCATCTTGTGTTCGATCGAGCCACAGGTGGCCGAGTTGCGCGCACCGAGGCTGCCGTCCTCGTTGACCAGGAACTTTGGCACCAGGAACAGCGAAATGCCTTTCGGCCCCGCCGGTGCATCCGGCAGCTTGGCCAGCACCAGGTGGATGATGTTCTCGGTCAGGTCGTGCTCGCCACCGGTGATGAAGATCTTGGTGCCGCTGACCTTGTAGCTGCCGTCGGCCTGGGGCTCGGCCTTGGTGCGAATGATGCCCAGGTCGGTACCGGCGTGCGGCTCGGTCAGGCACATGGAGCCCGCCCACACACCGGCGTACATGTTCGGCAGGTACTTTTCCTTCAGTGCCTCACTGGCGTGGGCATTGATCGACAGGCAGGCACCGGCAGTCAGCATCGGGTAGAGGCCGAACGCCAGGCTGGAGGCGTTGACCATTTCCTCGACCTGGGCCGAAATGGCCTTGGGCATGCCCATGCCGCCGAACAGTGGGTCGCCGCCCACGCCCACCCAGCCGCCTTCGGCGTAGGTGTTGTAGGCCTCGATGAAACCGGCCGGGGTGCGTACGGCACCCTGGTCCCAGTGGCAGCCCTCTTCGTCGGCGGCCCGGCTGAGCGGCGCGATGGACCTGGCGGTGACCTTGCCGGCCTCTTCCAGCACCGCCATGGCTGTGTCGGCATCGACAACCTCGGCCAACCCGGGCAACTGCGCCCACTGCTCGGCCACGTTGAAGACTTCATTCAGTACGAAGCGCATGTCGCGCAAGGGCGCTTTATATTCAGCCATGACAACCTCTCGCTAGTCGGGTCGGAGCGGTCTCGGGGAACCGCGACACTGGGTAACGAGCAGTGTAACCGAACAACTTTTACGAGACATAGGGTCATCACCAGACTGTAAAGTCAGTTTCGGTCACGCCATGCGCACTGCGCCACGCTGCGATTGCTGCCCGTGCACCATGACACAATTGCGCCCCGCGCTCTTCGCGTTGTACAGCGCCTGGTCGGCGGATTTCAGTACTGCCTCGGGGTTGCGATGATCGGCCTGGCGCTCGGCTACGCCGATGCTGATGGTGACCGATACCGTCCCGCCCGCGCTGCCCGCACGTCGCTGGCGCCCGGCGTTGTCGTCCTGCGGGCGGTTATGCTGGTCGCGCAGGTGCATCACGTAATTGGCAATCACTTCACGCACGGCTTCCACGTGCGGCACGCATTCTTCGGCTGTCTTGCCAGCGAATACCAGGGCAAATTCCTCGCCGCCATAACGGTAGGCCCGGCCACCGCCGGTCACCTTGGACAAGCGGCTGGCGACCAGCCGCAGCACCTGGTCGCCTACGTCGTGGCCATGGGTATCGTTGAACTTCTTGAAGTGGTCCACGTCGGTCATCGCAATCACGTAGTTGCGCCCCAGGCGCTGCATGCGCTCGTTCAGCGCGCGACGCCCCGGCAAGCCAGTCAGCTCGTCGCGGAAGGCCATCTGGTAGGCCTCATGAGCCACCGACGCCGCGATCATCAGCATTACCTGGCTGCACATGATGTTGAGGGTGAACGGCAGGATGAACGTTTGCGGCAACATCCAGAAAATCCCCAGCAGGCCCGAGATCAACGCGGCGTGCAGCGGCCGCGGGGCGCGCAGGTACTGCACCACCAGCAGGATGAACACGCCGAGGAACAACGGGTAGACCATCTGGATAAGGCTCATCCACTGGCCATGCAATGACGGCCAGCGAATTTCCGCCAGCCAGATCAGCAGCGCTTCGGGGTAGCTCTGTTCGAGGGCCACCGCCACGCTGCCCACGGCGAACAGCACGGCGCCACGGGCAACCAGGTCCTGCAGCAGGTGGGTGCGCTCCTGCCAGGCACCGTACAGCCCGAACAGGGTGGGCAACAGCAGGCACACCAAATGGAAGATTACCGCGGCATCTTCGCGCACGCGGCCATGGTCACGGTAGAAGTCGGTCTGGGTGTCGAGCAGGAAGTAGGCGATGTACACCGTGAGCATCAGGAACAGCTCGCGCTGGCGGCGGTACACCGCGCAGTAGGCACCGCCCAGCAGCAGGACCAAGGTGGGCAGGACATTGAACAACGATGTGAAAAAGACACTGAGGTCTCTTACGTAAGCCGCGGCGAGGCCTGCCAGCAACAGGATCAGCGAAGGCAGGAAGTGGCTCGCGCGAACAGCGTTAAGACGAAGCAAGGGTAATCTCCAACCCGGCAGATCAATGGTGGCATTGTGCCCATACTTCATCGGCAGTGCACATGAACAGTTGAATTCAAATCAGGCAGCGTTCCGGCAAAGGCACCGCGCCGGGCCTGAAACGAAAAAACCCGCCTGCCGGTGAGGGCAGGCGGGTTTCGGTTACAACCGATGAATCAGTAGGACAGACCGAAGCTTTCTTCGTCCATCGCCATCAGGTTGTCGGCACCCGACAGCATCGCCGCCACATGGGTGCGGGTACGCGGCAGGATACGCTGGAAGTAGAAGCGCGCGGTCTGCAGCTTGGCGGTGTAGAACGCCTCTTCGCCAGTGCCGGCAGCCAGCTTCTCGGCGGCCAGGCGAGCGATGTCGGCCCAGAAGTAGGCCAGGCAGGCATAACCGGAATACATCAGGTAGTCGACCGAGGCCGCGCCCACTTCTTCACGGTCCTTCATGGCAGCCATGCCGACCTTCATGGTCAGCTCGCCCCACTCCTTGTTCAGTGCCGCCAGCGGTTCGACGAATTCCTTCACCGCAGCGTTGCCTTCCTGCGCCTGGCAGAACTTGTGCACGATCTTGGTGAAGCCCTTCAGCGCTTCGCCCTGGGTCATCAGTACCTTGCGGCCAAGCAGGTCGAGGGCCTGGATACCGGTGGTGCCTTCGTACAGCATGGAGATACGGCTGTCGCGCACGTTCTGCTCCATGCCCCACTCGGCGATGAAGCCGTGGCCACCATAGATCTGCACGCCATGGTTGGCCGCCTCGAAGCCGACTTCGGTCATGAATGCCTTGGCGATCGGGGTCAGGAATGCCAGCAGGGCGTCGGCCTTCTTGCGCTCTTCTTCATCCTGGCTGTACTTGACGATGTCCACTTGCTTGGCGGTGAAGTACACCATCGCCCGGTTGCCTTCGGCGAAGGCCTTCATGGTCAGCAGCATGCGACGCACGTCAGGGTGGACGATGATCGGGTCAGCTGCCTTGTCCGGTGCTTTCGGGCCAGTCAGCGAACGCATCTGCAGACGCTCGCGGGCGTATTTCAAGCCACCCTGGAAGGCCACTTCGGCGTGAGCCAGGCCTTGCAGCGCGGTCCCCAGCCGGGCGGTGTTCATGAAGGTGAACATGCAGTTCAGGCCTTTGTTGGCCGGGCCGATCAGGAAGCCGGTGGCACCGTCGAAGTTCATCACGCAGGTAGCGTTGCCGTGGATGCCCATCTTGTGTTCGATCGAGCCGCAGCTGACGCCGTTGCGCTCGCCCACGCCACCTTCGGCGTTGGGCAGGAACTTCGGCACGATGAACAGCGAGATGCCCTTGGTGCCGGCCGGTGCGTCCGGCAGGCGGGCCAGGACGATATGGACGATGTTGTCGGCCATGTCGTGCTCACCGGCCGAAATGAAGATCTTGGTTCCCGACACCTTGTAGCTGCCGTCGGCCTGAGGCTCGGCCTTGGTGCGCAGCATGCCCAGGTCGGTACCGCAGTGCGGCTCGGTCAGGCACATGGTGCCGGTCCACTCGCCGGATACCAGCTTGGTCAGGTAGGTGTGCTGCTGCTCAGGGGTACCATGCGCGGAAATGGTGTTCATCGCGCCGTGGGACAGGCCAGGGTACATGCCCCACGA
The DNA here is from genome assembly GCF_030341915.1 of Pseudomonas sp. BCRC 81390. Taxonomy (NCBI): domain Bacteria; kingdom Pseudomonadati; phylum Pseudomonadota; class Gammaproteobacteria; order Pseudomonadales; family Pseudomonadaceae; genus Pseudomonas; species Pseudomonas sp. BCRC 81390. The sequence continues at coordinate 235,510 of NZ_JATAAG010000025.1, read as the reverse complement.
CCAGTTCGCCCCGCCGACCATTTCGCTCAGGGCCAGGCCCAGCGACTCCGGCAGGCCCTGGCCGCCGTGCTCGACATCATGCGCCAGGCTCGGCCAGCCGCCTTCGACGAACTGCTGGTAGGCCTCTTTGAAGCCAGTCGGGGTTTTCACGCCCGCTTCGCTCCAGGTACAGCCTTCCTGGTCACCCACACGGTTCAGCGGCGACAGCACCTGCTCGCAGAACTTCGCGCCTTCTTCAAGGATCGCGTCGACCATGTCGGGCGTGGCGTCCTGGCAACCCGGCAGGCTCTGATAATGCGCCTCATAGCCGAGCAGTTCGTCGCGAACGAAGCGGATATCACGCAAGGGGGCTTTGTAGTCAGGCATTGCGATGAACCTCTAGGTGAGTTCTGTGGGGTGACGCGCGCCGTGCGGCATCGATCAAACACTTGTTTGAAACTTACGTTTAGCTCCGCCGGATGTCAAGAATGGACTATGGTGCCATTTACGCCACGAAAAACGGCAAATACGCCAACACATGACACGATTGCAGTCGGCACGGGTTTACCCGCGAAAAAGCCGGCCTGGAAAACAGCTGTCCGGGCTGACGCATTCGCGGGTGAACCCGCTCCAACAAGGGCGCAGGCGTTGATACGGAGGTGGATACCGGCGGTCAGGCGTAGGTATCGATGAACCGGCCGAGCATTTCGTCGGATGCCTTGGCGAGTTTCACACCAAGCTCGACCTCATGTTTGCCCATGGCCATCTGCACCGTGCTGGTGGCCAGGTCCATCTGCTGGCTGCGGTCGACCGCGCGCAGGCGTTCGGCCTGAAAGTCGCTGGACTGGCTGGTGGCAGTACGTTCGGCGGTGGTATTGGCGATCTGGCTGGCGGCCTGATCGACGCGGTTCTGGCCGGTCTGGATTGCGCTCAGGCCCGCGTAATAGGCGGAGCTACCGGTGATTTCCATGTCAGGACTCCATTGACCCTGGATAACGAACAGGCCCAATTAAAGCAGGCCGGGCGCGAAAAGGCCCGTTTAAATCCCTAATGGCCCGGTGCCACTTGATAGCCCTTGGGTATTCCTGCTGCGGCTAATCCAGCAGATCCAGTTGCAAATGCTCAGCCACCATGTCGGCACTGGCCTGCTTGAGCTTGGGCACCCGCCCCAGGCAAGGCGCCGGCAGCCGTTCGGCCAGGCTGGCCAGGTTCTCTTCCAGGCGCGAGGTACGGGGTTCGATGATGTTCGCCACCCACCCCGCCAGCTGCAGCCCATCGCGGGCAATCGCCTCGGCGCTGAGCAAGGCGTGGCTGATACACCCCAGCCGCACCCCCACCACCAGGATTACCGGCAGCTTGAGGGCAATGGCCAGGTCGGACAGGTTGGCCTGCCCCGACAACGGCACGCGCCAGCCGCCAGCCCCTTCGATCAGGGTGAAATCGGCATTCTGTTGCAGCACATTGCGCATCGCCGCGAGCAGCTCGGATACCGCAAGGGTCACCCCCGCTTCACGCGCCGCCACATGGGGGGCAATAGGCGGTTCGAAGGCAAACGGGTTGACCTGCTCGTAGGGCAGCTTGATCGAACTTTCGTCGATCAATGCCTGGGCATCGCTGTTGCGCAGCCCTTTCGCGGTCATCGTGCAACCCGAAGCCACCGGTTTGGCCCCCAAAGTGCTCAAGCCTTGCAAGCGCGCCGCATGCAACAGCCCGGCAGCGATGGTGGTCTTGCCAACGTCGGTATCGGTACCGGCAATGAAATAGGCCTGGCTCATCTCGCTCCCCTTACGCCTGCGGCTTGCGCAACACACCATAGACCACTTGATACGTGGCTGGCAGCCCTTCGGCCTGGCGAAACGCCTCGTAGGCTTGCAGCAAGCCCTGCATGCGAGCCCGCCCGGTCAGGCCGGAAGGCCGGCCTGGGTTGAGGTTGTGGGCACCCAGCGCCTTCAGTTCGTGGGTCAGGCTGCGCACATCCGGGTAGTGCAGCACATGCGGGCAACGCTGCAGCTCAAGCTGCTCGAAGCCGCTGGCCGCACACAGGCGCTGGTAGTCTTCGAAACGGCGAAAGCGGTTCACATGCACCAGGCCATCCACCGCCTGCCAGCTGGCGCGCAGTTCAGCCAGGGTGCCCACGCACAGGCTGCTGAACGCCATCACGCCACCCGGGCGCAGCACCCGTTGCGCCTCTGCCAGCACGCTGGCGAACTGGTCGCACCACTGCACCGCCAGGCTGGAAAACACCAGGTCGACGCTGGCATCACGCAACGGCAAACGCTCGGCATCGCCTGCGACGTGATAGTGCGCCCCACCTTGCTCGTTGCGCGCATGGCGCAGCATGCCTTCGGCGATATCCACCGCCACGCCGCTGGCCGCGGCGAAACGCCCGGCCAGGGCCCGGCTGAAGTAGCCGGTGCCGCTGCCCAGGTCCAGCCAGCGCGACGGCTGCAAGCCTTCCGGCAAATGCGCCAGCAGGTTCAGGCCCACGGCACGCTGCAGGGCCGCCACACTGTCATAGCTGGCCGCAGCGCGGGAGAACGAGGCCGCCACCTGGCGCTTGTCGGGCAGTGCGCCAGGCAGGGTCGGACGGGAAAGGTCAGTCATCGCCACTCTCATGCAGGAAACTCTTGATGCCCGCCGCCAGTTCCTGCGGGTACTCCAGCAGGAACGCGTGGGAACTGTCTTCGACCAGGCCCACTTCCACATCGGGCAACAGCTCGCTCAGGGCTATTGCCGCTTCCGCCGGCACCAGTGCATCGCTGCCGGCGAACAGGTGCAGCTGCGGGCCGGCGTAGGCCTGCAGGGCTTCGCGGGTATCCAGCTTGGCCAGCACTTCCAGGCCGGTGGCCAGGTACAACGGGTCGGTGTCCGGCACGCCGATACCCAGCTGGCGCAGCAGGGTTCGGGGTTGCTGGGCGCCGTCGCTGCATAACGTGCGAAAGCGCTTGAGGGTGACCTGGGTATGGCTACGGCAGCCGTCGAGGAAGGTGCCGAAGGTGTCCTCGGCCATGCCGTGGGGCCAGCCCGGGCGCACTACGAAACTGGGGTTGCTGGCCAGGGTCAGCAGGCCACAGCAGTGGTCGCCGCGCTTGTGCGCCAAGGCGCTGGCCAGCATCCCGCCGAACGACCAGCCGCCCAGCCAGACATCGTTCGGCAGCTTGCGATCGAGGTGCTCGATCCAGGCCTGGACATCGCTGTGTGGCAGTTCCGGCAAGGACATCAGTTCTACCTGCAGGCGCGCGTCCTGGCCACGCAGGCTGGCAGCCAGCGGCTCCAGGGAGGCAGTGCCCAGGCCCCAGCCGGGCAATAGAACAAGGCGATTACGCATCGGCGTTCTCCAACTGTGGATAACACTCGGCCAATGCATTCAACAATAGCTGCACCTGCGCCTCACTGTGGGCGGCGCTCAAGGTCACCCGCAGGCGCGCACTGCCCGCCGGTACGGTGGGTGGGCGGATGGCCGTCACCAGCAGGCCGCGCTCGCGCAGCATGTGCGACAGGCGCAGGGCTTGCGCGCTGTCGCCGATGACGATCGGCTGAATAGGTGTCGGGCTGTCCATCAATTGCAGCCCGATCTGCTGTGCGCCTTCGCGGAACTGGCGAATCAAAGCCGCCAGGTGCTCGCGGCGCCAGGTTTCGCGGCGCAGCAGTTCCAGGCTTTTCAGCGTGGCACAGGCCAGCGCCGGTGGTTGGCTGGTGGTGTAGATGTAGGGGCGGGCGAATTGCACCAGCGCCTCGATCAATTCTTCGCTGCCAGCGACAAAGGCGCCGGCGGTACCGCACGCCTTGCCCAGCGTGCCGATCAGTACCGGGACCTCATCCACACCCAGGCCGAAGTGCTCGACGACACCGCCGCCGTGGCGGCCGAGGGTGCCCAGGCCATGGGCATCGTCGACCATCAGCCAGGCACCGCGCGCCTTGGCGACAGCGGCCAGTGCCGGCAGGTCAGCCAGGTCGCCGTCCATGCTGAACACACCGTCGGAGACCACCAGGGTGTTGCCGACCGCCTTGTCCAGGCGGCTGGCCAGGCTGGCCGGGTCGTTGTGCAGGTAGCGGCTGAAACGGGCCCCGCTGAGCAGTCCGCCATCCAGCAGTGAAGCGTGGTTCAAACGGTCCTGCAGCACGGTGTCACCCTGCCCCACCAGCGCGGTGATGGCGCCCAGGTTGGCCATGTAGCCGGTGGAAAACAGCAGCGCACGCGGGCGCCCGGTGAGTTCGGCCAGGGCCTCTTCCACCTGATGGTGCGGGGTGCTGTGGCCGACCACCAGGTGCGAGGCGCCACCACCGACACCCCAGCGCTCAGCGCCGGCCTGCCAGGCGGCAATCACCTGCGGGTGGTTGGCCAGGCCCAGGTAATCGTTGCTGCAGAAGGCCAGCAAGGGCTGGCCGTCAACCACCACTTCCGGCCCCTGCGGGCTCTGCAGCAGTGGCCGCTGCCGATACAGGTCTGCGGCGCGCCGTTCGGCCAGGCGCGCGGCCAGGTCGAAGGCCATCTCAGGCCGACGCGGCGTTGTAGAACATCTCGCTGCTGCGCTGCTCGACCAGCGCCTGCTCGATGGCTGCCTGGTGCACTTCGTCGGCGTGTTCCTCACGGGCTTCGGGCTGGATGCCCAGGCGGGCGAACAGTTGCATGTCCTTGTCCGCCTGCGGGTTGGCGGTGGTCAGCAGTTTTTCACCGTAGAAGATCGAGTTGGCGCCTGCCATGAAGGCCAGGGCCTGCATCTGTTCGTTCATCTGCTCACGGCCGGCGGACAGGCGCACATGCGACTTGGGCATGAGGATACGCGCCACGGCCAGCATGCGGATGAAGTCGAACGGGTCGACGTCCTCTTCCTCGGCCAGCGGCGTGCCGGCGACTTTGACCAGCATGTTGATCGGTACCGACTCCGGGTGCTCTGGCAGGTTGGCCAGCTGGATCAGCAGGCCGGCGCGGTCGTCCAGCGACTCGCCCATGCCGAGGATGCCGCCGGAACAGATCTTCATCCCGGCATCGCGCACGTAGGCCAGGGTCTGCAGGCGCTCGCTGTAGGTGCGGGTGGTGATGATGCTGCCGTAGAACTCCGGCGAGGTATCGAGGTTGTGGTTATAGTAGTCCAGGCCGGCCTGGGCCAGGGCCTTGGTCTGCTCCTGGTCGAGCTTGCCGAGGGTCATGCAGGTTTCCAGGCCCATGGCCTTCACGCCTTTGACCATTTCCAGCACGTAGGGCATGTCCTTGGCCGACGGGTGCTTCCAGGCCGCGCCCATGCAGAAGCGGGTGGAGCCGATGGCCTTGGCGCGTGCGGCTTCTTCCAGCACCTTCTGCACTTCCATCAGCTTCTGTTTTTCCAGCCCGGTGTTGTAGTGGCCGGACTGTGGACAATATTTGCAATCTTCCGGGCAGGCGCCGGTCTTGATCGACAGCAAGGTCGATACCTGCACACGGTTCGGGTCGAAGTGCGCGCGGTGCACGGTCTGTGCCTGGAACAGCAAGTCATTGAACGGTTGCTGGAACAGCGCCTTGACCTCGGCCAGGGACCAGTCGTGACGTGTTGTTGCAGTTGTGCTGGCGCTCATCGGTGTTTCCTTGTTTAGGCTGTAGCTGGCGCCGGGACAGGGAAGCCCGCCAGCGCATCACGGATAGCTCGCATAGTCATGGAAGGCCTATGAACTGTCAACCATACTGGAAAAGGCTGGTTTACAAGTGCTCAATAATTAATCAAACATGCTTGCTTTGCGACGAGCGGGCCGGGCAGGCCTACCCGTTGTGCATCGCCTGCGAACAGGCCCTGCCCTGGCTGGATGATCAATGCCTGCGCTGCGCGTTGCCCATGCCGATGTCTGGCCTGACCTGCGCACAATGCAGCCGCCGCGCGCCGGCTTTCGAGCAGGTGGTGGCGCTGTGGTACTTCGGTTTTCCGGTAGACACGCTGATCAGCCGCTTCAAGCACAAGCGCCAGTGGCCGCTGGGACGCCTGATGGCTGAATTGCTGGGCCATGGATTGCTGCATCGCTTCGCCGAGGGGATGGCACGGCCCGACCTGCTGTTGCCGGTGCCCCTGGCCAGGCGTCGACAGCGCGAGCGTGGGTTCAACCAGGCTGGAATGTTGGCGCGCTGGTTGTCGGGGCAGCTCCGGGTACGTTACGACGAACGGTTGCTGACGCGCACACGCGAAACACCCGCGCAGCAGCAACTGGATGCCAGGGCAAGGCGGCGCAATTTGCGTCAGGCGTTTGCCTTCACGGGTGAGTTGACCGGCCAGCATGTCGCCATTGTCGATGACGTGCTGACCACGGGCGCAACCGCGCACACCATCGCCCAGGTGCTCCGCAAGGCCGGTGCGCGGCGCGTGGATGTCTATTGCCTGGCCCGCACGCCCAAACCGGGGTATGCATGACCCACGATATTTGCTACGGCAGAAACCCTGGGGCCGCCTCGCGGCCCTTTCGCGATACAAGGCCAGTCCTACACACTATCCACCTGAGCCTCATGACGACTGGATACCATGCCTCTGCCCACCCTCCTTACCCAGCACATCGCCCGCCGCCCCCAGCGTATCGCGCTGCTGCAGCACGTTGCCGAACAGGGTTCGATCACCCGCGCCGCCAAGGCTGCTGGCATCAGTTACAAGGCCGCCTGGGACGCCATCGACGAGCTCAACAACCTGGCCAGCCAACCGCTGGTTGAACGGAGCGCCGGCGGGCGAGGTGGCGGCGGTGCACGGTTATCGCCGGAGGGCGAACGGGTGCTGCGCCTGTATCAGCGTCTGCAGGCCTTGCAGGCGCAAATGCTCGAAGCGGCTGAGCACTCCAGCGACCTCGACCTGCTCGGTCGCCTGATGCTGCGCACCAGTGCGCGTAACCAGTTGCAGGGCCAGGTCAGTGGCTTGCGCCGGGAGGGGCGGCATGATCGCGTCAGCCTGGCGCTGGGCGGCGGGCTGGAGATCGAGGCGCTGATCACCCGGGACAGCACTGCGCGGCTAGAGCTGACGTTGGGGACCACGGTGGTGGCACTGCTCAAGGCCGGGTGGGTACGGTTGTTGGCGGCAGGGGAAGAGGCCGAAACGAGTGACAACTGCCTGGAGGCGACGGTGGAGGGTGTGCTGGCGGAGGCTGATGGGCCGAGCGAGGTGCGGCTGGCGCTGGGCAATGGGCAGACGCTGTGTGCATTTGCCGAAGCGGCCTGGCTGGCTGAGCACCGGGTGGCGAATGGCAGTACGGTACGGGTGCAGTTTCATCCCTCTTACGTGTTGATCGGGGTTCCCGCGTAGGCCGGCTGTTGTTGCGCGGTTAGCGGGCGCGCCCGCGAAGAGGCCGGCACAGGGATAACGCGGTACCATGGGCTTTGTGCCGCTTATTCCCGGAGCTCTCATGTCCCACCCCTTCGACACCCTTACCCCCGACCTGGTCCTCGACGCCGTGGAGAGCCTGGGCTTTCTCAGCGACGCCCGGGTGCTGGCGCTGAACAGCTACGAGAACCGCGTCTACCAGGTAGGTATCGAAGGGGCGCAGCCGTTGGTGGCCAAGTTCTACCGCCCAGGCCGCTGGAGCGATGCGGCCATCCTTGAAGAGCACAGCTTCACCGCTGAGCTGGCCGACTGCGAGGTCCCGGTGGTTGCCCCGATGCAGCGCGAGGGCCGCACCTTGTTCGAACACCAGGGTTTCCGCTTCGCCCTGTTCCCCCGCCGTGGCGGCCACGCCCCCGAGCCGGGCAATCTCGATCAGCTCTACCGCCTTGGCCAGTTGCTGGGCCGCCTGCATGCCGTAGGCGCCAGCAAGCCGTTCGAGCACCGCGAAGCGCTGGCTGTGGAAAACTTCGGCCACGCCTCGCTGAATACCTTGCTGGAAGGCGGCTTTGTGCCCCGTGACTTGCTGCCAGCCTTCGAGTCGGTGGCCCGCGACCTGCTCAAGCGTGTGGAAGACATTTATGCCCGTACGCCGCACCGCCTTATCCGCCTGCACGGCGACCTGCACCCCGGCAACCTGATGCATCGCGACGAGGTGTACCACGTGGTCGACCTTGACGACTGCCGCATGGGCCCGGCCGTGCAAGACCTGTGGATGATGCTGGCCGGCAGCCGGGAAGAGCGCCTGGGGCAACTGGCCGAACTGATCGATGGCTACAACGAGTTCCACGACTTCGACCCGCGCGAACTGGCCCTGATCGAAGCGCTACGTGCCCTGCGTCAGTTGCACTACAGCGCTTGGCTGGCGCGGCGCTGGGACGACCCGGCCTTCCCGCCCAGCTTCCCCTGGTTCGGCCAGCCACGCTACTGGGGCGACCAGATCCTGGCATTACGCGAACAGTTGGCGGCGCTGGATGAACCGGCGTTGAAATTGTTCTAGAAGCACGCCCGCCTCTGTCTACAATAGGCGTCGCTTCATTTAGCTACCTAAGCAAGGATTCTGCATGCACGCCGCAAACCCGCGTCGCGGGTACCTACTGGGCCTGAGCGCCTACATCATCTGGGGGCTGTTTCCCCTGTACTTCAAGGCGATCCAGAGCGTCCCGGCGGTGGAAATCATCGTTCATCGGGTGCTGTGGTCGGCGCTGTTCGGCTCGCTTCTGCTATTGGTGTGGAAACACCCTGGCTGGTGGCGCGAACTGCGCGACAACCCGCGCCGGCTGGGCATCCTCGCCCTCAGCGGGGCACTGATTGCCGGCAACTGGCTGACCTATGTATGGTCGGTAAACAATGGCCGCATGCTCGAGGCCAGCCTGGGTTACTACATCAACCCGCTGGTCAATGTGCTGCTGGGCATGCTGATTCTTGGCGAGCGCCTGCGCCGCCTGCAATGGCTGGCCGTGGCCATGGCCACCGTGGGCGTGGCCCAGCAGGTATGGCAGGTGGGCAGCCTGCCATGGGTGTCGCTGGCGCTGGCACTGAGCTTCGGCTTTTACGGGTTGATCCGCAAACAGGCGCCGGTAGCGGCGCTGCCCGGCCTGGTGGTGGAAACCTGGATGCTGGTACCCCTGGCCCTTGGCTGGTTGCTGCTGCACCCGGCGGCAATGAGTACCCAGAGCGCGTTCTACACCAGCAGCGAAGCGTTGTGGCTGATGGCCGCAGGGCCGGTAACGCTGATACCGCTGGTGTGCTTCAACGCTGCCGCGCGGCACCTGCCGTATACCACGCTGGGCTTCCTGCAGTACCTGGCGCCGACCCTGGTGCTGCTGCAGGCGGTGCTGCTGTTCGACGAGCATCTGTCGTCGAGCACACTGGTGGCATTCATGTTCATCTGGGCCGGGCTGGCGGTGTATAGCGTCGATGCGTGGTTGAGTTTGCGCAAGCGTAGCTGAACAAAAAATGACCATTATCCTGCAGGCCTCGCGGTTCGGGGCCTGCAGCGACATCTCCAAAGGTTATCCACACCCTCGTCCCCGTGCTTTGTGCACAAGCTGCTGATTTTTGGGTGTTTTTTGAGCAAAGCTGTGCAAGCCCCGGATCGTAAGGGCTGAAGAGCTACACCCCCAGGTTATCCACAGGGCCTTCCCCGTGTTATCGGGATAACCGCAGGGGCTGCATCAGTCCTGCGGCCGCAGCTTCAATTCCACCATCAAATCATCCGCCAGGCTCTCCAGCTGCTGCTGCAACTCATCCAGCGAAAGGGTCAATGGCATGGCCAGCAACGCATCGGCATGGAATAGCGGCTCGCTGCTCATCGGCGCCGGGCTCACTTCAGTGGTGAAGCGTTCGAGGTTCACCCCCAGGTCCGCCAGCAACCGGGTGATGTCGCGTACGATACCCGGCCGGTCATTGCCCACCAGCTCCATGGCAATCGGTTTCCAGGTACATGACGGCTCGATACCGCTCTCGGCGATCAACACGCGAATGTCATACCGCACCAGCTCTTGCAGCGAGGCCACCAGCGCGTCGTAGTTTTCTGCTGGCACCGCCACCCGCAGGATGCCGGCAAACTGCCCGGCCATGCGCGACATACGGCTTTCCAGCCAGTTGCCACTGTGGTCGGCGATGCACTGGGCAATACGCTCGACCTGGCCGGCCTTGTCTGGGGCAATCACAGTCAGTACAAGATGATCCACAAGCCCTTCCTCGTGTGTCGGACCGCGCCGGGCGGCGGGAAATCAGGCGATCGACTCAGTATAGGCAAGGCGCGGCAACCTGCCGCAGGGCAATCTGCATAACCAATCGTGTACTGTTTCAAGATTTATCTGGAACAATCCACCTGTTTTTTGCGAACATACCCACTCCCAGCGTGACCATACGCGACCAACGGGTCGCATAACGGCGCTTTTAGTCTGATTTTGCCCCGCCTACTGCTTCATGTAGTATCCCGTGGCGCGGACTACAAAACGTCGTTTGGATGTCTGCCAAGGCGCCTGTGAAAATACGCACACTGTCTGCCAGCCGGTCTGGCAGGCCGCACCCAGCCGCGCTCGGGCTTCCCCGGGTGCATGCACTGGTGCCGTGTTTAGAGAAGCGCTACAGGCTTAATACAGAAGAGCGAAATAGCTGAGCAGAGTGAGGCAAGCAATGACTGGATACGTTCAAGTCGGTGGCCTTCAGGTCGCCAAGGTCCTGTACGACTTCGTGAACAACGAAGCCATCCCGGGGACCGGCATCGTCGCCGAGCAGTTCTGGGCCGGTGCAGAAAAGATCATCAATGACCTCGCTCCAAAGAACAAAGCCCTGCTCGCCAAGCGCGACGAGCTGCAAGCCAAGATCGACGCCTGGCACCAGGCACGCAAAGGCCAGGCCCACGACGCCGCAGCCTACAAAGCATTCCTCCAGGAAATCGGCTACCTGCTGCCACAAGCTGACGATTTCCAGGCCACCACGCAGAACGTGGACGAAGAAATTGCCCACATGGCCGGCCCGCAGCTGGTCGTACCGGTAATGAACGCCCGCTTCGCCTTGAACGCTGCCAATGCCCGCTGGGGCTCGCTGTATGACGCGCTGTACGGCACCGATGCCATCAGCGAAGAAGGCGGTGCCGAGAAAGGCCAGGGCTACAACAAGGTACGCGGTGACAAGGTCATCGCCTTCGCCCGCGCCTTCCTCGATGAAGCCGCACCATTGGCAGCCGGCTCGCATGTCGATTCCACCGGCTACCGCATCGAAGGTGGCAAACTGATCGTCGCCCTCAAGGGCGGCAGCAACAGCGGCCTGCGGGACGACGCCCAGCTGATCGGCTTCCACGGCGATGCCGGCGCGCCGACTGCCGTGCTGCTCAAGCACAACGGCCTGCACTTCGAAATCCAGATCGATGCCAGCACCCCGGTCGGTAGCACCGACGCCGCCGGCGTGAAGGACATCCTGATGGAATCGGCACTCACCACCATCATGGACTGCGAAGACTCGGTCGCCGCGGTCGATGCCGACGACAAGGTGGTGGTCTATCGCAACTGGCTGGGCCTGATGAAAGGCGACCTGGCGGAAAACGTCAGCAAGGCTGGCAAGACCTTCACCCGCACCATGAACCCGGACCGCGAATACGCCGCGCCCAATGGCGGCAGCGTGACCCTGCACGGCCGTTCGCTGTTGTTCGTGCGCAACGTAGGCCACCTGATGACCAACCCGGCGATCCTCGACGCCCAGGGCAACGAAATTCCCGAAGGCATCCAGGACGGCCTGTTCACCAACCTCATCGCCCTGCACAACCTCAACGGCAACACCAGCCGCAAGAACACCCGCACCGGCAGCGTGTACATCGTCAAGCCGAAGATGCACGGGCCGGAAGAAGTTGCCTTCGCCGCCGAGATCTTCAGCCGCGTCGAAGACCTGCTGGGCATGAAGCGCAACACCGTCAAGGTCGGCATCATGGACGAGGAGCGCCGCACCACGGTCAACCTCAAGGCCTGCATCAAGGCCGCCGCCGAGCGCGTGGTGTTCATCAACACCGGCTTCCTCGACCGCACTGGCGACGAGATCCACACCTCGATGGAAGCCGGCGCCGTGGTGCGCAAGGGTGCCATGAAGAACGAGAAGTGGATCGGTGCCTACGAGAACAACAACGTCGACGTTGGCCTGGCCACCGGCCTGCAAGGCCGAGCCCAGATCGGCAAAGGCATGTGGGCCATGCCGGACCTGATGGCGGCCATGCTCGAGCAAAAGATCGCCCACCCGCTGGCTGGTGCCAACACCGCCTGGGTGCCATCGCCGACCGCCGCCACCTTGCATGCCCTGCATTACCACAAGGTTGACGTGCAGGCGCGCCAGCGTGAACTGGCCTCGCGTACCCCGGCATCGGTGGACGATATCCTGACCATCCCGCTGGCGGCCGACACCAACTGGTCGGCCGAAGAGATCCGCAACGAGCTGGACAACAATGCCCAGGGCATCCTCGGCTATGTGGTGCGCTGGATCGACCAGGGCGTGGGTTGCTCGAAGGTGCCGGACATCAACAACGTCGGCCTGATGGAAGACCGCGCCACCCTGCGCATCTCGGCCCAGCTGCTGGCCAACTGGCTGCGTCACGGCGTGGTCAGCCAGGAGCAGGTGGTCGAGAGCCTCAAGCGCATGGCCGTGGTGGTCGACCAGCAGAACGCAGGCGACGCCTTGTACCGGCCGATGGCGCCGAACTTCGACGACAACATCGCATTCCAGGCAGCTGTGGAACTGGTGCTGGAAGGTGGCAAGCAGCCGAACGGTTACACCGAGCCGGTACTGCACCGTCGTCGCCGCGAGTTCAAGGCGCGTAACGGGTTGTAGGCAGCATCTGTAGACGGGGCCGCTTTGCGGCCCCAAACTGCTTCAGCGGATCTGCAACTCTTTCCTCACCAGCTCCAGCAGCCTCTCCAGGTCCACCGGTTTCAAAAGAAAATCCACCACCCCCAGGTGCATCACGTCCACCGCCTCTTCAACATCGGTGTCGCCGGACACCACGATGATCGATAACGCTGCCCGCTCCGACTCGCGAATCTGCCGGATCAGCTCCAGGCCATCCTCGGGTTGCATGCGTAAATCGGTGATCATCAGGCCTATGCGCGGTTGATAATGCAGATACAGCCTGGCTTCCTCGGCGCCGTCCGCCCCCACGCAGTCGATACCCCGGCTTTTCAGGTAATAGATCAGCGCATCGCGGTTGGCCGCGTTGTCATCCACTACCAACACCAGTGGCTTGGCGGCCGCCGGCGCGTTGGCCAGGGCCAACGCCTCGCGCTCGGCGTCGCTCAGGATGTCGTGGGGCTCAGGCATGGTCATCTCGTCAAAAAAACTCCGCTTCAGCATTAGGACCACAGAACTTGCGTAACCCGTCCCGCCTTTCGTCGGGTCTTTGACGGGCCGCTCATAGACTTACGTCCAATGGGCACCACCCCGCCGCAAGCCGACCATGGAGGCAGAGAACAACATGGTCGGCACCTATATATAGATATATATAGTTCGGCATAGCGATACGGTCAGTTTCATGAGCAAAAAGGACGCCTACAGCCAGGCGGGCAGGACAGCAGTGCTGCAGAATATCCAGGGTACCCTGCAGTTCCTGCAGCGCTTTCCGCCGTTCAACCAGATGGAACACAGCCACCTGGCCTACCTGGTCGAGCAGTGCCAGCTGCGCTTCTATGCCTGCGGCGAGAGCATTGTCAAACCTGCCGACGGGCCGGTGGAGCACTTCTACATCGTCAAGCAGGGCCGCGTGGTCGGCGAGCGCCAGCACCTGGTCAAACCTGGTGTCGAGACAACGTTCGAGATCACCAGCGGCGAATGCTTCCCGCTGGCTGCCCTGCTCGGCGAGCGGGCGACCCGTACCGAGCACCTGGCCGGTGAAGACACCTTCTGCCTGCAGTTGAACAAGGCAGCGTTCATCCGCGTGTTCTCGATGTCCGAGGTGTTTCGCGATTTTGCCCTGCGCGGCGTCAGCAGCCTGCTCGACCAGGTGAACCAGCAGGTGCGCCAGCGCGCCGTGGAAACCCTCGGCACCCAGTATTCACTCAACACCCCCCTGGGTGAACTGGCCATGCGCCACCCGGTGGTGTGCAGCGCCGACACCCCGCTGCGCGATGCCGTGCGGCTGATGCACGAGCAGCAGGTAGGTAGCATCGTGGTGGTCGATGCACAGCGCTACCCCACCGGGATCTTCACCCTGCGCGACCTGCGCCAGGTGGTGGCCGCAGCCGATGCCGAGCTGGGCGCGCCGATCGAGCGACATATGACTGCCCGGCCCTTCTACCTCAGCCCCCAGGCCAGCGCCTTCGACGCGGCCATGGCCATGACCGAGCGACACATTGCCCACGTATGCCTGGTGGAAAACCGCCGCCTGTGCGGAGTGGTTTCGGAGCGCGACCTGTTCTCCCTGCAACGGGTCGACCTGGTGCACCTGGCGCGGACCATCCGCCATGCCCCCCGGCTGGAGACCCTGGTCTCGCTGCGCGGCGAAATCAGCCAGCTGGTCGAGCGCATGCTGGCCCATGGTGCGTCGTCCACGCAGATAACCCAGATCATCACCCTGCTCAATGACCACACCGTGTGCCGGGTGATCGAGCTGGCATTGGCCGAGCGCGGCGACCCCGGCGTGCCGTTCAGCTGGCTGTGCTTTGGCAGTGAAGGACGCCGCGAGCAAACCCTGCACACCGACCAGGACAACGGCATCCTCTTCGAGGCAGCCGACAGCGCCGAAGCCGACGCCATCCGCACCCGCCTGCTGCCGTTGGCGCAATACATCAATCAATGCCTGGCCCAATGCGGCTTTACCTTGTGCAAGGGCAACGTCATGGCCGGCAACCCGGAGCTGTGCCTGTCGCGCAGCGAATGGGCGCGGCGCTTTGCCGGCTTTGTTCGCGAAGCCAGCCCGGAAAACCTGCTGGGCTCGAGCATCTACTTCGACCTGCGTGTGGTGTGGGGCGACGAGCAGGGTTGCGAGCAACTGCGCCAGGACTTGCTCGAACAAGTGGCCGACAACCGCCTGTTCCAGCGCTTGATGGCTGACAACGCCTTGCGCCAGCGCCCGCCGGTTGGCCGCCTGCGTGAGTTCGTGCTGACCCGCCAGGGCAACGACAAGGCAGCCACCCTCGACCTCAAGGTCCAAGGCCTGACGCCCTTCGTCGATGGCGCCCGGCTGCTGGCCCTGGCCAACGGCATCGGTGCCTGCAATACCCTGGAACGCCTGCGTCAGTTGGTGGCCAAGGGCATCATCGAGGCGCAGGACGGCGCGGCGTATGAGGAGGCCTACCACTTCATTCAGCAAACCCGCATGCAGCAGCACCAGCGCCAGACGCGCGACAACCTGCCGTACTCCAACCGGCTCGATCCGGACAGCCTCAACCACCTTGACCGGCGCATCCTGCGCGAATCCCTGCGCCAGGCTCAGCGCCTGCAAAGCAGCCTCGCCCTGCGGTACCAGTTATGAACCTGTTCACCTGGTTGCGCCCCAGCGCGCCCGAGCTGGACGTTACCACGCGCCAGCGCCTGGCCCGGCTGGCCAAGCCCGCCCCCCTGGGGGTGTGCACCCTGCGCGAACAGCGTTGGGTAGTGCTGGACCTGGAGACCAGCGGCCTGAACCTAAACCGTGACCAGGTGCTGTCGATCGGCGCCGTGGCCATCGAAGACGGCGCCATCGACTTCGCCCAGCAGTTCGAACGCACCTTGCACCGGCCAACGCAGAAGACCAACGCCAGCGTGCTGATCCACGGCCTGGGCCCAAGTGCCCTGGCTGCCGGTTGCGATCCGGCCGAAGCCTTGCTCGATTTGCTCGACTTCATCGGTAGCAGCCCGGTGCTGGCGTTCCATGCCTCCTTCGACCAGCGCATGCTGGCCCGCGCGTTGAAGGAAAGCCTGGGCTATCGCCTGCTGTCGCCGTTCCTCGACATCGCCGAACTGGCACCGATGCTCAACCCCGACACGGTACTGCGCGAGGCCGGTCTCGATGACTGGGTGGCGCGGTTCGGCCTGCAGGTGGAAGAACGCCACCATGCCAGTGCCGACGCCCTGGTGACCGCCGAGTTGGCGTTGATCCTGTTCAGCCAGGCCCGACGCCAGCAACTGGACAGCCCATTGCAGCTGGAGCAGCGGCTGCGCGGGTGGCGACGGCGCAAGATCCAGAGCCACGGCCTGTAATCGCTTTTGCAGCTCAGGCCTTTCCATGATGGCCATCCGATAAGCGCCCATTGCGCCCTGCCCCCCGCCTCTGCAACAATCGCGAATAATTATCGTTAGTTAATGCATACGTTCCGGGGGGGGACGCTGCTTGTCTTCTGCACAGAGTCCACATGCCGATCTGGTCGGTACGCTGTACCGCGACCATCGCAGCTGGCTGCTCGCCTGGCTGCAACGCAGCATGGCCTGCCGCCAACGTGCCGAGGACCTCAGTCAGGACACCTTCGTGCGCCTGCTCGGCCGTGCGCAACTGGACACCCCCCGCGAACCCCGGGCATTCCTCGCTGCCGTGGCCAAGGGCCTGTTGTTCGACCACTTCCGCCGCGCCGCGCTGGAACAGGCCTACCTGGCCGAGCTGGCCCTGTTGCCGGAAGCCGAGCAACCTTCCCCGGAAGTGCAACACCTGGTTCTCGAAGACCTCAAGGCCATCGACCGCCTGCTGGGCAAGCTGTCGAGCAAGGCACGCGCGGCGTTCCTGTACAACCGCCTGGACGGCATGGGCCATGCCGAAATTGCCGAGCGCCTGGGCGTTTCGGTGTCGCGGGTACGCCAGTACATCGCCCAAGGCCTGCGCCAGTGCTACACGGCCCTGTACGGAGAGCCGACGTGAGCAGTGCCCCGGTTTCGTCCCGCGTGCTGGAAGCCGCGATTGCCTGGAAACTCAGCCTCGACGGTGGCAGCAGTACGGCCGATGAGCGCAGTGAATTCATGCGCTGGCATGCTGCCAATGAAGAGCATGCCCGCGCCTGGCGCCAACTGGGCGCGATGGACCAGCGCGTCGGCGCGGCAGCCGGCCCGGCACGCCAGGCCCTGGTGCAGTCGCGCGTCGGCCTGCGCCGGCGTATCGGTAAGGTTGGCAGTGGGCTGGCCGGCATGTTCCTGCTCGGCTCGCTGCTGGCCTGGGTCGGCGCACCGTCGCTCGCGCCGAGTTACTGGCTGGCCGACCAGCGCACCGCCACCGGCGAGTTGCGTACCCTGCGCCTGGAAGACGGCACCTTGCTGAGCCTGAACAGCCATACCGCCGTGGATATCGACTACGCAGGCGAACAACGGACCATCGTCCTGCACCAGGGCGAAATCTCGGTTCAGACCGGCCATCAGGACCCGCGCCCATTGCTGGTCCGTACCGACGATGGGCGCCTGCGTCCATTGGGCACGCGCTTCCTGGTGCGCCGTGAAGCCAAGGGTACGCGCCTGGAAGTGTTGCAAGCCTCGGTCGCTGCCATGCCGCTGAATAGCGCTGATGAACAGGTGCTGCACGAAGGCCAGCAAGTGCTGATGTACGCCAACGGGCTTGGCCGGGTCGGCGCGGTAGCCGCCGGTGTCGACGCCTGGACCCGCGGCATGCTGGTGGTGGACAACGTGCGCCTGGCTGACCTGCTGGCCGCACTGGGCCAGTACCGCAGCGGTTACCTCGGTGTGGATGAAAAGGTCGCCGACCTGCGGGTGACTGGCAGCTTCCCGCTGACCGACACCGACCTGGCCCTGGCGTCGTTGGTGCCAGTATTGCCGGTGAAGATCGAGCGGCATACCCAGTGGTGGGTGACCGTCAAGCCCAGATAGCCGGGCGGCCCGTGTAGAAGCGGGTTCACGCCCGCCAATTCAAACAATTCTCGATATTTTTCAGATTCGCTCTGTCACTTTTCCAATCTCGCTCGGCAAGGAAGCAGTAAGCACTTACCCGTCGAGGAGCCGCTGCATGTCCCGTGCTGTTGAACGTATCCTGCGCCCCAGCCTGATCGCCCTGGCCATCGCGGTAGCCGCGCCATTGGCCAGCCCCGTGGTGTACGCCGCCGAGCCATCCGCCGCGCGCGGCTACGACCTGCCGAGCGCCCCGCTGGCCTCCACCCTCAACCAGATCGCCAGCCAGGCCGGTATCACCCTGGCTATCGACCCGGCGTTGGTCAGCGGCCGCAGCTCGGCGCCGGTGCACGGGCAGTATGACGGCCTGGGCGCGCTGCAGGCGGCCCTGCGCGGCACAGGTTTGCAACTGCAACAGAGCAATGCAGGCAGCTACAGCCTGGTGGCAGTCGCGGAAGGTACCCTGGCGCTGCCGGCAACCACCGTGGATGCAGCCAGCCTGGGCGAAAGCGCGTGGGGCCCGGTCGAAGGCTACGTGGCCAAGCGCAGCGCCGCCGGCACCAAGACCGATACCGCATTGGTCGAGTTGCCGCGTTCGGTTTCCATCGCCACCCGCGAACAAATGAAAGACCGCGGCGTACACAGCCTCGACGATGCCGTGCGCTACATGCCGGGTATCGTCTCGGCCAGCTTCGGCAATGACACACGCTATGACTGGATGCGCGTGCGGGGCTTCGAGCCGACCCAGTTTCTCGATGGCCTGCCGCTGCCACGCGGCGTATACGCCAACCCCAAAGCCGAAACCTGGAACCTCGATCGCCTTGCCCTGCTACGCGGGCCGGCTTCGTCGGTCTATGGCCAGACCCCGCCCGGCGGCCTGCTGGACATGGTCAGCCGCCGCCCGCAGGCGGAAAGCGCGCATGAAATCGAGCTGCAATACGGCAGTGACAACCATCGCCAGATCAACTTCGCCAGCACCGGCAGGATCGATGACGAAGGCCGCTTTCTGTATGGCGTCAGCGGGGTCATCCGCGACGGTGGCACGCAGATCGACCATATCGACGACAAGCGCTACAACATCGCCCCGAGCCTGACCTGGAACATCGACGAAGACACCTCGCTGACCTTGCTTACCCAGTTCACCCGCGACGATACCGGTGCAACCAGCCAGTTCCGGCCGATCCAGGGCACCAAGATCGACATGCCGTTCGGCAAGATCTCCCACCACAAGAACCTGGGTGACCCTGACTACGAGTTCTACGACCGTACCTACTACGCGCTGGGCTACGCCTTCGAGCACCGTATCAACGATGTGTGGCAGTTCCGTCAGAATCTTCGCTATACCAAGTCGGACCTGGCCTTCCAGACCATCACCCCGGGCAGCTACAACAAGGACAACCCTCCAGTGAAGGACGACGGCACGGTCAGCCGCATGTCCACCAACACCGACGAAGACATCAGCCAGTTCGCGGTGGACAACAACTTCCAGGCCGATTTTGCCACCGGTGACATCAGCCACACCTTGCTGCTCGGCCTGGACCACCAGCGCATCAATACCAACTACCTGTCGATATTCGGCTTCAACGTGCCGGACAGCAACGTCAACAACCCGGTCTACGGGCTGCCGATCACCCGTCCGGACCGCTCCACTGCGTTCTATGACTACAACCAGAAAACCCGCCAGACCGGCGTGTATGTCCAGGACCAGATGGCGCTCGGCAACTGGCGCCTGACCTTGGGCGGGCGCGAAGACTGGGTGCATACCGGCACCAAGTTCTTCAACAAGGGCGATGCCACCAATACCCAGCGCGATAAACAGTTCAGCGGCAACGCAGCCATCAGCTACGTGTTCGACTCAGGCTTCGTCCCCTACCTGTCGTATGCCGAGTCGTTCCAGCCATCCAGCAATGCCAGTGCCTCGGCAACCGACTCGTTCAAACCCACCGAAGGCAAGCAGTGGGAATTGGGCGTGAAATACCAGCCACCGGGCTCCAGCACCCTGTTGTCGGCAGCCGTGTATGACCTGACCCAGAAAAACGTCTCGGTGACCGACAGCGTCGGTGGCGTGACCATCACCAGCCAGACCGGCGAAGTGAAAGTGCGTGGCCTGGAACTTGAAGCGGTTTCCGATGTGAGCGAAAACCTCAAGGTAATTGCCGCCTACACCCTGGCCAAGTCGCAAGTGCAGGACGGCGATTTCAAAGGCAACCGCCTGCAACTGATGCCCAACCAGCAGGCGTCGGTGTGGGGCGACTACACCTGGCATGCGGGCGTACTCGACGGCTTCGGCATTGGCCTCGGTGCGCGCTATACCGGCAATACCTATGGCGACCAGGCCAATACCTACCTGGGCAAGGCCAACGCCTACACGGTATTCGATGCAGCGGTGCATTACGACCTGGGGCGCCTGGACAGCAGCCTTCAGGGCGCGTCGGTGGCGCTCAACGCTACCAACCTGCTGAACAAGGACTACCTGTCGACCTGTGATTCCTACTACTGCTACTACGGCGACGAGCGTAGCGTCGTGGCCAGTGCCACCTACAAGTTCTGAGTGAGCCGGGGCTGCTTTGCAGCCCCATGCCCATCCAGCAGATATCGGTACCGTGATGAAAAGCCCCACCATCCGCCGCTGGTCCACGATCCACACCTGGAGCAGCCTGGTCTGCACCCTGTTCCTGCTGTTGCTGGCGCTCACCGGCCTGCCGCTGATCTTTCACCACGAACTCGAACAGCTACTCGGCGACGCGCCGAAACTGCGCGAACTGCCAGCCGATACCCCGCACCTCGACTTGCAGCAACTGGTGCTCAGGGCCGAACAGCACCGCCCCGGCGAGGTCGTGCAGTACTTCGGCTACGACGACGACGAACCCAACGGCGTGATAGCCATCACCGCCGCCACTGCCGGTAGCGAACCCAACACGTCGCATACCTTCATGCTCGATGCCCGCACTGGCGAAGCAGTAGCCATGCCGGCGGCCAACGGCGGGTTCATGATGCTCATGCTGCGTCTGCATGTGGACATGTTCGCCGGGCTGCCGGGCAAACTGTTGCTGGCGTTCATGGGAATACTGTTCGTCGTTGCGATCGTTTCCGGCACCGTGCTGTACGCGCCCTTCATGCGCCGCCTGGCATTCGCCACGGTACGCAACGACAAGTCCCGGCGCCTACGCTGGCTCGACCTGCACAACCTGATCGGCGTGGTCACCCTGACCTGGGCGTTGACGGTAGCTGTAACCGGGGTGATCAGTGCCCTGTCCGACCTGGTCATCGCCGCCTGGCGCAACGACAGCCTGGCCGCCATGGTTGCGCCGTACCGCAACGCACCACCACTCACCGAGCGCGCCCCGGCCACACGCCTGCTGGAAATTGCCGGGCAGGCCACGCCTGGCATGCAGCCGAACTTCATCGCTTTCCCTGGCACGCGCTTCTCCAGCGAGCATCACTACGCCGTGTTCATGAAGGGCACCACGCACCTGACCTCACACCTGTTCACTCCCGTGCTGATCGATGCCCGTACCCTTGAGCCGACCGCAGTTGGCGAGCGCCCCTGGTACATGGACGCCATGGGCCTTTCGCAACCGCTGCATTTCGGTGATTACGGTGGCCGGCCGATGCAAATCCTGTGGGCGGTGCTCGATGTGCTGACCATCATTGTGCTCGGCAGCGGCCTGTACCTGTGGTGGGGCAAGAACGGTAGAACCCGCGGGGCACGGCCATGAGTCACAAGTCGCAAACTACCCTGCGCATCTTCACCTGGCCGGCCACCATTGCCGTGCTCGGCGCCGCCGGCCTGTTTGCCGCGCTGTTCGGCGACGGCCCATGGGATGCCTTGGCCTGGCTGGGCCTGGGCATCCCGGCGGTGCTCAGCTTGCGGGCGCTGCACGGTCGATAACCGGTTACCACCCGCGGCACGGTACCAGCGCCCAGCCTGTGCACTCCTAACTCAAGGAGCACACCATGCTGCCACTGGAACGCATCGAATTTCTCGACCAGCAGATCGTCGGCATGTTGGCGGGCCTGCCGACACCCGCCCCGCCCATGCCAAGCCGTCAGCAATTGCATGCCGAGCTGGCGTAGTTCTGGGCCGAGACAGACAGCCAAGGCCTTTCCAGACGGACCCGCCTTGCCGACCTGCGCCGGGCGTTGATGCACGCCGAACTGGACCTGCGTCTGGCCGACCAGACTTTGTCTGTCGACCAGGCCGACATGTTGCGCAATTGCCTGGACCTGCCCGCCTCCTGGCAACGCCACCACCAACCACAAGGCCGACGAGCGCAGGTGTACCGCCCCGTCCTCAGGCGCAGCCGACCCAACTGGCGGGCAGCACTACCGGGTATGTTCGTGATCACGGTTGGCACAGCCGAGGGCGAGCACCTGGACGGCCTGCAAGCAACCGGGCCGACGCTGCTCTGCGGCCCGGCGCAAGGCGTCGAAGCCTACCCCTCACTGGCCGACTTGCACCGCGAACTCTGCGAGCGGCTGGATGACCCTATCCAGAGCGTCCCGCTATTGAACCTGCTGGTCGATCCGCAACGTATCCACAGCGCCGGCCAGGCTGACCGTCTGCGCTACGAGTGGTATGCCGACGACCCCCTGCTGATGCAGGTCGACAGCCTGCTCGACGCCCAGCGCCAACGTGTTCAGCTGGCCCTGGCGGGCACAAGCACGGCTGAATCGTTGCGTCAAAGCATGGCCTTGACCGACGAAGCCGGCAAACGGGCATCGCTCAACACACGCTACTCGCTGTTGCTGGAAAAGAACCTGCCCAACTGGCTGCGCTCGGCCGGCGAGCACGGGCAAGCCCATATCATGCAAACCATGCAGCGGTTGGTGGCAGCCAGTGAAAGTGTCGCTACTGCCGGCATACTGACCTTCGCCCAGTTCCAGCAGGAGCACACCTTGCACCAATGGGCCACCAACAGGATCGAGGAACGCTTGCGCAATGACCTGGGGCTTAGCTATCCGGCCAGCGACATCCTCGTGCATGTGGTCCACACCGTGCAGGTCGGCCCCCACATCAACCCATTCCATCCCTCCGGCTACATTACCTGGCGTGGCGTGCAGAAGGTGGGGGGCACGCTGATCGAGACCATCAAGGAAAGCTACCCACTGGACGAGCTGGCGCTGCGCAACGTGAGCTGGTTCGATTATGACTACTGGCTGACCGCACGGGTCGGGCATCGTCATTCCAAACCACTGCCAGCAGCGCTTTCAGCGGGTTATGTGAAGAGCCTGGTCAGAAGCCTCAGTGTCGGTGGCAGCTACAGCGAATTCTTGCAGAAACAGCTGATCGACGCTCCGCTCGGCGCCTGGCGGCTGAATGCCCATGCCAAGGTCAACCGTGCCCGCATGCGCGCCGAGCTGGCCAAGGCTCGCTACGCCAGGCATCTGGCCAGTGGTGAGTCAGAACGCGACTACCGCTGGGTGAGGCAAGTGCTGGACTACCCTCACAATGCCTTACGCCCACCTATCGATGGCCAACACATCACCGTACGCCAGCTGACGATCCGTAATCACACGCTGCAGGGAGTGTTGCTGATCGACAGCCAAGCCACTGGGGTAGGCTCTTTCGTCCTGTACACCCCCGACGCCCCCGACCGGCGCGCCTGGCGCAGCCTGGCCAATCGCCGCGCACTGCTGCGCCTGCTGCGGGATGACCCTGCCTTGCTGGCCTATACCCTCGACCGCCTGCCGTTGCTACCCAGGGACGAGGCTCGACAGCTGTTTCTCAGCGGGGGCCTCGGTGCCGCCCTGCGCATGCCAGCCATCGATGATGACCTTTTCCATGCCTACTACATGGCCGCCGTCAGAGGCATGATCGCCATCGCCGACGCCAACAGCCGCAGTACCTTGGAAGCCGATGTGGAACAGGGCATTACCCTGGGTTGGCGGCTGGTGGACCTGATCAGCCTGGCATTGCCTGCCCGGGCACTCATCCCGCTTTCGCTCGGCCGGATGGTAATGAGCATCTGGGATGGCATGCAGGCCTATCGTGAGGAAGACATGAACAGCGTACTGCAACATGCCTACAACGCCCTCAGCCATGCCAACGATGCCGGCACCAGCATGGCTGCCACCGGCCTGATGCGCAGGGTGCTGCGCGGCGTGCCGGCGCAACCACCATTACCCTTGCCGCCTCGCTACAGCGTGGTTGCGCCGATAGAAAACCTGCGTTACCGGATCGACGGCATCTACGCCGAGGGGGTGTATGAAAAGGCATCCGAGTTCGAAGGGCTCAGCCAGTACTACATCCAGGACGCGCAGCAGCGCTACTACAAGATAGCCTTCGATGGCCTGCGCTGGCGGGTGGTAGACCCGGTGCAGCCGGATGCCTACCTGAAACAACCGGTCAAACGCCTGGCCAATGGCAACTGGGTCATCGACTCCCCGGTACTGTGGTACGACGGCGTGCCCGACCTGGTCGGGCTGCTCACGGAGTGCCTGTTGCCCAGCGTCATCGAAGGCGAACCCATCGACACCATCGACGGCCTGCATCAGGCAGGTGAACAGTTGTACCTGCAAACCCGAGGCGGGCAGGTTGCACTGCGCAGGCATCTGCTGGAGGACCGCTTCCACCTGCCCATCCCGCACGCCGATACAGCAGGTGTGGTGCCATGGGCCATCCTGCGCTGGCACGACCGGCAGTGGCGTATCCGGGTGCGCCAGGCCGGGCGTAGCAGTGGCTGGATGGCGCTGCCCGACGCCTACTCGGTCAGACGCGGCAGCAGCCGGTCGAGCCGCTGATGCAAGGCACTGCCGCTCGGCCAGTTGCGCAACAGCCGCGCCCGGTCGCGGGCGTAGGCCGGAGCGAAGCTCAGCTGGGTGGCATGCTGGCACATCGCATCGAGGTCGATCAGCGACCAACGGCCGTTGTCCCAGAACAGGTTGTGGCCCTTGAAATCGCCATGGCTGATGCGCTCCCGAATCAGCTGCTGCATGACATGGACCAGGGCATCTACCTGTTCTTCAGGGGCGTCGCCATCTTCTACATAGGGTGCGAAGCACGCGGCCAGGTCTGGGCCATCGATGTACTCGGTGACCAGGTAGGCGCGGCTGCGCAGGCCAAATACGCGTTGCTCCAGCACCGCAAGCGGGCGCGGCGTGGCGATATCAAGGAACTCCAGGCGGTGCCCTTCGATCCATGAATGCCAGGCCCGGCTCGGGCGCCAGAAGCGCTTGAACCAGTGCGCAGTGTTCTTGATGTTGTAGCGCTTGAGCACCAGCTGGCGCCCCTTCACCTCGATGCGTGCCACGCTGGCGGCACCGCCGGTCTTGTACAGGTGGCCCTGGTCGAGCAACTGGTCGGCCTGCTCCAGTACCGGCAACATGGCCTCGACCTCGTCACGGCGGATCGCGCGCAGGCCTGAAAGGCTGCGCTGGACGCTGAACAGGCTGCATTCGCGACCGGCCTTTTCCAGGTAATCCTTCTGCCGCCAGCTGCGCACCTTGTCCACTTGCTTCTGCAAGGCCTCCAGCGGCAGCGCATGCTCGGCGTTGGCCAACAGGTAGTGCACCAGCAGCTCTTCGATAAAAGGTTCCAGGCGCTTGGGCAGCTGGGCGAAGAACACCCCGAGGTTTTCCAGCACACGTGGGCGCGACAGTTGCTGGCCAGGCGTTTCGGCCTTTATGCCGGCGCCGTCGATCAGGTACAGCTTGCCGCCGTGGCGCAACAGGTTGTCCAGGTGCAGGTCCTCCTGCCAGAGGCCCTGGGCATGCATGTGCGCCACCGCAGTAAGCGCCTCGCCCAGCACCAGGTGCTGCTCGTCGGCCAGCATCGGCAGGTCTTGCACGGCCGCCCAGGCATCAGCCAGGCTTTCGGCGCCGTCGAGAAACTCGAACAGCAACCAGCCGCCCTCGCCTTCCTTGAGGCCATCGGCCAGCAGCTTCGGCGTGGTCAGGCCCTGCTCGGCGAGCAGCTTCACGCCCTGCAGTTCGCGCTGGAAATGCCGCGCAGCGTTACTACCGACCAGCAGTTTGGCCAGCACCGGGGTGCCGCGCCATACCCCGGCGCCCACATAGCGTTGGCCCGGCAGTACGCGCACCAGGCTGAGCAGTTGCAAGTCGGCGCTGCCGGCGGCGTCGGCCAGGGTAATGTTCAGGGGCAGCGACGGGTTGCGCCCGGCTGCTTTCAGTTCGGACAAACGCATCAGCGGGCCTCTTTTTCACGACGGCGTTGCGTCAGGCGTTGCAGCCAGGTATCGACCAGCGAGCCATCGGCTGGCTGCGCCAGGTATGTGGCCAGGAGGTTACGTACCTCGTCCTCGCTCCAGGCCTGGGCGCGGCGCAACAGCGGCTCCAGGTCCTTGAGGCGGTCACGCATGCCGAACAGCAGGGGACGGGTCTTCTCCAGGTCGATCAGTTGCGCGTCCCAGCCATCGCGGCGCTGGCGCAGGAAAATGTGCTTGGGGTAGAAGCAGCCATGCACCTGCCCGGCGCTGTGCAGGGTGCGCGCCAGCTGGCCGCAGGCCTGCAGGATACCATTGCGTTCGGCATCGCCCAGTTGTGCCCAGCGCGCCAGCAGGCTGTCGAGGTCGGCCCATTCGTCCAGGGCGCGCGTCATCAGGATGGCCCGGTGCTGGCCGCCTTGCTTGCGCTCGCCATAGAACACCGCCTGCAAGGCAGGAATGTGCAGCTTCTGGTAGCGGCTGATATTGCGGAATTCACGGGCGAAGGTTGGCTCGCCGAATGGCCGGTGCAAGGTCCGGGTCAGGTAGTCGCACTGGCGCTTGAGGTAATAACCCTTGCCTTCGAGTTCCAGGCGGAACACGCTGCTCCAGCCGCCACGACCGGTGTTCGGCTCATCCACGGCATCCAGTTGTAGCGCCCACAATGCCTCGAAGTCGTCCAGGCCGTGGCGTTTGAGCAGCGCGTGGTCCGCGCTGGCCAGGTAATCGGTCATTCCCTTCCCTCGAAAAAGCCCACTACCTGGCGAATACGCTTCTTGTCGCGCACATTCAGCCGGTCGCGGCCACGGTATTGCAGGTAGAAACGCAGGCGTTGGGTCGCCGACAGGTGGTACTTGGCCACTTTGTCCAGGCACGCCAGGTCCTTGATCATCCGGTGCCGCCACATGAAGCCGCGCCAGAAGTCGCCGGTGGGGCAGTCGATGAAGAATAGCGTGCCCTGGTCATCGACCAGCAGGTTGCGCCATTTCAGGTCGTTATGGGCGAAGTGGTGCTCGTGCATGACCCGGGTATGCCGCGCCAGCTGGCTGCTGACATGCCCGACCCAGGCGCGGTCGGCCAGGCGCGCATCGTTGCGCTCGGCCAGCGCCGACAGGTCTTCGGTACGTGGCAGTTCACGGGTGATCATCGCCCCCCGCGCGAAGGCCAGGCCATTGCGCTCCAGGCCCCAGGCCACCACTTCGGCGGTGGGGATGCCCCACTTGGCGAACTGCTTCAGGTTCTGCCATTCCGCCTTGATCCGCGGCCGGCCCAGGTAGCGGCGCATGTGCTTGCCGGCCCCGGTGTAGCGCTTGACGTAATAATTGACCCCGTCACGCGTGATGCGCACCACTTCGCTGAGCGGGTCGCGGGTCAGGCGTTCGCCTTGCAGGGCGAATACCGCCTCGAGGCTGCCGAAGTCCGCCGCCAGGTGTTCATAGCCCGGCGCCAGTGTCCAACCCGACATCAGAGTGCATCCCCATAGCGTTGCTTGCGGTCGTAGAGTTTCTGCGCCTTGCGCTCCAGCCAGGCGAGCAGCGCGGCCTCGTCCTTGAGGACCTGCCGCAGCGGGCGTTGGAAATAACCCTGCAGGAAGCGCAGCTTGTCGCGCTGGGTGAGGCCGATGTCCAGCGCCGAAAAGTACAGCGCGGCCAGGTCCTTGTCGCGCCAGCGGCGGCTGATTTTCGCTCGGGTCTGCGCGCGGTGCAGGTCGATAACCGACAATTTGAAGTCATCCGCCGTCACCGGGCGGTCGGTATGCAGCAGGAAGTGGCAGATGTAGCAGTCGCGGTGGTTGACCCCGGCGCGGTGCATGCCGCCGGTCATCCTGGCCACCTCGGCGATGAGTGCGCGTTTCAGGCGTGGCTCGGGTGGTTGCCGGACCCAGTCGATGCTGAAGTCCTCCAGGCTGATGGTCGGCGCCAGTTCTTCGGTGATGATGAACGAATGTTGCGCAGCCGGGTTGCTGCCACGTTCGCCATAGGCAACTGCCGTCATGGTCGGCACGCCAACCTCGTGCAAGCGCTGGATGGCCTGCCATTCCTGGCCGGCACCGAGCACCGGCAGCTTGGCGGTAAACAGGTTCTTGAAGATCTCGCCCCAGCCAATGCCGCGGTGAATCTTGACGAAGAACCCCTCCCCGGCGACCTCGGTGCGCAGCGTACGGCGCCCTTCCAGCTCGCGGTAGACCTCGCCTTGCAGCGCTTCCACCGCATCGAAGGCATCGCGCCCGGCCCACAGGCGCTTGAACGGCTCGGCCAGTATCAGCTTCATGCAGACTCCTGCCCCAGGATCACGTCGGCGGCATGCTGCGGCATGCTGTACAGATCGGCCGTGTCAGCGAACGCCAGGCCGTTGCGCGCCCAGCTGGCACGGGCCGGCTGGTCTTCGAGCATGCGCTGCAGATAGCCATTGAGCTGTTCCTGCTCGAACGGCTCGTCCAACACCAGGCCGCTGTCGGCCTCGGCAATGTAGTGGGCGTAGCCACACACCTTGGACACCAGCACCGGCAGGCCGGCCACCAGCGCTTCGAGCAGCACCGTGCCGGTGTTCTCGTTGTACGCCGGGTGAATCAGCAAGTCGGCGCCCAGCAGGAAGCGCGGAATGTCGCTGCGGCCCTTGAGGAACTGCACCTGCTCGCCCAGGCCCAGGGTGGCGCTTTGCAGCTGGAACACCTTGGGGTCGTCCTGGCCGATCACCATCAGCCTGGTCCGCTTGCGCAGGGCCGACGGCAGTGCCGCCAGGGCCTTGAGGCTGCGGTCCACGCCCTTGGTCTTGAAGCCGGAGCCGATCTGCACCAGCAACAGGTCGTCCTCGCCGAGGTCGAACTCCTTGCGGAATTCGGCGCGGATCTCGGCAGCGTTGGCCGGCGCGCGGCGGTCCTGGGAAATGCCTGGCGGCAGCAGGTGGAAGCGCTCCACCGGGGTGCCGTAGTGCTTGATGAACAGCGGCTGCTGCACTTCGGAAATCATCAGCACTTCGGTATGCGCGTCCTTGGCGAACACCGCACGTTCGTACTCGGCAAAGTGCCGGTAACGGCCCCAACGGCGGTACAGGCCGCCACGCAGGGTCTGCGCCTTGTCCTCGAAGCAGCCGTCGGCGGCGTAGTACACGTCCAGCCCCGGCATCTTGTTGAAGCCGATCAGGCGGTCGACCGGGCGCTTGGCCAGGTCGGCAGCCATCCAGGCGCTGAGCTTCTCGTTGCGGCGGTGGTTGAAAATCGCCTTCACCGGCGCCACCAGCACTTCGAAGCCCGGCGGAATGTCACCCTCCCAGATCAGCGTGTACACGCGGATCTGGTGGCCCCGCTTCTGGCACTCCAGGGCAATGCGCATGAAATCGCGCTGCAGCCCGCCGAAGGGGAAATATTTGTACAGCACGAAAGCCAGTTGCATCAACGGACATCCTCAGCCAGCAGCAGCGCGCTCAAGCGGCTCGCCACATGCTCGGGATTCAGGCGAGTGAAGCACAGCGGCCACTCGCGTTTCAGATCGTACCGGCGCAGGTCGTCGGCGCTCGGTTTGTAGGTGCACTTCTTCTGCAGGCAGGGAGCACATGGCCAGTCACTGGCCTGGTGAATCTGGGTCCGTCCGTAGGCGCCGGTCAGCCCCGGGTTGGTTGGGCCGAACAGCGAAATGGTGGGTACATCGAGGGCCGCTGCCAGG
Source organism: Pseudomonas sp. BCRC 81390 (assembly GCF_030341915.1). Lineage (NCBI taxonomy): Bacteria > Pseudomonadati > Pseudomonadota > Gammaproteobacteria > Pseudomonadales > Pseudomonadaceae > Pseudomonas > Pseudomonas sp. BCRC 81390. The sequence goes on along the minus strand of NZ_JATAAG010000025.1, from coordinate 206,095 downwards.
TGGCCCAGGCCGGTATCGACGGCTACGCAGGCCTTGGCCGCCGCCAGTACGCGGGCAACACCGGCCAGGTTCAATTTGGGGAGCACCTGGCAATTGTTCAAGCCCTGGGCAATGCGCTCGGCCCGCGCCTTCTCGGCCGGGTTGCCCCACGGCAGGCGCACTTCCAGCTTGCGCCGGCCCATGCGTTCGGCCAGTTCGCGCCAGTAGGCTTCGGGCCAGTGCTTGGTCGCCCAGGTGGTGCCATGCAGGAACACCACGTACGGGGCCGCCGGCGGTAGCTGCAGGCGGTCGAGGTCGAGGCCGTAGTTGCCAATGCCCTCCGGCAGGTCATAAGCCAGGGCCATGGCGAACAGCTGGCGTACCCGCTCCACCGCATGCTGGCCGACGGCAACCGACAGGCGTCGATCATAAAACCGGCTGGCCCAGCCTTCGCGGGCCGAATAGCGATCCAGGCCGGCGACCGGCGCCTTCACGTAGCGGGTCAGCCAGGCCGACTTGACCAGGCCCTGGGCGTCGATCACCAGGTCGTACTGGCGCTCGCGCACGCGCTGCTTGAACGCTTTCCACTCGCCACTCTTGATGGTTTGCCAAAGGTTCTTGCGCCAGCGGCGAATGGCAACCGGGATGACCTGGTCGACCGCCGGGTGCCAGCTGGGGATTTCGGCGAAGCCTTCTTCCACCACCCAGTCGAAGCGGATCCCCGGAATGGCGTGGGCGGCATCGGTAAGCGCCGGAAGGGTGTGGATCACATCACCCAGCGACGAGGTCTTGATGATCAGTACCCGCACTTAGTCGACCTCGGCCACGGTATCGATCAGCTCCGGCCCGCTCAGGCGGTGCAGGGCGCTAATGACGTTGCCCGGTTCCAGCAGGCGCAGGCAGTTGTAATGGCCGAAGCGGCAGGTACGGTCGAAGCACGGGCTGCACTCGATGCCGGTGCGCACCACCTCCACGTGCTCGGCCAGTGGCGGGGTAAAGCCCGGCGATGTCGAACCGTACACTGCCACCAGCGGGCGGTTCAGCGCTGCTGCCACGTGCATCAGGCCAGAGTCGTTGGACACCACGGCGTCGGCGCAGGACATCAGGTCGATGGCCTCGGCCAGCGAGGTTTCCCCGGCCAGGTTGGCCGATTCTTCACGCAGGCCCGGGATCAGCCGGTCGCGGATCTGCTCACCGACCGGGTGATCGTTCTTCGAGCCGAACAGCCATACCTGCCAGCCTTGACGGATCATTGCATCGGCCACGCTGGCATAGTGCTCGACCGGCCAGCGCTTGGCCTCGCCGAACTCGGCACCGGGGCACAGCGCCAGCACCGGGCGGTCCAGCTCCAGGCCGAACTTGGCCAGGGCGGCGTCGCGGCTCTGCGCTTCGATCTGCAGGCTGGGGCGCGGATACGGCTGCGGTAACTCGGCGCCAGGCGCGTAGGCCAGGGCCATGAAGCGCTCGATCATCAGCGGGTAGCGGGCCTTGTCCAGCTTGCGCACGTCGTTCAGCAGGCCGAAGCGCATTTCGCCACGCCAGCCGGTGCGTTTCGGGATGCCAGCGAAAAACGGCACCAATGCCGACTTCAGCGAGTTGGGCAGCAGGATGGCCTGGTCGTACTGGCCGGCCAGGGACTTGCCGATGCGCCGCCGCGTCGCCAGTTCCAGCGCACCGTGGCCGAGCGGGAAACTCAGGGCCTGACGGACCTCGGGCATGCGTTCAAGGATCGGCCGGCTCCACTCGGGGGCGAGCACATCGATCACGCAGTCGGGGTGCTGCTGTTTCAGGCACTGGAACAGGGTCTGCGCCATCACCATGTCGCCGACCCAGCTGGGGCCAATGATCAGTATTCTCATGCTTGGTCCAGAAACACTCGGGGAGGCAACAGGCTGCAGTACAGCCTGGCCTCCCCTCTTTATATTCAGGCTATGTGGCCGACAGTGTACCACTCACATGGCCCATTCGCGGGCAAGCCCGCTCCCACAGGGTCAGCACAAGCCTTGAGAGCAGTGCAGTACCTGTGGGAGCGGGCTTGCCCGCGAAGAAGCCAACGCGGTATCAGCTCAAACCCAGCTCACCCCAGATCCGCCGCACCTCACGGCGTTCATCGGCAAACTGCGCGGCGTCTATCACCCCGGCCTGCTTCTGCAGGGCCTGGCGGTGCGAGGCAGAGCGGAACGCCTTGTACACTTCACGCAACAGCACCGCGTCACTGGCCGGCATCAAACCTGCCTGCTCCAGCTCTTCCAGAATGCGGATGTTATCGGTCCATCGAAGCAAGGCCGGATGGTCATGCGACCAGGCCAAGGCGGCGTATTGCACCATAAATTCGATATCGACGATACCGCCGGCATCCTGCTTGATATCGAACGGCACACCCGGCTCGAACGCATTGGCCGCGGTGCCGGCAGCAGTGGCCTTGGTACCCAGGTTGTCGCGCATCTTGGCGCGCATTTCACTCACTTCGCTGCGCAGTTTCTGCAGGTCGCGCGGCTGGCCCAGCACCTTGGCGCGCACGCCTTCGAACGCTGCCCCCACCTGCTTGCAGCCCACCAGCACCCGGGCCCGCACCAGGGCCTGGTGCTCCCAGGTCCAGGCTTCGTTCTGCTGGTAGCGCTCGAACGCGCCCAGTGAGCTGACCAGCAGCCCGGCGGCCCCGGACGGGCGCAGGCGCATGTCGACGTCATACAGCTGGCCGGAGTTGGTCTGGGTGGCCAGCAGGTGGATGATGCGCTGGCCCAGGCGGGTGAAGAACTGCGCCCCGTCGATCGGCTTGGCGCCGTCGGTTTCCGCCTGCGGGTCGCCGTCGTGGATGAACACCAGGTCAAGGTCCGAGCCGTGGCCGAGTTCCAGGCCACCGACCTTGCCGTAGCCAATGATGATGAAACCCGGGTCGCACAGGCTGCCGTCGCTGCGCCTGGGCTGGCCATGACGGGCCACGGTCTGGCGCCAGGCCAGGGCCAGCACCTGGTCGAGGATGGCTTCGGCCAGCCAGGTCAGGTAGTCGCTGACTTTCATCAAGGGCAGGTTGCCGCTGATTTCCGAGGCGGCAACGCGCAGGCTGTGGGCCAGCTTGAAATGGCGCAGCGCCTCCATTTGCTGCTCAAGGTCGTCCTCGGGGATGCGCGTCAATCGCTCGCGCAGCTCGCTGGCGAGTTCCGGCGCCAGCGGCGGGCTGTACAGGCGGCCTTCGTTGAGCAGTTCGTCAAGCAGCAGCGGGTAACGGGCAATCTGCTCGGCGATCCACGGGCTGGCGGCGCAGAGGGTCAACAGGCGGCCCAGGGCGCCGGGGTTTTCGGTCAGCAGCACCAGGTAGGCAGAACGCCGCGCCACGGCTTCGACCAGTGGCAGCACGCGCTCCAGCACCAGGTCGGGGTCGGCATGTTCGACGGTCTGGGCCAGCAAGCGGGGGATAAAGGCATCCAGGCGCTCACGGCCAATGCGCTGCATCGAGCGCAGTTGCGGGCTCGAGCGCAGCGCAGCCAGGCGCCGCAGGGCGTCGGCGGGCTGCTTGAAACCGGCCTCTTCCAGTTGACGACCCGCAGCCTCTTCATCCTGCGCCTGCTCCCATAGCGGCGACCATTCGCCGCCTACCACCAGCTCGCCTTCGCCGTCTTCGTCATCCGGGTCGGCAATCACCTGGCGGAAGTGCCAGTCGATACGGCCGCGCCAGTACACCAGCTGGTCCTGGAAGCTCTGCCAGTCGGCAAAACCTAGCATGTAGGCTACCCGTGCCTGGTCAAGCTCGCTGTCCGGCAGCATCTGCGTCTGGCGGTCGGCGATGGCCTGGATGGCGTGCTCGGTATAACGCAGGAACTCATAGCCCTCGCGCAGCTCGGTCACCACGGCAGATGGCAGGTAGCCCTGGCCTTCGAGGGTGGCCAGCACTTTCAGCAATGGCCGTTGCTGCAGGCTGAGGTCGCGGCCACCGTGGATCAGCTGGAAAGCCTGGGCGATGAACTCCACCTCGCGTATGCCGCCGGCGCCCAGCTTGATGTTGTCGGCCATGCCCTTGCGCCGCACCTCCTGCTGGATCAGCTGCTTCATGGTGCGCAGCGCTTCGATCGCGGAAAAGTCCAGGTAACGGCGATACACGAAAGGCCGCAGCATCTCCTGCAACTGTGCGCCGGCGGCCTGGTCACCAGCCACCACACGCGCCTTGATCATCGCGTAGCGTTCCCAGTCGCGACCCTGATCCTGGTAATACTGCTCCAGCGCATTGAAGCTGAGCACCAGTGCGCCAGCCGAGCCGTACGGGCGCAGGCGCATGTCGACGCGGAACACGAAACCGTCCACGGTGACCGGGTCCAGGGCCTTGATCAGGCGCTGGCCCAGGCGGGTGAAGAACTCCTGGTTATCCAGTGAGCGTTTCACCCCTTCGGTTTCGCCGCCTTCGGGGAAGGCGAAGATCAGGTCGATGTCCGACGACAGGTTCAGCTCCACCGCACCCAGCTTGCCCATGCCCAGCACCACCATCTGCTGCGGTTGGCCACTGCGGTTGCCGATCGGCGTGCCGAACTGCTGGCAATGGCGCGGGTACAGCCATTGGTAGGCCTCATCGATGGCGGCATCGGCCAGGTCGGACAGGTCGCGGCAGGTTTCACCCAGCGCCGCCTGGCGGGTGATGTCGCGCCAGATGATGCGCAACTGCTGGCGGTTGCGCTCGCGACGCAGGTTGCGCGCCAGCTCGTCCTCGCTCTGCGCCGCCTGGGCGGCGGCGGCGATGTGCCCACGCAGCTCGCCCATGGCGTACGGCCGGTCCATCTCGCCACTGGCCAGCAGGCCGAACACCATGGCCGGCTCGCGCCGGGCCAGGCCAAGCACGAAGTCGCTGGCAGCGGCTACCTGGTCGAACTGTTGGCGGTGCGCCGGGCTCCAGGCCTGCAGGTCGAGTTCCGGGTGAAAAGCCACGGCATCGCGAAGGAATTGTTGGTTGCGAGCGACCAGCGGTTGCAGGGTGGCAGGCAGATCGGACGGCAAAGGCAGGCGCATGGTCTATCCTTGATCGGCGTGAAATAGAGGGGAAAAAGCGGCCAAGGGGAAGCCGGACCACGGTTGGACTGTCGTACAAAAGTTGGAAATAGCTGAAACAGCCTTAAAATTGGCAACAACCATCAAGAATTACCCGTTCGCGACACAATGCCAACCAACATGAACGTTTTTCCTCACAAGCCAGCATGCGACGAAACGTCGCATAGATGTAGTTTTACTACTACCCCTGTCGTGTAAAAGCATGAAATGCGAAAGCAAATGTAGTAAAACTACACGGCGCCGGAGGACACCCCGGTAATCCAAGAATTCACGACGTCTGCCCATAAGGCCAGTCGCAAACTCAGGCAATCGATTCTGGTTGCCTTTCCGCCCTGGAGCAAGCCATGCAAGACCTCGATCCAATCGAAACCCAGGAATGGCTGGATGCCCTGGAGTCGGTCCTCGACAAAGAAGGCGAAGACCGCGCTCATTACCTGATGACCCGTATGGGCGAGCTGGCCACCCGTAGTGGTTCCCAGCTGCCATACGCGATCACCACGCCATACCGCAACACCATCCCTGTCACCCACGAAGCACGCATGCCTGGCGACCTGTTCATGGAACGCCGCATTCGCTCGATGGTGCGTTGGAACGCCCTGGCCATGGTCATGCGTACCAACCTGAAAGACTCGGACCTGGGCGGACACATCTCCAGCTTCGCCTCCAGCGCCACCCTGTACGACATCGGCTTCAACTACTTCTTCCAGGCCCCGACCGAAGAACACGGCGGCGACCTGATCTTCTTCCAGGGCCACGCTTCGCCAGGCGTCTACGCCCGCGCCTTCATGGAAGGCCGCATCAGCGAAGAGCAGATGAACAACTTCCGTCAGGAAGTGGACGGCAACGGCCTGTCTTCGTACCCGCACCCCTGGCTGATGCCTGACTTCTGGCAGTTCCCGACCGTATCGATGGGTCTGGGCCCGATCCAGGCCATCTACCAGGCACGTTTCATGAAGTACCTGGAAGCGCGCGGCTTCATCCCGGCCGGCAAGCAGAAGGTCTGGTGCTTCATGGGCGACGGCGAGTGCGACGAGCCGGAGTCCTTGGGCGCGATCGCCCTGGCCGGCCGCGAGAAGTTGGACAACCTGATCTTCGTCATCAACTGCAACCTGCAGCGCCTCGACGGCCCGGTCCGCGGCAACGGCAAGATCATCCAGGAACTCGAAGGCGTGTTCCGTGGCGGTGGCTGGAACGTCAACAAGGTCGTCTGGGGCCGCTTCTGGGACCCACTGTTCGCCAAGGACACCAACGGTGCCCTGCAGCGCCGCATGGACGAAGTCATCGACGGCGAGTACCAGAACTACAAGGCCAAGGACGGTGCGTACGTCCGTGAGCACTTCTTCAACACCCCAGAGCTCAAGGCGATGGTCGAAGACCTGTCCGACGACGAGATCTGGAAGCTCAACCGTGGCGGCCACGACCCGTACAAGGTCTATGCGGCGTACCACCAGGCGGTCAACCACAAGGACCAGCCTACCGTCATCCTGGCCAAGACCATCAAGGGTTACGGTACCGGTGCCGGCGAAGCCAAGAACACCGCGCACAACACCAAGAAGGTCGACGTCGACAGCCTGCGCCACTTCCGTGACCGCTTCGACATCCCGGTCAAGGATGCCGACCTGGAGAACCTGCCGTTCTTCAAGCCGGAAGAAGGTTCTGCCGAAGCCAAGTACCTGGCCGAGCGCCGCGCTGCCCTGGGCGGTTTCGTGCCACAGCGCCGTGCCAAGAGCTTCAGCGTGCCGACCCCGCCACTGGAAACGCTGAAAGCGATCCTGGACGGCTCGGGCGACCGCGAAATCTCCACCACCATGGCCTTCGTGCGTATTCTGGCGCAGTTGGTCAAGGACAAGGAAATCGGCCAGCGCATCGTCCCGATCATCCCGGACGAAGCCCGTACCTTCGGTATGGAAGGCATGTTCCGCCAGCTGGGCATCTACTCGTCGGTCGGCCAGCTCTACGAGCCGGTCGATAAAGACCAGGTGATGTTCTACCGCGAAGACAAGAAGGGCCAGATCCTCGAGGAAGGCATCAACGAAGCCGGCGCCATGTCGTCGTTCATCGCTGCCGGTACCTCGTACAGCTGCCACAACCAGCCGATGCTGCCGTTCTACATCTTCTACTCGATGTTCGGCTTCCAGCGCATTGGCGACCTGGCCTGGGCCGCTGGCGACAGCCGTACCCGTGGCTTCCTGATCGGCGGTACCGCTGGCCGTACCACCCTCAACGGTGAAGGCCTGCAGCACGAAGACGGTCACAGCCACATGATGGCGGGCACCATCCCGAACTGCCGCACCTATGATCCGACCTACGGCTACGAGCTGGCGGTGATCATCCAGGACGGCATGAAGAAGATGACCGAAGAGCAACAGGACATCTTCTACTACATCACCGTGATGAACGAGTCCTACCAGCAGCCAGCCATGCCGGCCGGTGTCGAGGAAGGCATCATCAAGGGCATGTACCTGCTCGAGGAAGACACCCGCGAGGCCGCGCACCACGTACAGCTGATGGGCTCCGGCACCATCCTGCGCGAAGTTCGCGAAGCGGCGAAGATCCTGCGTGACGAGTTCAACATCGGTGCCGACGTGTGGAGCGTGACCAGCTTCAACGAACTGCGTCGCGACGGCCTGGCAGTGGAACGCGCCAACCGCCTGAAGCCTGGCCAGAAGCCACAGCAGACCTACGTCGAGCAGTGCCTGAGCGGCCGCAAGGGCCCGGTCATCGCCTCTACCGACTACATGAAGCTGTTCGCCGAGCAGATCCGCCAGTGGGTGCCGAGCAAAGAGTTCAAGGTCCTGGGTACCGACGGTTACGGTCGCAGCGACAGCCGCAAGAAGCTGCGTCACTTCTTCGAAGTCGACCGCCACTTCGTGGTACTGGCTGCGCTGGAAGCCCTGGCTGACCGTGGCGAGATCGAACCCAAGGTTGTGGCTGACGCCATCGTCAAGTTCGGCATCGACCCGGACAAGCGCAACCCACTGGACTGCTGAGGAGTATTTTTAAGTGAGCGAACTCATTCGCGTACCTGACATCGGCAGCGGTGAAGGTGAAATCATCGAGCTGTTCGTCAAGGTCGGTGACCGTATCGAGGCTGACCAGAGCCTGCTGACCCTGGAGTCCGACAAGGCCTCCATGGAAATCCCGGCGCCGAAAGCCGGCGTCATCAAGGAGCTGAAGGTCAAGCTGGGCGACCGCCTGAAAGAAGGCGACGAGCTGCTGGTTCTGGAAGCCGAGGGCGCCGCTGCTGCGGCCCCCGAGGCACCTGCCGCCGCTCCGGCGCAGGCTGCTGCGCCAGCGCCGGCCGCTGAACCCGCCCCGGCCCCTGCTCCGGCCGCGGCCCCGGCTGCCGCCAGCGTGCAGGACATCCACGTGCCGGACATCGGCTCGTCGGGCAAGGCCAAGATCATCGAAGTGCTGGTCAAGGTCGGCGACACTGTCGAAGCCGACCAGTCGCTGATCACCCTGGAGTCCGACAAGGCCTCCATGGAGATCCCGTCGCCAGCCACTGGCGTGGTAAAGGAAGTGATCGCCAAGCTGGACGACGAAGTCGGCACCGGTGACCTGATCCTCAAGCTGGAAGTTGCCGGCGCTGCCCCGGCTGCCGCCCCGGCACCTGCCGCTGCTGCCCCGGCCAAGGCTGAGGCGGCTCCGGCTGCCGCACCTGCGGCTGCCGCGGCTGCCCCTGCTGCTGCTGCCCCTGCTGCTGCTGCACCGGTTGCCAGCGCACCGGCTGCCGGCAGCAACGCCAAGGTTCACGCCGGCCCGGCAGTTCGCCAGCTGGCCCGTGAATTCGGTGTCGACCTGGGTGCCGTTGCTGCCACCGGTCCGCACGGCCGCATCCTGAAGGAAGACGTGCAGGTCTACGTCAAGGCGATGATGCAGAAGGCCAAGGAAGCCCCGGCAGCCGGCGCAACCGGTGGTGCCGGCATCCCGCCGATCCCGGCCGTGGACTTCAGCAAGTTCGGTGAAGTGGAAGAAGTGGCCCTGACCCGCCTGATGCAGGTCGGTGCCGCCAACCTGCACCGCAGCTGGCTGAACGTGCCGCACGTCACCCAGTTCGACTCCGCCGACATCACCGAGCTGGAAGCCTTCCGCGTCGCGCAGAAAGCCGTGGCCGAAAAGGCTGGCGTGAAGCTGACCGTGCTGCCACTGCTGCTCAAGGCCTGCGCCTTCCTGCTCAAGGAACTGCCGGACTTCAACAGCTCGCTGGCGCCAGGCGGCAAGGCCATCATCCGCAAGAAGTACGTGCACATCGGCTTCGCCGTGGACACCCCGGACGGCCTGCTGGTCCCAGTGATCAAGAACGTCGACCAGAAGAGCCTGCTGCAACTGGCTGCCGAAGCCGCTGCGCTGGCGGAAAAGGCCCGCACCAAGAAGCTGTCGGCCGACGAGATGCAAGGCGCCTGCTTCACCATCTCCAGCCTCGGCCACATTGGCGGCACCGGCTTCACGCCGATCGTCAACGCGCCGGAAGTGGCTATCCTGGGCGTCTCCAAGGCGACCATGCAGCCGGTCTGGGACGGCAAGGCCTTCCAGCCGAAGCTGATGCTGCCGCTGTCGCTGTCCTACGATCACCGTGTGATCAACGGCGCTGCCGCCGCGCGCTTCACCAAGCGCCTGGGCGACGTGCTGGGCGATATCCGCACCATGCTGCTGTAACGCTGCACACTGCCCCTCGCGACGAGGGGCAGTACCCTTTTCGAGCTGCCACGCTCGTACCTCAACCCCGTCGATTGGCGGGGCTTTTTTTGTCCGCCGAATAAACACGGCGAACTACAGATTCCAGCCCACAAGCCGATAACCCGTACACAGCATCACATATGGCGGCTTGCCAGCCCCCTGGACATGATGCAACCTTGCCAGATCTGCCGCTGCCCATAGGCCGCGTCCCCTCTTCAAGCGAGTCTTCGATGAAAAGCCAACCCGATGCCGCCAGCCGTGTGGCGGCCGAGGTCGTCACGCAGTTACCCGTGCCCTCGCGGCTCGGCATGCTGCGTTTCGAAAGGCTCAACGAAGCCACCTGGGCCATGCTCTACCTGGACCCGGCCTGCGAACGCCAGTTCGGCTTGCACGCCAGCGACCTGTGCGCCCTGGTCGATGCTCCCTACGCCAGCCTGATGGAGCCGGAAGCCCGCTACCGGCTGCACGACGAGATCCAGCTGCAACTGGCCCAGCGTGGCTACTACCGTGTGCGCTACACCTTGCACACGCCGACAGCATCGCTACGCCTGCTCGAGGTGGGGGAAACCTACAAGCAGCACAACCGTCAGCTGGTGCGTGGCTACCTCAGCGTGCTCGATGACCACGCCGAAGAGACCGGCGAGGCCGGGGCCAGTGACCTGGAATCGCGCAACAATCGCCTGCAGCTGGCCCTGCAACTGAACCAGCGCGCACAACAGGAACAACTCGAGCACCTGGAGCGGGTACGCGGCCAGCAGGACCTGATCCTGCGCCTGGCCCGCCAGCGCTACAGCGGCGGAAATTCACTGCTGGAGGCTGCCCAGCTGATCACCCGCAGCGCCTGTGAAATCTACAAGGTCGACTGCGCCAGTATCTGGCACCTGGACGGCCAGCAACTGGAGCCTATCACTGCCTGGTACCGCGATGTGCAAGCGCATCGCCAGCCCGAAGCCATCGATGCCAGCCGCTTCCCCGACTACCTTGACGCGCTGCATGCCAGCCGCGCCATCGATGCTCACAATGCCGGCCACGACCCGCGCACCCGCGCGCTGGCGCAAAGCCTGTTCACCGCGAACAAGGCCATGCTCGATGCCAGTATCCGCGTCGATGGCCAGGTAGTAGGCGTGCTGTGCCTGGAGCAGACCGGCCAGACGCGGGCCTGGCAGTCGGACGAAATTGCCTTTGCCGGCGAGCTGGCCGACCAGTTCGCCCAGGTCATCACCAACCACAACCGGCGCACCGCGGCCAGCGCCCTGCACCTGTTCCAGCGCGCCGTGGAGCAAAGCGCCAGCGCCTTCCTGCTGGTCAACCGCGACGGCGTGGTGGAGTACGTCAACCCAAGTTTCACCGCCATCACCCAGTACAGCACCGAGGAAGTCCAGGGCCGCCACCTGGGTGAGCTGCCGGCCTTGGAAAATTTGAGCGAATTGCTGTTCGACTCACCCTCGAGCCTGGCCATGGGCAACAGCTGGCAAGGCGAGTTCAAAAGCCGGCGCAAGAACCTGGAGCCCTACTGGGGCCAATTGTCGATCTCCAAGGTGTATGGCGACAACCGTGAGCTGACCCACTACATCGGCATCTACGAAGACGTCACCCAGACCAAGCTGGCCCAGCAACGCATCGAGCGCCTGGCCTACACCGACAACCTGACCAACCTCGGCAACCGCCCGGCGTTCATCCGCAGCCTGGACGAGTGCTTCGCCCGTGACGGCGAGAACGCCATGTGCCTGCTGCTGGTGGACATCGACAACTTCAAGCGCATCAACGACAGCCTGGGCCACCAGACCGGCGACAAGCTGTTGATCAGCCTCGCCCGGCGCCTGCGCAACAGCCTGCACACCGGCGGCATCCTGGCGCGCTTTGCCAGTAACGAGTTCGCCGTGCTGCTCGACGACACCCGTCTCGAAGAAGGCCAGGGCGTTGCCATGCAATTGCTGCGGACCCTCGACAAACCGATGTTCGTCGACAACCAGCTGATCAACGTCACCGCATCGGTGGGCCTGGCCTACGCGCCACTGCACGGTACCGACCCTGCCAGCCTGATGAAGAACGCCGGCCTGGCCCTGCACAAGGCCAAGGCCAACGGCAAGCACCAGGTGCAGGTGTTTACCGAGGTACTGAATGCCGAAGCCAGCTACAAGCTGTTCGTCGAGAACAACCTGCGCCGCGCCCTGACCCAGAACGAGCTGGAGGTGTTCTACCAGCCCAAGCTGTGCCTGCGCAGTGGTCGCCTGCTGGGGCTGGAAGCGCTGCTGCGCTGGAACCACCCCGAACGCGGCATGATCCGCCCGGACCAGTTCATCAGCGTGGCGGAAGAGACCGGCTTGATCATTCCCATCGGCAAATGGGTGGTGCGCCAGTCGTGCCGCATGAGCCAGCAGCTGCGCGAAGCCGGCATGGGCAACCTGCATGTGGCCATCAACCTGTCGCCCAAGCAGTTCTCCGACCCCGACCTGGTGGCGTCGATCAGTAGCATCCTCAAGGAAGAAGCCCTACCCCCGCACCTGTTGGAGCTGGAGCTGACCGAAGGCCTACTGCTGGAGGCCAGCGAAAACACCCACCGTCAGCTGGACGAGCTGAAGGCCCTGGGCCTGACCCTGGCCATGGACGATTTCGGTACTGGTTATTCGTCGCTGAGCTACCTGAAGAAGTTTCCGATTGACATCCTCAAGATCGACCGCAGCTTCATCAATGAGATACCGGACAACCAGGACGACATGGAGATTACCTCGGCGGTGGTGGCCATGGCGCACAACCTCAAGCTGAAGGTGGTGGCCGAGGGCATCGAGACACCAGAGCAACTGGCGTTCCTGCGCCGCCACCGCTGCGACGTCGGCCAGGGCTACCTGTTCGACCGGCCGATCCCGGGGCGCGAGCTGGCCGAACGGCTGAAGCGTTATCCGCGTGGTCCGCTGGCCTGACAGCGGCGTAAACCTCGGGCACTATAGAAACCATTCGGGCCCTTTCGCGGGCACGCCCGCTCCCACAGGTACCCCACAACATTCAGGCCCTGTGGTGATCCTGTGGGAGCGGGCATGCCCGCGAAGGCCCCAACACCTATTCAACAGACATACAGAGGAACGGCCATGGTCCTGCGTTCGGAAATCCTGGTGAACAAAAACGTCATGCCCACTGCGGAGCAGGCCCTGCCTGGCCGCGAAACGCCAATGAGCCTGCCCGAGTTCCACTACGTGTTCAAAGACACGCCGCTGCTCGGCCCGTTCTTCCAGAACGTCGACTTCGCCATCTTCGGCCTGGGCTGCTTCTGGGGCGCCGAACGCCGCTTCTGGCAGCGTGAAGGTGTGGTCAGCACCGTGGTCGGCTACGCCGGCGGCTTCACCCCGAACCCCACCTACGAAGAAGTCTGCTCGGGCCTGACCGGCCACACCGAAGTGGTGCTGGTGGTGTTCGACAAGGACAAGGTCAGCTACCGCGAACTGCTGGCGATGTTCTGGGAGCTGCACAACCCGACCCAGGGCATGCGCCAGGGCAACGACATCGGCACCCAGTACCGCTCGGCCATCTACTGCACCAGCCCGGAACAGCTGGAACAGGCCCAGGCCAGCCGCGACGCCTACCAGGCCGAGCTGAGCAAAGCCGGTTTTGGCGAAATCACCACCGAGATCGCCCAGGCGCCGACCGTCTACTTCGCCGAGGCCTACCACCAGCAGTACCTGGCCAAGAACCCGGACGGCTACTGCGGTATCGGCGGTACCGGCGTCTGCCTGCCACCCAGCCTGCAGGGTAACTGAGCGTGAGCACGATGACGCTGTTCCACGCACCGCTGTCGCCGTTCGTGCGCAAGGTCATGGTGGTGTTGCACGAAACTGGCCAGCTGCAGCGGGTCAAGTTGCAGCCGGTGAACATCAGCCCGGTAAGTGGCGACCCCCAGCTGAACCAGGACAACCCGATTGGCAAGATCCCGGCCTTGCGCCTGGAAGACTGCACCGTGCTGCACGACAGCCGGGTGATCTGTGAGTACCTCGACCTGCAGCATGTCGGCCTGCCGCTGCTGCCGCGCGAGGGCTCGGCACGCTGGCGGCGCATGACGCTGGCCTCCCAGGCGGATGCGATCATGGATGCGGCGGTTTCGAGCCGCTACGAGAGCTTCCTGCGGCCAGAGGACAAACGCTGGGATGGCTGGCTGGAAGCACAAGGCGAGAAGATTCGTCGCAGCCTGGCCAACCTGGAGCAGGAGCACCTGGCCGAGTTGGCCAGCGGCTTCGATCTGGCGGCGATTGGCGTGGCCTGTGCGCTAGGCTATCTGGACCTGCGTCAGCCGGAGTTCGGTTGGCGTGAGCGCCAACCTGGCCTGGCGGCATGGTATGCCGAGGTGGCGAAGCGGCCGTCGATGGTTGCTACAGCCCCGACAGCCTGACGGGCCAATCGCGGATAAATCCGCTCCTGCACGCATTGCCAGGAGCGGATTCACTCGCGATGAGGCCAGCACCGGCCTCAGCAATCAGGCTTGCCGGCGGTGAATTTCTTCGCCGGGTTGACCGCCGCCTTGAACTCGCGCAGTGCCTTGGAACCCACCAGCAGCGGGTAGTTGAAGCTGCTGCGGTCCACCAGGTTCACTTCCACGGTACGCTTCACGTCACCCAGGCACAGCTCCAGGTCCACCACCGGGCGCTTGGAGATTTCCGGCCCGTCGCCTTCCTCTTCCTCGTCAGCACGCCCCTTGATCTTGCTGATGCGCGAAACCTTGTGCTCGTACACCTTGCCGTCCGAGTCCTTGGTCGCCAGGCGGAAACGCACCCACTCGTCGCCATCGCGGGTGAACAGTTCGATGTCCTTGGCCGACAGCGACGCGGTGAAGGCACCGGTGTCCATCTTGGCTTTCAGGGTTTCGCCCAGCTCGGGCAGGGCAATATTCTCGTAACGGCCATAGACGGTAGGCTCGGCGGCCATCACCGGCAGGGCCAACAGCGACAACATGGCAAACAGATATTTCACGGGCAGGCTTCCTTGAGAAGTGTCAGTGCTTAGACTGCACTGGCAGGATAGGTTCGCTGTCACAAGCCTAACCAACATAATGTGAAACATTTGTCTCAGCCGTCGGGCACTGGAAATTTGGCGTAGGCCACCGCCCTGCTTATCATTGCCAACCGTTTTCATCCCACAACAAGAGTCTCCTTATGCGTCGCCTGCTGACCGGCATCCTCACCACTACCTTGCTGCTGCTCAACACCCTGGTGCTGATCGGCCCGCTGCTGGTCTTCGCCCTGCTCAAACTGGTACTGCCGGGCCGGGGGCGTGACTACGCTTCGTGGGCGGTAATGTGGGTAGCCGAAACCTGGTCTGAGGTCGACAAGGCCATCTTCGCCTTGTGCATCCCTACACAATGGGACATACGTGGCGTCGAGAACCTGCGCAGGGACACGTCCTACCTGGCCGTCAGCAACCATCAGACCTGGGTCGACATCCCGGCGCTCATCGAAAGCCTCAACCGCCGCACACCGTTCTTCAAGTTCTTCCTGAAAAAGGAGCTGATCTGGGTGCCGCTGCTGGGCCTGGCCTGGTGGGGCCTGGATTACCCGTTCATGAAGCGCTACAGCAAGGCGTTTCTGGAAAAGCACCCGGAACTCAAGGGCAAGGACCTGGAAATCACCAAGGCGGCCTGCGAACTGTTCAAGCGCCAGCCGGTGACCGTGGTCAACTACCTCGAAGGCACCCGCTTCAGCGAGGCCAAGCGCGTGGAGCAGCAATCGCCGTATCGCCACCTGCTCAAGCCCAAGGCCGGCGGCGTGGCCTTCGTGTTGGCGGCCTTGGGCGAGCAGCTGGATGCGTTGCTGGACGTGACCATCGTCTACCCCGGCAACCAGGCACCAGGGTTCTGGGCATTGCTCAATGGCAGCATCAGCCGGGTGATCATCGACATTCGCGTGCGCGAACTGGACCCGGCGCTGTGGGCAGGCGACTACGAGAACGATGCTGAATTCCGCCAGACCGTGCAGGGCTGGGTGAACCGATTGTGGGTAGAGAAGGACCAGCGGATCGAGCAACTTCGGGCCGAAATGGCCTGACCTGCACTGGCCGCAGCGTCGGCAAGCCAGCTCTCACAGTACAGCGTCAGGCTCGAATGCCGTGATAAACCCTGTGGGAGCCGGCCTTAGCACCAGCACGGGTGCGACAGGATCATCAGACCGAAGGTCGGGCCAATGGCGCCGGGCTGGTCCACAAGCTGCCCAGATTCTGCAGCAACGACCCGGCAATACCCTGTTGCCCAAGGTACTGGAGGAGCAGCGGGGCGAACTGGCCGATCATGCCGGTATCCATGCCCAACGCCTTGAACGCAGCGTCCAGGTCGGTGCGGTTCTGCACATCGTTGCCCAGCGCCTTGTCCAAGGCAGACTGGCTATCCTTGTCATTGCCCAGCAACTGCCCCAACCCACTCAGCCCACCCAGCAGATTGGCGCCCGACAGCAGGTCGAGGCCAGGCACGGCCTTGGTCAGTTGGCCGTATTCGTCGCTGCTGAGGTTGTTGCGCGCCAGCCCCAGCATGGCCCCTGCGCCACCCACCGCCTGTTCCGGGGTGATGTTCAGCTGGCTGCCCAGGATGTTGAGCAGGTTGGCCTGCGCCGCCGGTGCCTGCACCTGGCCTTGCTGGCCCTGTTGCTGCATGGCGGCCACGGCATTGGCCGCATCGCTGAGGTTGTAGGCGAACACCGGGCTTGCAGCCAGGGTCATCAGGGTAGCCAGCGTGAATGCTTTCATCGGGAGGGACCTCGGCGGCCGGGATGGCCTGGAAACGAGGCATTGGACTGAAGCCAGACAAGTTTGTTCCAGGCCGGTGATCGGCCCGCTTGGGCTGACTCGAAGCACAACGCCCCCGGGCGGGGGCGTTGCTCCAGCAGGTTAAGCTGCGCCCCACATCTTGTGCGGGTCGATCACGAATTTCTTCGGCACGCCGGCATCGAACTCGCCATAGCCTTCTGGCGCCTGGTCGAGGTTGATGACCTGCACGCCCACCACTTCGGCAATGTTGATACGGTCCCACATGATCGCCTGCATCAGCTGGCGGTTGTACTTCATGGTCGGGGTCTGGCCGGTGTGGAAGCTGTGCGATTTCGCCCAGCCCAGGCCGAAGCGAATGCTCAGCGCGCCGATCTTGGCAGCGGCATCCACCGCACCCGGGTCTTCGGTCACGTACAGGCCCGGGATACCGATGTTGCCGGCAACACGGGTTACCTGCATCAGCGAGTTCAGCACGGTGGCCGGCGCTTCATGCTTGGCCCCTTCGTGGCCGTGGCCACGGGCCTCGAAGCCAACGGCGTCAACGGCGCAGTCCACTTCCGGCTCGCCGAGAATGTCGACGATCTGTTCGTGCAGTGGGGTGTCCTTGGACAAGTCGACCACTTCGAAGCCCTGCGACTTGGCGTGGGCCAGGCGGGCCGGGTTGAGGTCGCCAACGATGACACAGGCCGCGCCAAGCAGGCGAGCGGAAGCAGCAGCTGCCAGGCCAACCGGGCCAGCACCAGCCACGTAGACAGTGCTACCTGGGCCAACGCCAGCAGTTACCGCACCGTGGTAGCCGGTTGGCAGGATGTCGGACAGGCAGGTCAGGTCACGGATCTTCTCCATGGCCTTGTCGCGATCCGGCAGTTTCAGCAGGTTGAAATCGGCATACGGCACCAGCACGTATTCGGCCTGGCCACCGGTCCAGTCGCCCATGTCGACGTAGCCGTAGGCACCACCGGCGCGGGCCGGGTTGACGGTGAGGCAGACACCGGTGTGCATTTCCTTGCAGGAGCGGCAGCGGCCGCAGGCAACGTTGAACGGTACCGACACCAGGTCACCGATTTTCAGGCGTTCGACATCACGCCCCATCTCGACGATTTCACCGGTGATTTCATGGCCCAGGACCAGGCCGACCTGGGCAGTGGTGCGACCGCGGACCATGTGCTGGTCGGAGCCGCAGATGTTGGTGGAGACCACCTTCAGGATCACGCCGTGCTCGATCTTGTTGCCGCGTGGGTCCTGCATTTTCGGGTAGTCGATCTTCTGCACCTCGACCTTGCCGGCGCCGAGATATACCACTCCACGATTGCCAGACATGCTCTTACCTCGCTTGATTTGTATTTATGCAGCGGTGGTTGAACGCGCCGCCATCCGTGGGCGGCATGTGTTTCTGGAATGCAGGGAATTGTGGGCCTGATAGGGCGACTTGCACTGACTGGAAGCGACAGGGAGATGCCATTTAACGGCAGGGGAAATTGTGTTGGTCCATTCGCGGGCAAGCCCGCTCCCACAGGAAGAATGCCAGCTGTGAAGGCCGCATATAACCTGTGGGAGCGGGCTTGCCCGCGAATGGCCGCTGCAGGTTGTTAGAGAACGACCGTCCGGTTGGCGTTGAGGAATACTCGCCGCTCGATGTGATAGCCCACCGCCCGCGCCAGGGTCAGGCACTCGATGTCGCGCCCCTTGGCAATCAGGTCTTCCGGGTAATGGCTGTGGTCCACCACCTCCACGCCCTGGGCGATGATCGGCCCTTCGTCCAGGTCGTTGTTGATGTAGTGCGCCGTGGCGCCGACCATTTTCACACCCTTGTTGTATGCCTGGTGATAGGGCTTGGCGCCCTTGAAGCCGGGCAACAGCGAGTGGTGGATGTTGATTGCCCAGCCGTCCAGGCGCCGGCACAGCTCCGGCGACAGCACCTGCATGTAGCGGGCAAGCACCACCAGCTCGGCGCCAGTTTCCTCGATCACCTGGATCACCTTGCGCTCTTGCGCCGGCTTGTCCTTGGGGTCCAGGGCGAAGTGGTAGTAAGGGATCTTGTGCCAGTGCGCCAACGGTTCGAGGTCAGGATGGTTGGACACCACCGCGACCACATCCATGGCCAGCTGGCCGATGCGCTGGCGATACAGCAGGTCATTGAGGCAGTGGTCAGCCTTCGACACCATGATCACCACCTTGGGGCGGTGGTTGGGTGCGGTCAGCTCGAAGGCCATGCCGAAGGCATCACTGCGCTCGGCGAGGCCGGCACGGAAGCCTGCCTCGTCGAAATCGTCCGGCTGGCGAAACTCCACGCGGATGAAGAAACGCCCCGACAGCCGGTCATCGAAGGAGTGGTGCTCCGTCACGTAGCAGCGCTGCTCGAAGAGGTAACGCGTCACCACGTCGACGGTACCGAGCATGCTCGGGCAGTCGGCGGTGAGAATCCAGGTATCCGGTGCCCGACTCATGTTCGCTCTCCTTAAGCTTCGATGCTCAGGCCGTACTCGGCCGAAGCGTCCTGCAGCCACAGCCACCAGTAGTCGGCGAAGCTGCGGCGAATCACCAGTTCCCAGGTGTCTTCGGCGGTGCGGCGGATCACCAGTTGCGACTTGGCGAACACGGTGCCGACCGCCTTGCCCACCGGGAAGTTGTTCGGGTGAACATCATAGCTGGTGGATTTCATCAGCACTTCGCGCACGTTCGGGCCGCGCAGTTCCAGCAGGCTCTGCCCGCCGCTGACGTTGACCACCTGGATGTGCTGGCCTTCGAGGGCTGCGCGCAGCTTTTGCTCGACGGCAAATTCCTGGCCGCCCGGGACGATCAGCAACCACTCGTCAGGGCCCATCCATTGCAGCGACATTTCGTTGTTGGCGACCACGGTCAGGGCGACTGGCAGCTCCAGGCCCAGGGCCTTGTGCACGCCGGCAGCGAACTCCGGGTCGTGGCCATCGCCACGGATGGTCAGGTGGCCGAGGAACTTGCGTTCACGCAGGGTCACGCCTGCGTTCTTGCGGCCTTTGCCAACCAGGCTGGCCAGGTCGGCGTGGTGCAGTGGCGACTGGGCCTTGGCCTCGGCGCCGGGGTTTTGCTGGAAGACGTTGATAGCGCTCATTTCTTACCTGCCTTGAATTCTGGATTCGACCACGATGCCTGCGGGAGACGGTTACCCTGTGGGAGCGGGCATGCCCGCGAATGCGATGGTGGATTCACCGCCCTCTTCGCGGGCACGCCCGCTCCCACAGAGACCTCATTCCAAACTGGGCACCAGCTGGTACCGGGGCCTTAGACGTTCTGCCGCTCACCCTTCGGATCGAAGAACACCGAAGACACGATCTCTGCCTCGATCACGCTGCCATCCGCCTGTGGCGAGTACACGCGCTCGCCCATGCGCTTGAGGCCGCCCTTGACCACGCCCATGGCGAACGAATAGCCCAGGGAGTTGGCTGCGTAGCTGGAAGTGACGTGGCCGACCATGTCCATCGGGATCGGCTGCTTTGGATCGAAGACCAGCTGGGCACCTTCCGGCAGCCACTTGGTCGGGTCGACCGGCTTCAGGCCTACCAGCTGCTTGCGGTTTTCGCGCACGCAGTCTTCGCGGTTCATGCCACGCAGGCCGATCCACGAGTACGGCTTGTTGCGGCCCACGCACCAGCTCATGTTCAGGTCGTCCGGGGTCATCGAGCCGTCAGTGTCCTGGCCAACGATGATGAAGCCCTTCTCGGCACGCAGCACGTGCATGGTCTCGGTGCCGTACGGGGTCAGGTTGTACTTCTTGCCCGCCTCGATGATCTGCTCCAGCACGCCCATGGCATAGTTGGCCTGCACGTTGACTTCGTACGACAGCTCACCGGTGAACGAGATACGGAACACCCGGGCTGGCACGCCGCCGACGTTGCCTTCCTTCCAGGTCATGAACGGGAAGGCTTCCTTGTCCATGTCGATGTCGGTCAGCTCGCTCAGCAGCTTGCGGCTGTTGGGGCCGGACAGGGTCATGGTGGCCCAGTGGTCGGTGACCGAGGTGAAGTACACCTTCAGCTCCGGCCATTCGGTCTGGTGGTACAGCTCCATCCACTGCAGCACGCGCGCAGCGCCGCCAGTGGTGGTGGTCATGATGAAGTGGTTGTCGCCGACGCAGGCGGTGACGCCGTCGTCGAAGACCATGCCATCTTCCTTGCACATCAGGCCGTAGCGGGCCTTGCCCACGTCGAGCTTGGTCCAGGCGTTGGTGTAGATGCGGTTGAGGAACTCACGCGCATCCGGGCCCTGGATGTCGATCTTGCCCAGGGTCGAGGCGTCCAGCAGGCCCACGCTGTCGCGCACGGCCTTGCATTCACGGGCAACCGCGGCATGGATGTCCTCACCGGCCTTGGGGAAGTACCAAGGGCGTTTCCACTGGCCGACATCTTCGAACTCGGCGCCGTTCTTCACGTGCCAGGCATGCAGGGCGGTGAAGCGCACGGGCTCGAACAGGTGGCCACAGTGCCGGCCCGCTACCGCGCCGAAGGTTACCGGCGTGTAGTTGGGGCGGAACATGGTGGTGCCCATTTCCGGGATGGTGATGCCCATCGAACGGGCGGCGATGGCCAGGCCGTTGATGTTGCCCAGCTTGCCCTGGTCGGTACCGAAGCCCAGCGCGGTGTAGCGTTTGACGTGCTCGACCGACTCGAAGCCTTCGCGGGTGGCCAGTTCGATGGCGGCTGCGGTTACGTCGTTCTGCTGGTCGACGAACTGCTTCGGCGCACGGGCAGTGCCCTTGTCGTGCGGCACCTGGAACAGCGCCACAGTGGCCTCTTCCTTGCGCGCCACGGTTTTCGGCAGGCTGCCGACAGTGGCCTTGAAGCCGGCTTCGGTGGCTGCGCGCACGCCGCCTTCGAAACCATCGGCAATTGCGTCACCCAGGGGGTACACACCGTTGATACCGCCGACACATTCACGCTTCTGCGGCGCATCACCCGGTACGAAGCCGAGGATGTCTTCGCGCCAGATCGGACGACCGCCCAGGTGCGAAGCCAGGTGCACGACCGGGCTGTAGCCGCCGGAGGTGGCGATCAGGTCGCAGTCCAGGGTTTCGCCAGGGCTGGTGACCTTGTGCGCCTGTACGTCGATGGCGGCCACGCGAGCGCCGGTGACATGCTTGCTGCCCTTGGCCTCGATCACGGCGCTGGAGGTGAGAATGCGGATGCCCTTGGCACGTGCTTCTTCAACCAGCGAACCACGCGGGTTGTGGCGGGCGTCGGCGATGGCGACCACTTGCAGGCCGGCGTCGTGCCAGTCCAGCGCGGCGCGGTAGGCGTGGTCGTTGTTGGTCGACAGCACCAGCTTGCGGCCCGGGGCCACGCCGTAACGGCGCACGTAGGTGGATACGGCACCGGCCAGCATGTTGCCCGGCACGTCGTTGTTGCCGTACACCAGCGGGCGCTCGTGGGCGCCGGTGGCCAGCACCACGCGCTTGGCGCGGACGCGGTGCACGCGGTGGCGCACCTGGCCGATCGGGGCACGGTCGCCGAGGTGGTCGGTGAGGCGCTCGTGGATGGTCAGGAAGTTATGGTCGTGGTAGCCATTGACCGTGGCACGTGGCAGCAGGGTCACTTCCGGCAGGCTTTCCAGCTCTTTGACCACGGCGTTGACCCAGTCGGTGGCAGGCTTGCCGTCGAGGGTTTCGCGGGTGTCGAGCAGGCTGCCGCCGAACTCTTCCTGCTCGTCAGCCAGGATCACCCGCGCACCGCTGCGCGCCGCAGCCAGGGCCGCAGCCAGGCCAGCAGGGCCGGCACCGACGATCAGCACGTCGCAGTGCTGGTTCATATAATCGTAGCTGTCCGGGTCGTTCTGCAGCGGCGCGCGGCCAAGGCCGGCGGCTTTGCGGATGTACTTCTCGTAAGTCATCCAGAACGATTTCGGGTACATGAAGGTTTTGTAGTAGAAGCCCGGCGGCATCATGCTGCCACCGACCTTGCCGAGGATGCCCATGACGTCGTTGTTGACGTTCGGCCAGCCGTTGGTGCTGGTGGCGACCAGGCCTGCGTACAGTGCCTGTTGGGTGGCACGCACGTTAGGGATCTGGGTGGCTTCGCTGGAGCCGATCTGCAGGATGGCATTCGGCTCTTCGGTACCGGCGGCGATGATGCCGCGTGGGCGCGAATACTTGAAGCTGCGGCCAACGATGTCGACGCCGTTGGCCAACAATGCGGCGGCAAGGGTGTCGCCGGCATAACCCTGGTAGGTCTTGCCGTTGAAGCTGAAGTTAAGGACCTTGCTGCGGTCGATACGGCCGCCGCTGGCGAGGCGATAGGTCTGGCTCATACTTTTTCCCCTTGGCCTTTGACGGTCGACGCGGCGCTGCTTGGCTTGCCGCTGGCGGTCACTTGCGGCTTCTCGCCAATCTTGTAGGTTTCCAGAATTTCGTAGGTCACGGTGTCGCGGGTGACGTTGAAGTACTGGCGGCAGCCGGCAACGTGGTCCCACAGTTCATGGTGAATACCGCGCGGGTTGTCACGGTAGAACATGTAGGTACCCCACTCCTCGTCGGAGCAGGCGTTGGGGTCCAGCGGGCGGGCGATGTGCGCCTGGCCAGAGGCGTGGAACTCTTCTTCGGAGCGCAGCTCGCCGCAGTGGGGACAGAAAATATGCAACATGACGGTGTCTCCGGTTAGTGGGCGACGGCGGCAGCGCCGTGTTCGTCGATCAGTGCGCCGCTGTAGAAACGGTCCATGGAGAACGGCGCGGCCAGTGGGTGCATTTCGCCCTTGGCCAGGCTCGCGGCGAAGACGTTGCCCGAACCCGGGGTCGCCTTGAAGCCGCCGGTACCCCAACCGCAGTTGAAGAACAGGTTCTTGACCGGGGTCTTGGTGATGATCGGGCAGGCGTCCGGCGAGGTATCGACGATGCCGCCCCACTGGCGGTTCATGCGAACGCGCGAGAGGTTGGGGAACATTTCGACGATGGCCTGCAGGGTGTGCTCGATCACCGGGTACGAACCGCGCTGGCCGTAGCCGACCCAGCCGTCGATGCCGGCACCGATCACCAGGTCGCCCTTGTCCGACTGGCTGATGTAGCCGTGTACGGCGTTGGACATGATCACGCTGTCGATGATCGGCTTGATTGGCTCGGATACCAGCGCCTGCAGCGGGTGCGATTCCAGCGGCAGGCGGAAGCCGGCGAGCTTGGCCATGTGCCCGGAGTTACCGGCGGTGACCACGCCCACGCGCTTGGCGCCGATGAAGCCTTTGTTGGTTTCCACACCGATGACCGCGCCGTTTTCCTTGCGGAAACCGGTCACTTCGGTCTGCTGGATCAGGTCCACGCCCAAGGCGTCGGCAGCACGGGCGAAGCCCCAGGCCACGGCGTCGTGACGGGCCACGCCGCCACGGCGCTGTACGGTGGCGCCAAGGATCGGGTAACGGGTGTTCTTCGAGCAGTCCAGGTACGGGATCTCGGCCGCGACCTGGGCAGTGTTCAGCAGCTCGCCATCCACGCCATTCAGGCGGTTGGCGGAAACGCGGCGCTCGGAGTCACGCATGTCCTGCAGGGTGTGGCACAGGTTGTAGACGCCACGCTGGGAGAACATCACGTTGTAGTTGAGGTCCTGGGACAGACCCTCCCACAGCTTCATGGCGTGCTCGTACAGGTGCGCCGACTCGTCCCACAGGTAGTTGGAACGCACGATGGTGGTGTTACGGGCGGTGTTGCCGCCGCCCAGGTAACCCTTCTCGATCACGGCAACGTTGGTGATGCCGTGCTCTTTGGCCAGGTAGTAGGCCGTGGCCAGGCCATGCCCGCCACCGCCGACGATAACCACGTCGTAGACCTTTTTAGGGGTTGGCGTGCGCCACATGCGCTGCCAGTTCTCGTGGTGGCTGAGGGAGTGCTTGAAAAGGCCGAAGCCCGAGTAACGTTGCATGGTGTGTGGCTCCACTCAGCGGTAAACAGGGAAATCTGCGCACAGCGCCGCGACGTTCTTCGCCACATCGGCTTCGACGTCAGCGTCACCGAGGTTGTCGAGGATGTCGCAGATCCAGCCGGCCAGGGCCACGCACTGGGCGACCTTGAAGCCGCGGGTGGTGACGGCCGGGGTGCCGATACGCAGGCCCGAAGTGACGAACGGCGACTGCGGGTCGTTCGGCACGGCGTTCTTGTTGACGGTGATGTGCGCACGGCCCAGGGCGGCGTCGGCGTCTTTGCCGGTGAGGCCCTGGCGAATCAGGCTGACCAGGAACAGGTGGTTGTCGGTACCACCGGAGACCACGTCATAGCCACGGTCGATGAACACCTGGGCCATGGCCTGGGCGTTTTCGATCACTTGTTTCTGGTAGGCCTTGAATTCTGCCTCCAGCGCTTCCTTGAAGCACACGGCCTTGGCGGCGATCACGTGCATCAGCGGGCCGCCCTGGGCGCCCGGGAATACTGCGGCGTTGAGCTTTTTCTCGATCTCTTCGTTCGACTTGGCCAGGATCAGGCCGCCACGCGGGCCGCGCAGGGTCTTGTGGGTGGTGGTAGTGACCACATCGGCGAACGGGATCGGGTTCGGGTACAGGCCAGCAGCGACCAGGCCGGCAACGTGGGCCATGTCGACGAACAGCAGCGCCCCGACCTTGTCGGCGATGGCGCGGAAGCGTGGGAAATCGAGGGTCTTGGAGTAGGCCGAGAAGCCGGCAACGATCATTTTCGGCTTGTGCTCGACCGCCAGGCGCTCGACTTCGTCGTAGTCGATCAGGCCGGTGTTGGTGTCGATACCATACTGCACGGCGTTGTACAGTTTGCCCGAGGACGACACCTTGGCGCCGTGGGTCAGGTGGCCGCCGTGGGCCAGGCTCATGCCGAGAATGGTGTCACCAGGCTGCAGCAGGGCCAGGTAGACCGCGCTGTTGGCCGACGAGCCGGAGTGCGGCTGCACGTTGGCGTAATCGGCGCCGAACAGCTGCTTGGCGCGCTCGATGGCCAGGGCCTCGACCTTGTCCACGTGCTCGCAGCCACCGTAGTAGCGCTTGCCCGGGTAGCCTTCGGCGTACTTGTTGGTCAGGCCGCTGCCTTGGGCCTGCATCACGCGCTTGGAGGTGTAGTTCTCCGAGGCGATCAGCTCGATGTGGTCTTCCTGGCGCTGTTCTTCGGCATTCATCGCCGCCAGAAGTGCATCATCGTAACCCTGGATCTGGTCTTGCTTGCTGAACATCGTGTATCTCCCGGCGGCGATCATTTTTGTCGTGGGGCACTGTGGCCCTTTGTGGCGATGTTATGACTGGCCGGGGCGGCTCAGATGCCTGCGCACGCCTTGCAATGGCGCGTTTACGACATTCGTTGCGGTGCTGGCTTGTTCGCGGGCACGGACAATACAGCCATCAGCCCATGCACAGCTTGTATAGGCAACCGCCGAATCGATGGTTTAGAGTGCTGTTCTGCGTCGTTCACAGGACAGTGTCATGACAGATAAGAGCCAACAATTCGCCAGCGACAACTATTCCGGTATCTGCCCCGAAGCCTGGGCGGCGATGGAAAAGGCCAACCACGGTCACGACCGCGCCTACGGCGACGATCAGTGGACCGAGCGCGCCGCCGAATACTTCCGCAACCTGTTCGAAACCGACTGCGAAGTGTTCTTCGCCTTCAACGGCACGGCCGCCAACTCCCTGGCCCTGGCCTCGCTGTGCCAGAGCTACCACAGCGTCATCTGCTCCGAGACCGCCCACGTCGAGACCGACGAATGCGGTGCCCCGGAATTCTTCTCCAACGGCTCCAAGCTGCTGACCGCAGCCAGCGTCCACGGCAAGCTGACCCCGCAATCGATCCGTGACGTGGCATTGAAGCGGCAGGACATCCACTACCCCAAGCCACGCGTGGTGACCATTACCCAGGCCACCGAGGTAGGCACGGTGTACCGCCCCGACGAGCTGCGGGCGATCAGTGCCACCTGCAAGGAGCTGGGCCTGAACCTGCACATGGACGGCGCGCGCTTTTCCAACGCCTGCTCGTTCCTGGGCTGCAGCCCGGCCGAGCTGACCTGGAAGGCCGGCGTCGATGTGCTGTGCTTTGGCGGCACCAAGAACGGCATGGCGGTGGGTGAAGCGATCCTGTTCTTCAACCGCCAGCTGGCCGAGGACTTCGATTACCGCTGCAAGCAGGCCGGCCAGCTGGCGTCGAAGATGCGCTTCCTGTCGGCGCCATGGGTGGGCCTGCTGGAAGACGGCGCCTGGTTGCGTCACGGCGCACATGCCAACCGCTGCGCGCAGCTGCTGGCCTCGCTGGTCAGCGACCTGCCTGGGGTGGAGCTGATGTTCCCGGTGGAGGCCAACGGGGTGTTCCTGCAGATGCCGGAGCATGCGATCGAAGCGCTGCGTAGCAGAGGCTGGCGGTTCTACACCTTCATTGGCAGTGGTGGGGCGCGCTTCATGTGCTCGTGGGATACCGAGGAAGAGCGGGTGCGCGAGTTGGCTGCGGATATCCGTAGCATCATCACCGCCTGACAGGCCGTATTCGCGGGCACGCCCGCTCCCACAGGGAGCGCCTGACGAACCTGTGGGAGCGGGCAAGCCCGTGAAGAAGCAAACGCCGATCTAGAGCCTGAACCCGCCCATCTGCCGCGCCAGGTCATCGGCCAGCCCACGCAATGCCCGGCACTCCTCGCGACAGCCCTGCACCTCTGCCGCCGTCTCCCGCGCCAGGTCGGAAATCCCCTGCACCGTGCGGTTGATTTCCTCGGTCACCGCCGACTGCTCTTCGGTCGCCGTCGCGACCTGATGGTTCATGTCGCTGATGTGCTCGACCCGGTCGGTAATGGCGCCCAGCGATGCGCCTGTGCGCTGGCTCGACTCGACTCCGCTACCGGTGGCCTGCTGCCCCGCCTGCATCGAACTCACCGCCACGCCCGCACCCTGCTTCAGGCGCTGAATCATCTGCTGCACTTCATCGGTAGACAGCTGCGTACGCCGCGCCAAGGTGCGCACTTCATCGGCCACCACGGCAAACCCGCGCCCCATCTCCCCTGCCCGTGCGGCCTCGATGGCAGCATTCAGCGCCAGCAGGTTGGTCTGCTCGGAAATGCTGCGGATTACCGCCAAAACCTCATCGATCGAGGCGACTTCACCGGCCAACTGGCCCACAGCCTCGGCCGCCTTGCCGATATCGCCCGACATGCCCTCGATGCCCTGGACCGAGCGCCGTACCACTTCGCGCGCCTGCACCGCTTCGTCACGCGCCGCCTGCGAGGCCTGGGCCGCATCGCCAGCATTACGGGCGATGTCCTGCACGGTCAGGCCCATCTCGTGTACGGCGGTAGCGACCATTTCGGTCATTTCCTGCTGGCGCCCGGAACGTTCGGCGGTGTTGTCCACTACCAGGGTCACCTGTTCCACCGCCCGATGCAAACGCTCGGAGGTCTGCAGCACTTCACCGATCAGCCGCCGCTGGCTGTCGAGGAAGCGGTTGAAACCGCGGGCCAGATCACCCAGTTCGTCCAGGCGTGAATCGTCCAGGCGGTGGCTGAGATCACCCGCGCCACTGCCGATCTGCACCAGCGCAGCCGTGACGCGGCGGATCGGCCGCACCAAGCCGCGGGCCAACAGCACCACCAGCAGCAGCGAGGCCAGCGCCACGGCGCCACCGATCAGGCTGGTCAGCCACACCGCCTGGTGCATTTGCGCGTAGATCTGCTGCTCTGGCACTTCGGCTACCAAGGTCCAGTTCAGGTCGCGCAAGGGCAGGCCGAGCGCCAGGTAGCTTTCGCCGTCACGGCTGAAGCGGCTGCTGCGCAGCGCCTGCGGCCCATTCATCACCGCCTTGGCAGCGTCCGCGCCTAGCTGCTCGGCCAGCTGGCGCTTGCCGCTGAAGGCGTTGTCCGGGTGCACCTGGATCAAGCCATCGTTACGCACCAGAAACACCTTGCCGTGTTCGCCAAAGCTGAAGTCGTGGATCAACTTCGACAGTTCGGTCATGCGTAGGCCCATGCCGGCCACGCCAACCAGCTGGCCATGCTTTTCCACACGGTAGTCGATGAACAGGGCCAGCTCGCCCGTTGCTCCATCGATGTCGATATTGATGAACCGCTCGGCACCACTGTCGATGTAGCCATAGAACCACTTGTCCTTCGGGTTGCTGCGGCTGAGCGTGCGGTCCAGGCCATTCTCGTTGTAGTAATGGCCGGTCTCGGTGGAGACGAACAAAGCCGTGAACGCCTGGTTGCGCTGTTTGGCGGCGGTGAGGTATTCGACGAATTGCGGAGCCTGCGCGGGGTTTTCGCCGGCGGCAAGCCAGTCGCGTAGCAGCGTGTTGCCGGCGATGTCTGCCGCCGCTACCAGCGGCTGGCCGAGCATGCGCTCGATGTCGTTGCGGATGGCTTCGATGCTGGCCGGCAGGGCACTGCCCACCAGGTAGCGTTCAGTAAGGCGATTGAGCGCCACGCTGAAAATGATGACAACGACCAGAATACTCACCAGCAGGGCAGCGCCCATGCTGGTGATCAATTGCCACTGGATGCTTTTACGCCAGATACGCATGCCCCTGCTCCCCGCATAATTATTGTTTTGCGGAAAGTGTATACACTTGCGTATTCAGTTAATCCAGTAATCTAGAACAACGGCACAGCTCCCACAGGGATTTCGGCATCAGCCCGTCATTGCTCGGCAATAGTCCGGACGATGGTGTCCACGGTGGCGTCTATCTGCGCCTGGGTACGCTCCAGCGTCTTGCGGTGCTCGTCCTGCAGTTCGATCTGTCGCGAACACAGGTTCAACGCGGCCAGCACCAGCAATTTGTCACCGATCAGGGTCGGGTACTGACGCTTGGTCTGGGCCAGGGCGGTGTTGAGCATTTGCACGGCCTGGGCCAGGGTTGCTTCCTGGCCTTCAGGCGCCTTGATCGAATAATCGTTGCCGAGGATCGACACGACATTGATTGGCTGAGCCCGTAGTGTCATGCGCCGACAACGCCAGCATTGGCGCGCTCGACCAGCGCTTGCAGGCGCGCGGCGGTGCTGCCGTGCTTCTCTTCCTGTTCCATCAGCGACAGCTGCAAGGTCTCGTTTTCTTCCTTGGCCTGGGCCAGTTCCTGGTTGAGGGCGCTGTTCTGCTCGGTGAGTTGGGCGTTCTTCTGCAGCAGGTCGTTGACCAGTTGCTCGATTTGATTCAGGGAAGCTTCCAGCATGGGTCTATCTCAGGTTGTTGCGGGGGGCGCACACGATAAAGAAAAGTGCCGCCCGTCGCCATTAAATATCGGATTCACAACGTGTCGAACCCGCAGATTGACAGGGTAACCAGCCCCTTGTTCCGACCTGGGTCAACCGCCGGTCAGGAACGTCCGGGCCAGCTCGGAATTTTGCCGGGGCGCACTCAAGACTGACCGGTCACGACCGATACTCAAAGAGACACATTCTGTCGCACTGGGTGCCTCTCCTTCACTTCCCTGGATCTGCCCTCCATGTCATTACGCAACATCAATATTGCCCCACGCGCACTGCTGGGCTTTGCGCTTATCGGCCTGCTGATGCTCGGCCTCGGTATTTTCTCCCTGATGCAGATGGGCAACATCCGCCAGGCCGGCCTGGCCATCGAACAGGTCAGCGTACCCGCCATCAAGACCCTGGATGAGCTCAACGCCCTGAACCTGCGGATGCGCAGCCTCGCCTACCGCCTGCTGGTGAACCGCGAACCGCAAGGCCAACAGGACATCCTCAAGCTGATGGACCAGCGCAACCAGGAGATCGACCGCGCGCGCCAGACGTACCTGCCGCTGATCACGGCCGCCGACGAGCAGGCCGCATACGATCAGTACGTGCAGTTGCTCAACCAGTACCGCCAGCTGGAGGCACGCATGCGTAGCCTGAGCCAGGCCGGCCGCCTCGATGAACTGAGGGAGGTTCTCAACCGTGACGTGATCGCCACCTCCGAACAGATCAACAAGATCATGGAGACCCTGGTGCGCATCAATACCGAGCAGACCCGTGACACCAACGCGAAAGCCGCCAGCCAGTACGACGCGGCTTTCTCGCTGGTGATCGGCCTGCTGGTCGCCGCCACCGTGCTGACGTTTGCCTGCGCCATGCTGCTGACCCGCAGCATCACCAAGCCGATCGACGAGGCGCTCAGATGCGCCGAACAGATCGCCGACGGCGACCTGACCCACGTCATCCATGCCGAGGGTACCGATGAAGCTGCCCGCCTGCTGCGCGCCATGGCCCGCATGCAGGACAAGCTGCGCGATACCTTGCAGCTGATTGCCGGCTCGGCGACTCAACTGGCCTCGGCTGCCGAGGAGCTGAACGCCGTCACCGACGAAAGCGCCCGCGGCCTGCAGCAGCAGAACAACGAAATTGAACAGGCCGCCACGGCGGTGACCGAGATGACCAGTGCCGTCGAAGAGGTGGCGCGCAATGCAGTCAGCACCTCGGAAGCCTCCAGCGAAGCCAGCCGTTCGGCGGGCGATGGCCGCGACCTGGTCATGGAAACCGTGGGTGCCATCGAGCGCATGAGCGGTGACGTGCAAGCCACCGCCAAGCTGGTCACCCACCTGGCCGAACAGTCGCGTGATATCGGCAAGGTGCTGGATGTGATCCGCGGCCTGGCAGACCAGACCAACCTGCTGGCGCTCAACGCGGCGATCGAGGCGGCCCGTGCCGGCGAGGCAGGCCGTGGTTTTGCCGTGGTCGCCGATGAAGTACGGGCGCTGGCCCACCGTACCCAGCAGTCGACCAGCGAGATCGAGCGGATGATCGGCAGCATTCAGGGCGGTACCGAGGAGGCCGTGAATTCGATGCGCACCAGCACCGAGCGTGCCGAATCGACCCTGAATATCGCCCGTGGCGCAGGCTTGGCGCTGGATACCATTGCCGGGGCGGTGGCGCAGATCAACGAGCGTAACCTGGTGATTGCCAGCGCTGCGGAAGAGCAGGCGCAGGTGGCGCGGGAAGTGGACCGCAACCTGGTGAATATCAACGACCTGTCGGTGCAGAGCGCTACGGGCGCGAATCAGACCAGTGCGGCGAGTGCTGAATTGTCGCGACTGGCTGTGGACTTGAATGGGCTGGTGGCTCGTTTCCGGACTTGAGATTGCTGGGGCCGCTTTGCGGCCCATTCGCGGGGCAAGCCCGCTCCTACAGTGGATAGTGTTGGCAGTTCAACTTGAATAGGGCTGGCAGTTCAAATTGAATAGTGTTGCCAGTTCAACTTGTGGGAGCGGGCTTGCCCCGCGAAGAGGCCGGCACTGCCACCCAACATCCCGCAACCATTCCCCACCCCGCACTGAGCCCAGCTGACCTAGTGTGTTCCCTGAATCTTCAAAGGGAGCAACACATGGACCGTGCCCATTCCCACCTGCTGCGCCGTGGCCGTTTCTCACAGCCAGGCGGGCTCTACCTGCTGACCACCGTCACTTACGAACGCAAACGGATCTTCACCGACTTCCAGCTCGCTCGCAGTGTGATCCACCAACTGAGGCAAACCGAGCTCGATGGACTCTGCCGCTCCCTGGCCTGGGTAGTCATGCCAGACCATGTCCATTGGTTGATCGAGTTACGAAGTGGCACGTTGTGCTGCTTGATGCGCAGGTTCAAGTCGCGCAGCACTCATGCGCTTTATAAAGTCGGCATGCCGCGCAGGCGGCTATGGCAGCCAGGCTTCCACGACCATGCCTTGCGCCGTGAGGAGAGTGTTGTGCAGGTGGCCAGGTATATCGTTGCCAACCCCATGAGAGCGGGGTTGGTTCGCCGTGTTGGCGATTATCCGCATTGGGATGCTGTGTGGATTTGATGGCCTTTTCGCGGGGCAAGCCCGCTCCTACAGGTTTCACCGCTGGCCTGAAGTAGCACAGAACCTGTGGGAGCGGGCTTGCCCCGCGAAGAGGCCCTAAGATCAGTAATCGATCCGTACATCCCCTTTCGGCACACTGCAGCACGACAGGATGTAGCCCTCGGCTTCGTCCTCTTCGGTAATGCCGCCGTTGTGCTCCATCTCGACTTCACCACCCAGCTTGAGCACCTTGCAGGTGCCGCAGATGCCCATGCCGCAGGCTTTCGGGATCATCAGGCCAACTTTGGCTGCCGCTGCGTGCACGGTCTCGCCCGGGGCGATGCGGATACTCTTGTCGCTGCCAATGAACTCCACCAGGTTGAGGTCGGCGGCATCCAGTTCCGGCGCATCGGCAGCCTGTTCGGCATGCTCCACCGCGTCCGCCTTGGCTTCCGGCGGCGTGGCACCGAACGACTCCTCGTGGTAGTTCTTCATGTCGAAGCCCACCGCTTCGAGCATGCGCTTGACCGCGCTCATGTACGGTGTCGGGCCGCAGCAGAACACCACGCGCTCCATGTAGTCCGGCGCAATCAGCTCCATCAGGCGCTGGTTCAGGTAGCCGCGGTAACCCGCCCACGGCTCACCCAGGCCATGCTTTTCGCAAATGATGTGCAGGCTGAAGTTGGGGATGCGCGAGGCCATCTGCTCCAGCTCGCGATGGTAGATGATGTCCTTCGGCGAACGGGCACTGTGCACGAACACCATGTCGACATTGCCGTTGGTGTCGTAGAACCAGCGGGCCATCGACATCACCGGCGTGATACCGACACCGCCCGAAAGGTACAGCACCTTCGGCGCCGGGAAATCGATGGCGTTGAACAGGCCCACCGGGCCATGCACGGGCAGTTCGGCGCCTTCGTGCATGGTGTCGTGAAGGAAGTTGGACACCAGGCCGCCCGGTACGCGCTTGACCGTGATCGAGAAGCTGTAGGGCACCGAAGGCGAGCTGGAGATGGTGTAGGAGCGCATCACCGGCTTGCCTTCGATCTCCAGCTCCAGGGTGACGAACTGCCCGGGCTTGAAGAAGAACATGATCGGCTGGTCGGCCATGAAGCAGAAGGTGCGCACGTCCCAGGTCTCCTGGATGACCTTGACGCAGCGCACGATGTGGCGGCCGTTGGCCCAGGTCTGGGTGGTGACCGGATTGAGGAAGGTATCGGACATGTTCATCTCCAGCAGCCGACTATTGGCTTTTTATGGCTTGGATAATGCGCAAGCTGAACACGACGTACATTCCTGCCAGCGACATCGGCGTGCTTATCGCGACCAGCCCCGCACCACAAGGGCTGCGGAGTCGTAATTCAATTCGGCCATGTCGCCCATGGATACGGTTCACGACGTCTTCGGACGCACACTCCACGGCAAAACAACCGCTGTTTCTTGATAAGCAGCCTTGCGGCACCACAACAACGATTAGCCACCTTTTGCCGGCCGCACACGGCCCCGAGGAATACACGATGGACGTCACCGCAACCCTGAGCCTGGGCGATCCACTGGAACCTGCACGCAAGGCAACCGCCGAAATGCTGCAGACCCGCGAGCGCACCTTCTCGCTGCCGCAGCCGTTCTACAACGACGAGCGTCTGTTCCAGATCGACATGCAGGAGATCTTCCACAAGGAGTGGCTGATCGCCGGCATGACCTGCGAGATCCCGGCCAAGGGCAACTACATCACCCTGCAGATCGGCAAGAACCCGATCATCGTGGTGCGTGGTGCCGAAGGCAAGGTGCATGCCTTCCACAACGTCTGCCGTCACCGCGGCTCGCGCCTGTGCGTCAGCGACAAGGGCAAGGTGGCCAAGCTGGTCTGCCCGTACCACCAGTGGACCTACGAGCTGGACGGCCGCCTGCTGTTCGCCGGTACCGAAATGGGCGCCGACTTCGACATGAACCAGTACGGCCTGAAGCCGGTGAATGTGAAAGTCGCCGGCGGCTACATCTTTATCAGCCTGGCGGAAAACCCGCCTGCCATCGACGAGTTCCTGGCCACCCTGGACCACTACATGGAACCGTACGACATGGAAAACACCAAGGTGGCGGTGCAAACCACCTTGATGGAAAAGGCCAACTGGAAGCTGGTGCTGGAAAACAACCGCGAGTGCTACCACTGCAACGGTTCGCACCCGGAGCTGCTGCAAACCCTGCTGGAATGGGACGACACCAACGACCCGCGCGCCAGCCAGGAATTCAAGGACCACGTGGCCGCCTCGGCCGCCGCCTGGGAAGCCGAGAAGATCCCGTACCTGCACAAGAGCCACGGCCTGCGTAACCGCATCGTGCGCATGCCGCTGCTCAAGGGCACCGTGTCGATGACCATGGACGGCAAGCAGGCCTGCCAGAAACTGATGGGCCGCATCAAGAACCCGGACCTGGGCTCGATGCGCATCCTGCACCTGCCACACTCGTGGAACCACTGCATGGGCGACCACATGATCGTGTTCACCGTGTGGCCGATCAGCGCCCAGGAAACCATGGTCACCACCAAGTGGCTGGTGCACAAGGATGCCGTGGAGGGTGTCGATTACGACCCGGAGCGCATGCGCAAGGTGTGGGACGCCACCAACGACCAGGACCGCCGCCTGGCCGAAGAGAACCAGCGCGGGATCAACTCCACCGCATACCAGCCAGGCCCTTACTCGAAGACCTACGAGTTTGGCGTGGTCAACTTCATCGACTGGTACAGCCAGCGCCTGCTCAACAACCTGGGGGCTGAGCCGGCACCTTACCTGAAGGAAGTGCAGGCACAGTAAGCCCACCCCCCGCCACTGAACGAAGTTTGGTGGCGGGGTTGTTCCCACCTCCCCTCCCGCACCTGAAAACGCGTTTCACCCCCCTCCCTCGTAGCACCCGCCACAGCGAATGGCTGATCAGTATTTGACCAACTCGCTCAACCCCGCATGCACATTCGGATGCAGCGGTGTTCGTACACCTTATCCACAGAGCCACCAACAGAGTTTGTGGGCAACCACGCACGGCATTCGCAACGGAACTGTGGATAAGCGCTGCAAGGCCCTGATTATCAAGTCCGGAAGGATGGAAAGTGAGGTTTGATCATTTTTTGAACAAATCTGTCAACGCCCCTGAATACGCGGCTCGCAGCCGATACCGAACATATTATCCACAGAGGGGCTCACAGCGATTGTGGGCAAAAACAGGTAGATGCTGATGTGCCAGGCAAGCAAGCGCCCTGACAGAGGCTGACTGTTTTTTGATCAAACCTATGGAGGCCG